>NZ_RCDI01000003.1 GCF_003675875.1 Halostella limicola | reverse complement strand
ACCCCGATAGCAATGGCCTCCGGCAGGATCAACCGGAATGCTCCCGGCCACTGTGGGCCGGGGGGTCTGGCGGGTACACTCGTAAGAGTGTACACCTATTGCGTGGTCCGTAATTCGGCGACCACCGGACCGTCTGAACGGCCGGGTGGCACCGAACTACCAAGGCTAACATCAGATTCCATCGTGTACGGCGGACCGCAGGGGTGGAATCCTCATTTCCTTCGGACTTCATTGTAGGCGTCCACGGGTACATAAACCCGTCGAATCCTCTTCGACGAGCGTCGAACGCTCGTCGGAAGTCCTGGGCGGTGTGACCGCCCTCGTCTTCGGACTAATTTGTAGTGTTCGAGTAAGGTATAAACCCTTCGAACCTTGTCCGGCGAGCAGTCGCCCAGCCGGAACACGGGGACGGAGACGCGATCGTCGCCGACCCGAAGTCCGTCTTCGGACCTATTTTTAGTGGATGATTGGTATTTAAACCCTTTCATACACGTCGGGTCCGGGATTCACCTGGAGGGCCGAGGATCGTCTCGCCCTCCGCGCGTGTTTGTTCGCACTACATTCGAATCGATTCGGTAATAAAAGGCCGTCGACTCGTCGGCTATTGGATGAACGACCGTTCGAGATCGGAGTCGAAGGCGGTTCCCGACGAAAGAGATAGATGTATGGGGATCGTAGACACGGTCGAATACGTCGATTCGTGGGGAATTATGGACATCGAAGCTCTGCGCGAACGAGGCGACGACCGGATACGGTCCGTCGCTGACGCGCTCGACCTGCCCGACAGTGTGTGTGAGACCGGCTACGCCATCTTCCACAGGGCGTTCACGGACGAGACACAGCAGGGACGGTCCTGCGAGGTCGTCGCCACGGCCGCGCTGTATCTCGCGTGCAAGCGGGAGAACGTTCCGGCCAGTCCCAAGGCGATCGCCGCCGAGGGAGAACTGGAGAAGAAGTTGCTTTTCCGGCGGTCCAAGTGGATCCAGTCCGAACTCGGCGTCCAGATCCAGTCGTTCAACCCGAACGCGTTCGTCGACGAGTACTGCGACGCTCTCGGATTGCCCGACGACACGCGCGAACTCGCCCAGAACATCGTCACGGTCACCACCGATCAGGGACTCGCGTCCGGAAAATCGCCGCGAGGATTCGCCGCCGCGGCGGTGTACTACGCGGCGACGGTCCACAGGGAGGAGTGCACGCAGAGCGACGTCCACGAGATCGCGGACGTGAGCAAGATCACGATACGGAACCGCTACCAGGAGCAGGCGGAAGCGGTGGGTGACCTCCTGACGGAGGGCGGGGAGCTCGCGGCCGACTAGTCCTGGTGTGGGGTTCCGAGAACGCTCTCGACGCGCGTCCCGTTGTACCGACACTCCTCGAGTGCGTGCTTCGCGGCCATTCCGGCCTCGTGAGCGTTGTTGGCCCGGCCGACGCCGACCTGCAGGTCCACGTCGACGGCGTCGGCGACGTGGCGGATCGCGTCATCGTACTCGTCGTCCGAGAGGTTCGGGCAGACGGCGATGATGTTGTCGCCCCCGACGAAAAAGGAGAGTGACTCGTGCGCGCGGCGCATGTACCGCATGAGCTCCGCGTATCCCTGCTCGATGGTGATGAACGTATCGAAGGCGTTGATCTGGTCGGTGTATTTCCCGGTCGCGTTGACGACGTCGAAGTGGGCGATCTGAACGTCGTCGTCGGATCGATCGTCCGGTGCGACGTGATCGCCGCGGAGGATCTCTCGCCGTCCCTTGTCCTGTGCGCTCCCGGCGTCCTGCAGCTGCTCCGTCGCGGTTTCGAGCGCCTCGATCGGCGAGGGCGAGGCCGCGACGCTGAGGCTGATCGAGACGGGATAGCGGTTACCGATTGACTCCTGGACCCGGTCGTGAACGTCCATGTCGAGCCCGTTCGTCACCGCGATCATGTTGTCGAAACGGGTGAAGAACACGTACCCGTCGCGGTTCCCGATGAGCTGGGAGAGGTCGGCGTACAGGCGGGACTGCATAGTCTGGAGATCGACCTCGCGTCGCGGCTCCGGCGTCACCGTCCATGGACCGTAGTTGTCGATCTGAATGAGCGTGACCTGAGTGTTCGCCACAGTGGGCATGGGTACGGGGTTCTCCCTTATTGCCTTATTGACTGACAGCAGGCGTGTGTGAAGACCGTTTGGCAAGTGGGAAACGGTGTGCGAGCGGAGAGGGGCTTTATTCGGCTCCCGGTCGTACGGCGGATCGTGTCCGATAGCGTCCCGGAACCGGCGGAGAGGCTGCTCACGAGCGAACCGCTGATGGCCCACTTCGCGACGAGCGTCGACGACCGACCGCACGTCGCCCCGGTGTGGTACGTCTACGGCGACGGCGCGGTCGAGCTGGTCACGTCGGGGCGAAAGCTGCGAAACGTCAGGGAGAACCCCCGCGTCGCGCTCTCGGTCCAGAAGGACGAGGGCGGACAGACGGAGTGGACGGTGACACTCTTGGGGACGGCGACGGTCGTCGAGGACGAGGCGGCGTTCCGGGAAGCGAACCGTCGCATCAACAGGAAGTACGGGGCCCCCGAGAACGCTCACGCCGAGAACGCGCTGGTGCGGGTCGACGTCGGCACCGCTTCGTACAGGACCTACGACTGACCGTCGGAACCGTGGGGAGCGACGCGAGCGAGCACCTGTACCCACCCGTCGCCGGACTGCGCGTCGATCAGGTCGAACCCCGCGCCGTCGATCAGCGATGCGAGTCCCTCGACGCGGTATCGTTCGAAGTAGCGACCGCTGTCCGCATCGAAGCCGCTCCGGTCGCCGCGTTTCACCGAGAGGAAGACGACGCCGTGGTCGTCGAGCACTCGGCGGAACTCTCGCAGTGTGTCGGGCGCGTCCGCGCGCGGGACGTGAAGGAACGAGGCGCAACTCCAGACTGCGTCGAACGACGCCCCGCCGAAGGGCAACCGACGCATGTCCCCGCGCGCGAACGACGCGTTCGGGACGCGCTCGCGGCCGGCGCGCAGGAACGACGGCGTCAGGTCGAACCCCGTGACGTCGTATCCGCGCACGGCGAACTCGGCTGCGTCCGCGCCGGGACCGCACCCGACGTCGAGGATGCGGTCCCCGGGAAGGACGTCGAAGAAGCGATCGCCGTACTCCGCGGCCACCGATTCCCGTCGATACCGTTCGACGTACGAGTCGGGATCCGCTTCGTAGGCGTCGAGCGTTCGACCGATCTCGTCCATACGCGGCGGTCGAACACTGGTGGCAAAACCGTTTCGCCGACCGTCGTCGGTACCACCGCAGTTTACGTCAGCGGACGGACCGGCGAAGCAATTATGACGGCGGCTCCGGACCAGCATGGTATGGGGAGTTCCTCCTACGAGGAGTTGCTGGCGTTTCTTCGATCCAGAGTCGGCGACGGGCTCCACGTAGTCGTCGCCTACGACGAGACGTCACACGACGTCCTCTACCAGTCGGAGATCTCACGGCGGTACGTTTCGGAAATCGCCGAGAAGACCCCGGAAGAGATCCGGGAGGACTTCGTCCTCGAATCGCTCCAGAGTTCCCTGAGCAGCAAGGCCTACGGTACCGACACCTACTGCAGCATTTACCTCTCGGACCTCGGCACGAGCTTCCTGCTATTACTGGGCGCGAAAGACGGGATCTTCTTCTCGATCGACCCCGAGACGGAGGTAGCGCTCCCGACGTTCGTCGACGAGTGTTTTGAGAAGATCGATTCCCAGCGATAGTGGAGGAGATCTTGCACCACGGCCGCAGTGAAGCCGCTCCCCGCTCCAAAGGTTCCTCGGTCACGGATACACGCGGCGCTCGAAGGTGAGCGTCGCGTGAGGAAGTGGGGTCGGAGGGATTTGAACCCCCGATCGACTGATATCTCCGGTGCGCCTCGGTACCCCAGAGGGTCGTCAACGCGACCGATGATCAGTCGGTCGCTCGGTATACCAGTCTGGGATGTCGTCACCGAGCGCTGAAACCTCTGGAGTCAGTCGCCATGCCGGGCTTGGCCACGACCCCTCGATTCCTCGTTGGTCGGAGTTGCCTAAAGTGGTTTCGGTTCGGAATCGGGTGCGGGCGGTCAGTCGCGGTCGGTTTCGCCCCAGTCGCACTCCTGACACTTGTACCCGGTGACGAACTCGGTGACGGTCGGCATGTACCCGACGGCGAGGACGTCCTCGCCGCACTGGGGGCACTGCCGGTCGGCGTCCTCGATGGCTTCGGCCTCCATGACGCTCTCGCCCTCGATCATCTCCGCGAGCGACTCGGCGGTGACCATCCGGCCCTGAACGACGCGGTTGCTCATACGCGAGGAAGTCGGCCGGGGAAAGTAAGCGTTCGGCTCTAGAGCCAGGGCGCGCGGCCCTCGGCGGCGACCGGGTCGTCCGCGGTCCGGTCGTCTTCCGCGTCGTCGTTCGCCTCCTGGCCGCCGTCGGCCAGCGTACCCTCGGGACCGGCGTCGGCGGGGGAGCCGTCGTCCGACTCCGCGAGCGTCGCGTCGCCGCTGGGGTCGAACGCGAACAGCGCGGTCACCGCGAGGACGGCGAGCGGCGCCTGGTCGAACAGCAGGCCGAGCAGCGACAGCGGCAGGACGCCGAGCGCGACGGCGCTGCCGAAGCGGAAGCGGTCGATGTCGACCTGCTCGCGCAGCATCGGCGAGAGCAGGGCGACGGCCAGCGCGAAGCCGACGCCGACGCCGGCCGAGGCGACCGCCTTCGCGACGAGCGTCGCGTCGGGAACTAACACCAGTTCCGCGCCCGCGGGGTCGAAGCTGGCGACGAGGCCCAGGCCGATGATGACCGCCGGACGGGGCAGGTACTCGCCGATCCGGGCGCTGGCCGTCTTCGCCGCGACGGCGGCGATGACGAGCGCCGCGAACCGCTCGAACAGGGCCATGTCCAGCAGGCTCTCGATAGTCGGCGCGAGCGCCGCCTCCGCGGCGGCGACCGGGAGCAACACCGCGCCGACGAGCGCGACGATCTTGGCCTGTTCCCGGGGCGTGCCCTCCATCTCGGCGAGGATGACCGCGACGGTCGCGCTCCCGCCGAACACCAGCAGGCCGACCTGTATGATACCGGCGACGGAGTCGACTCCCCCGGCGAGGACGAGCGCGGGGAAGATGCCGTCGATCAGCGGGAGACACATGACGGTAGCGAGCAGCTTGGTCGCGCCGCCCACCTGGTCCTCGAGGTGCAGCGCGATCGGGTGCTGAGACGTGCTCATGCTGGCTTATCCGTGATGGCCATACCCCGTGGCCGATGGGTGTTCCGGATGGCGATAGCGGCTGCCGTCACCGCCCCACTGCCAGTTAGCCGGAAGCGAATTCTCCGCCCGTTTAAATGTCACCGCCATCGCGAAGAGTGTAAAGAGGTTGCCGGAGTCGTCGCTCGTCTGACCGGCGCTGCGCGATGCGATGGGACTGGCGGAGTCCATACAGTACAAACGTTCAGGGTTGTCCATAAGTATTGCGTGGGACGTGTCCGCACGTTCCCCGGTGAACGGCCACGAGCGGCGATGTACCGTGTGGCAGCCTCCCAGATCGGGGGGCGTCTCGCAACGTTTTTGGGCCGCGGATGCCGACAGTTTACATGGCGAACGACGTTCCTGAGGACGAACCCTTCTCCGAGAAGCTCCGAGTACCGGAAGCGCTGACGTTCGACGACGTGCTCCTCCGCCCGAAGGAGAGCGAGGTCGAGCCGGACGAGGCGGACCTGTCGACGCGCGTCTCGACCAACGTCGAACTGAACGTGCCGATACTCTCGGCGGCGATGGACACGGTGACCGAGAGCGAGCTGGCCATCGAGATGGCCCGGCAGGGCGGCCTGGGTGTCCTGCACCGCAACATGAACGTCGACCGGATGGCCGCCGAGATCGAGCGCATCAAGCGCGCCGACGAGCTCGTCATCCGCGACGTCGTCACCGCGCGGCCGGAACAGACCGTCCGCGAGGTCGACGAGATGATGGAGCGCGAGGGCGTCAGCGGCGCGCCCGTCGTCGACGAGGACGACGAGGTGCTCGGCATCATCAGCGGCACCGACATCCGCCCGTACCTGGAGGTCGGCGAGCGCGACGAGGTCCGCGAGGCGATGACCGACGAGGTCATCACCGCGCCCGAGGACGTCACTGCGCGCGAGGCGCTCGAACTGATGTACGAGTACAAGATCGAGCGCGTCCCGATCGTGGACGACGAGAACCGGCTGGTCGGCCTCCTCACGATGCAGGGGATCCTCCAGCGCCGCGAGTACGACAACGCCGCCCGCGACGACGACGGCAGGCTGCTCGCGGCCGCCGCCGTCGGCCCGTTCGAGACGGACCGCGCGACGGCCGCCGACGAGGCGGGCGCCGACGCCCTGTTCATCGACACCGCGCACGCGCACAACCAGAACGTCATCGACGGCGCGCGCGATATCAAGGAGGCGGTCGACGCGGACGTCGTCGTCGGCAACGTCGGCACGCGCGAGGCCGCGCTCGACCTCGTCGACTTCGCCGACGGGATCAAGGTCGGCATCGGCCCGGGCAGCATCTGCACGACGCGAGTCGTCAGCGGCGCGGGCATGCCCCAGATCACCGCGGTCGCTCAGGTCGCCGACGTCGCCGCAGAGCACGACGTGCCCGTCATCGCGGACGGCGGCATCCGCTACTCCGGCGACGCGATCAAGGCCATCGCCGCCGGGGCAGACGCCGTCATGCTCGGCTCCTACTTCGCGGGCACGGAGGAGGCGCCCGGCCGCGTCATCACGATGAACGGCAAGAAGTACAAGCAGTACCGCGGCATGGGCAGCGTCGGTGCGATGGCCGGCGGCGACGACGACGAGAACCGCTACCTGAAGGAAGCCCCCGAGGACGAGGAGGAGTACGTCCCCGAGGGCGTCGAGGCCGCGACGCCGTACAAGGGCACCCTGCAGAGCGAGCTCCACCAGCTCTCCGGCGGGATGCAGAGCGGCATGGGCTACGTCGGCGCGGCGACGATCCCCGAGTTCAAGGAGCGCTCGGAGTTCGTCCGCGTCTCCTCGGCGGGCCAGCGCGAGAGCCACGCCCACGACGTCGTCATCACCGACGAGGCGCCGAACTACAGCCCCGACGAGTAACGCCGCCTCCCGTCGCCAGCGCCGCGGTCGTCGACGGTTGCCGCGGCCGCCGCTCGGACGAGCCGGGGAGCGGAGATCCGGGTCGGCGTTTCGGTGCCCGTTCAGCGAGACGCCGTGTCGCACGCCGGGCTACAGGTCTCCCTTTCCGCCGCGTTCGAACTGGAGTGTGCCTTGAACTCGTCACCGCAGTTCGCGCACTCGTAGGTGTCGAAGTTCGCCATACGTGCCGGGATACTCCGGGACCCGTCAAAGGATTTTTGCCAACCGACGAACCTGTCGTCGAGCGGCGTTCACCGGCGTGCGTACAGGAACGGTAACAATTAACAAGAACTGCTCCGATGTTCCGGCCGGGGAACGAGATGGGCGTCCTGAAACGACTCCGCGACACTATCCGTGACAGTCCGGCCAAACGGTACGAGTGCTTCCACTGCGACGGCACGTACGACACGTCCTACCGGGTGTGTCCGTCCTGCGGCGGTCCGCGGCTCGAACGGATCGACTGACGTGACTCTTTTGGGGGTCCTGCGGAGGCTTCGACGGCTGGTTCCCGCGCCGTCGCCGGAGCGGCCGCGATGGCGGAGCGCGCCACGCGTGGCTCGTCGGTAGTTCGCGCGAGAATGTAACGGTCCGGGCGCGATTTGAACCACGCCGAGACGTTCCGGTTCGCTCGCTACGCTCGCTCACGCGCTGCGACTCGTCTACTGCAAATCGCTCTGGCCGCTTCGCTCCTCACGAAAGTGATGGTCGCAAAAGCGGGCCGGGCGCGATTTGAACACGCGACCGTCTGATTAAGAGTCAGACGCTCTGCCGGACTGAGCTACCGGCCCTGTGCACTCTCTGCTTGCCGGGGTATACTAAAATACGTTTTGTTTCGCGATTCGGATGCGGGCGGGGAGTCGGCGACGGGACCAGGGTCAGCGGATCTCGAATCGCTCGAAATCGGTCGAACCGCACTCCGAACAGGCGTCCTCGTCGGAGTCGAGCGACGCGCCGCACCGCCGGCACTCGTGGAGCACTTCGGCATCGTCGGCGAGGAGACGTTTCATTCGTTTTAGAAGCACGGTTTGACCTCCGCGCGCGGCGGTCCCCGAGGGGGATCGTCGGCGCGCATCACTATCCACCGAGTTACGTGCGAGGGATAAAACAGGATCGGATCGCCGCTCGCACCGCGGCCGCGTCGCGATCGGGCGATGCGGTTCGGAAGGAGATCGGCGCGTCGGCACCGAAGTCCCGAGACGGTGGATCCGGCCGGAATCGCCGTTGGAGCGACGGGTCGGGACCGTTAAGTGTGGTCCGAGATAAAGGTCTGGCAAATGAACACTGGGGTCGCTATCTCCTCGATCTCGACGTACGCTATCCTCGGTTGCGGGAGCGTCGGTCACGCGGTCGCCGAGGAACTCGTCGACCAGGGGAAGGACGTACTCATCATCGACAAGGACCCGGGGCGAGTCGAGGCGCTGCGCGACCAGGACCTCAACGCCCAGCAGGCGGACATCAGCGACGGCTCGGTCGCCGAGATGGTCGACGACCGCGACGTCATCCTCATCATGTCCTCCGACGTGGAGGCGAACAAGGCGGCGGTGTCGAACATCCGCGAGCAGGAGGCCGACCACTTCGTCGTCGTCCGGGCCAGCGACCCGGTCTCCAGCGACGAGCTGACCGAACTGGGCGCCGACCACGTCATCAACCCCTCGGCGGTCATCGCGGACTCCGCGCTCCGCTCGCTGGAGACGGGCGAACTGGAGTACAAGGCCCGGCAGCTGAGCGACGTGCTGACCGACACGAAAGATCGCGTGGCGATCCTCACCCACGACAACCCCGACCCCGACTCGATCGCGAGCGCGGCGGCGCTGCAGGCGATCGCGGAGCACCTCGACGTCGAGGCGGACATCCTCTATCTCGGCGACATCGGCCACCAGGAGAACCGGGCGTTCGTCAACTTGCTGGGGATCGAGCTCCACAACTGGAACGACATCGAGGACTTCGACGCGTACGACACGGTCGCGCTCGTCGACCACGCCAAGGCCTCCGAGGTGACCCACGACCTCGCGGTCGACGTGCTCATCGACCACTACGAGCCCGACGAGGACTACGACGCGGAGTTCGTCGACGTGCGCCCGAACATGTCCTCCACCTCGACGATCCTGACGAAGTACATTCAGGAGTTCGACATGAACGTCGGCGAGGAAGTCGCCACCGCGCTGCTGTACGGCATCCGGGCGGAGACGCTCGACTTCAAGCGGGACACGACGCCCGCGGACCTGACGGCCGCGGCGTACCTCTATCCGTTCGCGAACCACGACACCTTAGAGCAGGTCGAGTCGCCGAGCATGTCCCCGGAGACGCTCGACGTGCTCGCGGAGGCGATCACCAACCGCGAGGTGCAGGGGAGCCACCTCGTCTCGAACGCCGGGTTCATCCGTGACCGCGACGCCCTCTCGCAGGCGGCCCAGCACCTCCTGAACCTGGAGGGGATCACGACGACCGCCGTCTTCGGCATCGCCGACGACACCATCTACCTCGCCGCGCGCTCGAAGGACATCCGCATGAACATCGGGAAGGTGCTCGCCGACGCCTACGCGGAGATCGGCGAGGCCGCGGGCCACTCGACGCAGGCCAGCGCGGAGATCCCGCTGGGCATCTTCACGGGCATCGAGACCAACGAGGAGAACCGTGACACGCTCCTCCAGTTGACGGAGGAAGCGGTGAAGCGGAAACTGTTCGACGCGATGGGCGTCGAGAGCGGAGAGAGCGGGAACGGCTCCTAGGCGACTGCCTCTTCTTCCTCGTCTTCGGGCCGGCGGATGCGCTCGATGACGTCGTTGATCAGGATGACGTCGCCGACCGCCTGCACCCAGCGGTAGGGGATGATGACGCCGCGGGCGTCGCCGTCGATGGCGCCGAAGACGTCGGAGTTCAGTTCGTGCAGCGCGAGGCCGGTGACTATCTCCGTGTCGAGGTCGAGACGGACGTCCTCGACTTCGCCGACGAAGACGCCGTTGTTCGAGTACACCTCCCGGCCCACCAGCGCGGTGATCTCTTGGGGCGTGTCGTCCATACAGGTCCGGTGTACCGGACGTACCTTAATTGTTGGTCAGACGCTCGCCCCGGCGACGTCGTCGAGCGTCGCGCCGAGGACGTCGAGCGCCGCGCGCATCCGCTCGGGATCGCGACCGAGGCTCACCCGGATCCGCGCGTCGTCCTCGAAGAAGCGGCCGGGGACGACCAGCAGGTCCCGCTCCAGCGCCGCCTCTGCGACCGTCGGCCCGTCGACGCCGTGCGGGTCGAGGAAGGCGTACGTGGCGCCCGGGAACACTCGCCCGTCGAGGTCGTCGCGCTCGTCGACGAACGCCGCGAGGAGGTCGTGGTTGGCGGCGACTCGCTCCCGACCGTCCGCGACCAGGTCGTCCACGTGTTCGAACGCCCGTTCCGCGAGGGCGACGCTCGGATCCGCGGGACTGGCGAAGTGCGTCGCGGCGGAGCGGGCGGCGCCGACGATCGCCGGGTCGCCGACGACCCACCCCAGGCACAGCCCCTCTAGACCGAAGAACTTCGTCAGCGACCCCGTGATCGCGGTGTTCGGAAGGCCGGCCGCGGTGACGCCGCCGAACGGGCCGTCGCCCTCCAGGACGTAGGGCGCGTACACCTCGTCGACGAGCAGCGCGGCGTCCTCGCCGGCGGCGGCCTCCGCGACCGCCGCGAGCGTCTCGCGGTCGGCCAATCTCCCGGAGGGGTTGTGCCGGTTGGTCACCGTCACGAACGCCGTGTCCTCGGTCGCCGCGCCCGCCACCCGCTGCGGTTCCAGGGCGTACTCGGAGTCGGGCTGGCGGCGGAACCGGTCGACGTCGATGCCGAACAGCCGCGGACTGTCGACGAGCGGCTCGTACGCCGGCTTTTCCACGAGCGCCGAGTGGGCGCTCTCACCCCCGTTCCGGTCCGCGGCCGCGACGGCCGCTGCGGCGTTCGCCGTCGTCGCGCCCGCCGTGAGGAGGACGCCGTCCCGGTCGACCCCGTACCGCTCCGCGATTCGGTCCCGGAGGCACGGACCGCCCTCGGGGTGGGACAGATCCCCTAACCGCTCGGGAACGACGCCGGATTCCGACGGCGCGGCGAACAGCCCGCTCGATCCCAGATCGTGAGCGACGGCGCCGGGCCGGCCCCGAATCCACTCGATGTACTCGACGGTGGGAACCATACTACCGATCCCCGCGCGTCCGGGTTCAGTGTTTCCGTCGCGATGCAGTGGGTCGCTGAGCCGGGCGACCGAAGACGACCTCGGCGAAAAATCTTATATACCTCGAATCACGCGCTGCGTGGCGGTTCGGAAGGTGATGTTATAATAGATGCGGTGGTTGTTGGTAGGTGCCGGGGTGCCTCTGACAACCGGCAAACGTCGGGCCGACTTGCCCGGGTCGGCTCGACGGAGCGGGATAGAGCCCCCTTCGGTGGCTCCGTCCGCTTTTCAGTTGAACTACGTCGCGAGCGACGCGAGCGGCGATATTCGCCCTTCTCGCCGACGATGTGAACGTCGTCCCACACCGTCGAGCGGTCCGCTTCTCACTCCCGGCGGGCCAATCGGAGTTCGGCGTCGAACGGCTCGCGAAACCGGTCGTGTGTGCTCTCGGTCACCGCACCGGGGACGACCGCGAAGACACCGCGGGCGTTTCGCTTCCGGGACCGGGAGGCGACGGCCGAAACGAGCTGGTAGACGTTGTCCGCCCGGGCGTACATGAGCAACACGTTGACGTTGTCGAACGCGACCCAGCCCTCGCCCGGTTCGACGTAGCGGACGGCGTCGGCGAAGCGCGCGTCGACGCCCGTCAGGTCCGTCGGCCCGACGACGTCCGCCACCCAGAGGGGCCCGTCGTAGTCGACGGCCGACCCCGACACCGGGACGACGCCGACGTTCTCCGGGT
Organism: Halostella limicola; assembly: GCF_003675875.1. Taxonomy (NCBI): domain Archaea; kingdom Methanobacteriati; phylum Methanobacteriota; class Halobacteria; order Halobacteriales; family Natronoarchaeaceae; genus Halostella; species Halostella limicola. The sequence goes on along the minus strand of NZ_RCDI01000003.1, from coordinate 679,966 downwards.
CCCCGCTGCGGGCGCGGACGGTCCGCTCGACCGCGCTCGGCGGCCGCGTGGTCGAGACGACGAGCAGGTTCTCGAACGCGGACCGTGGGAGGTAATCGAGCGGCGACCGCATCGACGGCACGCCGACCAGACACTGCGTCCCCGGATCGACCGAGACCGTCCGCTCGCCGTCCCCGTCAGTCGTCGTCCGCGCCATCGAATCCCTACGTGAAGGTCGCCTCGTCGCCGTCCGTTTCACCCTCGGACGCGCCGCGAGCGGCATCGGACGTCGCGGGGCCGAACGAGTCGGCGTCGAGGTCGACGAACTCCCGCGCGAACCGCCAGACGCCCGCCGCCAGCGACAGCGCGGCGACGAAGTGGATGCCCGTCCGGCCGGCCAGCGTCCAGAGTCCGAGGACGCCCAGCGCGTAGGCGACGGTGAAGAGAAAGAGGCTGAGCGCGAGGAGCACGACCCCGACGGTGTAGGCGACGTTCCGGGCGTGGGTGACCAGCGGGTAGACGAGCAGGGCGGACGTCAGCAGCAACAGGGCCGCGTTGAGCAGGAAGCCCAGTTCGACGAGCGTCGCCATCTCAGACCGGCCTCCGCTCGGTCAGGAGGAGGATGCCGTTGACCGCCGCGATCAGCGCCGCCGCCACGGTGAGCGACGACAGGGCGAGGTACGCGACGGCGCCGATCTCGACCCGCAGGATGCTCGGGACGATCACCGCGAGGTTCGCGACGATCAGGACGGGGAGCGGTTTCAGCATCGCCCCGAACGGCGCGTCGCGGAACCCGAGCGCGGCGATGACCGACAGCGGGAGCGCGATCGCGAGGACGGCGAACGTCGCGAGCAACAGGACGTGCGTCGGCGACGGCGGGAGCCCGAGAGCGTACAGGGCGCCGACCTGTCCGGGATCGTTCATAACGGGGGGTTCGGACGCCGCGTAGTAAAGGCGTCGGCCCACCGGCGGTTCGCTACCCGGGTGCCGTCACAGCGCGTCGTCGAGGAACCCGACCGGATCGTCCGCGAGGTCTGCCGCCTCGGCTCGCACCGCGGTCCACCCGGCCGCCTCCGCCGCCTCGACGTCCGAGTCGTGGTTCGAGACGTAGACGTACGCCCCGGACGCCGACTCCTCGTCCCCGAGGCGGCCCTCGGCGGCCGCGAAGAGGTCGCCGCTCTCCTTCGTCGCGTCGAGTTCGTAGGAGATAGCGACGTCGTCGAGCGCGTCGAGGACGCCCAGCTTCTCCAGCTTGGCGCGCTGGAGGTCCGGGAGGCCGCTGGTGAGGACGCCGACGGGGAACTCCTCGCCGATCGCCTCGATCAGGGCGGGGAGGTCGTCGACCGCGGGGCGGACCGCGTCGACCTCCAGTTGCTTCTGGACTCCCGCGGCCTCAGCGGGATCCATCTCGACCTCGGCGTCGAGTTCGTCGAAGTAGGCCTCGTACGCGCCGGCCATCGGCTCGGGGACGAGGTCGAGAAAGCGGTCGAAAAACAGGTTCGAGTGCCGCGTCGGATCGATCTCCGGGTCGGGCACGTCCGCGCGCTGGAGCGTCTCGACGACGAGCGCGTCGAACGGCCGCTCCATCCGCGTGAGCGTCAGGTCGAGGTTGAAGTAGACGGCCTGTGGTCGCATGGTCGCCGGTACCGCCGCGGCGGGCGTATTCCTTGCGATCAGCGGCCGAGACCGGGCACTCGGCCCGCCGATCGCTTTGCGGTCGCCGTCAGTGCCCCAGCAGGCCGTCCACGTCGGCGTGGTCGGTCAGGAGGGCCCGCATCGCGTCGACGGTCGCCGCGTCGCGGGTGCGCCCGGAGCGGACGACGTCCTCGGCGCGGTCGACCGTCGTCAGCGTGTCCGTCTGCACGAGCAGGATCGGCACGCCCTTCTCAGAGGCCTTCCCGACGACCGCGCCCGAGGGGCGGTGGCCGCCGGTGAGGATCAGGCACTTCACGCCCGGCGCTTCCAGCGCCGCGGTGTGGATGTCAGCGCGGTCGCCGCCGGTGATGACCGCGGCGTCTTTCGTCCGCCGGAAGTGCCGGAGCGCCTCGTTCGAACTCATGGCGCCGACGCTGAAGCGCTCGACGTACTCGTCGGTGGGGACGTCCGTGAGCACCTCGGCCGCGAGCTCGTCCGCGAGGTCGCCGACGGTGACGCCGGCGAGGTCGCGCTCGCGGGGGAGGACGCCCATGACGGGGACGCCCCGCCCTTCGAGGAACGGCACGACGTCGGTCTCCAGTTCGTCGTAGTCGGCGTCGGCGACGAGGTTGAACACGACGCCGCCGAGGCGGTCGCCGAGGCGGTCGGCCGCGGCGAGGACGTCGTCGACGTCGGTCGGTCGCTCGTAGGTGGCCACGAGGACGACCTGCGCGTCGACGACCTCCGCGACCGCGTCGTCGGTGAGGTCGATGATCCCGCCGGTGGTGAGGCTGCCGCCGCCCTCGACGAACATGTGGTCTTTCCCCTCCGCGATCGCCGCGAACTGCTCCGCGACGATTTCCCGGAGCTCGTCGGGGTCCTCCTTGCCGCGGATCGCCTGCTCGACGAACGTCGGCGAGTAGACGATCGGCTCCATCTGGTGCATCTCGGCGTCGAGGCCGAGCACGTCGCGGGCCAGCATCGGGTCCTCGTCCAGGGTCTTGCCGACGTTGCTCTGCAGGCGAGTGCCCTTCGGCTTCATGTAGCCCACCTCCTCCCCCGCCTCGGCGGCGTGTTGCGCGAGCGCGAGCGTGATGGCGGTCTTGCCGGTACTTTCGTGGATCGACGTGACGAGCGTTGCGTGAGTCATAGCTTGTCGGTGTCTACGGTGAGTCTGATGTCGACCGCCCGGGCCCCGTCGGGGCCGGCGACGAGCGGGTTGATGTCGAGTTCGAGTATCGCCGGGAAGTCGGTCACGAGCTGCGAGAGGCGCTGGATCGTCTCGACCACGGCGTCCTCGTCTGCGGGCGTGCGCCCGCGAGCACCGCGCAGCAGCGGCGCGGCCTTGATCTCGTCGACCATCGCTTCGGCCTCGTCGCGCCCCAGCGGCGCGACCCGGACCGTCGTGTCCTCGATGACCTCGACGAAGATGCCGCCGAGGCCGAACAGCACGAGCGGCCCGAACTGCGGGTCGCGGTTCATCCCGACGATCGTCTCGGTGCCTTCCTCGAGGTCGACCATCTCCTGGACCTGTACGCCGAGGACGTTCGCGTCGGGCTGGTAGTTCCGCGCCCGGGTCACGAGGTCCTCGTAGGCGTCGTACACGTCCTCGTTCTCCACGCCGACCTTGACGCCGCCGATGTCGGACTTGTGGAGGATGTCCGGGCTGACGATCTTCATCACGACGGGGCCGTCGATCGCCTGCGCGACGGCGACGGCGTCCTCCGGCGCGTCGACTACGTCGCCCTCGGGCGTGGGGATACCGTACGCGTCGAGCAGCCCCATCGCCTCCACGCCGAGGCGGTTGTCGCCGCGGTCCTCGGCGCGTTCGAGGATCTCCCGGGCGCGCTCGCGGTCGACGTCGAACGCGGTCGGCTCCTCGACCTCGCTCTCGCGGACGTCCCGGTACTCCGAGAGCGCTTCGAGGCTGCGGACGCCCCGGGCGGGGTCGAAGTAGTTCGGGATGCCGGTCTCCCGGAGGATCCCGGCGGCGGACTCGGTGCTCTCGCCGCCCATCAGGCAGGTGACGACGGGCTTGCCGTGTTTCGCCTGCAGGTCGACGACGGCCTCCGCGAGGTCGTCGAAGTCGAGGACGGCCGTGGGCGCGGAGACGACCACCGCCGCGCCGACGCCGCCGTCGCCGAGGGCCACGTCGATGGCCTCGCGGAAGCGCTCAACGTCGGCGTCCCCGATGGTGTCGACCGGGTTGTACACGTTCGCCTCGTCGGGCAGCGCGTCCTGCAGCGCATCGATGGTGCCGTCGGAGAAGGAGGCCAGCGAGAGCCGCGAGTCGCCGATGGCGTCGGTCGCCATCACGCCGGGGCCGCCGGCGTTCGTCACGACGGCCACGTCGTCGCTCTCGGGGAGCGGCTGGCCGGACAGCGCGCGGGCGTAGTCGAACAGCTCCTGCACCGACTCGACGCGCTGGACGCCGGCCTGTTCGAGGCCGGCCTCGTACGCCTCGTCGCTCCCGGCGATAGAGCCGGTGTGCGAGGAGGCGGCCTGTGCGCCGGCATCGGTGCGGCCGGACTTCACGAGGACGATCGGCGTGTCGTCGGTCACCTCGCGGGCGGTCTCGATGAACGCCTGCCCGTCGTCGATCCCTTCGAGGTAGCCGATGATCACGTCGGTGTCGGGGTCGTCGCCCCAGTGGTCGATCAGGTCGGTCTCGTCGAGGACGGCCTCGTTGCCGAGCGAGACGACGTCCTTGAAGCCGATGTCCTGGTCGTTGGCCCAGTCGAGCACGGCCGTGATGAACGCCCCGGACTGGCTCATGAAGGAGAGCGAGCCAGACTGCGCGTTCTCGGGACCGAACGTGGCGTTCATCCCGACGGGCGTGCTCATCACACCGAGGCTGTTCGGGCCGACCAGGTTCAGGTCGTACTCCTCGGCGACGGCGACGAGGTCGCGCTCCCGGGCGGCCCCATCGCTGCCGGTCTCGCTGAACCCGGCGGTGATGACGACGACGTTCCGGACACCGGTCTCGCCGGCCTCGCGGACGGCGTCGACGACGACGCCCGGCGGGACGACCACGACCGCGAGGCCGGGCGGCCCGTCCGGGACGCTCCCGACGTCCGGGTAGCAGTCGAAGCCGAGCACCGACTCCCGGCTGGGGTTCACCGGGACGATCCGACCGTCGAAGTCGTCGCGGAGATTCGTGAGGATGGCCCGACCGACCGACCCCTCGCGGTCGGTGGCGCCGATTACGGCGACGCTTTCGGGCGCAAACAGTTCAGATAGCGATCCCATCGTTCGGAGGTACGACAGGGCGGATGAATAAAGGCCCGACTCTTCCCGCTCGGTGAAAACTCCTCTCGTGGGACACGTCGCCACGCCCGAAAGGACTTTAGGCCGGTCGTTGAGGCCCCGGATATGAGACGAAGAACCCTCCTGAAGGCCGGCTCCGCCTGTCTCGGAGGCGCCGTGGCCGGCTACTTCGGCGTCGACGGGCTGGGGACCACCGGAGCGGCGACCGTCGGCGCGTCCCCGCCGGCGATCACCGACACCGCCTTCGAGATACGCGACCAGGGCTGCGGCAACGGGAGCCAGCGGGCGACGGTCCAGACCGACGAGTCCGAGAGCCGGGTCGTCGTCGAGGGCGCGGCCACCGCCCCGAACGCCTGCTACACCGCCGAACTCGCGGACGCGACCTACGACGCCGAGGCCGACGCGCTCTCGGTCGCCGTCCGGACGTTCGAGCGCGAGGACGCGGAGGTCTGCGCGCAGTGTCTCACCACCATCGAGTACACCGCGACGGTCTCCTTCGAGGGCGGCCTGCCCGGGCGGGTGTCGGTGCGCCACGACGAGACGACGGTGAACGAGGTCGGCACGGCCGCCTCGGCCTGGCCGCAGTTCGCCTTCGACGCCGCCAACACGGCCCGGTCGCCCGTCGGGCGCGGCCCACGCGACGCCCCGAGCGTGCAGTGGGCCAGAGAGGGCGCGACCGGCGCGCCGGCGATCGTCGAGGGGTCGGCGTACGTCGGGAGCCCTGACGGCGCCGTCCGGGCCGTCGACGCCGAGAGCGGGAGCGAGCGCTGGACGTTCGAGGCCGACGACAGGATCCTCGGAACGCCGGCGGTCAGGACGAGCGCCGGCGACGGCGCCGGCACCGTCTTCGCGGCCAGCGCGGGCGGGACCGTCTACGCCGTGAACGCCGAATCCGGGGAGTCCCGCTGGTCGCGGTCCGTCGACGGGCCGGTGGACGCCGCCCCCGCCCTCGCGACGGTCGACGACGGCGCGACGGTGGTCGTCGGCACCCGCCGCCGCGGCGACGGCGGGGGGACGGTCCACGCGTTGGCCGCCGAGGTCGGGTCGGTCCGCTGGTCCCGGGACGCCGGCGGGTCCGTCCCGGTCGCCCCCGCGGTCGGGCGGGAGATCGTCTACGCCACGCGGGCGGACGGGACCCTGCTCGCGCTGTCGCTCGCGGACGGGTCGGTGCGGTGGGAGCAGTCGGTCGGGGAGTCCGCGGGCGACGTCTCCGCCCCCGCCCTCGACGACGGCGTTGTGTACCTCTCCGCGCGCGTGACCGACGGGGGCGAATCGGTCGGCAGGGTCGTCGCGGTCGACGCCGAGACCGGCGAACCGGACTGGAATGCCGATCTCGCCGCGCCCGCGCTCCCGCGTTCGCTGGCTATCGCCGACGACGCCGTCGTCGCCTGCGCGACCGCCTACGAGGGCGTCGACCTGATCGACGAAGAGGGCGACAGCGGCGACGGGACCGGTACGCGCGGGACGGTCCACGCCCTCTCCCCCGAGGACGGGAGCGAGCGCTGGACTCGCCGAGCGACCGTCGGCGTCGGGGCGGGGCCGACCGTCGCGGGACGGACGGCGTACGTGCCACTCGACGGCGGCGTGACCGCGCTCGCCGTCGACGACGGGAGCGAGCGCTGGACCGCGTCCCTGCCGGCCCGCCTCGTCACGCCGCCGACGCCGGCGAACCGGCGCCTGTACGTCGGCGCCGAGGGGGACCGTCTCGTCTCGCTCGGGCGGGACGGCGTCGATGGAACTGCTGACTCGGACGCCGGGAGCGGTTCGAACGCGACGAACGCCACGGACGGCGCCGACGGCGCGCTCACTCGGTGACGTCGACGACTGTCGCGCCGCTCTCGATGAGCAGTTGCTCCGGGGCGATCGGAAACACCGCGTCGGGGGTGCCCGCGGCCGCCCACACCGTGTCGTAGTTCTCGAAGGTGTCGTCGAAGAGGACGGGGACATCCTCGTCGTGACACACCGGCGGCACGCCGCCGATGGACCAGCCCAGACGGTCCTTGACGATGGCGGGGGCTGCCGGTTCCACGGCGTCGGCGGGGACGTCCGCGTGCGCCGCCAGTCGCTCCTCGCTGACGCGGTTCGCGCCGCTCGTGAGGGCGACGACGACGTCGCCGTCCGCCTGCATGACGATGCTTTTGACGATCTGGTCCACGTCGCATCCGACGGCGTCCGCGGCGTCCTCCGCGGTCTTCGTCCCCTCGGGGAACTCCGTCACGTCGACGTCGAGACCGTGCTCCTCGCGCGCCCGCTCTGCGAATCGTTCGGCTGTCGGATGCATACCCTTTGAATCACTCCGCGTAAACAAAAACGATCGGTGATAACGTCCGCCTGACGCGCGGGCAGCGAGTAGCGCCACTGTCGCGGTACTGAAGTATCAGCGGTGCGAGGTAGGCACAATGACCGGCGATCGCTGGCTGTACGGATGGGGAACCGGGTACGCCGCCGTCGGGGCGGCGTCGCTGCTCGTGCCCCTGTACGCGCTGGAACAGGGCGCCGACGCGCTCCTGGTCGGCCTGATGGCGTCGACCGCTGCGTTCGCGGGCGTTCCGGGCGCGATCATCTGGGGACGGCTCGCGTCCCGGACCGGTCGCCGTCGCGTGTTCGTCGCGACGGCGCTGGCCGCGACGGCCGTCGTCCTCGCCGCGATCCCCTTCCTGCGGTCCCCCTTCGCGCTGCTTCTGGCCAACGCGGCGCTGTGGTTCGTGGTCGCGGCCGCCGCGCCGGTGCTCTCGCTGATCGTCGTCGACGGTGTCCCCGAGGCGGAGTGGGAGCGGGTGCTCGGCCGCCTGAATCACTATCAGGGGTACGGATGGCTGCTCGGACTGCTCGCCGGGGCACTGTGGACCGGCGCCGCGGGGACGCGGACCGACGCCGTCACCGCCCAGCGGCAGTTCTTCCTCCTGTCGGCCGCGGCGGCGCTCCTCGGCCTCGCCGTCGTCGCGTACTGGTACCCCGAGAAGTCCACCGTGTCGGAGCGTCGCTTCGCCCGCGTCTACCGCAAGTTCGCGCGGACGACGGGGCGGACGTTCCGCGCGGTGCCGTTCGGCCCGGGGCGGGTGTACTGGTCGCTGCGGTCGTTCGACCGCCGGCGCCTCTCCGGACGGCTCCGCTCGGGGCTCGGCGCCTACCTCGTCGCGCTGACGCTGTGTTTCGTCGGGTTCTCGACGTTCTTCGGGCCGCTCCCCGCCTACCTCGCCGAGGAGTCGTTCTCGACCGGCGAGGTGTTCGCGCTGTTCGTCCTCTCGAGCGCGGGGTCGGCCGCGTTCTACGCCCGTGCCGGCGCGCTCTCGACGCGGTACGACCCCCGCCGTCTCCAGACGGTCGCGCTCGTCGCGCGGGCCGGGGCGTTCCCCGCGGTCGGGCTGGTCGGGCTGGCGCTCGTCCCGCCGGCGGCCCTCGCCGTCCAGTCCCCGCTGTTCGCGATCGTGGGCGTCACCTGGGCGATCATCGCCGTGACCGCCGCCGGACTCGTCACGCGGCTGGCGCCGGCGACCGCCCGCGGGGACGCGCTGGGGGCGTACGCCGCGCTGTCGAGCCTCGGCGGCGGCGTCGGGAGCGCCCTCGGCGGGTGGGCGGCGACGGCCCACGGCTACGTCTTCACCTTCGGCGCTGCCGCGGCGCTGGTCGCCGTCGGCGCGGTGCTCGTCGCGCTCGCCCCGGGAACGGCGACCTCGCCTCTCGGGTCGCCGACTGAGGACTAATCCCGCACCGCGCCGACCGACTCGCGGTCGGGGAGCGCGGCCATCGCGCCCTTCGCCGTCGTCGTGGTGGCGGCGACCGCGTTGGCGAACGCGAGCGCCTCGTCGAGGCCGCGTCTGTCGGCGAGCGCAGCGATGGCGCCGGCCGTGAAGGCGTCGCCGGCGCCGGTCGTGTCCACGGGATCCACCGAATAGCCCGCGTGGCGGGCCGTTCCGCTCCAGGGGGCCTCGTCCGTGGCGACGGCGAGCGCGCCCTCGCCGCCGAGGGTCAGGAGGACGGTGTGGGGGCCCTCGTCGCAGGCGTTGCGGGCGAGCGCCTCGGGGTCGTCGCCCGCGACGCCCAGTGCCCGCAGCTCCGCGGGCGTCGCCTTGAGGACGTTCGTCTCCGCAAGCGCCCACCCCGCGACCGTCTCGAACTCGGCGTCGCTCCCCCAGAGTTCGGGGCGCGCGTTGGGGTCGAACGACACGGTACAGCCCCGCTCGGCCGCCCGTTCCGTGAGGTCCAGCGTCGCCGTTCGGCTCGGTTCGTCCGCCAGCGTGACGCCGCCGACGTGGACCCACTCGACGCTGTCGAGCGCGTCGTCGGGGACCGCCCCCGACTGCATGCGCGTGTCGGCGGTGCCGTCGCGGTAGAAGGAGAACGACCGGTCCGCGTCCTCGTCGTGGGTGACGAACGCGAGCGTGGTCTTGGCGCTCGGGTCCCGTTCGACGAACCGGTCGGGCACCCCGTACTCAGAGAGCGTATCCGCGAGGAAGTCGCCGAACGGGTCCGCGCCGACGCGGGTCCAGAACAGCGGCGCCTCGTCGAGTCGCGCCAGCGCGACGGCGACGTTCGCGGGCGCGCCGCCCGCGCGGCGGGCAAACGCGTCGATCTCGTCGAGCGCGCCGGGGGCGTCGGGGATGAAGTCGACGAGCGTCTCCCCAGCGACGAGAACGTCGTGGCTCATGGCCGTCTGTGGGTGATTATCGCAGATAGTACTGCCGGAGACGACCGCGGGGAACCGACCGCGCGTCCGGCCGGCGACCCTACAGCAGGGCGTCGAGTCGGTCGAGGCTCTCCGCGACGTAGCCGTAGTCGAGCGTGAACACTTCGAGCGAGAGCGTCCCCTCCCAGCCGACGCCGCGGAGAGCCTCAAAGATCCGGCCGAAGTCGATGGTGCCCGCGCCGAAGGGGAGATGTTCGTCGTCGGCCACGCGGGTGTCGTTGAGGTGGAAGTGCGAGATCCGCTCCGGGCGCTCCCGGACCATCGACGCGACGCCGCCAGCGTCGACGCCGTCCATGCGCGCGTGCCCCGTGTCGACCGTCATCGAGACCTCGGTCTCCTCGAAGAGGCGGTCGAACTGATGAATGCTCGGGGTGGCGCGGGGGATGTTCTCCGCGCAGATCTCGACCCCGGCGTCGTCGGCGACGTCGATGAGTTCGCGGACTGAGTCGACGACGAGGTCGATCCGCTCGTCGTCGCCGACGACCGGCTTCCAGGCGGTCGACTCCGCGTGGAGGACGGCCTTCTCCGCGCCCAGTTCGCCCGCAGTCTCGATGCACGCGGCGAGTTCGGCGACCGACCCCTCCCTGACCTTCGGGTGGGGCGACCCGACGTCGAACCCGCCGAACGGCAGGTGGACCAGCAGGTCGAGGCCGTGCTCGTCAAGCGGGTCTGCGACGCGCTCGGGGGCGGTTTCCAGCGCCTCGCGCGACCAGTCGCCGTCCAGCATCAGTTCGACGTGGTCGTACCCCGCGGCCGCCGCGCGGTCGAACAGTTCCTCGCCCATGCCGACCTGCGAGACGAACCCCCTGCGGACGTTCATAGAGTCACCTGTAGCGCGGCGGCACTTCAGCGATCCGTCGCTCCCCGTGTGGGCGGGGCCGTCACCGCCCCGGCGCGACGACGATACGCCCCTCGCCGGAGACGGTCACCCGGCAACCGTCGTGCTCGAAGGAGAGGACGGCGTCCCGGGACGCGGACCGGAAGAGAGCGTCGAGCGCGTCGGTGTCGATCGTCGCCACGAGCGGCGTGAGATCGAGCGGGTCCGCGCCCGCAGCCTCGGCGACCGCGTCGACGACTATCGTCGGCACCGGCCGCGCGTCCGACCGGTCGTAGCGGCGCTCGACGACGTCGTCCGGGTCGCGGATCCGGAAGGTCCCGTCGACCTCGGAGGTCGCGCCGTCGGGACCGCGGTCGTTCGGAAGGTCCATCGAAGCCGAATACGGCCGGCAGGGGCCTTCCTTCGAGGGTTGCCAGTTCAATCCTTCAAGTCCTCGTCGTCGATGGTCGCCGCGAGCAGCGCGTCCATCCCCCGCTGGAGCCTGGCGGACACCGCCTGCGGGGAAATGTCCAGATCGGCCGCCAGGTCCTCCAGCGTCACCTCTCGCGGCTGGGAGAAGTACCCCTCCCGGTGGGCGAGCGCGAGCGCCCGCCGCTGCTTGTCGGTGAGGCCGTACTCGTCGCCCGGGCCGCCAGTGTCCGTGTACAGGCGGTGGACGACGAACGAGACCCCTTCTTCCTCGTAGCTCTGGCGGTACCGGCGCAGCGACTCGCGGTCGGGGAACCGCATCTGGAGTCGCCACCCGCGATGGGAGCCGGTCAGAGACAGGAAGGTCGCGGTCGACTCGCGATAGGCGTCGTAGAAGGAGGCGCGGGAGAACCCGACGCGGTACATTCGCCGGTCCTCGATGGTCTCGAGGATCTCGTACTCGGCGACGTCGTCGTCGCGGTCGAGGGCCGCCTCGAACGCCGCGAAATCGCCGCCGGACGCCCAGAAGTAGAAGATCGGGAGCCCGTCGCGGCTCGCGGTGTCCTGCTCGATCGTGACGGTCATCTCCGGGACTGCGGCGAGCGCTTCCTTCAGCAGGAGGTCCGGATCGTCGACCGTGAACTCCGCGACGACGCCCATCGCGTCGAACTACGCCCCCCTGGAAGCTATATTTTGCCGTCGCCGGAGGAGGCGCGGCCGGCGGACCGAACTACCAAAACTGGTAAACTTCGAACACGGAACGAGAGATTTTCTTTAGGTTACCCGAAAAACTGTTAGTGGAGAGATAATCTTTAAGTAGGATCGGAGCGTACACTGAAGTGACCATGAGCACTCAGGAATCCGTCCTCCGAGAGGCCGGTACAGTCGAAGAGAACGCCCTCCGCCTCGACGAGGAGAAGGCAGAGCAGATAATCGACGCGCTGAACACCGACCTCGCCGCGTCGTACGTCCTCTACCACCAGCTGAAGAAGCACCACTGGAACGTCGTCGGCTCGGAGTTCGAGGCGCTCCACGAGTTCTTCGAGGAGGCCTACGAGATCGCCGAGGTGGCCGCCGACGAGCAGGCCGAGCGCGTGCAGGCGCTGGGCGGCGTCCCGATCAGCGGGATGTCCGACCTCGAAGAGCACGCGCCCGTCGAGCCCGAGGGTGAGGACGTCTACGACGCGCGCACCTCGATGGAGAACGACCTGGAGATGTACGGCGACATCATCGAGACGATGCGCGACCACATCGAGCTCGCCGAGAACCTCGGCGACCACGCGACGGCCCAGATGCTCCGCGAGCAGCTCGTCGAGACCGAGGAGATCGCTCACCACATCGAACACTACCTCGAGCACGACTCCCTGAAGAACTGGTAGGGCCGTCCGCACGACGACCGCGTACCGGCATCGGGCCGCGATTCCGTTTTTCGACCGGCCGCGACGCGTAGCGGCGGGAACGCTCCGCGGGCAGTGAAAGGATAGCGGGGCCGTTTTCCGAGTCGGAAACTCTGGACGTGGTTTGTTATCACTCCCCAGTGATCGATCCCCTATGTCGCGCTCGACCCGCTTGCGGACCCGCCGATCTAGAAGTGACCCGGCGGAGAGACTCGACGGTGACCGGGAGTGTACTGCGCGCGGAGCGGAGTCGGGAAGAGGAGGTCGCGGTTACCGCTCGAGTTCGACCGTCAGGTCGGTCGCGATCCAGGCGTCCGTGTTGTCGTCCTCGGTGAACACGGTGCGGCCCGGACAGGTCTCGTGTGCGGCCACCAGCGTCTCGTCGGGCTCCTCGACGACTCTCTCGTCCGCGGCGGGTTCTTCGGGGTCCGAACTACTGTGGACTGCCATTACCGGAGATTAGGTACACCTAAAGTCAAAAGGGTTTTGGTCGGCCTAAGATAGCGGGAACGCCCGGACGGCGCGGGCGACGACCGGCCTCACTCGTGGCCGGAGACCCGCACCGGCTCGTACGGCTCTTCGAGGTACTCCAGCTCGTCGTCCGACAGCGATATCTCGACGGCCTCGACGGCGTCTTCGAGGTGTTCGACGCTGGTCGTGCCGACGATGGGCGCGTCGACGGCGTCCTGGTGAAGCACCCACGCGAGCGCGATCTGGGCCATCGTCGCGTTGCGGTCGTCCGCCAGGTCGGCGACGCGCTCGTTCACCGCCTTCCCGCCGCCCTCGAAGTAGGGGTGCTCGCGGGCGTAGTCGTCGGTCTCGCCGCGGGTCGTCGCGTCGAACTCCTCGTGCGGCCGGGTGAGATAGCCCCGCGCGAGCGGACTCCACGGGATGACCCCGACGCCCTCCTGTTCGCACAGCGGGAGCATCTCGCGCTCCTCCTCCCGGTACAGGAGGTTGTAGTGGTTCTGCATCGTCGCGAACCGGTCGAGACCGAGGCGCTCGCTCGTCCGCAGGGCGTCCATGAACTGGTACGCCCACATCGAACTCGCACCCAGGTAGCGCACCTGCCCGCGGCGGACCGCGTCGTCGAGCGCCCGCATCGTCGTCTCGATGGGGGTGTCGTCGTCCCAGCGGTGGATCTGGTAGAGGTCGATCGTCTCCATCCCGAGCCTGTCGAGGCTGTTCGACAGCTCCTGCTCGATGGCCTTCCGCGAGAGGCCGCCGGAGTTGGGGTCGTCCTCGTCCATCCGGAAGTAGCCCTTCGTCGCGACGACGGCCTCGTCGCGCCGTCCTTCCAGAGCCGTCCCGAGGACGCGCTCGCTCTCGCCCTCGGAGTACATGTTGGCCGTGTCGAAGAAGTTGATTCCGAGGTCGATCGCGCGGTCGATCAGGTCCAGGCTCTCCTCCTCGTCTAACACCCACTCGCGCCAGTCGCTCGTCCCGAAGCTCATGCAGCCGAGACAGATGCGGCTGACCTCCATCCCGGTCGACCCGAGCGTCGTGTACTCCATGTCGCCGCGTACGGAAGAGGGCGGCAAAAGCGTGGAGGAGCGAGCAAGGGCGACGGGGTTTTCGTCGGTGCGGCCGTCGGGGTCCGCGCGGTCGTCGCTCAGAGGCCACACTGGATCGCGAAGGGACTCATCTGCGGAGGACGCGGGTGTTACCGTCTCAGATCACCGGGGGACGCGGGCCTTACCGGCTCAGAGACCGACCGCGTAGGGCCACGCCTGACCGCCGAGCGCCAGCAGCGCCAGCGACGCGGCCAGCAGGACGGCGTTCTTCAGGAAGTGGGTCATCTCGTTTTGCTGCGCCTGCGGGTCGTCGACGGTCCAGAAATCGTGCATCTTCGGCGTGGCGACGAGGAAGAACGCCGCGAGCGCCCCCGCGCCGATAGCGGGGAAGAGGCCGAGCGCGACGAGGAGGCCGCCGAAGATCAGCGTGCCGCCGCTGGCGAGGACGGACAGTCGGGGCGCGGGGACGCCCTTGGACTCAGCGTACCCCGCCATAGCGTCGGTGTCCATGAAGTGGTTCAGCCCCATGAACGCGAGGACGCCGCCGAACAGGAGCCTGGCGACGAGGAAGACGATATCGCCGACGGCGGTGAGTTCCAGTGCCATCAGGCGTCACCTCCGTGGCCGGAGGCCGTCGTCGTCCCGGACTGCACTATCGTCGTGGTATCTGGTTTCATCACGTTACCTGGTACGAACGCGAACCTTTTAGGAATTCCCGGACGGAGGGGTAAGCAGGTAACACCGATGTCTCTGGAACGAACTCCCTCCCCCGAAGAGAAAAACGAGAGCGCGTGCGACGTCGTCGAGTCCCTGGAGCAGATCGGCTCGCAGTGGCGGCTGATCGTCCTCCACGACCTCCAGGACGGCGAGAAGCGGTTCAACGAGCTCAAGCGGTCGACGGGCGCTAACTCCCGAACGCTCTCCCGCGTGCTCGACGACCTGACCGACCTCGGGTTCGTCACGCGACGCCTCGAAGAGGACGCCCCCGTCGCCACGTACTACAGCCTCACGGACAAGGGCCGGTCGCTCTGTCCCGTCTTCGACGAGATAGAGGCGTGGGCGGCGGAGTGGCTGGAGGGGGAGTAGAGTTACGGTCCCGGCGGACGACCGCCGAAGTAGCCATGCCGATTGGACCGTTCGGTTCGTCCGGATCGCACGCGAACGAAGGTGCCGCGAAGGGCGCAAAAACCGGCGCCAAGCTCGGGAAGCCGTTCGGCCCCGTCGCCGGCGGCGTCGGCGCGGGCGTCGGCGGCGCGGCCGGCTTCGCCGCCGGCTACGCCCGCGACCAGGTCGAGACGCTCTGTCCGTTCAAGTAGCGCCCAGCGACGCCGGCGACCGCGGGCCGCGGTTTCGACCTCGGTTCTCGGATGGCCCCGACCGTTCTCTCGGGGATTCAAGTCCTCCACGCCAGTACCACCGCCCATGAACGACACTCGCCGGGCGGTGCTGTGCGCGCTCGACGACGGTCCCGTCACCGGGCCCGACCTCGCCGACCGCCTCGACGTCTCCCGCGCCGCCGTCTGGAAGCACGTCGACGCCCTCCGCGAGGAGGGGTTCGCGATCGAGAGCGACGGCGACGGTTACCGGCTGACGGGCGTCCCCGACTACGGCGGGACGGCGGTCGAGCACGGGCTCGACGCGCCCTACGAGGTGGAGTACCACGACGCGATCGACAGCACGAACGACCGCGCCCGCGCCCTCGCCGCCGAGGGGGCGAGCGACGTGGTCGTGCTCGCCGACGAGCAGACCCACAGCAAGGGCCGCCTCGACAGAGAGTGGTCCTCGCCGTCCGGCGGCGTCTGGCTGAGCGTCGTCGTCCGGCCGGAACTGCCGCCCGCGCACGTGCCGCTCGTGACGCTGGCCGCGGCGGTGGCGACGACCCGCGCCCTCCGCGAGGCGGGCGTCGACGCCGGCATCAAGTGGCCCAACGACGTGCTCTCGGCCGACGACGGCGGCAAGCTCGCGGGCATCCTCACCGAGATGGAGGGCGAGGCCGACCGCGTCAACTGGGTGGTCGTCGGCGTCGGCGTGAACGCGAACGTCGACGCCGCGGACCTCCCCGACCAGGGCACGAGCGTCCGCGAGAAGGCGGGCGACGTCGACCGCCGCGCGTTCGTCCAGCGCCTGCTGGAGGAGTTCTCGGCCCTCGTCGACGACCCCGACGCGGTGCTCGACGCGTGGCGCGAGCACGCGCTGACCCTCGGCGAGGAGGTCCGCGTCGAGACGCCGACCGGCGACGTGGTCGGCGAGGCCGTCGACGTGGAGTTCCCCGGGTCGCTCGTCGTCGAGACCGATGACGGACGGCGCCGCGTCCACGCGGGCGACTGCGAGCACCTGCGGCCGCGGTAGGGGTCGCCGGCGACGCGCGCCGGGGCCCCTTACGACGGTCGTCACCGCCGGGGTTGACCCGCTCCGCGACGGCGTCCCCACGCGCTACGAGAACTACGGGCCAATGGTCCACGGCTTCATGACGCTCCGCGGCGTCGACCGCGCCCGGGACGCCATCGCGGTCGTCGCCGTCGACCTCGCCGACGCGCTTGCGGGCGACTGACCGTACCGAAAGAGCACTGCCGCGAATGGACGAGTTTGGAAGACGGTATGGAACACGTTTCCGGCAGGTTCAGCAGGAATAGAGAGACCCCTCGGTGACGCGTTCTCGGATAGAGAGCGAAGTCAGTCGGGTTCGAGTAGCTTCTGCGGATTCCGACGGGGGCGGGTATTCGGGTCTTCCGGTGCGTGACTCTCCTATCCAGGTCCAAAGGCCGCGATATCGGCGCCCACGGTCGCCAGCGCGTCGGCGGGATTCGGGTCGCTGTCGGCCAGGTGCGTGTACCGGTGTTCCGGGACGCTCGACAGCGCCGCTGCGACGGCCTCGCTGTACGTCTCGACCCCCGATTCCGTCGGGGCGTCGCCGCCCCAGACGTCGCGGATGACGGTCATTGAATCGATGCGCACTTCCAGCCTGCGCGGCTCGTAGCGGGCTAAGAGTTCGGAGAGCCCGAGCTGGAGGGCGACGTACTCGGCGGTGTTGTTCCCCGTTCGGGAGCCGACGGGGCGACCGAGACGGGCGAGTTGGTCCTCCGCGGCGTCCATGATGACGGCGCCCGCTCCTGCGGGGCCGGGGTTACCGCGGGAACTGCCGTCGACGTACAGGACGAACCTGTCGCTCGTCGGGTCGGGGACGGGCGGCCGGCTGAGTCCCGACTCCAGCAGGCTTTCGAGCGCGGGACGCAACTCGTCCTCGGCGGTCGCCGGATCGAAGAGGCCGCCGTAGCCGGGGACAGCGTCGTCGATGGCCTCAGTGGCAGCGGCCATCTCGTAGTCAACGCCCGCGAGGACCTCGTCGACGAGCGCGGCGAGCGGCGAGAGGTGTTCGGCCGGGAGGCGGTCGTCGGTCACGCCACTTTCCCCTCCGCGCATCGGTTCCGGGCTCTCACACCCTCGTTCCCGCCCGACCCCGGTGGCTGGTCGCACCACTGCATACAGGCCCTCGGTGGGCAAGCGGGATAATCCCTTCAGGTTGCACCGGTGACGGGCCGTTTTGAACCAGTCGGCCCCGTGGGACCCTCAGCGGTCGAGACGACCGGTCTGCTGATTACGGCCTCTTCACAGATCGATAGACGCCATCACTTCGTATTTTTCGCCCTCGGCGGGCGGTCGAGTGATCGTGACGTTATCGACGGTGAACTCCCACTCGAGATCGTAGTCCAGCAGGAATTCGACGATGTCGCCGGTTTGCTCATCGTCTTCGCCGACTGCGAAGCCGACGTGTGGGAACCACCGGTGCGGTTCGTAATACGGGACCGGTGGCGGTCCGAAACTCTCGACCGCCCGTACGACGTCGGACTGGAGGCCCGCGAGCTCGGGAGATTTAGCGACGGGGAGCCAGACGACGTTCTGGGGGAAGAGACCGATCCCATCGGTGTGCACTGTGAACGGACACCGATCTTCCGTCGCCTCCTCGACGGCGGTTACAACCGCTGTGATATCCACGTCATCGCCCAGCGGATACAGCGTAAAGTGCGGGAACGGGTTGGCGTACTCGTCGACGCCGAACGTCTCTACTAGTTCGTCTCGAATGGACTCGACAGTACTGTAATACGGGTCGGGAAGCGTGCATCCAATGATCGTCGACACAGTTCGTTCTCTCCGAATTCTTCAAAAAACGTTTCCCCGGATCGCTAATTATCGGGTATACGCGGTTACGCCTTCGGACTGCACGCCTCGAATATCTCCTCGCGCACCGACTCCGCCGACGGTTCGACGCTCACGACGCGGCCGTAGAACGACTCTGTCTCCGGGAAGTGATAGATGATCGCGCGGTCCATCCAGTAGGTGAGCGCGACGAACTCCCCCACGTTCGCGAACTCCTCGATCCGGTCTTTACCGAGCATGAGAACGATCAGTTCCTGCCGGATCTCGTCGAGTTCCGCCAGAGTGTACTCCTCCTCCAGATCGTCGCGGAGGTACCTGGAGACGTATCCCGATTCGTCGTACTCGACGGCCACCCGAAGCTCCTCGCCCAGTTTCTCCCTCAGCGTGGTGATCCAGTCCGGTTCCGTCTCACTCACTGCCGCTGCCCTCGTATTGCGCCCCTTGGTTCGTTTTTCGCATATCGTTCCCCTATGATCGTTATATTCTGTGTCTGGGGAGATAAACGCTTTCGGCCTGTGAATACGGTTCACCGCTCGGCTTTGCGGAGCCGGACGCCGAGTACGACCGCGAGGGTTCCCATCAGGAGCCACCCGGAGAGTCTCGCAGCGGCGGCTCCGAGCGACTCCGTGCTTCCCGTGGCCGCGGTCAGGTACACCTGGAGCAGGGGAGCAGAAAGACGCCGACCAGCAGCAGGCCGGTCCCGTAGGCCGCGGCCGCCAGCGTCGCCCGGGCCGTCGTCCGCGTGTAGAGGAACGCGGCCAACCCCGCGGCGGCGACGAGCGGTAGAGCGCCGAGGTTCGCCGCCCGTTCGACCGCCAGCCAGAACAGGAGCGGGACGGCGAGAGACGCGATAATGCGCCGGCGCTCGTTACCGCCGACGGCTTCGACGACGGAAGCCGCGGCGCTCCGCGATCGGCCGAGCAGTACGTTCACGAGGCTCCGACGGGACAAGCGCGATCCGCTCACTCCCCGATTCGTGCGGGGGAACTGCCGCCGTTCGCCGGCTCGCCCTCGCCGGACTCCTCCGGCACCTCGCCCTCGCGCTCGCCGACGCGGACCGTCAGTACCGGCACGTCCGAGGAGCGGACGACGCGCTCCGCGACGCTACCGAGGAGCAGGCGGTCGATGCCGCCGCGCCCGTGCGTTCCCATGACTATCAGGTCGCAGCCGTTGCTCTCGGCGTAGCGGACGATCTCCTTGCTCGGCGTCCCGTCGACCAGCGCCGCTTCCACCGGAACGTCCTTCTCCGCGGCTATCGCCTTCACGCGGTCGACCGCCGCCTGCCCCTCGTCGCGTAGCATGTCGGCGACTCCCTCCCACGACGTCTCCATCGGCAGGGTGCCGTAGCTCGCCGTGTTCACGACGTACACCGCGTGCAGGCTCGCCCCGTGTGCGGCGGCGAGGTCGGTCGCGTGTTCGACGGCGCGCTCGACGCCTTCGGACCCGTCCGTCGGGACGAGGATACGGTCGTACATCGTGGTATGCGTTGGCATATGTTTTGCGATTATAAAAACCCACCCCCGGCGGGGCACTCCGCGGCGCGGTCGCAGCGCCGCTACAGCACCACGCGCTCGACGTCCGCGGTGCCGGCCCGGCGGACGACTGCGCGGAGGAGGTCCCGCGCGCCGGCGAGGTTGTCCGAGTCGCCGTCGAGGACGAGCAGTTTCGCGTCCCGTCCGGGCTCGACGACGCCGCAGTTCAGGCCCGCTATCTCCGCGCCGTTGACCGTCGCCATCCGCAGCACCTCCGCGGCGGGGAGGTCGAACAGCTTCGACGCGAACGCCATCTCGCGGAACATCGACGGGCTGTTCGTCATGACGTTGTCCGTACCGAGCGCGAGCGTCGTCCGCTCGCGCAGTTCGTCGACTGGCGGGAGCCCCACGTCGGTGACCACGTTCGACCGCGGACAGAGCACGACGGGAGTCTCGCTGTCCGCGAGCCGCTCCAGGTGGACCGGTTCGGGGTGGACCATGTGGACGAGGAAGTCCGGATCGAGGTCCATCGCGGGGTGGATGTCCGAGGCGTCGACCTCGCCGGCGTGGATGCCGAACAGCTTCCCCGCCGCCCGCGTCGCCTCGCGCTCGCGGCCGAAGTTCGCGTCGTTCGCGCCGCTCGCGCCGAAGCCGTCCGCCGCCTCCATCGCGGCGACCGACTCCCGGCCGAGCACGACGGGGTCGATGTCCAGTCCGTCGGCAGCCTCGCGGATCATCTCGACGCCCTCGACGTCGCCCTCGCGGAACTCGATGGTGGCGGCCGTGCCGCTCTCTCGCATGAACCGCAGGGAGCGGCGCATCCCCTCGACCAGTTCGGCGCGGTCGGCCGCGCGGAGCAGGCGGTGTTTCAGTCCGTCCGGCGGCGCGACCAGTTCCTCCAGCGTGAGGCCCCCGCCCGCTTCCTTGGCGATCGAGTCGCCGAGATGCGTGTGAGCGTTGACGAACGCCGGTAGCACGACGGCGTCGCCGTCGACTGACGCCTCCTCGACGGCGGTGATCTCGCCGTCTTCGACGACGACCCGTCCCTCGACGGGTTCGAACTCGCGGCCGCGGAGTATCGTGCCCTCTATTTCCATGGTACCCGGTTGAGAGGACTCCGTATTGAGTCCCTCGCCTCGGGTCGATCGGTCACCCGGGCGACGACGGTGGACGACGCTTCCGCCGTCCCCTCACCGGTCGCCGAACTCGTCGAGGCGGGCGTTCCACCCGCTCCGGCGCTCGTTGACCAGCGCGCCGTCGATGTCCAGCCCCAGGGTCTCGACCGCCGCCCGCCCGACGCGACCCGTGAGGCCCTCGGGGACGTACACCCCGCAGCGCCACTGCGAGCGCTGAGCGGCCCGGAGCGCCTCCACGAGCGGCGACTGCTCGTCGAGGCGGCGGATCTCGCCGGCGACGACCACCCGCGTCGACGACTCCGTCATGGTCGGGCGGTCGGGCACGTCGAGGATGACGCGGTCGCGGTCCACGTCCGCCGCGTCGGCGATCTCGCGCTCGTACTCGCGGATCTCGTCGTGGGACGCCGCGATGACGCCGTCGGGGACGTCGTCCAGTTCGACCCACAGCGCGCGCTTGAACAGGTCCCGCTCGCAGAGCCGTCGGGCGGCCGGCGCGGTCGCCTCGGTCTCGCGGAGCGCGACGAGGAGGCCCGGGTCGTCCATCCGGCGGAGCTCCTCGGCCGTGACGTCGCCCGCCTCCAGCAGGCGCTCGGTCGCCCGGCGGAGCATCGACTTGCTGATCCGGGCCACGTGGTGGCTGTAGACGGTCGGGTTCATCAGCGCCCGCGCGACGAGCAGGCTCTCCGCGGCTTGGACGTTCCCCTCCGCGAGCACGAGTTCGCCGTCGACGAAGGTGAGTTCGCGCACGAGTCGGCCGTGGTCGATGGTGCCGTAGGGGACGCCGGTGTGGTGGGCGTCCCGCACGAGGTAGTCCATCCGGTCCACGTCCAGTTCCCCGGAGACGACCTGCCCGAACCGGCCCTCGCCGGCAACCAGGTCCGCCACGGTCGCCGGCGAGATGTCGTGGTCGCGGAGCACGTCGCCGACCGCGCCGTCGGCGATGAGGTCGTGGACGTCGTCGTGGTACTTCCCGGTCCGGCGATGGATCAGGTCCTCGACGTTGTGGCTGTAGGGACAGTGCCCCACGTCGTGGAGGACGGCGGCGGCCTCGACGCGGGCCTTCTGTCGCCCCTCGACGCCGAGCTGGGAGAGCGCCTGGCAGGCGAGGTGGTACACCCCGAGGCTGTGCTCGAAGCGGGTGTGGTTCGCGGAAGGATAGACCAGAGAGACGGTGCCCAGCTGCTTGATCCGCCGGAGCCGCTGGACCTCGGGCGTGTCCAGAAGCGCCCGCGCCACGCCGTCCACCTCGATGTGGTCGTGGACGCTGTCCTTGATCGTCTTCATGCGCCGTCGTTCGGCGCGTTCCTACAAAAAGTGTCGTTCGATGCTACGGCGCCGGCCCGTCTACACGACGTCGTCGAAGTCCTTGTGGCCCTGGATGTCGACGCCGTCGCTCGTGATCGTCGCGAGGTAGACGCCGTTGCCGGAGCCGGTGTCGCGCTCCGCGGCGTTCCGGATGGCGCGGGCGGCGACGGAGCGGGCCTCGTCGTTGGAGAGACCTTCCTCGTACTCCTGTTCGAGGAGGCCGTAGGCGACCTGCATGCCGGAGCCGGTGACGGTGTAGTCGTCCTTGACGACGCCGCCGGCGGGGTCGATGCTGTAGACGTGGTGGCCCTCGTCGTCGACCCCGCCCAGAATCGGGTTGATAGCGAAGAAGGGGCCGCCGCGGGCGAAGTTGCCCGCGAGCGTCGCCAGCGCGTGGATGCTCATCGGCTCGCCCCGGCGCGCCTCGTAGAGGTTCGACTCCGCGCGGAGGTTACTGATGAACGACTGCGCGCCGCCGACCGAGCCGACGAGGGTGAGGGCTGCAGTGGGGTGGATCTGCTCGACCTTCTGGACGTTCTTGTTCGAGACGAACCGGCCGCCGAGGTTGGCGCGCATGTCCGTCGCGACGACGACGCCGTCCGCGGTCGTCAGCCCGATCGTCGTCGTCCCCGTCTTGTTCACGTTGTCCAGCTCCTCGGTGGTGAAGGAGTTTTCGGGGAGCGACCCGACCTCCGGTTCGAAGGGACCGACGGGGTCCTCGGAGAGCCGCTCGCGGTTCCGCGAGAACTCGGAATCGTGTCTCGGCGTACGCATTGGCGGGGCTTACAGCCCGGACGCATAAAAAGTGCAACGTTCGGTCGCGGGGCGTCGCTCGCGGACGATTACGCGTGGGCCTCCGACTGCGCGCTCTCGTAGGCGTCGCCGAGGTTCTCGACGACTCGGTGGACCGGGAGGGTCACGCCGGCGCGGTTCATCGCGAGCGCGAACGGCATGAGGAGGATGCCGAGCGCGAGGCTGATCTGGTACAGGGCGAACAGGGTACTTCGGTACACCCGTTGTATCATTGGACTTCAGCCGTTCCCAGTGCGACGGCATATAAAAGCTTTTCCCCAATATGGATTTCATACTGATCGATAACTCAGATTCACCCCGGCGCAGTCGTGCGATTCAACTGCGGTTGCTCCGGAGAAAGCGAACTGACAGTTTCGGCCGCCGCGAACCCTACGTACCGCCTCGCTCACGCCGGCGATTCTCATAAGTTACGAGGATTATCGCCTTGACGTGCGCGCCGCCGGACCCCGTCGCGGCCGAGTCGCGCGGCGGAGCGGCCGCCGGCCGATACGCGGGCCGAACCGCAAAGCAGGAAACCCTCCGGGCCGGACCCGTAGGTATGAGCAACTATCTCGTTGTGATGGAGGCCGCGTGGTTGGTTCGCGACGTCGAAGCCGTCGACGACGCCATCGGCGTCGCCGTCAGCGAAGCGGGCAAGCGGCTGAACGAGCAGGACATGGACTACGTCGAGGTCGACGTCGGCGCGACGGGGTGTCCCGCCTGCGGCGAGCCGTTCGACTCCGCGTTCATCGCGGCGGACACGGCGCTGGTCGGCCTCGTGCTGGAGATGAAGGTGTTCAACGCGGACAGCCAGGAGCACGCCCAGCGCATCGCCAAGAGCGAGGTCGGCGGCGCGCTCCGCGACGTCCCGCTCTCCGTGGTCGAGACGATCGAGTACGAGGACGAGGAGGAACTCGAAACCGGCGAGTGACCAAAGGTTTATTTTATAACCAAAGGTAATGTAGCGGCATGGAACTCCCGACGCCGGCAGACCTGCGGGAGCGGCGGAACGAACTGGGGTTGACGCAGAGCGAGCTCGCGGACCGTGCCGAGGTGTCCCAGCCGCTCATCGCCCGGATCGAGGGCGGCGACGTCGACCCGCGACTGTCGACGCTCCGCCGCATCGTCAACGCCCTGGAGGCCGCGGAGGGCGGCATCGTCCGCGCCGAGGACCTGATGCACGAGACCGTGATCCACGTCGCCCCGGACGACGAGCTCCGGGACGCCGTGGGGAAGATGGAGGACGAGGCGTACTCGCAGCTCCCCGTCATCCAGGAGGGCATCCCGGTCGGGAGCATCAGCCAGAGCGACCTCGTCCACGTCGACGAGGAGGCCCGCGGCGAGCCCGTCCGCGAGTTCATGAGCGAGAGCTTCCCGACGGTCTCGAAGAACGCGACGCTGGACGAGATCAGCAGCCTCCTCGACCACTACAAGGCCGTGATGGTGACCGAGGACGGCGAGACCGTCGGCATCGTGACCGAGGCCGACCTGGCCGCGCGGCTCTCCTGAGGACCGCTTCGCCGCCGTTCGCTCCCACGTCTCGACAGCGCCCGGTGAAGCCGGATCGACAGGAACGGCCCGTGACAGCTCGCCCCACGGCTAAGTGCGGAGACGACGCTAGATCGAACGGGTGGGAACATGAGCAACGACCGAACCGCCGACGACACGTGGAACGCGACGAGAGACCCGAACGCCATCCGTGACTGGAGCGAGGAGCGCGGGTACAGGCCGTACCGACGACGCCGCGGCGACGCCGGCGAGGAGCACGACGTCGACTTCCACCGACCCGAGGACGCGAGCGACGAACACGAGGAACTCGAGTGGAACCGCGTCGGCGAGACGCTGGAGGAGCGGGACCTCGTCTTCCTCTACCGCGACGACCGGGACGAGTACCGGCTGGTCGAACACGAGGACGCCGTCGAGCGGGCGGCGATGGAGAGCGACGCCGTCGAGGACGCGCTCCTGGAGGGCGAGACCGTCGAGACCGAGATCGTCGAGACGACGGTCGTCGAGACGGAGGTCGTCGAGAGCGAGACGATAGAGAGCGAGGTCGTCGACACCGAACTCCTGGAGAGCAGGGTGATAGACAGCGAGGTCGCGGCTCGCAACGTCATCGACACGACGTTCGTCGAGGGGGAGACGATCGACGCCGAGGACGACGAAACGCTCCCGATGCACCAGGAGGACCTCCTGCTCGAAGTCGATGTGGAGGAGGTCCGCGACGTGACCCGCGAGGAGTACGAGCGCGTCGTCGTCGAGAGCGAGGTCGTGGACAGCGACGTGGTGGAGAGCGACACGGTCGAGACCGACGCCGTGGAGACGTCCGTCGACGTGGAGGGCGTCGAGCGCCAGTTGCTCGAGAGCGACGTCGTCGGTGTCCGGGACGTCGAGGACGACTCGATAAACGCCGAGGTCCTGGAAAGCAGGATGCTGGAGGGCGACGTCGTCGAGACCGAGTTCGTCCGGCGCACCGTCTTCGAGGAGGAGGTCGCCGACGAGTACCGGAACACCTACGTCCTGGACGGGTCCGACCGGCTCGCGAGCGACGTGACGGAGTCGACCCGCACGGAGACGAGCATCGTCGAGGAGGACGCGGTCCCCGTCGTGACGGCGGAGGCGACGACCGAGCGAGAGACCGACGCTGCCGGGACGACTGCCCGCACGGGCGACGAGCGCGCCATCGACCAGAGCGGCGCGACCGCCGACGTGGACGAACGCGCCGAGGACGAGACGGGCGAGGCCGCCGGTATGGACGACGAGTACGCCGAGGGGGAGCCCGTCGGCACCGCGGTCGAGCTGTCGGACGACGACGTCGGCAAGACGGTCATCGACGAGCAGGGCACCGACGTCGGCGTGGTGTCGGAGGTGGAGGCGGGGAGAGTGTACGTCACCCCCGAAGCGGGCATCACCGACCGCATCAAGGCGAAGTTCGGGTGGGGCGACGAGGACGACGCCTACGCGGTCAGCACCGAGCAGATAGACCGGGTCGACGACGACGAGGTCGTCCTCCGGAGCATTTAGCGGCCGGCTACAGCGTCAGGCCGCGGATCGAGACGCCCTCGCCGTCCTCGACGGCGCCGATAACGCGGCCGTCCGTCGCGTCCGCGAGGGCCTCCGCCTTCTCGGGCGGCACGGCGGCGACGAAGCCGGTGCCCATGTTGAACGTGCGGTGCATCTCCTCGTCCGAGACGTTGCCCTCCTCCTGCACGAACGCGAACACGTCCTGTGCGGGGAGCGGGTCCGTGATCTCGTAGCGGTGTTCGCCCATCCGTTCGAGGTTGGTCCAGCCGCCGCCGGTGACGTGGGCCGCGGCGCGGGCGTCGGCCGCGCGCAGGTCGTCGAGCAGGTACGCGTAGATGCGCGTCGGCTCCAGCAGTTCCTCGCCGATGGAGCGGTCCGGGTTCGGCAGGAACGGGTCGGCGTACTCGTGGTCGCGGGTGACGGCCTTTCGGGCCAGCGTCAGGCCGTTGGAGTGGATGCCGCTGGACGGGAAGCCCACGAGCGCGTCGCCCGGCTCGGCCTCGCCGTCGAAGATGGCCTCCTTCGGCGCGAGCCCCGCGCAGGTGCCCGCGAGGTCGAGGCCCTTCACCACCTCGGGCATCACCGCCGTCTCGCCGCCGAGCAGGGCGATTCCGGCCTCCTCGGTCCCCGCCGCGAGCCCCTCGCCGACCTGCTCGGTGAACTCGTCGTCGGGCTCGTCGATGGCGATGTAGTCCACGAACGCGACGGGGTCGACCCCCGCCGCGACGAGGTCGTTGGCGTTCATCGCGATGCAGTCGATGCCGACCGTCGAGTAGTCGCCGAGCGCCTCGGCGACGAGCAGCTTCGTCCCGACGCCGTCGGTGGCGAGCGCGAGGTAGCGGTCGCCGATGTCGAGCAGTCCGGCGTACCCCTCCACGTCGCCGAACGCCGACAGCAGCGCCGACGTGGCGTCCTCGCTCGCCTCGATGTCCACGCCCGCGTCGGCGTAGGTCAGTTCCTCGGAGTCCTCCTCGGTCATACCGGATAGCGCTTCCGGCGCGAGCAAAAGGCCACCGGTCTGAA
The DNA here is from genome assembly GCF_003675875.1 of Halostella limicola. NCBI lineage: Archaea > Methanobacteriati > Methanobacteriota > Halobacteria > Halobacteriales > Natronoarchaeaceae > Halostella > Halostella limicola. Next base: position 653,337 of record NZ_RCDI01000003.1, on the reverse strand, counting down.
TCGGAACGAATTCTAGAACCACTGGGGCCGGAGTTTGAAAAACCGGTTTACCCGTACCGCACCACCTCCTGCACGAGCAATGGCTCCACCACCTTCTCGGACGACGCGGTCCCTCACTCGCGCCGTTGACGGCGTGCGGAACCACGGCGCTGCGCTCGCCGTCGCCGCCGCGGGCGGGGTCGCCTCGGTCGCGGGGTCGTACGCGGTCACCGGGTTCACGCCCGACTTCGTCGGCGCGGCGACCGAAGGGATCCTCCGCGAACTGTCGCCGAACGCGCTCGTGGCGTTCGCCATCGAGGAGCTTGGCGATCTGGGGCACCAGCTACTGCTGGCCGGAGCGATCGCGGTCTCGGTCGGCCTCTTCGCGCTGGCGGGCCTCGCGGGCGTCGCGGTCGCGCGCCGGACGGACCGGCTCCTCCCCGGCGTCGCCGGCAGCGGCCTGCTCGCGCTGGGACTCGCGTCGGGGCTGGGGACGCCGCCCCTCTCGGCCGTCGCGATCGCCGCGCCCGCCGCGGCGGTCCCGGTCGCCGAGCGGGCGACCGGCGCGCCGTCGACCGTGTCGGAGCGCCGGCGCCGGGTGCTCGGCTCGGTCGGGTCCCTTCTCGGGATCGCGGCGGTGGGCACCGCGGTCGGGACGCAACGAGCCCCGACCGTCGAGCCGGAGGAACTCGACGCCGAGGAGGCGGCCGATACCGAGGACCTCCTCGCGACCGCCGAGGAGCAGTCGCTCGCGGTCGGCGGCATCGAGGGACTGGTCAGCGACGAGTTCTACGAGGTCGACTACAGCAACTTCGACCCCACCGTCGAGAAGGACAACTGGTCGCTGACCGTCACCGGCGAGGTCGAGGAGGAGGTGGAGATCGACTTCGACGAACTGCAGGCGATGGAGACGGAGCACCGGTTCGTCACCCTCCGGTGCGTCGGAGAGGCGCTGAACGGGCAGAAGATGGACAACGCCCTCTGGACCGGGACGCCGGTCGCGCCCCTGCTGGAGCAGGCCGGGCCGGGGGGCGGCTGCGAATGCGTCCGCCTGCACGCGGCCGACGACTACTACCAGGTGTTCCCGATTTCGGCCCTCCAGACCGGCTTCCTGGCCTACGGCATGAACGGCACGGAGCTCCCGAAGGGCCACGGCCACCCCGTGCGGACGCTGATCCCCGGCCACTGGGGCGAGATAAACGTGAAGTGGGTCACCGAGATCGAGGTGCTTGACGAGGAGGCCGAGGGCTACTGGGAGGAGCGCGGGTGGCACGGAACCGGCCCGGTCGAGACCGTCGCCAAGCTCCACGCCGTGAACCACCGCGACGACGGCACCGTGCAGGTCGGCGGTCACGCGTACGCGGGCACGCGCGGCGTCGAAACCGTGGAGGTCTCGACCGACGGCGGCGACACCTGGACCGAGGCGACGCTGTCGGAGCCGCTCCCCGGCGACGACGTGTGGCGGCAGTGGGCCCACGAGTTCGAGCCCGAGGGCTCGCAGGAGGTCGTCGTCCGGGCGATCGACGGGAACGGAGACGTGCAGCCACGGGAGGAGTCCGACTCGTTCCCCAGCGGCGCGACGGGGTGGGTGTCCCGGACCGTCGAGGCCGAACGGTGAACCTTTATATTCGCTCCGACACGTGGGGAAACGGAGATGGAGCAGGCGCTCTGGTATCTCTTCGCCGGCACACGCGGCGGCGAGAACAGGGCGCGGATCGTCCGCGCGCTCTCGGAGCGCCCGCGGAACGCGAACCGGCTCGCGAAGGCGATCGACGCGGACTACAACACGGTCAGACACCACCTCGACATGCTTGAGGAACACGACGTCGTCGAACCCGGCGAGAACGACTACGGGAAGCTGTACTTCCTGACCGACCGCTTCGAGCGCCACCGCGAGGAGTTCGAGGAGATCATCGAACAGGTGGAGTGATAATGCAGACGTCAACGGAGGGCGAGTGACAGTGGCGATGGGCACCGAGATCATGGTCGCGAGCGCGCTCTCGGGGGTCAACATCCTCCTTCTGGCCGGCCTGACGGCCGTCTGGGTGCGGAACTACCGGACGTTCCGGACGCCGCTGATCCTCGGCCTGATCGCCTTCGGGAGCGTGATGCTACTCGAGAACGCGACGGCGATCTACTTCTTTTTCAGCACGCGGATGCTGTACTCCGGCGACCCGACGGTCCAGAGCGCCGTGGCCGTCCTCCGAGCGATGCAGCTCGTCGCGCTCCTCTTTCTGACGTGGGTGACGGCGAAGTAAGCGAAACGGTGTCGGCGGCACGGCCCTCAGAACCCGGGCGTCCCGACGAAGATCCAGACGACGAACGCCGCGCTCGGCAGGAACACGAGGAGGTAGACCGCCTTGTTCCACTTCAGGACAGTTTTGCCGTCCAGCGGACCGTAGGGGATCATGTTGAACGCCGCGAGGAAGCCGTTGATGCCGACGCCGAGCGTGCCGACGCCGACGAGCGCGTCGACGCCCGACAGCGCCAGCGCGCCGAACGGCGCCATCAGCAGGATGTTCGTGACGGGGCCGGCAAGCGAGATGAGGCCGTTCTCCCGCAGCGTGATCCGGCCGCGGTGGTGGACCGCGCCGGGCGCGGCGAACAGGAAGCCCGCGAGGCCGCTCATGATGGCGACGAACAGCATCCCGTAGTCCGCGCGGAACTCGGCTATCTGGCCGAACCGGACGGCGACGACCTTGTGTGCGAGCTCGTGCAGCAGGAAGGCGACGCCGACGGTGCCCATGCTCACGGGCAGGAAGGAGGCGATGGCCCCCACGTCCATCGCGCGTGCCGCGGGTTCGAAGAAGAACGTGAAGGCGACGCCGAGCGCCACCCACGCCGCGCCGAGGTCGAGGAGTTCGCGGCTGCTGAACTGCATTATCGGAACAGTCCCCAGATGAGTTCCGCGCTGTTTTCCGCACCCTGGATCAGCTGGTCCATGACGCCGCTGACGCCCCCGATCTCCGGGGCCAGCCACGGCAGAACGGTGAAGGGAAAGAGGAAGCTGGCCACCATGCTCCCGACGTTCGTGAGCGCGACGACCATGATGAGCCGGAACAGCGGCACCTGAAACATCCGGCCGATCAGGTCGCGGATGGGGCTCTCCTCGTCGCTGAGGATCGTGTTCAGCGTGCCGATGTCGCCGAGGTCGACCGGTCGGTGGCGAAGCTCCATGTAGCCCGCGAACCAGCCCGGTGCGAGCAGCGGGTTGACGCTCGTGAGCCACGCGACGGCGCCGCCGACGCCCGCGCTCGTCCAGCGCGCGCCGGCGAGTTTTGCCAGCGTGAACGAGAAGAAGCCGTTGAACAGGAACCAGGCGGCGAACAGCTTCAGCAGGAAGGTGTCCTTCACGCCGGCCATGACCAGCAGGAAGAAGAAGGCGAGGAACCCGAGGGTGAACACGTAGCCGAGCAGCTTGAACGGGGAGAACCACTTCCGCGACTGGGTGCCGACGAGGCTCTCCATCGGCGGGAGCGTCTCCGGGGCTCTGAGATAGCCCTCGATGCCGGCCCGGTGGCCGGCGCCGACGACGGCGACGACGTGATACCCCTGCTCGCGGAGCGCGAGCAGCTTGTGCGCGATGAACGCGTCGCGCTCGTCGATGAGCGCCTCGGCCCCGCCGGGGCTGAACCGGCGGAACTCCTCGATCATGGCGGTCACCACGTCGGCGTCGGTGATGTCCTCCATCTCGAACTCGTCCTCCGGCTCGCCGCCGAAGCCGAGGACGCCGAGAAAGAGGCTACCGATCATCTTCAGCTTCTCGAGGAACGTCATCCGGCGCCAGAAGCGCTGGATCGTCACCTGGATGTTCCGGTCCACGAGCGCGACGCCGATGCCGCGCTCCTCGGCGGCGTCGACGGCCGCCTTCATGTCGGCCCCGGGTTCGATGTCGAACCGGTCGCCGAGCCGGGTCTGCACGTACGAGAGCATCCAGTACGCGAGGAACTGAAACACCGTGTTGCCGCGCAGCAGGTCGCGGGCCTCCAGGTCGTCGCCCTTGCCGCCCTCGCCCCGCATCTGTTTGTACCGCCCCTCGTCGAGTTCCACCGCAACCACGTCCGGTCGCTCCTCCTCGATGGTCCGCTCGACCTCCGTTACGCTGTCGGCGGAGACGTGCGCCGTCCCGACGACCTGAACCCGGCCCTCGCCGGAGGGCGGGTGCGACGACTGGAGGGACGTCGCCGACTCCGCTTCGTCACTCATGGCCGTCGATACTGGGGCGCGGCTTTTACCGTTGTCGGAGCGACGCGCCGCGAGCGCGTCTCGTTCGGGCGAGCGCGGCGGCGGTCGCGGCTCCGGGAGGAATCGGCCAACTGGACCGCGGAGACCGAGACGTCGAGACGGGTGCGACGCGACGGGAGGGACCGGCGCGACGAGTCGATACTGTCATCCCGCGGCCGCGGCAAGTCCCGGCCATGCCGAGCCTGATGGAGACGTTCATCGAGAACCGCGAGATGATCCAGCCCCACCACGCGAACAACTTAGACACCGTCCACGGGGGCAACGTGATGAAGTGGATGGACGAGGTCGGGGCGATGGCGGCGATGCGCTTCTCGGGCGAGACCTGCGTCACGGCCCGCGTGAACGAGATGAACTTCCGGCGGCCCATCTACGTCGGCGACACCGCGCTCATCGAGGCCTACGTCTACGACACCGGGGAGACGAGCGTGAAGGTGCGCCTGCGGACCTACCGCGAGGACCTGCGCACCGGCGAGCGCGAACTCACCACGGAGTCGTACTTCGTCTACGTCGCGATCGACGACGATCGGACGCCCGTCTCGGTCCCCGAACTGACCGTCGAAACCGAGGAGGGGCGGCGACTCCGCGACGACGCGATGGCGGAACTCGACGGGTGAAGCGGGGACAGCGACAGTACTATTCTCCGCGCCGCCGAACCGACGAGCATGACTCTCGACGCGGACGCGCCCGACCCGCCCGAACTGCAGGAGACGGACCCCGAGGAGTACGACGACGTCGACGTCACCGGCAACACCGACTACCGACGGGACGAACTGGAGGGGTTCCTGAAGGAGGGCGCCTGGGAGGACGCCTTCGACGCGTGGAGCGAGCGCGCGGACATGGACGAGTCGGAGTTCGACATCGCGCTCGAGATGGGGCTGTTCCGCGAGTACGACTTCTTCTGGGACGACTTCGCGGACAGGGTCGGCTATCACGCGCCGGGCATCCCGGAGGACTGGCGCGAACGCGAGTACCACCCCGACCTCGACTCGTGGGGCACCGTCTCCGCGATCAACGCCGGCCTGACGGAACTCGGGCAGGTCGTCAGCGAGGTGCTGAAAGACGAGTACGTCGACTGGGAGGCGGACTACGACGCCCCGGACGACCTGCCGGATTTCGACTGAGTCGGCGTCGGATCGACTCGGACGGATTATTCTACCGCTCTGTCCGTTCGATCATCTCGATACCTGTTAGATATTAACATAACCCCATCATTTTGGCAGTACGCTTTCTAAACGTATCGTCGAACGTCCCGTCGCGATGCAATTACCATCCAACGATCGTGACGAAACGGACGGCCCGCTGACCGCCTCGCGACGGCGTATCCTGCGGACCACGGGCGCGGCCGGCGCGGCGTCGCTACTCCCCTACGCGGGCGTGGGCCGCGCCGACCACGGGACGACCGTCGACGACGCCCTCGATCCGACAGACGACTCGTTGCAGGAGACACTCGTCGTATTTGACGAGAACGACGACGTCGATCGGCTCCGACATCTCGATCTGGCGAACGGCTACCACAAGTTCGAGGTGCTGCCGGTCGGGTACGCCGAACTCACCGGAAACCAGATCGAGACGATCGCCGACTGGACGGACGTGCGGTACGTCCAGGCGAACGTCGAACTCGACTACCACAACGACGACTCCCGCGAGAACACGCGCGCGGACGAAGTGCAATTGGACCTCGGCTACACCGGCGAGAGCGTTCATACGGTGGTCATCGACAGCGGCGTCGACGGCGACCACCCCGACCTCGACGGGACCCTCGCCGCCAACTGGCGCTGGGTCGGCGACCCGCTGGAGAACGACATCCAGTGGGAGGAGGTCGGCGACGTCGACACCGACGACAACGGCCACGGCACCCACACCAGCGGGAGCGTCTCGGGCGACGGGACCCAGAGCGACGGCGAGTACCGCGGGATGGCGCCCGACTCCACGCTGACGGTGTACTCCGCGGGCGCGGCGCTTTTCATCCTGTACGCCGTCGCCGCGTTCGACCACATGATCGCTCGGAAGCGGGCCGGCGAGACTGACGTGCAAGTGGTGTCGAACTCCTACGGCACGTCCTCGGGCGACGACTTCAACCCCGACGACGCGCTGAACGTCGCTTCCTGGCACGCGACGCAGGAGGGCATCCTCGCGCTGTTCTCCGCGGGGAACGCCGGGCCGGACCCGAACACGCTCAACGACTACGCGAAGGCTCCGAACGTGTTGAGCGTCGCCGCGACGGACGACGAGAAGGCCGTGACGGACTTCTCCTCGCGCGGGCGCACCCCGGACTACGACGGCGCGACGAACTACAAGCGCAAGAAGGCGCTCGATAACCTCCGCGAGTACCGCGCGGCGGACAAGACCGACGAGGAGATCGGCTCCGGGTCGTTCTCCGGGACCGTGGCCGTCGACGAGAGCGAGTACCACGAGTGGGACGCCCCGAGCAAGGCCGGCTACGTCGAAGCCACCCTGTCCTGGGACCCGAGCGCCGAGGACCTCGATTTCTACCTCCACGAGGGGAGTCCCGACGGCGAGGTGGTTGCCTCCAGCGCGACCCTGAACCACCCCGAGGAGCTGTCGGGACCGATCGAGGGCGGGACGACGTACTACTTCGAGGTGCGGCCGTTCGCCAACGTCGCGGCGGACTACGGTATCGAGTTCACCGCCTACGAGGGCATCGACCGCAACGTCCACCCGATGGGGCTGTACCGCAACGGCGTCGGCGCGAACGGCAACCTCGTGATGAGCACGCTCGAACCGACCGACCCACTGCAGGCGTACGCCGAGGACACCGAGGAGTGGTACGGCCGCATCAGCGGCACGAGCATGTCGTGTCCAGTCACCGCCGGCGTGGCGACGCTCGTCGTCGACGCCTACCGGCAGAACGTCGGCGAATCGCCGGACCCGATCGAGGTGCTGAACACGATCGAGGCGGAGGCCGAGGACGTCCACGACGGCTACACCCCGTGGAACATCGGGGCCGGGTTCGTCGACGCGTACGAGGCGGTGGCGCGCGCCGAAGACGGCGACCTCGCGACGTTCGGCGAGGTGAAGCTCGTCGATGAGTGACCGTCGCCTCACCTCCCGCCGCGCCGTGCTGAAAGTGAGCGCGACGGCCGCGGCGCTCGCTGCCTCGGCCGGCGTCGGGAGCGCGCATGACAAGGGGTCGACCGACAGCACCAGCGACGATGGCGACCACGACCACACGGACGCCAGCGTCCACGGCGACACCGGCAACGTCGAACTGCTTGACTACCACAGCCTCGGCGACGTGGGGCCGTCGAGCGAGAGCGGGAGCGCCACCGACCCCCACTACGGCGGCCTCTCGGAGATACGGACGCGCGGCGACTACGCGTACGTCAGCGTCTTCTCCTCGAAGGACCCGACGAACAACCGCGGCCTCGCGATACTGGACATCTCCGAGTTCAACGCCGCGGAGAACGCCAGCGACCTCGACGACGCCGAACTGGAGGTCGTCTCGTTCCTGCGCAACGACAACGACGCCGCCGCGGTGATGGACGTGAAGGTCAGCGGCGACGGGGACTACGTCTTCCTCTCGAAGCAGCCGCTCACCGCGCTGTTCGAGGAGACGGACCCGACGCCGAGCACCGACGACGACACGGACACCAGCGCCGGCGCGAGCGCGCTGGAGGCCGTCGACGTCTCCGACCCGACCGACCCGACGGTCGTCGGGCGGTACGACGAGTGGACGACCGGGCCGCACAACGCCTGGCACCACCGTATCGGCGGGACCGACTACGTGTTCGCCATCAAGGACGTCGACGACGAGACGGCCGGGATGTACGTCTTCGAGTTCGACCGGGCCACCGGCGCGCTCCTGCTGGTCAACCGCTGGACCCGGGAGGGCGACTTCGGCGACGGCGAGGTGGTCGGCGACGGCGGGACGTACATCCACGACGTCGTCGTGCAGGACGACCCGCGGCTGGAGCACGCCGTAGCGTACGTCTCCTACTGGGACGCCGGGCTGTTCGCGCTCGACGCCTCGGACCCGACTGACCTCTCCGTTGTCGGGCACCACACCGCCGAGCGCGTCCACTACAGCGAGCCCTCGCCGACGTTCGTCGACGGCAAGCGCGTCGTCGTCGCCGGCCAGGAGACGCCGAGCCAAGAGGACGGCTCGTCGGGCTACCTCTATCTGCTCGACGCGGACGGGCTCGACGACGGCTACGACGGGACAGACAACGTCGACCGGCTCGACACCTGGGACTGGCAGTCGAACGTCACGTTCGGCGACTACACGCTCAGCCCGCACAACTTCGAGGTCACCGAGGGCGGCTACGTCCACGTCGGTCACTACCACGGCGGGACTCGCTTCCTCGAACTCGACGAGAGCGACTGGTCGCTCGCGGAGAAGGGGTACTTCCAGGCCGCGACGGACGTGCCCGAGGACTCGAAGATGACGGGGCTGAACCACGCCGCGCCGTTCACCTGGGCCGCCGTGGCACAGAACGGCGTCACGTTCGCTTCGGACGTCAACACCGGCGTGTACGCGATGCGGTTCAAGCCGGACAGCGACCTGTCGACGGCGGCCGCCGGGGTCGGCGCGGCGGCGCTCGGCGGTCTCCTGTACCGCTACCGCGACCGCGCGGCCGGCGCGCTGGAGCGACTGACCGACGCACGGGAGGACGAATCGCACCGCGTACCGACCGACGCGACTCACGACGGATCATGACCTTCGACAGACGCGACTTCATCAAGGCGACTGGCGCATCGATCGTCGGAACCAGCATCCTGAGCGGCACGGCCGTGGCCTCGGAGTGGCGGTACGAACTCGCCGGCGAGGCGCTGGACGCCGGCACGCACGAGGCGGTCGTCCAGGGGGACTGGGCGTACTCCGCGAACGGCACGGCCATCGCCACCGTCGACGTGAGCGACCCCGAGCTGCCGGTGCTAGGCGGCACCGCCACCGCGCAGGGCGAGGACAACGTCGACGTGAAAATCGACGGCGACCTGGCGGCGCTGGCAAACGACGGCGACCCGCCCGGCGTCACGTTCTACGACGTGAGCGACCCGGCGACGCCGGTAGAACTGTCGTTCTACGAGGCCGCCAGCGGCGTCCACAACTGCTTCCTGCAGGGGGACTACGCGTACCTCTGCATCAACGACGACTTCACGCATTCGCGGATGGTGATCGTCGACATCTCCGACCCCGCGAACCCCGTGAGCCTCGAAGGCGAGGAGCGTGGCAGCGGCGGCGCGTGGATGCTTCGCGACGCCCACGAGGACATGGCCGAGGCGGGGATCAACCCAATCCACGACCTGTACGTGCAGGACGACCTGGCGTACATGTGCTTCTGGGACGCCGGCGTGGTCGTCGCGGACGTGTCCGATCCGACGGACCCGACCGCGGTCGCCCACTTCGGCGCGGCCGACGACGCCGGAAAACAGCCGGAGGACACGGCCGAGCGATACGAGCGATATCTCGGCGGGGAGAAGACGAACGCCCACTACGTCCAGCCGACGCCCTCGGGCGACTATACGCTCGTCGGCGCGGAGACGTTCCCCGGGCCGTTCGAGGACACCGTCATCCCCGGTGATCACGGCGGCATCCGCGTCTTCGACACGAGCGATCTCTCGACGGATTCCACGCCCTCGAACCCCTACGAGGGACATATCGGCTACATTCCTGCGCCAGACGACCCCGCTGACGCCGTTCGGACCTCCCACAACTTCGACGTCCGCGAGGACAAGGTGTTCGCCTCGTTCTACGAGGGCGGCATCCGCGCGTACAGCATCGAGGACCCGACCGCGCCTGAGGAACTCGCCGCGTTCGCGCCCGAGGGGACGGCGTACTGGACGGCCGAGGACCTCCCCGTCGACGGTCCCCGGACGTACACCCTCGGCAGCGACATCGGCAAGGGGCTGACCGTGCTCGAACTCGAACACGAGACGCCCGGCGAGCAGGCCTGGCAGTCCGACGAGGACCTCGGTCCCTACGACGTGCTGACGCCGACGATGCAGTCGCCGCTCTGACGGCGGCGCTCGCCGTTCGCTATTTCTCCGCCGTCGCGTGTCGACCGTCGAGAAAAACTATTCGCTCGGACCCGGCGATGGTACGACTGCCCCGTCCCCCGCCAGCGTACCGAACGTCACCGACACTCGCTCGCGCGAAGCGTCGGCCGGTGCCCGGACCTCGACCGTCCACCGCCCCCGCGGCGGCGCTTCGACCGTCCACGTCACGACCCCCACGTTGTCGCCCGACCCCCCGGTCGCGCTGATCGTCCGGCTCACGACGCCGTCCGGCCCTCTGAGGCGGACGGTGTAGGCCGGATCGGCGTGGACGTGAACGGTGAAGAGGTCCGCTTCCGGACCGACCGCGGCGTACAGCGCCGCGACGGTGCCCGGTTCGAGTCGCACCGATTCCGTTCCGGTGTCGGACTCGATAGTCGTCGCGGCGTCGCCCCCCACGGCGTCTGCCGATCCCCCCTGACGGACGGTCGTCCCCCCGGAGACCGTCGTCGGTCGGCCGCGTCGACACTCGGAACAGTCGGTGATCGCGGGCGAGAGAAACGGCCACGCGAGCTCGTCCTCTCTCGTCTCCGAGGTCGACGAGTCGTCGACCTCGATCGAACGAGCGCTTGTCGGATGCCCCTGTCCCGTCTCGGCCCGCGTTTCGGTGTGTCTTCGGTGTGACATTGTGTGGCTCCGCCTCTCCGTCGGATGGATGGTTCGCCCCCATCCCCTCCGGTCGCCCTGACCGGCCCCGGTCTCACCCCATGTCGCCCCGAGTCAACGATACGGTGTTATACTAAAGGAGCTTGGGACAAGCCCGTCCAAACGTCTCCCCGATCACCCAGCGATCCGACATCCGGCGAAAAAGATAACGGATTATTACCCGAAATTCGACCATGGAGATCCGTCCAGCGACCGGCGGCGACGTCGAGGCCGTCAATCGGGTGGCGGAGCGCGCCTGGGAGCATGACTACCCCGAGTTCGTCAGTCGGGAGACGATAGACGACACCGTCGACGACTGGTACGCCGAGGAGAAGCTGACGTCGGTGGTCGACGCGAACGACGCGGAGATATACGTCGCCGACGACGACGGCGTGGCCGGGTTCGCCCACGTCGTCTGGGACGAAGAAGAGGGCGACCTCCTCCGGCTGTACGTCGCCCCGGAGCGACGACGGGAGGGGGTCGGTGCCGAACTGCTGGCGGCGGTACGCGACGAGCTGTTCGGGAAGGGCGTCGAGCGCATCCGCGCGATGGTGCTCGCGGAGAACGAGCTCGGGAACGCCTTCTACGACCACCACGGGTTCGAACAGACCGGCGAAAGCGAGACGAAGATCGGCGACGAGAGCCACCCGGAGAACGTGTACACGCTGGAGCGGGCGAAGGTCGGCACGGAGGGGTGACCTCGCGGCCGTCGACCGAGAGCCGCGACGCTCGGGCCTCAGGAGTGCGAACAGACGGCGCGTGGGGAACGCGGTGCGGTGCGCCGTGCACCCGCCTCGACCGCCACCGCGCGGATCAGTGCACGGCGGGGCTGGTCCCGTTCTGCGGTATAAACCTCCGGACGGGGATCACACGTCGTCGCGGTGGTCGTACACCCGCTGTACCTTCCCGACCTCGGTCCGCTCTATCTCGCCGGGGCCGACGACGGAGAGGTCGTCGGGAGTGAGCGCGAGCGTCTCGTCGAGGCGGTCGCGCACCCGTTCTTCGAGCGCTTCGGCGTCGCCGTCGTACGCCGGGTCGTGCTCCACGGTGATCGCCAGCCGGTCCAGCCCCTCCTCCCGGTCGAGGTCGATGCGGTAGTGGGGCGCGACGTCGTCCACGTCGACCACGACCGACTCTATCTGGCTGGCGTACACGTTGACGCCGCGGACGATGAGCAGGTCGTCGGTCCGGCCGGTGACGTTGTCCATGCGGACGTGCGTCCGGCCGCAGTCGCACTCCTCGCGGGTGAGACTGGTGATGTCCCCCGTCCGGTAGCGCAGGACCGGCAGCGCCTCCTTCGTGAGCGTCGTCAGGACGAGTTCTCCCTCCTCGCCCTCGTCTACCACCTCGCCGGTGTCCGGGTCGACGATCTCGGGGTAGAAGTGGTCCTCCCAGACGTGCAGGCCGTCCTGAGCCGCCTCGCACTCGATCGAGACGCCGGGACCGATGATCTCGGAGAGGCCGTACACGTCGATGGCGGTGACGTCGAGGGCGTCCTCGATCGCCTCGCGCATCGGGTCGGTGAACGGCTCCGCCCCGATGGTCACCGTCGACACCGAGAGGTCCGCGGGGTCGACCCCGCGCTCGTCGAGCCGCTCGGCGAGGTAGAGGCAGTACGACGGCGTGCAGGCGAACGCGTCGCTCTCCAGGTCCTGCAGCATCTCGATCTGCTGGGCGGTGTTGCCGCCGCCGGTCGGGATCACGGTCGCGCCGAGTTCTTCGACCCCGTCGTGAAAGCCCAGACCGCCCGTGAAGAGACCGTAGCCGTACGCGTTCTGGACGGTGTCGCCGGGTTCGACGCCCGCCGCGGCGAGCGACCGCGCCATCACCGCTCGCCAGAGTTCGAGGTCGCCCTCGGTGTAGGCAACGATCTTCGGCTTCCCGGTCGTTCCGGAGGAGGCGTGGATCCGGCGGACCGCCTCGTCGTCGACCGCGAAGAGGCCGTCCGGGTACTCGTCGCGGAAGTCTTCCTTCGTGGTGAACGGCAGACGTTCGACGTCGTCGATGTCGGTGACGTCGTCCGGGGCGACGCCGGCGTCGTCCAGCGCGTCGCGGTAGAACGGTACGTTCTCGTACGCGCGGCGGACGGTGTCGGCCAGACGGTCGCCCTGCAGGTCGCGGAGGTCGTCTCTCGGCGACCGCTCTATGTCATGATAGACCATACCCGACCCGCGACGGCGGGCAAGTTGAAATTACCGCCGGTCAGGTGTACTCGCCCGGCGACGACTCGAACTCGTCGCGGTGGTCCTCGGAGCAGAAGCGGAACTGCTCACCCTGGTACTCGGTGACGTACTGTTCGTCCTCCCCCTCGTAGAGCTCCTCGCCACAGACTGGACACTTCTCCATCGTTACGGGAGCACTGGCAACGGCCACGGACATAAGCCGTTGCCCCAAAGGTATTTGCCCGGATAGGTGGAGCGAACGAGCATGCCCGAGCTGTACCTCCTCGACCACGGTTATCTCGAGGTCGACGTCCGGTTTCACTTCCCGCTGCAGAACCTCGCTACCCGCTCGAACGCGGAGTCGGAGATGGACTTCATCCGGATCCCCACGTTCTCGCTGGTGTACGAGGACGACGAGCGCACGGTCGTCGTCGACACCGGCGGTCACCCGGACGGGATGGACGGCTACTGGCCGGACTGGCTGCAGGAGACGGTGCCGTGGACGCACGACGAGGAGCACCTGTTCGAGAACCGCCTGGAGCAGGTCGGGCTCGCGCCGGGCGACGTCGACGCCGTCGTCCAGACGCACCTGCACAACGACCACGCCGGCAACCTCCGGCTGTTCGCCGACGAGGACGTCCCGGTGTACGCCCACCGCGACGAACTCGAGTGGGCGTTCTACGCAGGGAACGTCTTTCAGGACCCGCTCGACCGGAGCGCGTGGGTGCCCGCGGACTACACGCACGACGGCCTCGACTGGCGGCCGGTTGAGGGCGACCGCGGCGAGGTCGTCCCGGGAATCGAGTGGGTCCACCTCCCCGGCCACGCGCCGGGGATGATCGGCCTCGTCTTCACCGAACTGGAGGAGCCGGTGTTTCTGGTCGGCGACGCCGCCTTTCGCGAGGGGAACGTCTTCCCCGAGACGGTCCAGCCGGGCGCCAACTGGGACCACGGCATGTGGGCCGACGTCGCGGTCCCGCGGATCCGCGAGGTCGTCGCCGACCGCGAGCCGAACGCTATCTACGGCCACGACCCCGAGACGTTCGACCGATACGGCGACTACCCCGGCGTCGAGCAGGTCGGCGACACGACGTTCCGGTGAGCGCGGCGCGCCGTCCGCCCCGGTACCGCCGCCTCTGCCGACCTCCGAACTTTTCCGACGAGACGTGGAACCGGCGACCATGTACGAGAAGACAAGCCTCGACGACCTCGACGAGCACGACGTCGACGGCGTCGAACCCGGCCTGAAGGCCGTCGGCTACGAACTGCGCCCCGAGAAGATGCGCCCCAGCGTCTGGACCTACACCGAGGGCGAGTCGAACAACCGCCATCGGCAGGAGGAACAGGAGGAACTGTACTACGCGATCGACGGCCGGTTCGAGATAGCGGTGGAGGACGAGACGGTGACGATGGAGGCGGGCGACTTCGTCGTCGTCGACCCGGAGGCATGGCGGCAGATCACGGCGACGGAGGACGGGACGCTGCTGGCAGTCGGCGCGCCCAACGTCGAGGACGACGCTGTGGTCGAGGAGTAGCCGCGCGTCGGCCTCACCGCTCGTAGTCGGCCGAAGTCTGCGCGCTGGTCAGCATCCGGTCTTCGATTGCCGACAGCACCGGGTCCGTCTCTGCGCCGGCCTCGACGCCGAGCGGCGACGCCAGCGCGTACGCCCGGAAGCGATACGTGTGCGCGTCGTCGCCCTCCGGCGGACACGGACCGCGGTAGCCGACCTCGCCGAAGTCATTCGTCCCCTGTCGCGCGCCGTCGAGTTCCTCGACTGTCTCGCTCTGCGGGAGGCCGCCCGGGATCTCCCCCGAGTCTGCCGGCACGTTCCAGAGCAGCCAGTGGACGAACGGCTCCTCGCCGGCGTCGGGGTCGTCGAGGACGAGGGCGAGCGCCTCGGCGTCGTCGGGACTCCCCTCGATCGACAGCGGCGGGGACTCGTCCGCGCCGTCGCAGGTGTGGCGCTCCGGGAACTCGCCGCCGGCCTCGAACGCGTCGGAGACGATCTGCAGGGACCCGCCGCCGGCGTCGCTGTTGCTGTCGTTGCCGTCGTCCGTAGCGTCGGCGTCACCGCTGTCCGCGTCGTCGTCCGCGCAACCGGCGACGAGGGCGGTCACGGCCGATCCGAACGTCGCGATGAGCGCGCGTCTGGAGGGCATGGGCCCGGCTACGACGCGCAGGCACAACGAGATGGGGGTCGTCGCGGGGACGCCGCCGTCGTTTCCAGCCCACCAATTCAACGCTCGTCCAGTTCTGACTGAATCGAACCGTCGCTTTCGGACGAATGATTTGAGGAATCGAAGGTGCGGACCCGCCGGAATAATAGAATTATATACTTCCACATCGATGGATCGACCATGGGCACAGCACTCCGTACCCCGTCGCTCCGCGAGTGCGAACGCTGCGGTCGCATCGAGTACTGGGACGACGACGACGAGACCTGGCGCATCCGCGAGCAGGACGGCGAACGGAAGGTCGGGAGCCCCTACTGCATCCACGAGTGGGACATCAACGGCGCGTTCAAGCCGTTCGAGGAGTAGGCTTTTTTCGGAACCGGGCGAACCGCCGGCCATGCCGACCGCGTACATCACCGCGCCGCCCGAGGCCGCGGCCGATCTCGCGTCGACGCTCGTCGAGGAGCACCTCGCAGCCTGCGTCAACCGCGTCGACTGCCGGTCGACGTACCGCTGGGAGGGCGAGATACACGAGGACGAGGAGGTGATCCTGCTGGCGAAGACGACCGACGAGGCGTACGGTGACCTGATCGAGCGCGTCGAGGAGGCCCACCCGTACGACGTCCCCTGCGTCGAACGGTTCGAGGAAGCGGACGTGCTCACCGCGTTCGGCGAGTGGCGGGACGACGCGGTGGGTGAGTGAGCGCCGGACGCGACGGAGGGTGTGACCGCTCCCCGCGGGCGGGGGCGAAAAGCAACTCTTAAACCTCACCCGGCGGTTCCTTCCCGTATGGCTGGTACTATCGAAGTGCTCGTTCCGGGCGGCCAGGCCAACCCTGGCCCGCCGCTCGGTCCCGAGCTCGGACCGACGCCTGTGGACGTGCAGGCCGTCGTCGGCGAGATCAACGACCAGACGGAAGCGTTCGACGGCACGGAAGTGCCCGTCACCGTCGAGTACGAGGACGACGGCTCCTTCGAGATCGAAGTCGGCGTCCCCCCGACGGCGGAACTGATCAAGGACGAGGCCGGCTTCGAGACCGGCAGTGGCGAACCCCAGGAGAACTTCGTCGCCGACCTCTCGGTCGAGCAGGTCATGCAGATCGCGGAGCAGAAACACCCCGACCTGCTCTCGTACGACCTGAAAAACGCCGCGAAGGAGGTCGTGGGCACCTGCACCTCGCTGGGCGTCACCATCGAGGGCGAGAACCCCCGCGAGTTCAAAGAACGGATCGACGCGGGCGAGTACGACGAGTACTTCGCGGACGAAGCGGCGGCGTAATCGCCGCGGCGGTTTTCACCTCGTTCTGTCGTAGCCGATACCCGATAGCGTCGCGACTGCGGTCGCTCTCCGACCGCGACCCGACCACGGCGCTCACAGCACGACGAGCAGCCCGGCGTACAGCGCGGCCCCGACCAGGAAGTAGTCGAACCGGCTCTTCCGGTCGGTCGGGAGCTCTTCTTTGATCACGTTCAGGATGACGCCGCCGCTGACGAAGGCGAACGCGGCCATCAGCGCGGGATGCGTGAGGTCGGCGACGGCGGCGAACCCCCACCCGCCGAGCACCGCCGCCGCGAGAACCCAGCGGCCCGTCCGGTCGTACACGCCGGGATGGTGCCGGCGGAGGCTGTCGTCGTTGATCAGGAAGTGAAACCCCATCGCGACCGCGAACAGGAGCGCGCTGTCGCCGCTCGTCGCGTACTCGACCAGCAGGTAGCCGATGATGGCGTTCAGCAGGCCGTAGGAGAGGAGGTGCGCCCAGAACACGGGGTTGCCGCTCCCGTCCTCGTCGTCGTCGCTTCGCACCGTGATCCCGGTGTCGGCCTCGTCGTCGTCCCCTCGGGCGCGGACGGCCCAGCGTTCGAGCCCGTGAAAGAGCGCGAACCCGGCCAGAGCGATCAGGTACGCGTGGTACGCTAGTTCGTCGACGAGCGCGTGCTGGGCCTCCTCGATCGCCACCTGTCCCGCGCCGAGTTCCGGGAGGACGTGGACGAACACGTACGCGACCGAGACCCCGCCGCCGAAGGAGAGCCACCCGCTCCGCGGTACGACCCCGGAGAGGCGGAGGTGCTTCGCGGCGGCGTGGACGAACGCGAGGGCCAGCGCGAGCGGCGCGGTCGTCCAGAGGTGCGTCGACACGGTCGACGGACGACGGCGACGGCAAAGACTGGCGGGGGCGAGAAACAGGGCTCGGATGTCCCGCAGTCCCGGATTTCCCGCCCGGGCAGTCCTCCTACCGCTTCGACGGGTTTAAGTTCGCCATGGGCCACTGTCCGAACGAGACAGGCTTCGCCTGTTTCACTGACCCGTAGGAGCATTCCTGCGTACTACGGAGGTGAACGATGGCAGACCAGGAGATAGAGCAAGCAGTATCCAGCGCACTCGAGGACTCCCCGGAGCGGAATTTCCGCGAAACGGTAGACCTCGCGATCAACCTGCGCGACCTAGACCTTAACGAACCGTCGAACCGTGTAGACGAAAGTATCGTCCTGCCGTCCGGGACGGGCCAAGAGACGCGAATCGTCGTGTTCGCGGAGGGCGAGACAGCCCTCCGCGCCGAGGACGTCGCCGACGACGTTCTCGACGGCGACCAACTGGCCGACCTGGGCGACGACGACGACGCGGCGAAGGACCTCGCCGAGGAGACCGACTTCTTCATTGCCGAAGAGAGCCTGATGCAAGACATCGGTCGCTACCTCGGTACCATCCTCGGCCCCCGAGGGAAGATGCCGACGCCGCTGTCCCCCGACGACGACGTCGTCGAAACGGTCAACCGAATGAAAAACACCGTCCAGCTTCGCAGCGGCGACCGCCGGACCTTCCACACGCGCGTCGGCGCGGAGGACATGTCCGCGGAGGAGATCGCCGACAACATCGACGTCATCCTCCGCCGCCTCCACGCGGACCTGGAGAAGGGCCCCCTCAACATCGACACGGTGTACGTGAAGACCACGATGGGCCCCGCGAAGGAGGTGGCCTGAGATGAGCGCCGGAGCGGAGCGCAAGACGGAGAACCTCCCCGAGTGGAAGCGCGAGGAGGTCGACGACCTCGTCGAGCTCGTCGAGGGCTACGAGAGCGTCGGCGTCGTCAACATCGCCGGCATCCCCAGCCGCCAGCTGCAGGACATGCGACGCGACCTGCACGGCAGCGCGGAGCTGCGCGTCAGCCGGAACACCCTGCTGAAGCGCGCGCTCGACGAGGTCGGCGGCGGTCTCGAAGACCTCAACGAGCACCTCGAGGGGCAGGTCGGCCTCATCGGCACGAACGACAACCCGTTCGGGCTGTACCAGGAACTCGAGGCGTCGAAGACCCCCGCGCCCATCGGCGCGGGCGAGGTCGCGCCCAACGACATCGTCATCCCCGAGGGTGACACGGGCGTCGACCCGGGTCCGTTCGTCGGCGAACTGCAGAACGTCGGCGCGGCGGCCCGCATCATGGAAGGCTCCATCCACGTCACCGAGGACAGCACCGTCCTCGAAGCCGGGGAGGAGGTTTCCGGCGACCTCGCGAACGTGCTGGGCGAACTCGGCATCGAGCCGAAGGAAGTCGGGCTCGACCTGCGCGCCGTCGTCTCCGAGGGCGTGCTGTTCGACCCCGAAGACCTCGACATCGACGTCGAGCAGTACCGCAGCGACGTGGCGACGGCCGCGGCCCGGGCGCGGAACCTCTCGGTCAACGCCGAGTACCCGACCGCCCAGACCGCCCCGACGCTCGTCGCGAAGGCCACGGGCGAGGCCAAGAGCCTCGGCCTGCAGGCCGCGATCGAGAGCCCCGACCTCGCCGACGACCTGGTGAGCAAGGCGGACGCACAGGTGCGTTCCCTCGCCGCCCAGATCGACGACGAGGAGGCGCTCCCGGAGGAACTGCAGGGCGTCGAGGCCCCCGCGGCGTCTGCCGAGGCGGAGCCGGAAGAGGAATCGACTGACGACCAAGACGAGGCCGAACCCGAAGCGGAGGACGGCGACGAAGCGGACGACGACGACGATGACGACGACGCCGCTGCTGAGGGACTCGGCGACATGTTCGGTGACTAACAATGGAATACGTTTACGCAGCACTCATCCTGAACGAGACTGGCGAAGAGATCAACGAAGACAACCTGACCGGCGTCCTCGAGGCCGCCGGCGTCGACGTGCAGGAATCCCGCGTCAAGGCCCTCGTGGCCGCGCTGGAGGACGTCGACATCGACGAGGCCGTCGCGGAGGCCGCCGCGGTGCCCGCGGGCGGCGCCGCAGCCGGTGGCGCTGCCGCCGAGGGCGGTGCCGACGAGGAGGCCGCCGACGAGGGCGACGAAGAGGAAGCCGAGGAAGAACTGCCGGACACGCAGGACGACGACGAGGACGACGGCGACGACGAGGCCAGCGGCGAGGGCCTCGGCGAGCTCTTCGGCTAAGTCGGTTTCGCAGCCTACGCACTTTTTTCGACGCCAGTTCGCGAGCGGCGGGGCTGTTCTCCCGAGCGTCAGTGTCGAGCGTCCGAACGTTCAAGGCGGAAGCCGCGGCCACGCCGTGGCGATGGAAGGGTTCGGCATCAGAGTGGTCGCGGCCCCCGAGCGCGCAGCGGCGGTGCTCGGGTTCGTGCTCGCGGGCGTCGCGCTCGGCACGGCGAGCGGCCTGACACCGGGACTGCACGCGAACAACTTCGCGCTCGTGCTCGCCGCCGCGGCCGCCGACGCGCCGGGACCGCCGCTCCTGCTTGGCGTCGCCATGCTCTCGGCGGGCGTGGTCCACACGTTCCTCGACGCGGTGCCCGCGTTGGCGCTCGGCGTCCCAGACGCCGCGATGGCGGCGACGGCGCTCCCGGGCCACCGACTCGTCATCGCGGGACGGGGTCGCGAGGCGATACGGCTCTCGGCGCTGGGAAGCGGTCTCGCCGTAGCCGTCGCGCTCCCGCTCGCACTCCCCGTGACGGCGGTAATGGAGACCGCGTACCCCGTGCTTCGCGCACGCCTCCCGCTCGTGCTGGGGGCGGTGGTCGTCCTCCTCGTGGCGACCGAACCGACGCTCCGCGCCGGCGCGGTCGGTCTCGCGGCCTTTGCGGCGAGCGCCGCCCTCGGCTGGCTCACGCTCGATCTCTCGCCGGCGGCCCCCCTCGCGGCCGGGGGGATGTTGACCCCGCTGTTCGCCGGCCTGTTCGGTGCGCCGGTGCTCGTCGACGCGCTCGACGGCGCTGGCGTCCCGGAGCAGGCCGACGCCGCCGTGGCGTCGCCGCGAAGGGCCGTCTTCGGAATGGCTGCGGCGGGCGCGCTTGCCGGCGCGGTCGTCGGCTACCTACCGGGGGTCTCCAGCGCCATTGCGGCGGTCGCTGTCCTCGCCGCGACACCCGGCGCGGCCGGGGATCGGGGCTACGTCGTCGCGACCAGCGGCGTCAACACGGCGAACACGGTGTTCGCGCTGTTCGCCCTCGTCGCCATCGGCGAGCCCAGAACCGGCGTCCTCGTCGCGTTCGAGAACGTCTCCGCGCCGCTGAACCTGCCGTTGCTGGTCGCGGCGACGCTGGCGAGCAGCGTCGCCGGGTTCTGCCTCGTCTTGGCGCTCGGCGACCGCTACCTCCGCGTCGTCGGACGCGTCGACTACCGGCGGCTCTCTGTCGGCGTGCTCTGCCTGCTCGTCGGGCTGTCGTGGTTGTTCGCCGGCGCGGTCGGCGTGGTCGTCTTCGCCGCCAGCGCCGCCCTCGGACTGTTTCCGGTCCGGTTCGGCGCGCGCCGCGTCCACCTGATGGGAGTGCTGATCGGCCCGCTCGCGCTGGGGCTGTAGCGCGGTCGGTTCCTCCGCGAGCGACAGGTCACCGCCTAGCGGGTAGAGTTACCCGTCGCGGCGTGGCCCGTCAACCGTATGCCGGACATCGAGATACCGGAGTTCGACTACGAGGAAGGCGAGAACGGCACCGTCGTCGTGACCTACACTGCCGAGAACACGACCGACAGCGAGCAGGCGGACACCATCACGGTGAACGTCCGCGCGGGACAGGACAACTACGAGCGCGCGAGCGAGGTGACCATCCCGGCCGGCGACACCGTGGAGAAGTCGGAGTCGTTCGAGCAGGTCACGGTCGATGAGTTCCGCGACGACGGGAGCATCGACTTCGACTGGAGCGGATCGTGACCGCCCGTCGCGATCCGGCGGCGATCCGCCGGCGCGAAAAACAACGGTTAAAAGTGGGCGGGCGGTACAGGGGTGTATGAGCGAATCGGAACAGAAACGAGCGCAGAAGTGCGTCTCCTGCGGGATCAACATCTCGGGGACGACCGCCGCTGCGTTCAAGTGCCCGGACTGCGGGCGCCAGATCTACCGCTGTTCGAAGTGTCGCAAACAGAGCAACCTCTACAAGTGCCCGGACTGCGGGTTCACGGGACCGTAACAATGGGAAAAGTCGCAGCCAAGATCAAGGTCATGCCGCAGAGCCCCGACGTCGACCTGGACGACCTCCAGGAGCGTCTGGAAAACTCCCTGCCCGAGGGTGCGAAGATCAACGGCGTCGAGCGCGACGAAGTCGCGTTCGGTCTCGTCGCCCTCTACCCGACGGTGATCGTCCCCGACGACGCCGGCGGCACCGAGGCCGTCGAGGAGGAGTTCGGTAACGTCGACGGCGTCGAGTCCGTCGAAGTCGAGAACGTCGGTCGCGTCTAAGGGAAAGCCCTCGAAAATCGCTCGGCAGTCGGAAATCGCGCTGCGATTTCCGAGTACGTCAGAACGCGAAGCGTTCTGAGGACAGCGGTTTCGTCGCCCTTTCTACGTCCACCGGAGCGGCGGGGCCGCTCTGGGCCTTCGCTCACTCCGCTCGTGAGGACACCGGCGATCGTCAGCACACGCTCGAAGCGCCCCCTTCCCCTCACTCGCCCTCGCTCACGAGTTTGCTCGCGCGGGCTCACTCAGCCGCGTGGCCGGCCGAGGGTTTATCACCGAAATCGCGGCCAGATTTCTCGTGCCCTAACGACTCGCCGCGAGGCCGGCCGAGACGGGTGCACGGCGCGCCCCCTCGCGGACCGATCCACCGTCAGTTCGTTACTCTATCGACGCGTCCATGGCCTGCTGGAGGTCCGCCTTCATGTCGTCGACGTGCTCGATCCCTACACTCGCCCGGATGAGGCCGTCGGAGAGCCCTGCGGCCTCGCGCTCCTCCGGCGGGATGGAGGCGTGGGTCATCGTCGCCGGCTGTTCGATGAGGCTCTCGACGCCGCCGAGGCTCTCCGCTAGCGTGAACACCTCCGTGTTCGAGACGAACTCCGCGGCCTCCTCCAGGCTCGCTTCGAGTTCGAACGAGAGCATGCCGCCGAAGTCGTCCATCTGTTCCGCGGCGATGTCGTGGCCGGGATGAGACTCCAGTCCGGGGTAGTACACGCGGTCGACGTCGTCGTGGCCGTCCAGCCACTGCGCTAGCTCGCGGGCGTTCTCGCAGTGCCGATCCATCCGCACAGGCAGGGTCTTGGTGCCGCGGAGGACGAGGAAGCACTCCTGCGGCCCGGGCGTCGCGCCGACGCTGTTCTGGTAGAAGCCGAATCGCTCGTCGAGCTCCTCGTCGTTCGTTATCAGCGCGCCGCCGACCACGTCGGAGTGGCCGCCGAGGTACTTCGTGAGCGAGTGGGAGACGATGTCGGCCCCGAGGTCGAGCGGCCGCTGGAGGTACGGCGTGGCGAAGGTGTTGTCGATGGCGCAGAGGGCGTCGTGGTCGTGGGCGACCTCGGCCGCGCCCTCGATGTCGACGATGGACATGAGCGGGTTGGTCGGCGTCTCCAGCCAGAGGAGTTCCGTCTCCTCGCGGAAGGCGTCCTCGATGGCGTCGAGGTCGGTCATGTCGACGTAGGTGAACTCCACGTCGTACTGCGTGTACACCTGGTCGAAGATGCGGCGGGTGCCGCCGTAGATGTCCTCGCCGCTGACGACGTGGTCGCCGGCTTCGAGGAGGTTGAGGACGGTGTTGATAGAGCCCATCCCCGAGGAGAAACAGCGGCCGTACTCGCCGTTTTCCAGGCTGGCGAGGTTCGCCTCGAGATCCGTCCGCGTGGGGTTGCCCGTCCGCGAGTACTCGTACCCGCGGTGCTCGCCGGGCGCGTCCTGCTCGTAGGTGGAGTTGGCGTGGATCGGCGTCATCAGCGCCCCCGTCTCCTCGTCGGGTTCTTGGCCGGCGTGGATCGAGCGCGTCTCGAAGCGGAAGTCGTCGTCCTCGGACATGGTTCGGGTATCGCCCCGGCGGCGGAAAATGTTACCTCTCTCGCCGTCTCGCGCGTGCCGTCGACGGGCGCCGTTCGTCCGCGACGAGGCGGGAACGCACCTTTTATAACCGTCAGAGGACAAGAGGTGCCCACGACTATGCCGAACTCCAACGGACCCCGAAAGAAAACTCGCAATAAACTCTCGAACAGTCCCCGAGAGAGCGGGACCTCGCCGCCCCAGCGCGCCATTCAGGAATTCGAGACGGGCCAGAAGGTCCACCTCAAGATCGACCCGAGCGTGAACGACGGTCGGTTCCACCCCCGCTTCGACGGCCTGACCGGCGAAGTCGAGGGGAAGCAGGGCCGGTGCTTCAAGGTCGCCGTCAACGACGGCGGCAAGGAGAAGACGCTCATCGTCGCGCCCCAGCACCTCCGCGCCCAGCAGTAGAGCGATGACGATATTCAAAGAGAAGTTAGACGAAGAACACCTCACCATCTCGGAGGCGAAGGAACTGCTCGCCGAGGTGGAGGCCGACCGCGCCGCGGACGAGGACCGCGAGATGCGGTACGAACTCGCTCGCGCGATCGAACACGTCAACCGGTTCGCCCTGCTCACGCCGGAGGAGTCCCGCGAACTGGTCGAGGAACTGCTCGAACTGGAGAAGGTCGACGAGGCCACCGCGTACAAGGTCGCCGACCTCCTGCCGCAGGACCGCGACGAACTCCGCGCCGTGTTCGCCCAGCAGCGCTACTCGCTGTCGGGCGACGAACTCGACGACATCCTCAACGTCGTGGCGAAGTACGTCTGACGAACGTTCTCGGCAGGCGACTGTTTAAGTAGCCAGTCGCCGTAGCCCTACGTCAGTATGACCGACTCCGACAGCGACGGTTCCCGCCCCCGTCACGCGGTGTTGCTCGATTACCTGCCGCACGGCCGGGCCGACGACGACCGTCCGCAGTACCAGAAGCCGCCGCTTGCCTACGCCGTCGGCGAGTCGGACTTCCGACTGTTCGAGATCGTCTTCGAGGAGGACGCGGACGCGAGCATCGGCGACCGCGTCGTCGTCGAACCCCGGGAGGAGCGCGAAGAGATCGACCGCGTCCGAACGATCGAGTACGAGGACCTCTCCGGCGGCGCGCAGTCCGAACTGGAGTACGTCATCGAGGACATCGTCACCGAGAACGAGGAGCGGTTCGTCGACTTCTACAACGACGCCCAGCCGATCACCCTCCGTCTCCACCAGCTCAACCTGCTGCCGGGGATCGGGAAGAAGCTCCGCAACAACGTGTTAGACGAGCGAAAGCGGGGGAGGTTCGAGAGCTTCGAGGACCTGGAGGACCGCATCTCGGGACTGCACGACCCGAAAGGCGTGCTCACCGAGCGCATCCTCGAGGAGATCCGGGACGACGACCTGAAGTACCGCGCGTTCGCCGGCCGCGAGGAGCGAGCGGAGTAAGGATCCGCGAAGCGCCGCGGCGTGCGGACGGGCAAACGCAGGCCGGTGGGTTTTAAACCGTCCGTTGCTTACCGGGCGATAACCGAATGAGAGACCCAGACGGCCTGCTGGCCCGCGCCGGCGTCAGGGGGAACCCCGACCGCGACCAGCACTTCCTGGTCGACGACCGCGTGCTCGACCGGCTCCCGTCGTACGCGACCGACGCGGGCGCCGATACGGGACACGTCTTGGAGATCGGCCCGGGGACCGGCGCGCTGACCGACCGGCTGTTAGGCGTCGCCGAGACCGTCACGGCGGTGGAGCGCGACCCCGGCCTCGTCGAGTTCCTGCGCGAGGAGTTCGCCGAGGAGATCGATGCGGGGCGGCTGACGGTGATCGAGGGCGACGCGCTGTCGGTCGACCTGCCGGAGTTCACCGCGTCGGTGTCGAACCTCCCGTACGGCGTCTCCAGCGAGATCGCGTTCCGGCTGCTGCCCGAGGGGAAGCCGCTCGTTTTGATGTTCCAGAAGGAGTTCGCCGAGCGGATGGCGGCGGCCCCCGGCAGCGACGACTACGGCCGGCTGTCGGTGTCCGCCCAGCACTACGCGGACGTCGAGGTCGTCGAACCGGTGCCGAAGGAAGCGTTCTCGCCGCCGCCGGACGTCGAGAGCGCGGTCGTCCGGACGACGCCGCGGGACCCGGACTACGAGGTCGACGACGCGGACTTCTTCTTGCGGTTCGTGAAGGCAGTGTTCACCCAGCGGCGGAAGACGATGCGCAACGCCGTCCGGAACACGGCGCACATCTCCGGGCTGGACGACCCCGACGCCGTCGTCGAGGCGGCGGGCGAGGAACTGATGAGCATGCGGGCGGGCAACGTCACGCCGGCGGAGTTCGCCGCGCTGGCGACGCTCGCCGCGGACGTCGGGCTGGAGGACGGCGATGGCTAGCGTCGTACAGACCGTCAACGAGCTATCGAACGTCTTCCAGTCGCTCGGGGCGCGAACAGCCGTCACGCTCCTCTGTCTCCTCTTCGTCGTCACGACGGCCAGCCTGTCGCGGTACACGAAGGGGGTGCTGACCAAGTGGATCAAGCCGATCTACGCCGACGCCCTCACCACGCTGGGGTTCGTGGTCGGGTTCGTCGCCGCCGCGCTGGTGAGCGTCGGGGTCTGGGGGCAGGCGGACCTGGTCGGGGAGGTGTTCGCTCGGCTGAACGTGAGCAGCAACGCGGTCCCGAACGCGGCGTTCACGCTGGTCGTGCTCGTGGGAACGCACATCCTGGTCCGGTTCGCCAAGGGCCTGCTGTCGGAGCTACAGGACTCCAGCCACGCCGTCTCCGAGCACCAGCGGGAGATCACGCTCCGACTGACGCAGGTCGTCCTCTGGTCGCTCGGGATCATCGTCGTGCTCGGCGTGTGGAACTTCAACCTCTCCGGCCTGCTGGTCGGGGCCGGGTTCCTCGGCATCATCGTCGGTATGGCCGCCCGGCAGACGCTCGGGTCGATGCTCGCCGGGTTCGTCCTCATGTTCGCCCGGCCGTTCGAGATCGGCGACTGGGTCGAGATCGGGGACGAGGAGGGGATCGTCACGGACATCACCATCGTCAACACGCGCATCCAGACGTTCAACGGGGAGTACGTGATGATCCCCAACGACGTCGTCTCGGGGAACACGATCATCAACCGCACGCGGAAGGGCCGCCTCCGGATCGAGGTGGACGTGGGCGTCGACTACGACGCCGACGTGGAGCGCGCCTCGGAGGTCGCGAAGGCGGCGATGGGCGAGGTCGACGACATCCTCACCGTGCCGACGCCGCAGGTCGTGGTCAAGGAGTTCGACGACTCCTCGGTGCTGCTCGGGCTTCGGTTCTGGATCGACAACCCGAGCGCCCGGCGGAAGTGGCGCGCGCGGACGTCGGTCATCCAAGCCGTCAAGACCGCGTTCGAGGACGAGGGGATCAAGATCCCGTTCCCGCAGCGCGAACTCACCGGGCGGGAGGAAACCGGCGGGTTCCGGATGGCCGAGCGCCGCGAGGCGACGGCGACGGCCCCGGACGGGGGCGAAGAGTGACGGACCTCGCCGACCGCCGCGGGATCGAGACCGAGGTGTACCAGCCGGCGGAGGACTCCCACTTGCTCGCGACGGCCGCCGTCGAGCGCCTCGACGGCGACGAGCGCGTCCTGGAGGTCGGCACGGGGTCGGGCTACGTCGCCGTCGCGGCGGCCGACGAGACCGGCGCGGACGTGGTCGCCGCGGACCTCAACCCCCACGCCTGTCGGCAGGCCCGGGAGCGCGCCGCGAACGAGGGCGTCGACGTGGACGTGGTCCGGGCGGACCTCGTCGCGCCGTTCCGCGACGGCGCGTTCGACGCAGTGCTGTTCAACCCGCCGTACCTCCCGGAGAACGAGGCGGCCGAGCGCGACGACTGGATGGAGGTGGCGCTGTCGGGCGGCGAGACGGGGCGGGCCGTCGTCGACCCGTTCGTCGACGCCGTCGGTCGGGTGGTGGCTCCCGGCGGCGTCGTCCTCCTGCTGGTGAGCACGCTCACCGGGTACGACGAGGTGATCGCGCGGGCGAACGACCGCGGGTTCGCCGCGGAGACGGTCGTCGAGGAGTCGTACCCGTTCGAGACGCTGTCGGTGCTGGCGCTGACGCGCGAGTGAACGGCGGTCGAACTCGTTTTCGCGCCGATCCGGGGACGACGCCGGTCGTGCGAACCGTTGTCATAACTGTGGCGCATTTACAGGAATAGGAAATATTAAACAGCGTCATTTCGTAGGGTCGGGTACCAATGACGGAACTCGTAGCGACGTCCCCGGGGCTGTTCCCGCTCCCGGACTGGGCGAAAGACAGGCTCTCCGACCTGAAGGGCCACCAGAAGCACGACCTCATCAGCGGCGACGAGGGCGAGGAGATAAACGAGACGTACGAGGAGGCGCGCGCGGAGGTCGTTCAACTCCAGCGGGACGCCGGCCTCGACCTGATCGGCGAGGGGCAACTGCGCTGGGACGACATGCTCGCGCACCCGCTCGCGGTCCACGACAACGTGGAGACCCGCGGCATCGTCCGCTACTACGACAACAACAACTTCTACCGCGACCCCGTCGTCACGGGCGACCTGACGTTCGACGGCGACGTGGCCGCGGAACTGGAGGCCGCCGCGGAGGAGACCGACTCCCTGCAGGCGGTGCTCCCGGGTCCGTACTCGCTTTCCGACCTCGCGACGGACGAGCACTACGGCGACGAGGCCGAGTTCCTCGACGCCGTCGCCGAGTTCCTCGCCGGCGAGGCCGAGGCGTTCCCGGACGTCGAGACGCTGTTCCTGCTGGAGCCGTCGCTCGTCGAGAACGCGCCCGAGGACGGCGTCGACGAGCGCGCCAGCGAGGCCATCGACGCCGTGGCGAACGCCGTCGACGCCGACGTCGTCGCCCACACCTACTGGGGCGCGCTCGGCGAGAAGGTGTACGCGCACCTGCTGGACGCCGATATCGACGCCGTCGGCTTCGACTTCGTCGCGAACCAGGAGGACAACCTGTACAACATCAACGAGTACGGCGCGACCGACGACGTGGCGCTCGGTCTCGTGAACGGCCAGAACACGCTGATGGAGGAGGCAGACGCCATCCGCGAGCGCGTCGAGTGGGTGAACGAGCAGACCCCCGGCGCCGACTTCGAGAAGGCGTACCTGACGGCGAACACGGAGCTGTTCTACCTGCCGTACTCCGAGTTCGAACAGAAACTGCAGGCGCTCGCGGACGCCGCGTCCGCCAAGGAGGTGAAAGCATGACTAACGAGAACAAGGATCAGTTCCGCCCCGCCGATCACCCGAACGACAACTTCATCCTGACGACCGTCGTCGGCAGCTACCCCAAGCCCAAGTGGCTCGACCGCGCCCGCGACCTCTACGAGGACGAGGACGCGGACTTCGACGAGGACGCCTGGAAGGAGGCCAAGGACGACGGCTCACGCCTCATCACGAAGGAGCACGAGCGCGCCGGTCTCGACGTCGTCGTCGACGGCGAGATGCGCCGCAACGAGATGGTCGAGTTCTTCGCCGACCGCATCGAGGGCTACGAGTTCAAGGGCCCCGTCAAGGTGTGGGGGCACAACACCTTCGACAAGCCGAGCGTCGTCGACGACGTGGAGTACGACGAGTCCTGGCTGGTCGACGAGTACGAGTTCACCGCCAGCGTCGCCGACCGGCCGGTGAAGGTGCCGATCACCGGCCCGTACACGCTCGCCTCGTGGTGTTTCAACGAGGCCTACGAGGACGACGCCGCGCTCGCGAACGACCTCGCGGATCTGGTCAACGAGGAGATCGAGAAGCTCGTCGACGCCGGCGCTCGCTACATCCAGATCGACGAGCCGGCGCTCGCGACGACGCCGGACGACCACGCAATCGTCGGCGACTGCCTGGAACGCATCGTCGACGACATCCCGGAGGACGTACGCATCGGTCTGCACGTCTGCTACGGCGACTACTTCCGCATCTACCCCGAGATCCTCGAGTTCCCGGTCGACGAGTTCGACCTCGAACTCGCGAACGGCGAGTACGAGCAGCTCGACGTGTTCAAAGACCCCGAGTTCACCGCCGACCTCGCGCTGGGCGTCACCGACGTCCACGTCGCGGAGGTCGAGTCCGTCGAGGAGATCAAGGAGAACATCAAGAAGGGTCTGGAGGTCGTCCCGCCGGAACGGCTCGTGGTCAGCCCGGACTGCGGCCTGAAGCTGCTCCCCCGCGTGGTCGCCTACGAGAAGATGGCGAAGATGGTCGAGGCGGCCCGCGAGGTCGAGGCCGAACTCGACGAGGGCGAGATCGAGGTCGGGCGGAGCGCCGTCGCCGACGACTGACCGGTCGGCTCACCGCCCGAGATTCGGATCTCACGCGCTTTTTCTGCCGATACGTCCCCGACGAGCGCCCCCTCAGACGCTCCCCCGTGCCAGCGACCCGAGCGTCCCGCCGAGAAGCGGTATCGCCACGCTGACGTACAGCAGTTGTCCCGCACTCAGGTAGCCCCCGAGCGCACCGCGCGCCGCGAGTAGCGCGGCGAACGCGAGCACGGCGACGACGCCGAACGCGAGGCCGGCGACGAGCGCGCGCGGGAGGTCCCGCGAGGCGAGGCCGACCAGCGCGCCGCCGAGGACGAAGCCGACCCAGTGGACTTGCGCGAGGGCGAGTCCCAGCACCGCGCCGACGGCGATCGCTCCGGCCCGCTTCCGCGGATCGCTCCGGACCGCGGCGAGCCGGTCGGTCGCCGCAGTCATCCGTCGCCCTCCTCGAAAGCGACGGCGAGGTCGCCGTCGACGGACAGTTCCATCTCGCGGTACTCGCCGTCCGCCCACATCCGTAGCTGGTCGTCGTAGTGCTCGGAGAGCGGGTCCCCCGAGTTGCCGCCGGGCAGGACGCAGCGCGAGTCGCCGGCCATCGGGCAGATCATCCGCCAGCTGCTGCCGACCGCGGACTCGGCCCGGAAGTTGTTCACCGTCTGCCGGGACCCGGCGGTGGGGTGCTCCGGGTAGTTCAGGAAGTCGCGGTCGAACGGGTGCGTGACCGCGCCGGTGTGGTTCACATCGCCGTAGGTAGCGTCGGCGGCCGTCGCCTCGACGGCGTCGGCGAGGGCGGTCGCCATCGCGGCCGACCGGCGCTCGTCGCCGAACCACGGGTCCTCGTCGGGGAGCGTCGCGACGACCCAGTCCCGCGGGTAGTACTCCTCTCCCAGATCCGTGCCGTCGAGGACGGGGTCGACGGCGCGCTCGCGGAAGCGGTCGAACCAGCGCGAGAACAGGAGCGCGGCGCGGGAGTCGGGCGTCATCCGGTAGTCCCAGTCCCGCAGGGCGTCGACGGCGTCGGCGAGGCCCTCTCGCCCCTCGGCCGCGCCGACCAGTTCCGGCACGAGGTCCGCCGCGCGGCCGTCGCGAGAGTCCCGCTGGAGGTCGGCGACGAACGCCGGCGTGACGGGGTCGTCGGACGCCGCCCGCCGGTCCAGCCGGTCGTAGATCCGCCGGCCGCGGTAGGGGCTGGCGTAGTCGACGCCGAGGTAGTACTCGGGGTCGTCGGCGACGCGCTGGTTCGCGGTGGCGACGTAGCCCGCGTCGACCGCCGCGGGCTTGTCCTCGAAGGGGACGAACCCGTCCCACGAGGACTCGGCGAACGGTTCGAAGCCGTCCCACTCGCCCTCGCCCGCGGAGCCGTCGAAGAGCCGGTCGCCGCGGACGACCTCGCCGTCGACGCGGCGGATCGGGATCTGCCCGGTCACCTGATACAGCGTCCGGCCGTCGCGGTCGGCGTAGACGAGGTTCTGCGTGGGCAGGTCGAACTTCCGCGTCGCCTCGCGCACGGCGTCGACGCCCTCGCTGTGAGCGTACTCGCGGATGGCGACCGTCGTTCGCGTGGCCGCGTGGCCCGTCCACGCGACGCCGACGCGGTACCCCTCGCGCTCTATCACCGGGCCGTGGACGCTCTTTTTGACGGTCACCTCCCGGTTCTCGCCGTCGGCCACCTTGATCTCGCGGGATTCGGTCTCGAACTCGCGCTCCTCGCCGCGGTAGCGGTACGTCTCGCCGTCGGTCTCGTACTCGTAGAAGTCGATCACGTCGGCGCCGACGTTCGTGAACCCCCACGCCCCCGCGTCGTTCTCGCCGATGACGACGAAGGGGACGCCTGGAAACGTCGCGCCGCGGACGTCTACGCCGTCGCCCCGGAGGTGCATCTCGTACCACACCGGCGGGGCCATCAGGGAGAGGTGCGGGTCGTTCGCGACGACCGGCGCGCCGCTCTCGGTGTGCTCGCCGGACACGACCCAGCTGTTGGAGCCGACGCCCGGCGGCGACTCGAACCGCCCGAGCCAGTCGACGAGCGGGGCGTCGACCTCGCCGCGATCGGAGCCCGGCGACACGGCGGAAGCGTCGCGGTCGGCGCGGTCGCCGTCGCCGCGACCCTCGCGGTTCCCGCGCTCCCGGAGGATCGGCACGTCGTGGTCGAGCCGCGCGGGATACAGCGACTCGGCGGCCTCCTCGCCGAGTTCGCTCGCGGCGGTCGCCTTCCGGAGCGTGCCGAAGCTCCCGGTCAGCGTCCACGATATCTGCTTTTCCATCAGCATCGTGTCCGCCGGCCTCCAGGGGTCCGGCTCGTAGTCGAGGAGGCCGAACTCCATCGGCAGGGCCTCGTTCTCGACGTACGCGTTCACGCCGTCCGCGTACGCTGCTACGACGGGGCCGGTGTCGGTGTCGCGGACGAGGTCCCACGTCGCGTCCGCGGCCCCCGCGAAGTCCATCCGGACGTGGAACTCGTCGGAGTCGAGCGCCGCGTCGCCGACGACCGCCGACACCTCCCCGCCCATGACCCGGCGCTGGAGGTCCATCTGGAACAGCCGGTCGGCCGCCGCGGCGTAGCCCGCGGCGAAGTAGAGCGCGCGCTCGTCGTCGGCGGTGACGTGGGGGACGCCGCGGTCGTCGTACCGGAGTTCGGCGGGCCCGTGCGGGCTCTCGACGGTGCCGTTCAGGTCGTCGGTCGCCTGCCGCCACGCCGCGCCGGAGAACGGTGCGAACCGTTCGAGATAGCCCCGAACGGGCGACAGTGAACCGGCGGCGACGCCGCCGCCCAGGATCGCCCCGAGCAGCGCGCGGCGGGTCGTATCGGCGTTCATACCGCCCACTGAGAGCGGTGAATAATAAATCCGAGGTGGCGGATCAGCCGATCAGGTATGCGACGAGCGCGACCGGGCCGGCGTACAGCACCGCGAGGAACCCGATCCGCGCGCTCGACCGCCGCGCGGCGACCGCGAGGTGGACGGCGGGCACCGCTAGGGCGAGCGCCGCGACGAGGGGGACGTCCGCGAGCAGGTTCGTGTGCGGCGTCCTCTCGACGACGGCGAACGCCGTCAGGAAGGCGATGACGGCGCCGGCGACGTAGTTCGCGGCCGAGTCGCGGTCGGCGAGCACGGCGAGGAACCCGACTGCGAGGGAAGCCCCGAACGTGACGCCGAGCAGGGCGTTCGGAACCGGATCCCCGTGTCCGGCGTGGAGGGGAGCGAGCGGGACAGTCATCGGTCGACCGAACGAGCGCGAGCGTGGTAAAGCGCTCGGAGCCGGATCGCCGCGCCCCTCGGCGTCGTACCTTGAAGGCCGCGACCGTCGTAGGCCCCGATCCATGCACTCGACGCCCACGTCCGCGGCGAGAGGTGGGAACCGGTGACGACGACCGGTCTGGTGGTCCGCAACCAGGTACGGGGGATAACCGGCGCGCTCGTCGTCTCCGGGGTGACGATACTGCTCACCGTCGAGATGTGGTGGCTGGCCTGGCAGCGACCGGCGTCGCATCTGATCGCCTACGCCGTGATCGGCCTCGGCATCGTGCTGTTCATCACGCGAAGCAGCGGGTTCCGCGTCGAGGAGGAAGACGAGGACAACCCGGAGTACGATCCGGTTCGGCTGACGGTCGACTTCGCCGAGCTCGCGTTACAGAGCGTGGTCGCCGCGGTGGTCGTCCTGTTCGTCTACGGCGTGATGGACCTCTCGACCCCGGCCCACGTGGTCGCGCGGACGGCGCTGCTGCAGGTCGTCCCGCTGGGGTTCGGCGCGGCGCTGGCGAACCGCCTCCTCCACGAGGCCGAAGACGAGGGCGAGGACGACGACGCGGAGCGGCGGTCGCTCCGGGCCAACGTCGCCGTCTTCGCCGCGGGGGCGATCTTCTTCTCCCTGCCGCTGGGCGCCAGCATCGAGGTGAACCTCCTCGCGATGTACGCGGGATGGCCTCGGCTGGCGGCCGTGATCGCGATGTCGCTGGTCGTCGCCTACCTGATCCTGTACGAACTGGAGTTCCGCGGCCAGTCGCGGCGGCGGTCGGCCGAGCGGAAGCTCCGGGAGATGCTGGCTCACGCGGGACAGACCTGCATCGTCTACGCCGTCGGGGTCGGCGTCTCCGTGCTGCTGCTCTGGGGGTTCGGCTACCTCACGTACTCGCTCTCGGTGAACGCCCAGAAGGTCGTCGTCCTCTCGTTCCCGACCACCGTCGGCGGCGCGGCCGCCAGGGTGATACTGTGAGCTCTTTCTCCGGCGGCGACGACGAACCCTCGGTCGCCGAGTGGGCGGTGATGGCGGTCAGCGTCGCGGTGACGCTGTCCCTGTTCGCCTTCGTCGCCTGGCACGCCGCGGCGACGCCCACCGACGCGACGCCGGAAGCCGAGGTGACGGGGACGGAGACGCTGGAGGACGGTCGCGTCGCCGTCAGGGTCGCGGTGCACAACCCGTCGAGCGAGGGGCTGAAGTCGGTCTCCGTCTCGGCGGACTGCTCGAACGAGTCGATCCGGTTCACGCACGTGCCGATCGACGACCGACAGCGCGGCACGGTCGTCTGCCCGGCGGGAACCGAAGACCCGTCGGCGACGGTGGTCGACTGGGTCGAAGCGTAGGCGGAGCCGTCGAGAAGCCGACCAGAGACGCGCCGGCCGGCGTCGCCGAACGGCGCCGCGGCTGGCCGGCGAAAGAAAACGGAGAGGACCGGAAAGCGGTTACTCGTACAGCCAGGTCTCGTCGACGCGCTCGTAGTCGACCAGCTCCTCCTCGTCGAAGTAGAGGTCGATCTCGCGCTCGTTCGCGCCGGGGTCCTCGTGGTCCGCGGCGTGGACGACGTTGCGACCCAGATCGAGGGCGAAGTCGCCGCGGATGGTGCCGGGCGCGGCCTCGGCGGGGTCGGTGTCGCCGATGATCTGGCGGACCTGTCGCGTCGCGTCCTGCCCCTCCCACACCATGGGGACGACGGGGCCGGACGTGATGAAGTCCGTCAGGTCGTCGAAGAACGGCTTGTCGGTGTGCTCTGCGTAGTGCTCCTCGGCGCGCTCCTGGCTCATCTGGATGAACTTCGCGCCGACCAGCTTCAGGCCGCGCTCCTCCAGACGGGAGACGATCTCGCCCACGAGTCCGCGCTGGACCGCGTCGGGCTTGGCCATCACGAAGGTACGCTCGCGCTCGCTCATTCTTCGGTCTCCTCTTCGTCTTCCTCGGCGTCGGCCTCGTCGGCGTCAGCCGTCTCGTCGGCGCCGCTCTGCTCGCGCTCTTCCTCGGACTCGGTGTCCGACTCGTCGGCGGAGCGGGCGTCGGCCGTCTCGTCGACGTCCTGGTCCTCGCGGCCCGCCTCTGCGGCGGACTCCTGTGCGGCCTGGGACGCGCGGCGGTCGGCCTGCTCGCGGGCGGCGGCCGTCCACTCGGTGTCGCGCGGTTCGCGACCGAGGTCGGCGTTCTTCTCGCACTTGCTGGAGCAGTAGTACGTCGTCGAGCCGTCGGTGCGGACGAACATCGTCCCGGTGCCGGGCTCGATGTCCTGCCCGCAGTAGTCGCACTCTCGCGTCTGCGGCATGGTTACTGCCCCCCGATGGAGTCGGCCTCGCGGGCGGTCTCGCGGAGCTGGAGAACGTCGCCCTCGCGGACGGGGCCGAGGCAGTTGCGGGTGATGATTCGGCCCTGGTTCTCGCCTTCCCGGATGCGGCACTTGACCTGCATGGCCTCGCCGTGCATCCCGGTCTTGCCCACGATCTCGATGACCTCTGCGGGCGTGGACGTGGATCCGTCTTCAGTCTCTTCAGCACTCATTGGTTATCGCCTCAGCGAAGGTCCTCGACTTTGTCGGCGATGTCCTCGACGTCGTCGCCGGCGTCGCCGGCGTCGACGATCGCGGCGGCGGCGCTGCCGACCTCGAGGCCGGCCGCGTGGCCGACGTCGTCCTGCGTGTCGATGAAGACGTAGGAGATGCCCTTCTCGTCGGCGAGCTCGGGCAGGTGCATCACGATCTCCTCCGGCTGGACGTCTTCGGCGACGTAGACGAGCTCGGCGTTGCCGCGCTCGACCGCCTTCGTCGTTTCGTTCGTACCTTTCTTTACCGTACCTGTGTCTCGGGCGACCTCGAGCGCCTCGATGGCGTCGTCCTGGAGGTCAGCCGGGACGTCGAAATCTGCGTATACTGGCATTGTTAGTCACCTCCTGCGCGTGGGCTCGCGCTCCCCTGCCGTCGCCACGTCGGTGGCGTGCCGGGAACCGCTGGGGAGATTCCCGGCGGCCGTCAGTTTCCCGACGGCGAGAATCCTGTGCGGCTAGGAGCATCATCAACCCCGCGCAGGCTGTAGCACTGAATAACGCGCCACCCCATAAAAGCGCTTTCAAACGTTCGGTGGCGTGTGAGACAGAAACACGGCAGCGCCGTCGCCGAACTCGGCCGTCGCCCGCAAGCGCAAAGCCCCTTACCCGAGGGGGCGAAGGAGGGAGCATGAACGCAGTCGCACCGGCGCGGTCGCTCCGGACGGAGGCCCGCCGCGCCGACGAGCGGCGGATGCTCGTCCTGACGGGCGACCACGCCGCCTGCTACGAGGCGGCCGAAGCGGTGCTCGACGGCGTCGACCTCCCGCTCACGCGGACGACGCTCGTCGGGCCGGACGACCGGTTCCGGTGCGAGCACCTCCCGTCCCACCGCGCGGGCGACCTGCTGGGCGAGACCCGCGACGCCGTCGTGGTCGACGCCCACGAGGAACTCCGTCCCAACGCCGTCGGCCGCGTGGTCGGCGCAGTCGACGGCGGCGGCCTGTTCGTCCTGCTCGCGCCGCCGCTCGACGAGTGGCCGGACAGCCGGGACTGTTTCGACGAGAGCCTCGCGGTGCCGCCGTTCGGCGTCGGCGACGTGACCGGACACTTCCGAGAGCGGTTCGTCCGGACGCTCCGACAGCACCCGGGGATCGCCGTCTACGACGTCGACGCGGACCGCCTCGAGCGCGACGGCCTGACGGACCCGGCTCCTCGCTTGCCGGCGGACCCGGTTCCCGTTCCGGCCGACGGCGAGCGCGCCTTTCCGAGGACGGCCTACGAGGCCTGTCTGACGACGGACCAGGCCGACGCCGTGAGATCCTTCGAAGCGCTCCGCGAACCCGGTACCGCGGTCGTCGCCGAGGCGGACCGCGGGCGCGGGAAGTCGAGCGCCGCGGGCCTCGCCGCGGGGGCACTCGCGCTCGCCGGCGACGACGTGCTGGTCACCGCCCGACAGTACCGGAGCGCCCGCGAGGCGTTCCTCCGGGCGCGGGAACTGCTCGACGCGGAGGGCGCGCTGGCCGGCGTCGACCGCGACCCACCGCAGCGGATCGAGGCGGCGGGCGGCGGCTGCGTCCGCTTCGCCCGCGCGGTGGAGGCCGCGGACCTGCCCGGCGACCCCGGCGTGGTCATCGTGGACGAGGCCGCCGCGCTGCCGGTCCGCCTGCTCGAATCGTTCCTCGCGGCCGACCGCGTCGCGTTCGCGACGACGGTCCACGGCTACGAGGGCGCCGGGCGCGGGTTCTCCGTCCGGTTCCGGGACCGCCTCGCCGAGAGCGGCCACGAGGTGACGGACGTCCGCCTCGACGACCCCATCCGGTACGCCGGCGGCGACCCCGTCGAGGTGTGGGCGTTCCGCGCGCTCATGCTCGACGCCCGGCCGCCGGTCGACCCGCTCGTGGCGGACGCGACGCCGGAGTCGGTCGAGTACGAGGCGCTCACCCCCGAGGACCTGCTCGCCGACGAGCACCTGCTCCGCGAGGCGTTCGGCCTGCTCGTGCTGGCGCACTACCGGACCGAGCCGAACGACCTCGCGCGCCTGCTCGACGCGCCGAACCTCTCGGTGCGGGCGCTCACCCTCGACGGACACGTCGTCAGCGTCGCCCTCCTCGCCCGCGAGGGGGACCTCCCGGCGGACGTGCGGCGGGAGATGTACGAGGGCGGCCGCGTCCGGGGAAACATGGTGCCGGACGTGCTCACCAGCCAACTGCGCGACGAGGACGCCGGGCGGCCCGCCGGCCTGCGGGTCGTCCGCATCGCGGCCCACCACGCCGTGCGCTCGCGGGGGCTCGGCTCCCGCCTGCTCGACGCGGTCCGCGAGGAGTTCGCCGACCTCGACTACCTGAGCGTCGGCTACGGCGCGGCCCCCGGCCTCGTCGACTTCTGGCGCGAGAACGGCTACTCGACGGTCCACCTCTCGACGACCCGCAACGACGCGAGCGGCGAGTACTCCGCGGTGATGGTCGACCCCCTGTCGGCGGCCGGCCGCGACTTACGCGACCGCCACGCCGCCCGGTTCGTCCGGCGGATCGGGAGCGTCCTCTCGGACGCGCTGGACGACGCCGACCCCGACGTGGTGCGGGCCGCGCTCCGGGCCGCCGAGGCCGTCCCCGACCTCGACCTCACGCCGTACGAGTGGCGCGTCGTCGCCGACGCCGCCTACGGTCCGGGGCTGTTCGACGTGTCCCCGCGGCCGTTCCGCGTGCTCGCAGTCCGCCACCTCGTCGAGGGCGAGGCGGACCTGACGCCCCGGGAGGAGCGCCTGCTCGTCCTCCGGGCGCTCCAAGCCCGCGAGTGGCCCGCGGTTGCCGACGCGCTGGAGTTCCCCTCCGCGCGCCAGTGCATGCGGGCGATCGGCGACGCGTACGAGCCGCTCGTCGAGGCGTACGGCGACGAAACGGCCCGCGAGGAGCGCGAGCGATTCGGGACGTAGCGCTACGAGAAGACCCTCTGCAGCACCGACTCCGGCACCGCCTTCAGCAGCCACGCCACCAGTCGCCAGCGGCGGGTGACGTAGGCGTGCGACCGCTTCGCCCGTATCGCGTCGGCGATCTGCTCGGCCGCCGTCTCCGGCGACGCCACCCAGAACGCGTCGTCGTCGAGCATCAGGTCGGTGTCGACGTAGCCCGGTTCGATCGTCGTGACGGACACGTCCGTCCCCGCGGCGCGGGCCCGCAGGCCCGAGAGGTAGTTCGAGACGAACGCCTTCGACGCGCCGTACGCCGGCGCGTCGCCGTTCCCGACGTGCGCCGCCACGGAGGAGACGCCGACGAGGTGGCCCGATCCGCGCTCCTCGAAGCGGTCCATCGCGGCGGTCGCGATCGCGGCGAACCCGCCGACGTTCACGTCGATCGTCTCCCGCTCGGGTCCCCAGTCCAGGTCGGGGTTCACGTGCGCCGTGCCGGCGTTCGCGACGACGAGGTCGACGCCGCCCATCGCGTCGGCGAGGCGGTGGAACCGGTCGCGCGCCTCCTCGGGGTCGGTCACGTCCAGCCGCGCGACGTAGCTCTCGGTCGGTAGCTCCTCGCCGAGGTCGCGGAGGCGGTCGAGGCTCCGGGCGGCGAGGCCCACCTCGTAGCCGTCCGCGGCGAGTTCGCGGGCCAGTTCGCGGCCGATGCCGGAGGACGCGCCGACGACGATAGCGCTGTCGCTCATGCGGTCGTCCGCGTCCGGAGCGGGGGTAACGGTTGCGGTGCTCGCTCGGAACGGTCGAGTGAGTCCCGTCAGGGGCGTCGACGGGCGCGAGTGTCGCGGGACTGCGGGCCTCGACCACCGGTAGACCGAAGGCGGTCCGCGGCGTTCGACCGCCCATGCGGACGTGTACCGAGGAGGGGTGCGACCGGAAGGCGGCGGTGCGCCTGCACGTGCCGTGGGCCGAGAACCGACTCGTCTGTGCGGCGCACGGGCGCGTCCTCGCGCAGAAAGAGGGGATCGTCGCGGACCCGATAGAGGGCGCGGACCTATAGCTCGCGGGCCATCATCACTTCGTCCACGTACTCGTCGTCGACCTTGTAGTGGTCCTCGCGGACGGCCTCCGTCTCCCACCCGTGCTCATCGAGGAAGTCGATCGCCTCCTCGTTCGTCGAGGGGACGCTCTGGTAGAGTTTCTCGTACCCGTTCTCCGCGGCCCAGTCGACCCCGCGTTGCAGGAGGCGCTCGCCGATGCCGCGGCCGCGGTACTCCTCCAAGACGCCCACCGTGAGCCGCGCGGTGTGTTCGAGTTTGCCGACCTCCGGGACGTCGAGGTGAACCCACCCGACCACGTCCTCGTCGACGGTGGCGACGAAGAAGATGCGCGACTCCAGTTCGTTGTGCCGGAGCAACACCTCTTCGTGGTCGATGACGTCGGCGACGGTCTCGGCCTCGATGTAGCTCCCCGCCTCGGCCACGTCGCGGATGGACCCGACGAGGCCGGTGAGATCCTCCTGTCTGGCCTGCCGGATCGTGCAGTCGACGCCGTCGGCCTCGAACTCCTGCCGGTCGGCGTCCTCGAACGCGACGCGGAGTTCGCCGTTTACCTCCTCCAGCACCCCGTCGCGCTTGAGGATGGCGACGTGGTGGCCGAACGCACGCGGGTCCATGTCGAGCGCCCGCCGCAGCCGCTTCGGCTCCAGCGATCCGTGGCTCTCCACGTAGTCGTAGATCTCTCGCCGGTCGTCGTGGCCGAACTCGAACTCCCCGGTCAGTTCCATGGCGCCCGTTAGCACTCGCCACGACTTAGATTTTGTCACGAACTTTCGTTATCTGGAAGCGGGCGCTCTCTGAGGGCACTGCGGCGAACCGCCGCGTCGTCCGGGCCAGCGTCGGCTCGGCCTACTCCGGGACGCCGGTCAGCACCCGCGCCACGTCGGTCAGGTCGTGGGTGTCGAGCAGCGCCTCCGCGGCCGTCCGCACGGTGTAGTCCGCGTCCAACTCGACGCCGTAGCAGGCGGCGTACAGTTCCAGCCACTCGTTCATCGCCGCCTCCAGTCGCTCGAACTCCGCCGCGTCGAACCTGACGGGGTCGCCGCCGGTGCGGCACTCGACGTAGAGGGAGACTGTGGGGCCGAACCCCTCGCGCAGCAGCGACAGCGCCCGCTCCTCGTCCGGCGGGTCCGCGGGCGGGTCGAACGACGCCCGGGCCGCCGCGGCGCGGTCGGCGAGGTCGTCGATCCGGTCGCCGACGGCGTCGGCGTCGGGGCCGGGGTCGCGGTTCGCCGCGGTCACCGTGCGATCACCCCTCGCGGAACTCGACGCCCTTGCCGCCGCGGGGGTGCTCCCAGTCGGTATCCGCGACGATGGCGCAGGTACCGCATTCAACGCAGGGCTGGGTGTCGAGGCTGACGGCGGTCTCCTCGTGGCCGTTGACCTTGACCGTCTCCTCGCGGTAGCAGCCGCCGCCGAAGTCCTTCGCGCTGACGGGGCAGGCGTGCACCGCCGCGCCGCTGGCCTCCGCGGAGTTGTCCAGCAGTTCGATGTGGGGGTTGCCCACGTCCGTGTCGTAGGTGAGCTCCCCGATGCGGTCGGCGAGATCCGGCGGCTCGTAGTCGGCGGTGCCGTGGACGCGCGTCCCGAGCTCCTCCGCGATGACCGTCGGCATCGTCACGTACGGCGTGCGCGTGTCCGGCGCGAGCATCGCGAGGAACGGCGAGGAGTACAGCGCCTCCAGCCGGTCGCCGAGCGCGCGGACGCCGAGGCGGCCGACCGTCGACTCCAGCACGCGGTCGGCGAGGTCGGTCGCGCGCTCGTTCTCGCCGAGGGCGCTCGCCACCTCGTATCGCTTCGGGCGGAGCTTGTCCATCACGCCCTCGTCGCGCAGCTTCTTCGCGTAGCGCTCGCCGGCGCTGTCGGTGTCGCCGCGGGACTTCGCCTCGACG
The DNA here is from genome assembly GCF_003675875.1 of Halostella limicola. Taxonomy (NCBI): domain Archaea; kingdom Methanobacteriati; phylum Methanobacteriota; class Halobacteria; order Halobacteriales; family Natronoarchaeaceae; genus Halostella; species Halostella limicola. The sequence continues at coordinate 612,102 of NZ_RCDI01000003.1, read as the reverse complement.
TACGCCTCGGCGGCCAGCGCGCCGGCCGTCACGGCGTGGTTCATCCCCTTGATGATCGGCCCCTGCGCCTGCATCTGCCCGCCGGCGTCGCCGACGAGCACGAGGCGGTCCTCGTGAGGGTTGCGGTGGGCCACCTTCTTCGAGTCCGGCACGAGCTTGGCCGCGTACTCGCGCTCGCGGTACTCGTCGCCGATCCAGTCGGCGAGCAGGGGGTGGGTGAGGAGGGCGTCGAGCAGCTGGTGGGGCTCGGCCTCCTCGGCGACGAGGCTGTCGAGGTGGAAGACGGTGCCGACCGACAGCGAGTCGCGGTTCGTGTAGACGAACCCGCCGCCGCGGACGCCCTCGAACAGGTCGCCCGAGAACAGGTGGGCCGCCCCCTCGTCGGGACCGAGGTCGAACCGCTCGTCGACGTCGGGCACGTCGACGACGGCCTTGACGCCCTGGAACCACTCCTCGGGCTCCTCCCAGTCCATCAGTCCGGCGTCGCGGGCGAGTTCCGAGTTGACGCCGTCGGCCGCGACGACCAGGTCCGCGCGGATCGGATCGAGTTCGTCGCAGGTGACGCCGACGATCTCGCCCTCGTCGCGTAGGAGGCCGTTGACCCGCACGTCGGTCAGCAGGCCGCCGCCCGCGTCGCGGGTCATCTCGTGGACCCGCTCCGCGAGCCACGAGTCCATCTTCCGCCGGAGGACGGCGTCGGACCACTCCGTGTCGTGCTCGTGGAGGTCGGTGATGTCGAACGTCTTCACCCTGTCGCCGGCGACGTTGTGCAGGTAGTACTTCGTGACCGGGCGCTCCGAGGCCGCGCCGCGGAAGCCGGGGAACAGCGTGTCGATGGTGTACGGCGCGGACTCCTCGGCGTAGATGAGGCCGCCGCTGACGTTCTTCGACCCCGCGTCGACGCCGCGTTCCAGCACCAGCGTCTCCACGCCGTTTCTCGCGAGCGTCGCCGCGGCCGCGGCACCGCCCGGCCCCGCGCCGACGACGACCGCCTCGTAGTGCTCGGCGTCAGTCATCGCCGTCACCTCCCGTGCCGTCGGCGATGGCTTTCGGCAACTCGCCGCGCTCGACGGCCTCGATCAGTTCGGGCAGCACGTCGAACAGGTCGCCCTCGACGAAGTAGTCCGAGAAGTCCCGGATGTCGGCGTCGGGGTCGGTGTTGATCGAGACGATCGTGTCGGACTCGTCCATCCCGACCTTGTGCTGGATGGCCCCGGAGATGCCCGCGGCGACGTAGAGGTCCGGCTCGACGATCTGTCCCGTCTCGCCGATCTGGCGCTCCTCCGCGGCGTAGCGCTCGACGTGGCCCTCGAACTGGTACGAGGAGGTGACGATGCCCCGCGAGATGCCGAGTGCGGCGTCGTCGAACGCATCGACCAGATCGATGCCGAGCTCCATGCCCCGCGTCGGGTCGTCGCCGATGCCGCGGCCGAGCGCGACGACGACGTCGTGCCCGGTGAGGTCGACGCCCTCGTCCAGCTGGTCGTAGTCGGTGACGTCGACGCGGAACCAGTCGTCCTGCAGGTCGAGGTCGTGTTCGACCACCTCGCCCTGACGCTCCGGGGCGGGGTCGGGCACCTCGAAGCTCCCCGGGATGACCGACCCGCCCTGCGGGTGGAAGTCCCGGTCGGGGTTGTCCAGACAGAGGATGGTCGAGTACTCGAACCCGGAGAAGTCCGGGCGCTTCATGTGCAGGACGCGCTCGAACTCCTTCTTCGAGCCCGCGCTCCCCGTCTTCACGGGGTTCGAGATGGTGACCTCCTCGATGTACAGGCCCGAGCAGTCCGACGCCAGCCCGGAGTCGAGCTCCGCCTGGACCTGCGCGGAGAGGTCGCGGCCGTTGTTCGTCGCCGGGAACAGCACGTAGCGCGGCTCGTCGTAGTCCCGCCAGTCGGCGGGGTCGGGGTTGCCCTCGCCGGGGTCGCCGCCCCACCGCGCCATGTCGCAGAACACCTGCGCGTAGGACTTGTGCCGGAACCGGTCGAGGCGCTCGTCCTCGTGGTAGACGACGACGTCCGCGCCGTAGGAGATGCACTCGTCGGCGAGGCGCTCCACGTCGTCGCCGATCAGGACGGCGACGACCCGCTCGTCCTCCGAGTAGTCGTCGTTGTACTCGTCCATCAGCTCCCGCGCCTTGCCCAGCATCTCGCGCGAGCAGTCGATGAGCTCGCCCCGCTGGGTCTCGCAGTACACCCACATGTCGCCGTAGGTGCCGTCCTCTATCGCGCGGACGTGGCGCTTGTCGGCGGTCGGGTGGTCGAGTTCCGGGTGTTTCTCCTCCGGCGGAAGCTGCTCCTCCTCGTCCTCGCCCTCGTCCTCGGTCACGGAGTCGATCCGCTTCTGGACGAGCTTCTTCGCGCTGTCGCGGTCGTCGCCGCCCTCCTCCGCGTCGAGGATAGCGCGGAGGCGCTCCACGTCGTCTAGCCCCTGGATCGCGTTGCCGAGTTCGGCGACGGTGAGCTCCGTGGGGTCGATCTCCTCGTCGCCGTCCTCGTCCTCGCTGAACTTCTCGATCCGGGACTCGATCACCGTCTTCGCGGCGGCGCGGTCCTCGCCCGCCTCCTCCGCGTCGAGGATGGCCCGTAACTCCGCTACGTCCTCGATGTCTTTGATCTCGCTCGTCAGCTCCGGCACGTCGTACTCGCTGGGGTCTATCGCTGGCACTGTCAGTCACCTCCGGCGTACGGCGTCAGTTCCTCGACGACCTTGCTCATCGCGTCGGGGTCGTCGGGGTCGACCATCGTCGCCTCGCGCTCGGCGGGAGCCTTCGGGATGGGGTCGACCGACTCGACGATGGTCGGCGACCCGTCGAGGCCGACGTAGTCCGGGTCGAGGTTCAGCTCCTCGTGGTCCCAGACCGTGAGATGGTCGTCGTAGTTCTCGGCGCGCTCGCGCGTCTCCTCGCGCAGGTCCTTCAGCGTCAGGCGGTGCTCGGCGCGGCGGTACGTCGGTTCGAACTCGGGGTCCGCGACGACGAACGCCGGCAGGTCGGTCTCGACGGTCTCGATCTCCTCGACGTCGCCCTCGACGAGGCGCTTCGCGCGGACTCGCCCCTCGTCGACGCGCAGCGACACGACGTGCGTGAGGATCGGCATGTCGAGCCCCCAGCACGCCTGCGGACCGGTGTGGCCCGTCTCCCCGTCGGCGGTCTTGAACCCCGCGAACACGAGGTCGGGCTGGTCCTCTAAGTGTTCGATCGCGGTCGTGAGCGTGATCGCCGTCGCCCACGTGTCCGCGGCGGCGAACTCGCGGTCCGAGATCAGGTAGAGGTCGTCGGCGTACACCGACTCCATCGCCTCCTGCAGGACCTCCTCGTACCCCGGCGGCCCCATGCTCATCACGCTCAGGTGGCCGCCGTGGCGGACCTTCGTCTGGAACGCCGCCTCCAGTGCGTGCTCGTCGTTCGGGTTCATCACCGTCGGCGTCTTGCCCCGTTCGAGATGCCCGTCCTCGTCGAACGACACCTGCCCCTCGCGGAAGTCAGGGACTCCCTTGGTCAGAACGACCGTTCGCATTCCGTGACCACCTCAGGCCCGTCCCTGCCGTCCGGCGTCGACGTCGATAGCGTCCACGGGGCAGACGTCGACGCAGAGCATGCAGTCGATACACTGGGCCTCGTTGGCGGGATCGGCCTTGATCTCGCTCTCGGGGTGGTCGGGGGTGTCCACCCACTCGAACACGTCGACCGGACAGTCCTCCAGACAGGCGCCGTCGGCGATGCAGATGTCGAAGTCCACGGCCACGTGCGTGCCGTGGATCCCCAACGTCTCCGGTTCCTCGACGGGGCCCCACACGTCGTGACCCTCGTGCTCGTCGACTACCTCGCGGTTCTCCTCGAAGTTCGGATCGATGGCCATTGATAACTACCCTCACATACCGTACACCGGTGTACCTCAAAAAATTTTGCACGAACGTTAATGTGGGACCAAACCTTAGTCTCCGCGGCGTTATCCTCGGGTATGGTCGAACTCGTCGCCGTGCTGGCCGTGGCGCTGCTCGTCGCGGGCGTGGTCGGGAGCGTCGTACCGATGGTACCCGGCGCCGTCCTCTCGCTGTCCGGCGTGTACGTCTACTGGTGGACGACGGGCGAGCCGGGGACCCTCGCGCTCGCCGCGTTCACCCTCATCGGCCTGCTCGTCGTGGTCGTCGACTACTTCGCCGGGGCCATCTCGGCGAAAGCCGGCGGTGCGTCGTGGGTGGCGACGCTGCTCGGGTCCGTCGCCGCCGTCGTGACGCTGTTCGTCGTCGGCCCCCTCGGCGCGCTGGTCGCCGTCGCGGTCACGATATTCCTCGTCGAGGCCTACCGCGGCAAGAGCCGGTCGGCGGGCGCGAAGGCGGCGGTGTACGCCACCGTCGGCATGCTCGGGTCGACGTTCATGCAGGTCGTGCTGACGACCGCGATGCTCGTGTCGTTCGTTCTGGTCGTAGTTATCTGAGGTTGTTTTCGCCGCGGCGAACCGGACATAAAGGCTATCCCCCTCAGGACCGGTACGTCCCGTATGGATCGGACGAAGCGGTACGCTCTCGGGGTCTTCGTCGCCGCCGTCGTGACCGGCGCCCTCTATCTCGCCGCGTCGCCGGACGCCTGGTCGGCCCTCCTCCTCGTCGGCGTCGCGCAGACGTACGCCGTCGCGACGGCCGTCGCGCTCCGCCACCCTGACGCGTGGGGGGCGAGCGGGAACCTGTGGTCGGGGCTGTTCGCCGGCGTGACGACGTTCGGCGCGTTCGTGCTGTTGAACGGCGTCGAACCGACGCCGAACCTCACCGTCGCGGCGCTCGGGTTCGGCCTCGCAGGGGTCGGGTTCACGGCCGGGGTCGCCTTCGAGCGCGAACGCGACTGACCGGTCGGTACGGATCGAGAGACAAAAGCGCCAGCGAGAACGGCGTGGGACGGTGGTGAAAGACGCCCACGACCGTCGCGGGAGGGGCCGGTCAGTCCTCCCGCCGTCGGACCGGATGCGAACACGTGCGGCGTGTTCCGTGGGTCGATTCGCGGGCGGTGCTTCCGGTGATACGCGGTCTGCCGCTTGCTGGCCGTACGCTACCGCGGATTCTCGGTTCCTATGGTCCCACCCTAGGACGCCGACCGTCGGTGGTGTTCTCGGCCGGCGACTGGGTGTAGACCGCGTCCATAATTAAAAACTATGGACGATAGCTGTGTATTGGCGTGTGAAAACCAAAGCGAGGGAGAGAGTTCAGCAGAGAAAATTAATCCGGTCGCCCGTGGAGGTGGGCGACTGCGGCCGCGAGCCCCCGAACCGCGAGCGGCCTACTCGTGGGCGAAGTACGCGACGGACTCGTCGCCGCCCGCCTCGCCGTGCCCGTCGACCCGCGCGAACCCGACGCGCACGAACTGCACCATCTCGTCGGCCGCGACGTCGCCGAACCCGGGTTCCGCGTAGCCCGTCACGTCGCCGTCCGGCGTCCGGAGGCGCAGGGAGACGTTCTCGTCGGCGGGCACCCAGTGGACCACGTCGGCGTCGCCCTCCCGGACCACGTCGATGTCGTCGTCGGTGAAGCGGAGCTCGTCGCCCGCGTACTCGACGGGACCGTACCCCTTCAGCCACAGCTTCTCGCCCTCGGCGGGGAGGTCGGCGGCCTCCAGGATGACGGCGTCGTCGACCGGGATCGACCGCCGGCCGCGGTCCTCGTGCTCGGGGTGGACCGGCGGGGTCCCCTCGGCCGGCGCGTCGCCGGTGACGGGGAGTTCGACCGCCTCGTGGTCCCCGTCCTCGCCGCCCGCGCGGACGAAGAAGTAGCGGTTCGCGTCGTCGTCGATCAGCTCGCGGTTGTTCGCGTACACGGCGCTCATCGCGAGGTCGACGTCGCTCGTGGAGGTGCCGAGGTCGACCATCGCCTCGGTGATGGCCTCGCCGCGGATCCCCCGCCGACGGAACGCTGCGACAGTCGGGGCGCGCGGGTCGTCCCACCCGTCGAGTTCGCCCTCCTCGATGAGCCGCTTGATCGTCGAGGTGGACATCTTCACGTCGAAGGCGTCGATCTGGACGTGGCCCCAGTGGAGCACCTCGGGGTACTCCCAGTCGAAGTAGTCGTAGACGAACCGCTGACGCTTCGCGGAGTCCTGCAGGTCGATGCCGCGGATGATGTGCGTGACGCCGACGAGGTGGTCGTCGATCCCGCTCTGGAAGTCGAGCATCGGCCAGCAGCGGTACTCCGCGGCCTCCTCGCGGGGGTGGGGCGTGTCGATCATGCGGAACGCCACCCAGTCGCGGAGCGCGGGGTTCTTGTGCTCGATGTCGGTCCGGACCCGCAGCACCATCTCGCCGCTCTCGTACTCGCCGTCGACCATCGCCTCGAACTCCTCTAGCGTGGTCTCGGCGTCCTTGTCGCGGTGCGGGCAGGCCTCGCCGCTGTTTTTCATGTCGGAGAACTCGCCCTGCGGGCACGAGCAGGTGTACGCGCCGCCCTTCTCGATCAGCTCGCGGGCGTGGTCGTAGTAGGTCTCCATCCGGTCGCTGGCGCGGTAGACGGCGTCGGGCTCGAAGCCGAGGTACTCGATGTCCTCCAGGATCTGGTCGTAGGCGTCGAGGTCCGGCCGCTTTGTCTCGGGGTCGGTGTCGTCGAAGCGGACGCAGAACCAGCCGTCGTAGATCTCCTTGTACGTCCCGATGACGGCGGGCATCCGCGCGTGGCCGATGTGCCACGGGCCGTTGGGGTTCGGCGCGCTCCGCATCCGGATCTCGTCGTACTCCTCGGCGTTCGGCAGGTCGGGGAGGACCTGGTCGTCGCCCTCGTCCTCCGTCAGGATCTCCGCCAGTTCTTCCGGGGCGATCGCCTCGAGGCGCTCGACGCGCTCCTCGTGGGAGAGGTCGTTCACCTCGGCGATGACCCCGCCCGCGACGCCCGGCACCTCGTCGCCATGCTCCCGGAACTCGGGGTTCTCGCCCATCATCGGGCCCATGATCGCGCCGACGTCGGCGTCGCTCTCGTGTTTCACCGCGTTGAGCAGGGCGTGTTTCTCCGCCGCCGCCTCGATCCGCTCTCGGAGTTCCTGGTCCATTGTGTCCGGGTACAGGTGCCGCCGTCAAAACCCCCGCGGATCCGTCCCTGCGACGGCGGGACGCCGACCGGAGCGGCTCTCTTCGCGGGCGGCAGTAGTCTGTGCGCGGCGGGCGAGTCCCGTCCGCGGCCCTCCCTACTTTCTTGTGCGTTCGCTTGGTAGCCCGCCGCATGGCAGACGCGTCCCCTCTCGACCGCAACCGCCTGGCGTGGTGGGCGGTCGCCGCCCTCCTGTTCGTCGCGCTGGCCTTCGTCGTCTACACGTACGTCGGGACCTTCGTACTGGGGCTGTTCGTCTACTACGCGACGCGGCGGATCCATCGGCGCACGCGAACCCGCGTCAAGCCGGCCAGCCTCGCGGCGATGGTCTCCCTGCTCACCATCTCGATGCCGGTGCTCGTGTTGCTCGGCTACACCGTCGTCGTCGGCGCGCGGGAGCTCGCCCAGGTCGCGCCGAACGCGCTCGAGTACACCGCGGCGCTCGAGCCGTACATGCAGGTCGAGTGGCTCCAGGACCCCCAGCAGATCCTCGGGATCCTGACGGAGAACCCCCAGCAGCTGCTGGAGTTCGGCTCCGTCGAGGGCGTCCAGCAGGTCGTCGAGGCCGTCACGACCTACCTCGGCGTCGTCGTCAACGTCCTGCTCCACCTCTTCGTCGCGCTGGCCATCGGCTTTTACCTCCTGCGGGACGACCGGCGGCTCGCGTGGTGGTTCCGCGAGGAGTTCGCGGGCGAGGGCTCCGCGACGGAGGCGTACCTCACCGCCGTCGACCGCAATCTGGAGTCGATCTACTTCGGGAACATCCTCTTCGCCGCGGCCAACGCCGTCGTCGGCACGCTGGTGTACAACGCGGTCAACCTGATCGCACCGGCCGGTCTGGCGGTCCCCGTGCCGACCCTGCTCGGCCTCCTCACCGGCGCGGGGAGCCTCGTTCCGATCGTCGGCATGAAGATCGTCTGGGTGCCCGTCGCGCTGTACCTGACCGCAGCCGCGGTCGTGATGGACCCGGCGCTGGTCTGGTTCGGCCTCTTCTTCGCCGCCGTCGTGTTCACGTTCGTCGACACGGTCCCCGAGGTGCTCCTGCGCCCGTACATCTCCGGGCGGGACCTCCACGTCGGCCTCGTCCTCTTCGCGTACATCTTCGGCCCGCTGCTGTTCGGCTGGTACGGCCTCTTCCTCGGCCCGCTGATCGTCGTCCTCGTCGTGGAGTTCGCCCGGATCATCCTGCCGGAGCTCGTCCGCGGGGAGTCCCTGACGCCCGAGCCCGCGGCGGCGCCGCCGGAGGAACTCGACCCGCCGGCGGGACACGCTCCCGACGCCGACGACGAGGCGCTTCCGCCGGAGTCCGCGGAACAGAACGCCGCGGACGGCAGATCGTCGTCTGAGAGCCCGTCCGATAGAGTGTCCGGCGATGCGCCGGATGACGACGGGGGCGACGACGCGCCGGCAGACGGCTCCTCCGACGAGACGCCGACTGACTGACGGCTCGGCCGATCGCTCGCGTCTCGGCCCGCCGAAACTCCCCGCCGCTCGCCCCGTCGTTTTTTGCGCGGCGACGCGTTCCCGGACGCATGAAGGTCAACGAGACCGATCTGGAGTGGACGACGCTCGACGAGGACGGGATGACGCTGCGTCGCAAAAAGCTGGGCGACGCCGCGGGCGGCGACCGCCTCGGCTGCAGCCTCTACGAGCTCCCGGCGGGCGAGCGGGCGTGGCCGTACCACTACCACACCGAAAACGAGGAGGCGCTGTACGTCCTCGACGGGCGCGGGTCGCTTCGACTCGCCGGGGAGACGGTGTCGCTGTCGGCCGGCGACTACGTAGCGCTCCCCGCGGACGAGTCCGGCGCCCACCGGGTCGTCAACGACTCCGACGGGACGCTCAGGTACCTGATGACGTCGACGATGGAGGATCCCGAGGTGACGGTGTACCCGGACTCGGAGAAGATCGGCGTGTTCGTCGGCGCCCCGCCGGGCGGCGAGGGCGAGCGCAGCGTCCACGGCTACTACCGGACCGGGGACGCGGTGGACTACTGGACGGACGAGGAGTGACGGCCGCTCGGCGCGACCCGCGCTCCGCGGCCAGCGACGACGGCCGCTCCGCCGGGTCCGCCGGACGGACCGACGGCACCGTCGCTGTGCGCCGGGGAGTCCCGAGGGCGAGAAGCGCGCCCCGGAGTCAGTAGCCGCGTTCGATGAGGTAGTGGGCGATCTGCTCGAGCAGACGCCGGGCGTCGTTGTCGGGCAGGACCGACAGGCGGTCCTTCCCGTTCTCGACGAGTTCCTGGGCCGTCTCCTGGGCGTACTCGATGCTGCCGGCCGCCTCCAGTTCGGCGACCGCGTCGTCGATCTCCGCCTCGGTGACGGCGTCCACGTCGTCGGTGCCGACAAGCGACTCGACGTCGACGCCCTGCTCGCGGGCGTGGAGCGTGATCAGCGTCCGCTTGTCCTCCACGAGGTCGCTCCCGCGCTGCTTGCCGAGCTTGTCGCTCGGGACGGTCAGGTCGAGCACGTCGTCCTGGATCTGGAACGCGCGGCCGACGTCGAGCCCGTAGCCGTACAGCGCGTCGACCGTCTCCTCGTCGGCGCCGAGCAGGAGCGCGGGGATCGCCGCGCTCGCGGCGTAGAGGACGGCGGTCTTCTGTTCGACCATCTTCAGGTACTCCTCCGGGAGGACGTCGCTGCGGGTCTCGAACTCGACGTCGAGCGACTGGCCCTCGCAGATCTGCGTGCACGCGTTCGCGAGCGTGTCGACCGCCTCGACCATCCGGTCGGCCGGGGCGCCGGTGTCGAGCATGATCTCGAACGCCTTCGAGTACAGCGTGTCGCCCGCGAGGATCGCGGTCTCGAGGTCGTACTCGCGGTGGACGGCCGGGACGCCGCGACGGAGGTCGTCGTCGTCCATGATGTCGTCGTGGATCAGCGTGAACGACTGGATGACCTCCACGCTCACCGCGGCGGCCATGACGTCGACCGCGTCGCCGGTCAGGTCGGGGAACGACCGGTAGTCGGCCGTCTCGGGCGTCTCGTCGGCGAGCGCTTCGGCGACGGCGAGCACGACCGTCGGCCGGAGGCGCTTCCCGCCGGCGTCGAGGAGGTACCGCGACGCCTCGTAGAGGCGTTCGGGCTCCACGACCGGCAGCTCCTCCGTGATCGCCTCGTTGACGAGTTCGCGCCGCTTCCCGACCGCCGCCAGCACCGTCTCTTCGCGCGCCTCGGGACTAGTCATGGCTCACTCGACGAGTTGGATCAGGTTACCGTTTCGGGTGACGTGCAGGTCGCGACCCAGCTTGTACCCCTCGCTCTCACAGAGGTTGACGTACGAGGAGTAGCCGCTCATGTCCTGGTGGGCGGGGATGACGTGCTGGGGCTGGAGCGCGTCGAGCATCTCGTAGTGGCCCTCCTGGTTCAGGTGGCCGGAGACGTGGATGTCGTCGTAGATGCGCGCGCCCTGCATCTTCAGCAGGCGCTCGGACTGGTAGCGCTGGCCCTCGTTCGTCGGCTCGGGGATGACCCGCGCCGAGAAGACGACCTTGTCGCCGTCCTCCAGTTCGTACGGCGTCTCGCCGCGGCCCATCCGGGTGAGCATCGCGCGCGGTTCGCCCTGGTGGCCCGTCACGACGGGCAGGTAGTTCTCCTTGCCCTCCTTCATGATCCGCTTGAACGTCCGGTCGACGGACTTGCGGTGGCCGAACATCCCCAGGTCCTCGGGGAAGTCGACGAAGTCGAGCCGTTCTGCGGTGCCGGAGTACTTCTCCATCGAGCGGCCCAGAAGCACCGGCTGGCGGCCGATGTCCTTGGCGAACTCGACGAGGCTCCGGACGCGCGCGATGTGGCTGGAGAACGTCGTCGCGACGATGCCGCCGTCGTAGTCCTCCATGCTGTAGAGGGCGTCCTTGAGGTGGCGTCGCGCGACGGCCTCGCTGGGGGTGCGCCCCTTCTTGTTCGCGTTCGTACAGTCCTCGATGTAACAGAGGACGCCGTTGTCCTCGCGGCCGATCTCTCGGAACCGCTTCATGTCGATGGGGTCGCCGATGACCGGCGTGTGGTCCATCCGCTTGTCGAGGCCGTAGACGATGGCCCCCTCGGGCGTGTGCAGGACCGGGTTGATCGCGTCGATGATGGAGTGGGTGACGTTGACGAACTCCAGTTCGTTGCGCTCGCCGATGCTCATCGTCTCGCCCGCCTCCATCTTCACGAGGTTGTTCTCGACGCCGAACTTCTGCTCGCCCTCGATCTGCTGTTTGACCAGCTCGATCGTGAACGGCGTCGCGACGATGGGCGCGTTGTAGCGGTGCGCCAGCTTACTGATGGCGCCGATGTGGTCGAGGTGGCCGTGGGTCGGCACGATGGCCTTCACGTCGCCCTCGAGCTCGCTCATCACCCGGTCGTCGGGGATGGCGCCCATGTCGATCAGGTCGAGGCTGTGCATCTTCTCGGTCTCGACGTTGTCGTGGATCAGAACCTGCGAGAGGTTCAGACCCATGTCGAACACGACGACGTCGTCGCCCGCGCGGACGGCAGTCATCTGCCGACCGACTTCTTCGTAGCCGCCGATGGTTGCGATTTCGATTTCCATGGTTTGATCCGAGCATTGAAAGCCACGCGAGGTGGCAATGTCGCTCACTGAAACACCCAGCGGGGTGCCGGATACCTGACCCCGGCGTCTTACAGCACGTCGGCCACGCACCCGCTATGCGAGGGCGGTCGTCCCGCCCCGCACTTGCCCGCGGGTTTCCGTTATCTCCCTTTAGACACCCACGTCTTAAAAACTGCGTGGGTCGAGCGGTGGTGGTTCGCTCGGCGACCGCGACCGCACGACTCAGGGGAACGCTCGGTCGTCAGATCGTTCCCGGTGACCGTATTGCCGTGGCAAACTGTAACATAAGTTTAGTATTCCGCGTCCTGCGGGTTTCCTCTCTCGGAGAAACGACCACTTGGAACGATATGACAGTTTACCGCAGCGAAGTGCACGCAGGCAAGACTATTAGGTGTCGAAAAGGGATCAATTACTCGCGGCGGGAGGGTATCGTTGACATGAAACTAAAATCTTCCGAAGAGTTTATTGTCATTCTTTCTATATAACTGTTTGATGGACAGTATACGGAGAGCAGTACCGGATTTCGTGCGTCGCAGCTACGCGCTGAAGTTCATGCTGGCGCTGTTCGTTCTCGCCGCGACGGTCGGCGCGGTCGGCCTCGTCGGCACGAACGTGATGGCCGACGAGGTACAGGACCGGGTCCACGAGGACTCGAAGGAGATCGCTCAAAAGGAGGCCCAACAGGTGGCGATGCAGACTGACAACACCGGCCTGAAGGTCGACAGGATATCTTCCGAGATCACGCATCAGGAGGACGTCGGCGCGTACCTCGAAGCGCAGCACCGGCGGATCGAGGGCAACCACCACATCCACTACGTCGACGTCGACGACGGCACGGTCCTCTACAGCACGAACGAGGAGCTGACCGGACAGCCGATAAACGCCTCCGACGAGAACTGGGCACAGGAGTTCGGCGGCATGGGCGAGGGCGTCTACGAGAACAGGTCCGTCCACGGCGGCTACTACCTGGACATGTTCGCGTACGAGACGATCCCGATCGCCGACCGGACCGCCGACGGGACGAACGTCCTGCAGTACCAGCGGCTGGTCGACGACGGGGAGAACCGCGACAAGCTCGTCGTCGTGGGACAGAACATGAGCCAGCGGGCGGACCTGCTGAGCGACGACGACGGCCGCATCTCGTTCATCGTCTATCCGGGGGCCGAGGGGACGGAGCACGGGCAGGTCGTGCTCGGACCCGAGGGGACGACGCTGTACCGGTCGTACGGGAACGAGCGCGACTTCGCCACCGACGAGGTGACGACCGACCCCGAGGTGCACGACGTCGGCACTCCCGGCGAGGCACTCGCCGAAGTGGCCGGGTCGCAGTACGCCGACGAGGAGTACGTCGCCACGGCGGTGCGACTGGAGCCCGGATCGCCGTTCATCCTCGTCGTCCACACGCCGAAGAGCGAGGCGTACGGCTTCGTGCAGACGGTGAGCGACTACGGGACCTACGTCACTCTCGGCGGCGTGTTCCTGATCGTTTTCGTCGGCGGCGTCATCGGCCGGAACACCTCAAGGTCGATCGACCGGCTCCGGGACAGGGCCGAGCGCATGGAGGACGGCGACCTGGACGTCGACCTCGAGAGCGACCGGATCGACAGCATCGGCCGGCTGTACGACTCGTTCGACGGCATGCGGACCTCTCTGAAAGAGCAGATCCGCAGCGCCGAAGAGGCCCGCAACGAGGCCCAGATGGCCCGCGAGCGGACCGAGCGCATCAACTCGCACCTGCAGTCGAAGGCCGACGACTACCGCGAAGTGATGCGCGAGTGCGCCGAGGGCGACCTGGGCGCGCGGATGGACCCCGAGAGCGAGAACGAGGCGATGCGCGACATCGCGGAGGAGTTCAACGCGATGGTCGAGGCGATAGAGCGGACGACGGCGCGGGCGAAGGCGTTCGCCGGCGACGTCGCTGCCGCCTCCGAGCAGGTGACCGCCTCCAGCGAGGAGGTCCGGAACGCGAGCGAGCAGGTCGCAAGCTCCACCCAGGAGATCTCCGACGGCGCCGAGGAGCAAAGCGAGAGCCTCCGGGTCGTCAACGAGGAGATGGAGAACCTCTCGACGACGACCGAGGAGATCGCGGCGACCTCGAACGAGGTGGCCGACATCGCGGAGCGCACCGCCAGAACCGGTCAGCAGGGTCGCGAAGCGGCGCGGGCCGCGGTCGACCGCATGGCCCAGATCGAGGACGACTCCGCGGACGCGATCGCCGCTATCGAGGAACTGGAGGGGCAGATGCAGGAGGTCGACGAGCTCATCGACCTCATCACCGACATCGCCAAGGAGACGAACATGCTGGCGCTCAACGCCAACATCGAGGCCTCCCGCGGTGAGGGCGCCGGCGACGCCGGCGGCGGCTTCGGCGTCGTCGCCGAGCAGGTGAAGGAACTCTCCGCGGAGACGAAGGAGGCCGCGGAGGACATCGAGGAGCTCCTCGAACAGATCCAGGACCAGACCCACGCCACCGCGGGCGAGGTCCAGCAGACCGCCGACCGCATCGCCGAGAACCGCGACGCGGTCGAGAACGCGGCCGACGCCCTCGCGGAGATCGCCGACTACGCGGCGGAGACCAACTCCGGCGTTCAGGAGATCTCCGCGACGACCGAGGAGCAGGCCGCCTCCACGCAGGAGGTCGTGACCATGGTCGACGAGGTGGCGACGATCAGTCAGGAGACCACGTCGGAAGCCGAGAACGTCGCCGCCGCGGCCGAGGAACAGACCACCGCGCTGAGCGAGGTGACCCACAGCGCGAGCGACCTCGCCGAGCGGGCGGCCGAGCTCTCCGAGGCGCTCGACCGGTTCGAGACCACCGCGAACGTCGACGCCGGTGACGCGTCGCACCCGGACGGTGAGGTCATCGACGAACTGTCCGACGGGTCGGACGGCGGGGCGGCCGACGCCCGGTCCGAGGAGTCGTCCGACGGAGCGGTCGACGAGTTCACCTTCGGCGAGCAGTAGACGAGGGCGGCGGTTTCGTAGCCCCCCGGTCGGTCGCTCCGTCTCACGTATCGGTTCGTGCGGACCGCGCCCGCGGCGACGGGCGTGCTAACCGTTATCTCACCGGCGGTGCGCTGATACCCCCGCGTACCGTGACCACGCCCATGTCGACCAGGGTCGCCGAACTGACCACGGACGGCGAGTGGGACGCGGCCGTCCCGCTCCTGCGACAGCTCTGGAGCCACGAGACCGAGGCGTTCGTCCGGTCGTGGCGCGAGGAGGACGACTATCGACTGTTCGGTCTGTTCGAAGCGGGAGAGGGCGCTACCGCCGACTCGATATCTCGGGACGAGGGCGACCTCGTCGCGGTGGTCGGCGTCTCCGTCCAGCGCGTACTCCACCACGCGCGTCACGCCTGGATCCACGACCTCGTCGTCGACGAACCCCGCCGCGGCGAGGGGTACGGCGCGGAACTGCTCGACTTCGTCGAGGAGTGGGCCGCCGAGCGGGACTGCGAGTACGTCGCGCTGGCGAGTCGAGCGGGCAACGACGCGGCGCTGTCGTTCTACGAGGACGAGGGGATGGAGCGCTGGGGATACGTCGTGGAGACGGAGCTCTGACTACTCGATCGTCGTCCCCGGCCGCCCGCCCGAGAGGAACTCCGGGAGGCCGTCGAGGTCGAACACCGAGGCGGGCCGGTCCAGCGCGAGCAGCTCGCGTACCTTGCCGGCCATGCCGCCGCTGACGTCCGTCGCCGCGCTCCCGCCGAGCGCGTCCGCGACGTCGCAGAAGGAGTCGATCCGGGGGACCACGTCGCCGTCGGCGTCCAGCACGCCCGGTACCGTCGAGCAGACGCCGACCCGATCCGCGTTCAGGTCCTCGGCGACGCGCGTCACGATCTCGTCGCCGGAGAGCACGGTGGCGCCCTCGCCCTCGTGGGCGATCACGTCGCCGTGGAGGACCGGGACGAACCCCTCGGCGACCATGGTCGCGACCTGTTCGGTCGGTAGCGTGAGCCGCGCCGCCTCGTCACGGGACGCCGCCGAGAGCGGATGGACCGGCACGGCGGGCACGTCGCGTTCGCGCAGTCGGGAGACGACGAAGCCGTTGAGCGTCGTCATCGCGCCGTGGATGGCGAGCACGCCGTCGGCGTCTCTGGTCCCCGCGGTCGTCGACACGCCGTGTTCCTCTGCGTGGTGGTGGCCGAAGCTCCCGCCGCCGTGGACGACGACGAGGTCGTCGCCGGCGGCCGCGACGGCGTCGGCCGCGCGGTCGAGCGCCGCACCGTCCAGCGTCTCCGGGCGGTCCTTCTCCGTGACGACGCTGCCGCCGAGCTTGAGGACGTTCATCGCGACTCCACCCGGACGCCGTCCGTGGCCAGTTCCGCGCGGAACGCCTCCTCGCAGCCGGGCGTGAACTTCAGCGCGGTCTCGGTCTCCTCGGTCTCGTCCAGCGCGACGATGCAGCCGCCGCCGCCCGCACCGGTGAGCTTGGCCCCGTGCGCGCCGGCGTCGCGGGCCGCCCAGACCATTGCGTCCAGCGACCGCGAGGAGACGCCGAGCGCCTCCAGCAGGCCGTGGTTGAAGTTCAGCAGGTCGCCGAGCTCGGCGAGCCACTCGTCGCCCTCCTCGCCCTCGGCGGCGTCCGCGAGGATCTGCTCGCCTCGCCGGACGACATCGCCGATCGCCTCGACGGTGTCGGCGGCGAAGCCGTACTCCTCGCGGAGGCCGCGCACGCCGGCGACGAGCTTCCCGGTGTCGCCCGCGCCGCCGTCGAAGCCGATGACGAACGGGAGGTCCGGCGCGTCGATGCTCCGGCAGTCGTCGCCCTCGACGCGCACGGCCCCGCCCATCGCGGAGCAGAAGGTGTCGGCGCGCGAGGCCTGCCCCTCCTGCACCTCGTACTCGGCGCGGAAGGCGCGGTCCGCGAGGTCCTCGGTCGACAGTTCGACGCCGAGTTCCCGCGTCGCCGCGTCGATGCCGGCCACCGTGACGGCGGCCGAGGAGCCGAGCCCCGCGCCCAGCGGGATGTCGCTCTCGATGGTGACCTCGAAGCCGGCGTCGGGGGCGTCCGCGGCGTCGCGGGCCTGCTCGACGGCGGCGTCGACGTAGCCCATCGCCGCCTCGACCAGGGTCTCGGAGACGTCCACGTCCGGGCGGCCGCCGGCGTCGCCGCTGTACTCGACGGTGAAGCCGTCGAGCGAGAGGTCCTCGGCGTGGACCCGGAGTTTGCTGTCCGCTCGTTCCTCCACGGTGACCCGCGCCCGGCGCTCGATCGCGCAGGGGACCGCGGGCTCGCCGTAGACGACGGCGTGCTCCCCGAAGAGGTACACCTTCCCGGGGGCGCTCGAAACGGTCATACCGGTGCCTGCGCGCCGAGGTGCTTAGGGGTTTTCGGACCGCTCCGCGACGCGCATCGTCATCGCCTGTTCGGGGTGGACCGTCAGCGACGGGAGCAGGGTCAGCGGCGTCTCCCCGGTGAACTCCAGGCGGTACTCGCCGGCCACCGTGGCGAGGATGATCTGGGCCTCCAGCATCGCGAGGTGCTTGCCGATGCAGTGGCGCGGGCCGCCGCCGAAGGGGAAGTACGCGAACCGCGGACGCTCTTTCGCGCGCTCCGGGCGCCACCGCTCGGGGTCGAACGTCTCGGGGTCGTCCCAGAACCGTTCGGAGCGGTGCAGCCCCCACTGCGGGAGCATGATCGAGGTGCCCGCTTCGACGTCGTACCCGGACAGGGTCACGTCCTCGGTCGGCTCCCGGAAGATCGTGTAGACGGGCGGGTAGAGCCGCATCGCCTCCTTGATCGCCCACTCGACGTACTCGAACTCCGCGACGTGTTCGGCGCCGGGGCGGTCGTCGCCGACGACGGCGTCTATCTCCTCGTGGACGCGGCGCTCCGCCTCGGGGTGCTCCGACAGCAGAAACCACGTGTACGTCAGCGTCAACGCCGTCGTGTCGTGACCCGCCAGGAGCATCGTCATCATCTCGTCTCTGAGCCGGTCAGGGGGCTGCTCCCCGCGGTCGCGGGCCCGCAGGAGGATCGACAGGAAGTCCGTCGGGCCGTCCTCGTCGCCGACGGAGCCCTCGCGGGCGTCGATGATGCCGTCGATCACCTCCTCCAGCTTGGAGAGCGCTCGCTCGTACTCGGCGTCGCCCGGCATCGGGGCCCACTCCGGCGCGGCGAACCGGATCGGGTCGGGTTCGAACCGCCGGCCGAGCGGTTCGAGCTGCGCCTGGATCGTCCGGACGCGCTCCTCCGGCAACCGCACGCCCATCATCAGGTCGAGGATGACGTCCAGCGTCACCCGCGTCATCGCGTCCTCGACGTCGATCACGTCGCCCGGGCTCCAGTCGGCGACCCGGTCCTCGGCGTGGTCGGTGATCCGGTCGGCCATCCCCGACAGCCGCCGCATGGAGAACGCCGGCTGCGCGAGGTCGCGCTGGTGCTCCCACGTCTCGCCCTCGGAGAGCAGGAGTCCCTCGCCCAGCAGGTCGCCGAGCGCGTCGCCCTGAAAGTCGGGCTTGCGGAAGCGGTCGGACTCAGAGACGAGCACCCGCTCGACCGTCTCCAGCGCGCAGACGACGTACGTGTCCATCGGCCCCATGTCGAACCGCGAGACGTCGCCGTAGGCCTCCTCCAGGGCCGAGATGAACGTGAACGGGTCGCGGGCGTACCGCCGACTGTCGCCGAACAGCGGTTCCCCCTTCGGACCGGGCGGTGTGTCTGCCATCGACAGTGATTAGGACTCGACTCGCATGAAAGACGGGGGCGATACGCACTGCGGCGGACGGCGTCCTTTGGGCCGAGAGTTACCCGACTCGCCGACGTACGACGACCGATGAGCGACGACACCCACCGAGCCCGCCACGTGGGAGCACAGTTGATGACGGTCGCCGGCGCGATACTCGTCGGATACGCCCTCTTCTCGATCGTGCGGACGGTAAACGGCGTCCGCTACGAGGTCGGCGTCGACTCGCTCGCCCCGGAGGCCGACCCGGACCCGGCGATGATGGACTACGTCGACCACCTCCACCTCGCGCTCGACGGCTTCACGCTGGCGACCGGGGTCGCCGTCGTCTGTCTCTCGTGGTACGGCGTTCGCCGGGGCTATCCGTGGGCGTGGGCGAGCGCCGTCGCGACGACGGCGACCGCGTTCGTGGTGTCGATCCCGCCGCACTTCGGGGCCGCGTTCGGCTACGACCACCTGGTCCACCTCGGGCCGATGTACGTCGCCGTCGCCGCGTTCGCCGTCGGCGCCGCCGTCTCGGGGTGGGCGCTGCACTGGGACGCACGGACGCCGGCGGACGACCGCGTCGAAGAGTAGCGCGGTCGCCGGCACACGACCGCGTCGAAAAGTAGCGCGGTCCGATCCCCCTCGGAAATCCGTCGCTATCGGGCGAATCGCCGAGTCGAGAAAACTGAAACTGCCGTTCCCGAAAAATCAGACCATGCTCTCGAAGTCGTCGAGAGAGTAGGCCGGCTCCGCGCCGCGGCGGTCGAGCGTCTCGTTGGCCAGCAGCCAGTACACGACGGAGAGGGCCTTGCGACCCTTGTTGTTCGTGGGGACCACGAGGTCGACGTTGCCGAGGCTGTTGTTGGAGTCACACATCGCGATGACCGGGATGCCGACCGTGATGGCCTCCTTGACGGCCTGGGCGTCGCCGATGGGGTCGGTGACGACCAGCACGTCCGGCTCGATGTAGCCGTCGTACTTGGGGTTCGTCAGCGTCCCCGGGATGAAGCGCCCGGTGCGGGCGCGAGCGCCCACAGCCTCCGCGAACTTCTCGGCCGGGAACCGGCCGTACTGGCGCGAGGAGGTGACGAGGATCTGCTCGGGGTCGTAGTTCGACAGGAAGTCCGCGGCGGTGCGGATCCGGCTGTCGGTCTTCGAGACGTCCAGCACGTACAGCCCGTCGGTCCGGACGCGGTGGATGTACCGCTCCATGTCCTGGGTCTTCTGCTGGGTCCCGATGTGGACGCCCGCCCCGAGGTAGTCCTCCACGGGGATGAGCAGGTCGGCCTCCTCGTCGGACATGACGTCCTCGTCGAGGGCACCCTCTTGTTCGTCCTCGGTCGCCTCCGCGGCGTCCTCGGCGGTCGCTTCCTCGGCGGGCTCGGCGTCGGTGTCGGCCGCCGGGCCGGCCCCTTCGGCCGGCTCGGGGTCGACCTCTTCTTCGGCGGCGTCGAGCCCTTCCTGATCTGTGTCGTTGTCTGCCATAGTTACAGTGCGTCGTCCGCGATGCGGATGAGTTCGTTCAGCTTTGCGGTTCGCTCGCCCCCGACCGTGCCCGTCTTGATGAACGGGGCGTCGGTCGCCACGGCGAGGTGTGCGATGGTCGCGTCCTCCGTCTCGCCGCTGCGGTGCGAGACGACCGAGTCGTAGCCGTGCTCGCCCGCCAGCTCGATGGCGTCGAACGCGTCTGTCAGCGTGCCGATCTGGTTGGGCTTGATGAGGATGCTGTTGCCGGCGCCCTCCTCGATGCCCGTCTGCAGGCGCTCCGTGTTCGTGACGAACAGGTCGTCGCCGCAGACGAGCGTCCGGTCGCCGACCCTGTCGGTCAGCTCGGCGAAGCCCTCGTAGTCGTCCTCGTCGAGGGGGTCCTCGACGTAGACGAGGTCGTACTCGTCGACGAGGTCCGCGACGTAGTCGATCTGCTCGTCGGTGTCGCGGACGCGGTCGCCGTACACGTAGCCGTCCTCGTCGGCGTCGTACAGCTCGGCGCCGGCCATGTCGAGGCCGAAGCCGATCTCGAAGCCGAACTCGTCGGCGACGGTGTCGACGGCCTCGTCCATGATCTCGAACGCCTCCGCGTCGTCGATCGACGGGGCCCACGCGCCCTCGTCGCCCTTGCCGGCGGGGACGCCGCGCTCGTCGAGGATCTCGGCGACCTCCTGGTGGACGGCCGCGTTGGCGAACACCGCGTCGGAGACGCTCGGCGCGCCGACCGGCGCGGCGAGGAACTCCTGGATGTGGGTGGCGTCCGCGGCGTGCTCGCCGCCGCCGATGACGTTGCCCAGCGGCGTCGGGAAGTTCTCCCCGCGGAACGTGCCGCCGAGGTGCTGGTAGGTGGGTGCGCCGAGCACGTCGGCGCCCGCCTTCGCGGCGGCCATGCTGATCGCGACGGCGCTGTTCGCGCCGATCTCGGAGAAGTCGTCGGTGCCGTCCGCGCCGCGCAGAGCGGCGTCGACGTCGCGCTGGTTGCCCGCGTACACCTGCCCCTCCAGTCGAGGGACGGCGAGCTCGCGGGCCTTCGCGATCGCCTCCTGCGGCGGTAGCTCGATCGCCTCGTACTCGCCGGTGCTCGCCCCGGACGGGGCCGCCGCGCGGCCGAAGCCGCCGCTCTCGGTGAGCACGTCGGCCTCGACGGTCGGGTTCCCGCGGGAGTCGAGCACGCGGCGCAGGCGAACGCTGGTGATGAGCGTCATTGCATATCCCTGTTCACGGTGAACGGAAGGACGCCCTCGTCGTACTCCTCGGCTGCGATCAGGATCGGCTCCGTCTGGTCGGTGTCGATGAGCACGGGCGCGCCGTACGACACCTGCAGCGCTCGTGCGCCGAGGATTCGGGCCTTCTCGTACCGGCTGAAGCGTTCGTGTTGAGCCATTACTGGTACGGGGAGACGATGTCGACGAGGTCCTTGTGCGAGACGATCATCCGGCGACAGCAGTGACGCTCCACGCCGAGCTCGTCGAGGACCGCCTCGGGGTCCTCGTCGCCCTCGCGTGCGCGCGCCTTGAACTCTTCCCAGTGTTCACCCACGACGTTGCCGCACGTGAAACACCGGACAGGTACCATCATGCTATCACCTTAACGGTAGGACTTCTGGTAGCGGGCCCGCGCGCCGGGGCCGCCCCACTTCTTGGGCTCGGACTGCCGGACGTCGTTGACCAGCAGGGAGCGGTCGAACTCCATGAACGCGTCGCGGAGTTCGGCGTCGCTCAGGTGCTGGACGACGCCGCGGGCGATCGCGGTGCGGACGGCGTCCGCCTGCCCGCTCATGCCGCCGCCCTCGACGCGGACGTCGATATCGACCTGCTCGCGCTCGTCGCCGGCGATGCGGAACGGCTCCAGCATCTTCAGGCGCGCGAGTTCCGGTTCGACCAGCTCTACCGGCTGGGAGTTGATACGGACCTTGCCGTCGCCGTCGCGCACGGTGGCGCGGGCGATGGCGGTCTTCTTCTTGCCGCTCGTGTTGGTTACCATGTGACGTTAGCACCCAGTTGTTCGCTGACGTCGCCCAGGTGGACGAAGCGGATGTTCGACAGCCGATCCAGCGACGTGCCGTCGAGGATCTCCCCGTCGCGGTCGTGGGGGTTGCCCACGTAGACGCGGACGTTCTCGAACGCCTCGCGGCCGCGCGTCTTCTTGTAGGGGAGCATGCCGCGGATGGTCCGCTTGAAGATCTCGTCCGGTCGCTTCGGGTAGTAGGGCCCGCTGTCCGAACCCAGCTCCCGACGCTTCCGGTACTTCGACATGATGTTCTCTTCGTCGCCCGTGATGACGGCGTCCTCCGCGTTGATGACGGCGACGCGCTGCCCGTCGAGGGCTTCCTCTGCGACCTTGCTGGCCACGCGGCCGAGGATGCAGTCGCGCGCATCCACGACGACGTCGGCCTCGAACTCTGCGATGCTCATCGGATCACCCGCACGTTGCTACCTTCGGGGTTCTGTTCTATCGCCTGTTCCAGATCGATGGTCTCGCCGACCTGTTCGATCTTGGTCTCCGCGGTCGACGAGAAGTCGACGGCGGCGACGGTGACGCTCTTCTGGAGTGCGCCGCTCCCGAGAACCTTGCCCGGGACGATGACCGTCTCGTCCTCCTGGGCGTACCGTTCGATGCGGCCGAGGTTGACCTCGGCGTGCGTTCGGCGTGGTTTCTCGAGGCGGGCCGCGACGTCCTTCCAGACGTTCGCGTCCGCATCCCGCGCCACCGATTTCAGCTCGGCGACAAGACTGCTCAGCCTCGGATTTGTCTTACTCATAACGTACCTCCTGATGGAAGAAGTGATGCAGGGAGCAGGATTTGAACCTGCGGACTCCTACGAGACAGCGCCCTGAACGCTGCGCCGTTGGCCTAACTTGGCTATCCCTGCACGTCGCACCCTTGCGGGCATTGATGTCTTTCTCGTGGCCCTTCAAACCAGTTTCGGTTGCCGATCGGAAGACGGCACCGCGGCTCTCGCCGGAGCGAGCCGCCGTCAGGGAACTGGTGTGAAGGTTCATCTGTACTCTATAGCTGGACTGCTTCGCGGAGTTCCGCCGCTCGGTCCTCGATCGTGTCGACCGACCGGGTGACGAGGTCCTCGACCGTGAACGAGCCGTCGGTCTCGACGTGGAACACGAACGCGTTCGGCACGTCGTGGACCTCGACCTCCTTGCCGGGGTAGCGCTTCGAGAGGTCGTTGTCGAACTCCTCGGTCAGCACGAGGTCGCCGTTGGTCGCGTCGGCGTCCGCGTGCTCCGCCGCGCGCTCTTCGAGGACGCCGCGAAGGATGTGCGGCTCCTGCTCCTCGAACTCGTCGGCGTCGCCGACGACCTCGACGTACTGGAGGTGTCGGTAGCCGACCGCCACGCCGCCCTGGTGTTTGGCGTGGTTCTTGCCGGTGTCGAGCACCGCTTCGGCCTCCAGTTCGAGCCGCTGGTCGTCCTTGAGGTCGATGATGGGGACGTTGTCGTCGGCGGGCTCGACTTGCGGGTCGGCGCTGACGATGTCGCCCGAGTAGGCCGTGTTCGGTCCCTCGACGTCGATGCTGAGGGTGACCTGGTCGCCTTCCTCGAACTCGCCTTCCGGCGTGGTCAGCGGCACCATCCCGAGCCGGTGAGCGATCTGCTCGTCGAACATGACCGACGAGTTCTCGATCACCCGGACGGTGTCGACGGAGAGCGTCGGCACGTCGGCGATCATCGCCCGGCGGATGCCGTTGGCGAACGCCGGCGTGACGCCCCGGACGAGGAACCGGGCGGAGCGGTCCTCGCGTTCGATGAACTCAACGTCGTAGTCCTCTGCCATGGGTTAGAATCCGCCCTTTCCTTTGGGAGCGCGCGACCCGTCGTGCGGGATCGGCGTGACGTCCTCGATGCGGCCGATCTCCAGACCGGCGCGGGCGAGCGCTCGGATCGTCGCCTGCGCGCCCGGGCCGGGGCTCTTCTGGAGGTTGCCGCCGGGGCCGCGGACGCGGACGTGGACGCCTTCCACGCCGGCCGCGAGCACTTCCTCGGCGACGGTCTCGGCCATCTGCATCGCCGCGTACGGCGACGCCTCGTCGCGGTTCTGCTTGACGACCGCGCCGCCGGACGACTTGGCGACCGTCTCCGCGCCCGTCAGGTCGGTGACGGTGATGATGGTGTTGTTGAACGATGCGTGCACGTGGGCGATGCCCCACTTGCCGTCTTCTGATTCGCTCATGTTATTGTTCCTCCGCGCGTTCGGGGTGGAGTTCGTCCGCGAGCGGACTCGTCTCGTCGAAGGCGATGTCCGGCTCCTCGTCCACGTCGACCTTGTACGACGGTCGCGTGACGCGGCCGTCGCCGACCACGACGTGGCCGTGGACGATGAACTGTCGCGCCTGCTCGGGCGTGTTCGCCAGGCCCTTGCGGTAGACGACGGTCTGGAGGCGACGCTCCAGCACGTCGTTGATCTCGAGCGACAGGATGTCGTCGAGGCCGTCCTCCTCGTCGAGGACGCCGATGCGCTTCAGGCGGGCGAGGAACTCGTCGCCGCGCTTCGCGGCGGCCTCGGCGTCGCCCTGCGCGCGACCGAGCAGCGCACGCGCCTCGCGGCGGTAGGAACGCAGTTCGGACTGAGCGCGCCAGAGCTCCTCCTTGTTCTTGAGGCCGTAGCGGCCGACCAGGTCGTGCTCCGAGGCGATGCGCTCGCCCTGGAACGGGTGATTCGGCGTCTCGTAGGCCTTCGTTTTGCTTCCGAGGGGCATTATTCCTCACCACCCTCTTCGGCGGCCGCTTCCTCGGCCTCTTCCTCACGGATCTCCTCGACGTTCACGCCGATGGTCCCCTCGGTACGACCGGTGGACTTCGTGCGCTGGCCGCGGACCTTCTGTCCGCGGTTGTGGCGAACGCCCTTGTAGGAGCTGATCATCTTCATGCGGTTGATGTCCTGCCGGCGCGTCATCGAGAGGTCGTTGCCGGTCTCGTGAGTGGACTCGCCGGAGAAGAAGTCGTTCCGGCGGTTGGTGAGCCACTCGGGAACCGCGTCCGCGTAGTTCTCGACTTGCTCGACCACGCGGTCGATCTCGTCGTCGTCGAGGCGGCCGAACGTCGCCTTGCGGTTGACGTCGGCCTCCTCGGCGATGATGCGGGCCGTTCGTCGCCCGATGCCGTTCATCTCGATGAGGGATCGCTCTACGGTCTTCGTCCCATCGAGGTCCGTTTGCCCGATGCGGACGAAGTACCGAAGATCCTCATCGTCTTCGGGTTCGTCCTGTGGTTCTTCTGCACTCATAGCTGGTATCGTTGTCGGGGTCGAAGCGTCGAAAACGCTTCGATGGTTTCGGGGGCAAGCCCCTCGCGAACCGGAAGTCCGGTTCGGAAACGACGTCGTGGCGGGGATTTGAACCCCGGAGGCTTGACGCCACAGAGTTAGCAACCCTGCGCCTTGGGCCAGGCTAGGCTACCACGACTCGCGTATCTATCTTCGCCCTTCCGGACTCGGGGTACCGCACCCCTACAGCGTATTGCATCCAATTCTACTCCGCGGAGGGTACTTAAGCGTCACGAAAGTATCGGCCCCAGTGACTGCGCGGCAAACCGAGAGGCGGGGAGCGACCGGCGGTCGCGCCCGCTACGCGCCGATGTACTCGTCGTTGACGACCCAGTCGCCGTCATCGTCTTTGACCATGTACTCGCCGTAGTAGGGCACGCGGTTCTCGACGGTCTCCCGGAACGCCTCGCGGATCTCGGGCTTGGTCATCTCGCCCATCGAGCGGAGGTCGTCGTTGCGGTTGAGACACCCCTTGAGGTATCCTTCGTGCGTGACTCGCACGCGGTGGCAGTTCGCGCAGAAGTCCGCGTTCTCGACGGGGTCGACGATCTCGACCATGCCGCGGCCGGCGTTTCGCCCCCCGTCGGTCGCCGCGGCCTCGCCGGCCCCCGCCTCGCCGGCGTCGGCGTCGCCCTCGACCCAGTAGCGGCGGCGGCCGTGCATCTCGCGGCGCTCTATCTCGGCGGCCTGCTCCGCCAGCCAGTCGTGGACGCGCTGGATGTCGATGTTCCACTCGGGCCGACCGGTGAGTTCGGGCATGTACTCGATGAGCTGGAGCTGGAGGCCGTCGTTCTCGGCGACGTGCTCGACCATCTCCGGCACGTAGCCGGCGGTGTGCTCGAACACGACCATGTTGAGCTTCACGGGGTCGAGGCCGGCGTCGAGCGCGGCGTCGACGCCCTCCAGCACCTTCTCGTACGCGCCGCTTTTGGTCACCTCGGCGAAGTCGTCCGGGTCGAGCGCGTCCTGCGAGACGTTGACGCGTTCGAGGCCCGCGTCCACCAGGTCCTCGGCGCGGCCGGGCAGGAAGGTGCCGTTGGTCGTCATCGACACCTCCATCTCGTCGGGCGTGCGGCGGATGATCTCCTCTAGGTCCTGCCGGAGCATCGGCTCGCCGCCGGTGAACTTCACGGAGTCGACGTCGAACTCGGCGGCGACCTCCAGAAAGCGGACGACGTCGTCGGCGGTCATCTCGTCGTCCTGCGGGTCCATCGGGCCGCGGGTGTCCCCCAGCCCCTCGTTGTGGCAGTAGACGCAGTCGAAGTTGCACCGGTCGGTCAACGACACGCGGACGCCCGTCACTTCCCGACCGAACCCGTCCTCGAGCATGCATCAGAGTCGTGACTACGAGTTATTAAATCCGCCGTCCGTCTCGCGCTTTCGTAACCGGTACCGGTTACGGAATCGGGCGCGACGACGCACGACAGGGCTTATTACCAGCGGGGGAGTGACTCTCACGCATGTCCGATCCCCGCGAGGCGGACGCTCCGAGGGACGCCTTCCAAGTGCTCGGCAGCGAGACTCGCCTGCGCGTGCTGCGAGCGCTAGTCGACGGCGACGGGTGACCGACGAGACGCTCCCTTCTCGGAACTCCACGAGGCGACCGACGAGGAGATATCGGCGGGAATATGTTATAAGAATATATTTTAGCCGGAGGCTCGGCGGCGTCGCGGTGCGGCCGCGACCGGCCGGTCTCGCCGAGCGCTCACATCACGAGCGGGCCGATCATCGCTGCTAAGAACACCGCGACGAGCAGCGTCACCAGCAGGCCCGACCACCGTGGGTTCGTGTCGTCGGTCCCCGGGGATCCGGTGATACCGATCGCGTACGCGAGGCCGGCGACGGCGATCAGGAGCACGATGACGCTGGCGATATCGTAGATGACCCCTACCATACGCTACCGTCGAACGCCGAGCCAGTAAAGCGTGACGCGGCGTGTCACGGGCTGAAACCTACCATTTCGGAGGAACAAGCAGGGATCGGAGCCGCGGTCACCGGTCGAGCGTCCGCGCCGTCGTCTCGGCGACGCGCGGGAACGAGAGCGCCGCCACGACGCCGACGAGAACGGCGACAGCGAGCGAGACGGGCGGGGTTTCGACTGCGGTCGCGACCGCCACGCCGCCGTACGCCGCGACGCCCAGCGTGAAGTTGTAGTAGACGACTCGCAGGGCGACGAGCGACGGAGTTAGTGCGACCCAGCCGAGCGTACTCGTCGCGAGCGGCGGTATCCAGCCGCCGCGGACGGCCGTACCGGCGAGCGTCAGCGCGAGTATCGCGGCGAGCAGCGCGGTCCGCGGTCCGTAGACGTCCAGACCGCCGGCCAGCATGACGAAGAGGAGGACCGGGAGACTACCGAGGAAGACGTCGGCCGACAGTCGCAGCGTGTCGTGGATGAATCGGCCGGTCTCGTCGAGTTCGGTCCGTGCTAACTGTCCGTGTCCGTACCACGTCCGCCGCTTTCGCGAGTACGCCGGCCGCGTCTCGCGCCCGGGCGGACGCTCAGGGCGGTCGCGGTGGCCCATACCGACAAGTATCGCATCAGAGGAATTAGTACTTCTGACCCGATAGAGGGCGCGAAAAACCGGGTAGCGGCAGTCAGTCGTCGCTCGTCTCGCCGCTCCCGTCCGCGGCGGTCGCGCGGCGCTCCTCGGCCAGTTGGCGCTCGTAGCGGCGCCGCATGACGTTGCCGTACATCGACAGCACGAGGCCGATGAACAGCACGAGGATGCCGACGTTGATGCCGATCGTGAGCAGCAGGTTCGTCGGGCCGCCGCCCACGGCGAGTTCCCGCGGGATCGGGTACGTCTCGTCGAAGATGCTGCCGACCAGCACGCTGACGATGCCGACGACCACCAGCAGGCCGAGCAGGTTCGCGGCCCAGTTCCACGTCGGGGAGAGTTCGAGGTTCTCGATCCCCGTCGTGTCGTGGTCCTCGTCCTCGGCGTGGTACTCCGGCGTGACGTCCTTCGGCAGGAACGCCTTCATCTCGACCGGGTAGAAGGCGGGGTGCGCGCCGTGCTCGAAGATGTGGAACATCACGCCCATCAGCATGACGATCCCCAGAAAGCCGTGGAACGCGACGAACGCCATCGCGGAGGCCTTCGTCGTGAAGAGGCTGATGACGCCGGTCTTGCTCCAGATGAGCAGCCCCGTGATCATCAAGAGCGTCAGCTCCACCGCGAAGATCCAGACGACCCCCTTGCCGACGTAGGACAGCAGGGGCACCTCGTCGGCCTTGTATCCGGCGAACTGGCGGGCGTTGGGGTGGCGCTCGTCGGCGTAGCCCAGCGCGAACTTCACGTCCTGGATCGCCGCCTCGATGTCGTCCCGACCGGGCAGGACGGCGCCGAAGTTGTCCCGCCCGCCGGGTGTGATGATCAGCAGCGTCATCCAGAACACGGTCAGCGTGATCAGGCCGAGGCCCGCGATCCGGTGGACGGCGATCACCCCCATGGACCCGCCCAGCGCCTCGACCAGCCACCAGAGCTCGTCGTTGAACATGATGGCGTAGCCGCTGAAAAACAGCATGAACACGTCGAGCGCCAGCAGCGAGTGAAAGACGGTGGTGACCCGCGTGAACTTGCCGTGGTCGAGGCTGGTCATCCGGCCTCACCTCCGCTATCGGCGTCGGTCGCTCCGCCGTCGGATCCGGTCGACCGCGGTCCGGCGTCGGCAGACGACGCCTGACCACCGTCCGCGGCGACCGCGTCCGAGCGGCGCTCCCCGGGCTGGCGCATCTGCGCGGCGAGCCGTCGGAACGCCGTCCAGTGGAGGAACACCATCACCAGGATCCCGACGCCCGCGATGACGTCGACCGCGTGGATGAGCGCGATCAGCGCGTCGAGCGCCGGGTCGGTGTTGCCCGCGTTCCAGTCCGAACCGATGCCGCCACCCTCGATCGTCGGCTGGACGCGGTACAGGTTCTCCGTGAACACGGCGAACCCCTGCGCCCACCAGTAGGCGAGCCCCGTCACGACCAGCCCGACGACGGCGCTGATGAGGACGGCGAGTCGGTCGGTGAGCTTGCTGTCGGGGTCCGTATAGTGGCTCTGTCGCTCCCGGGACTCTTCCGGCGTCTCGCGTACCGGCTCGCGCTCGTCGTACGGATCGTCGGTCGCGACTCGCTCATCGTCGGGCGGGCGGTCGGCGTCCTCGTCCCGGCCGTTCCGGTCGTCGCCCGCGCCGCTCATCGGTCGAACACCCTGGCGTCTTCCTCGCCGAAGATGATCTCCAGGGCCGCCTCGTTGAAGAACGAGGCCTCGCCGCGGCGGTCCAGTTCCTCCGAGATCTGGTCGGCCGTCCCGACGAGGATGGCGTCGGTGGCGCACTCCTCGGCGCAGGCCGGCCCCTTCCCCGTCTCGAGCTGGCGCTCCTCGCACATGGTGCACTTGTCCATGACGCCGCCGTTCCCTGCGATCTGCGCGCCGCCGTCGTCGGACTCGGGGAACTGCGGCGCGCCGAACGGACACCCCGAGAGGCAGTACTGGCAGCCGATACAGAGGTCGTCGCGCACCTCGACGAACTCGTTGTCCGGGTTCTTGAACAGCGAGTCGGTGGGACAGACGGAGACGCAGGGCGCGTTGTCGCAGTGGTAACACTGCATCGGGATGCTCGTCTCGCCCGGGTCCTGCCCCTCGCTCATCGCCGTCCCGCTGTTGGGGTTGTTCTCGGGCGGCTGTGCCATCTGCCCCTCCAGCATCGTCGAGATCGAGATCCGCTGGTCGTCGCGGGGCACGTCCCACGTGCGCTTGCACGCGACGTAGCAGCCGCCGCAGTCGATACAGGCCTCCACGTCCGGGAAGATACGCGTCCCTTCGCCGGTGCTGAAGACGCTCTGTCGCATCACCTCGCGGTCCTGGGATTCTTGGTTAGATGACATTGTCAGTGGCTATCCGACGGGCGGTCCCGGACGTCGTACGTCTTCTGCTGGCCGAGGCCGCTCTCGTCCTGCGGGAACCCCTCGTTGAGCAGGTGGGTGTCCATGTTCAGTTCGTTCAGCAGGTCCTCCGTCGCCTGGTTCACCTTCACCAGCGCGGGTTTCGTCTCCTGCATCTGGGTCTCCGAGTCGTACCCCGGCGCGGTGATGATGTTGACGCTGTCGCCGATCGCGAGCGGTTCGAGGCCGTCGGGGTAGCGGTCGGAGAGGTCCTTCCCCTTGAACACGCCGCCCCAGTGGTACGGCAGGAACACCTCCCGTTGGTCCACGCGGTAGGTGACGCGCGCTTTCACGAGGACGGACCCCCGGTTGGTGGTGGAGACGACGACGAGGTCGCCGCCGTCGACGCCGATCTCCTCGGCGACGTCAGGGTGTATCTCCGCGTACATGTGCGGCTGGAGGTCGGCGGTGAAGACGTTGTTCCGCGTCTCCGCGCCGCCGCCCTGGTGCTCGACCTGCCGCCCCGTCGTCATCACGAGGTCGAACCCCTGCTCGTGGGCCCGCTGGGTCGCGTCCTGCTGGACGGCCTGGTTGTTCTGGTCGAGGCGGTAGAGGTTCGTCTGCGCGCCGAACGCGGGCCACTCGTCGATCAGGTCCTGGCGCGGGCTCTCGACCGGTTCGCGGTGGATCGGCACCGGGTCGTAGAAGTTCCACGCCACGCCCCGCGCCCGGCCGCGCCCGGTCGGCGGGTCGGGCTGGGAGTTGGTGTACTGCTCGTACTCGGACGGGTCGATGTTGCCGAGGAAGATGTCCTGGAAGTCCCGCGCCGCCTCGTACGCCGACCGGTCGGGGTTCAACGCGTACCGGACCGGCCCCGCCATGTGGCTGGAGTTCGTGGGGTCGCGCGGGATCGTGTTCGCGAATCCGGGATACTGCGGGACGCCCCGGACCTCGCTGTCCCACCACTCGGGTTCGTACGGGCCGCGGAGCATGTCCAGCCCGTCGTCGCCCTGCTGGTCGTACGTCTCCTGCAGCGGGTACTCCTCGTTCGGATAGCCCCGTTGACCGCGGATGTCCTCCCACTCGTCGGGGCCCGGCGCCTCCGAACCCCACCGGGCGCGGAAGTCGTGACCGCCCTCGCGCGGGTCCATCCGATCCCGCCAGATGATCGGGGTCCCGGGGTGGTCGGGGACGTCGCCCTCGGGGTTCTCGCCCCAGCAGGGCCACGGCAGCTGCCAGTACTCGCCCTCGTGCGGCCCGGCCTTCGCCTCCAGGTCCTCCTCGCTGAACACCTCGTCGTACTCCTGCTGGGACTGCAGGCGCTCGGGCGACATCTGGTACCCGATGGTGCGCACGCCGAGGTTGATCTCCCTGAGTACCTCCTCGTAGGACTCCGTGCCGTTGTACAGTTCCGGTCCCGCCCCCCAGTTGAAGTGCTCGCCGAAGCCCATGCGGTCGGCGAGCTGCTGGATGATCTGGAGGTCCGGCCGGGTGTTGTGTCCCGGCGGTCGGATCGGCTCCTTCCACTGGACGGAGCGGTGGGAGTTGGTGACGCTGCCGGCATGCTCGTACGGGCTGGCGCAGGGCAGGAAGATGACGCCGTCGTCGCGCTCGGCCATCACGGAGGCCACCGACGGGAACATGTCGACGACGACGAGCGTGTCGAGTTCCTCCATCGCCTGCTTCATCCGGTCCATCTCGGTCAGCGAGTTGGCCGAGTGCCCCCAGAACACGGCCATCTTCGTCTTCTCGGGCTGGTAGAGCTTCGACTCCAGCAGCCGGTCCTCCTGGTCCAGCGCGGACTCGTACCACCGCGAGACGGTGAGCCCGCTCTGGAACATCATCGAGGTGACGTCCTCCTGGTTCTCGGGGTCGCCGATGATCGAGTCGCCCCCGCCGGCCTGCTCCTCCCAGAGGTCCTCCGGCATGTGGTCGAACTTCTCGTACATGTCCTCGTAGGAGATCTCGCCGTCGGTGTACGGGCTCTGGGACCAGACGTGCGCCCAGTACCGCCACGTCGACGCGTCGGTGACCGAGTAGTACCCCGGCAGGATGTGGGCGTTCGGGCCGAGGTCGGTCGTCCCCTGGATGTTCGCGTGCCCGCGCATCACCTGCAGGCCCCCGCCTGCGCGGCCGATACCGCCGGTCGCCAGCGCGGTGATGGCGTGTGAGCGGATGTTCTGCGTGCCGTTGGTGTGCTGGGTACCGCCCATCGCCCACTCGATCTGGACGTTGGGCATGTTGTCGATGATGAGGTCGCCGATCTCCTGGATCGCCTCCTCGCTGAGCCAAGTGATGTCGGAGACGGTTTCGAGGTCGTAGTTGTCCACCTCGGCCTCGACGTCGGGCCACCCGTTGACGCGCTGTTCGATGTGGTTCATGTCGAGCGCGTCGTTGTCGAGGAGGTACTTGATCAGCCCCAGCATCAGCGCCGTGTCGGTCCCCGACCGCAGTCGGTAGAACTGGTCGGCGTGCGCCGCGGTCTTTGTGAACCGCGGTTCGACGACGATCATCGTCCCCCCGCGCTTCTGGCCTTCCAGGATGTGCTGCATCGCGATGGGGTGGGCCTCCGCCGGGTTCTGCCCGATGATGATGTCCAGGTCGTAGTTGCGGTAGTCGTTGATCGTGTTGGTCATCGCCCCGTAGCCCCACGTGTTCGCGAGGCCGGCGACGGTCGGGGAGTGACAGATGCGGGCTTGGTGGTCGACGTTGTTCGTCCCCATAAAGGAGATGAGCTTCCGGAGCGCGTACGCCTCCTCGTTGGAGTGGTGCGCGCTGCCGAGCCAGTAGATGCTGTCCCGGCCGTACTCGTTCCAGATCCGCTCGATCTCCTCGGTGATCGTGTTGTACGCTTGCTCCCAGGTGATCTTTCGCCACTCGCCGTCGACCCGCTGTAGCGGGTGTTTGACGCGCTTGGGCGAGTGCTCCGTCTCGTAGATGCTCGCGCCCTTCGCGCAGAGCGAGCCGTTGTTGATGGGGTTCTCGAACCAGGGCTCCTGCCCGACGAAGGCG
The DNA here is from genome assembly GCF_003675875.1 of Halostella limicola. Taxonomy (NCBI): domain Archaea; kingdom Methanobacteriati; phylum Methanobacteriota; class Halobacteria; order Halobacteriales; family Natronoarchaeaceae; genus Halostella; species Halostella limicola. The sequence goes on along the minus strand of NZ_RCDI01000003.1, from coordinate 579,154 downwards.
TTCCCCTTGCGCTCGCCCTTGAACCCGCAGCCGACGGCACAGTAGTTGCAGACGGAGTTCACCGTCTCGGTGTTCCCGAGCGCGCCGTCGGGCGTCTCTCCCTCGTCGCCGCCGTCCTCTTCCTCCTGCCCGAGGACCTGGCCCGTCGTCGCGCCCCCGATCGCGACGGCGCCCGCCAGCGCGCTCGCCTTCATGAACGAGCGCCTGTCGAGGTCCAGCGTTACCGGTTCGCCGCTCACCGGCCGACACTCCGTTCGGTCGCCGTACCGATCGTCTTGGTATCTGTGCGCATGACGTAAGATGATCCACGGGAAACGCAAAGAGTGTTAGTCAAGAGTCCAACTAACCGACGTTATAACACGGTTATTTTCCCCGATAAGCGTGATAAAGAGCACATATATTCAAAAATCTAAATTCTTAGTTATCGATCGCGGACGTTGATTCCCGATGAGATACCTGTCCCTGTGCCGAACAGTGCTAACACACTTCCCTCGCCGCGCCCTACCATGGTGGGCAATGAATACGGGGGCCTTCGTCTGTTCCTGCGGTGACTCGTGTCGCGTGGACCTGGAAGGTGCACGCGAGGGGGTAAAGGGCGTCGACGTCGCGGCGAGTTCGAGCCGGCTCTGCGGCGACGACGGCCTGCGGAAAGTGGCGCACGTGATAGACGAGTACGACCTCGACGAGCTGCTCGTCACGGCCGTCGACGACGGCTGCAAGGAGCGGTTCCGCCGGCTCGCGGAGGAGGAGGGACTCCACCCCGAGGCGGTCGCGTTCGTCGACCACCGCGAAGGCGCGGGATGGGTTCACGACGAGGCGGCCGCGACCGAGAAGACCAGCCGGATGCTGAACGCCAGGTACGCCGGCCGGCAGGAGGAACCGATCTCCCGGAGCGTGTCACGGGAGGCCGGCGACCGGGTCGCCGTCGTCGGCGACGCGGAGACGGCGAGCGCGCTGGCCGGGGACGCCGACGTGACGCTGATCGCCAACGGCGGGGAGTACGCCGGCGCGGACGTCGACCTCGACGACGTGAACGTCGAGCGGGGGCGCGTCACGCACGTCGGCGGCGAGTACGGCGGGTTCGAGCTCACCCTGGAAGCGCGCGTCACCGAGGACTGCATCTCCTGCATGGAGTGCGTCCGCGAGGGGCCGGACGGGCTCGTCTCCCGCAAACCCGTCGACATCGCGCCGGAGGCGCCCGACGGCGAGTGGACGGACTGCTGTCCGACGGACGCCATCGAGATGGGCGGCGTCGAGCGGACCGTCGAGGCCGACCAGGTGATCTATCCGGCCGCCCGATCGAAGGACCGTGGCGGCCGCATCGGCTTCTACACGGGGCCGGTCGACGCCGGCACGGTCGCCGCCGTCGAGCGCCTGCTCGGCGGCGTGGAGAAGCCCGATCACCTCGACATCGACATGGACGTCTGCGCGTCGGGCGCGTCGAGCCAGCGCGGGTGCAACGAGTGCGTCGAGGCGTGCCCCCACGGCGCGGTCGCGCGCCCGCGGATCGACGAGGTCGAGTTCGATCCGGTGGCCTGTCAGGACTGCGGCGCGTGCACGAGTTCGTGTCCGACCGGCGCGGTCAAGCTGCGGGACCCCTCGAACGAGCGCATCGCCCGCGAGGTGGAGACGCTGGTCGAGGCCCCCGACACCGGGGGGCTGCTCGGCGGCGGCGACCCCATCGGCGAGCAGGTGGTCGCGTTCGTCTGCTCGGAGTCCGCCGAGGAGGCGCTCAGGGAGTACGGCCGCCTCTCGGCCGCCGGCCGGGACCTGGAGTATCCGCCGGTCCTCCCGGTGCGCGTGAACTGCACGGACACGGTCGGCGAGGCGCACGCGCTGCACGCGCTGGCAGCGGGCGCTGACGGCGTCGCGGTCGTCGGCTGCGGCGGGAGCTGCCTGCATTCGGGGCCGGACCCGAAGGCCGAACTCGTCGAGCGGGTCAACGCCGCCTGCCGGGACCTCGGCCTCGGCGAGCGGATGACGTTCCTCGCGCCCGACCCGACCGACCCCGACGAGTTCGTCGACTCGCTGTCGTCGTTCGTCGACGGGGTCGGCGAGTCGCCGGTGCCGGCGGGCGGCTACGAGGCGTCGGGCGACGTCGACGACGGGCGGGCGACGCCCCCGTTCGACAACCACTCGTGGGCGCTCGAGAGCGTGCGGGCGATCCTCGACCACGTCGACCCCGAGCGCGACGTGATCCGCGGCCTGAAGAACTTCGGCCGGATGGAGGTCTCTGACGACGCCTGCGCGCTGACGCCGACCTGCACGAACCTCTGTCCGACCGACGCCATCCGGCGGGAGGGCAGCGACCTGCAGTTCGACCACGAGCGCTGCGTGAACTGCGGCCTCTGCGAGGACGGCTGTCCCGAGTCGGCGATCACGATGCGCGACGGCCTCGACCTCTCGTTGCTGCCCGAGAACCGCGACGGCCTCGTCGACCTCGACCCCGGCTGGACCACCGTCTACGAGGGCGAGATGCTCGCCTGTGTCCGCTGCGGCCGGGAGTTCACCAGCGTCGAGTCGGCCGAGAAGGTGGAGTCCGAGGTCGGCGACCAGGTGGCGGGCCTCGCGCCGAACGCCGAGCATAGCGTGTTCGAGTACTGCAACGACTGCCGACCCAAGCTGCTGTTCGACGGCGCCTGACCATGGACACAGACGCACTCTACGACGCACGGATCGAGCTGCTCGACTTCGCGATCGACGCCCTCGGCGACGTTCCCTCGGAGGCGTTCATCGCCGACCTCGCCGAGGAGGTGACCGTCCCCGACGACGAGGTCAACCCCGCGCTCGACGAGGGGTTCGACGCGCTGGAACGGTTCGCGGAGCGGACCGCGGACCGCCCGGCCGACGCCCTGCGGGAGGACCTCGCGGGCGAGTACACCCGCCTGTTCGTCGGGCCGCGCCCCCTCGTCGTCCCCCACGAGACCCACTACCGGGACGACACGAAGTTCGTGGGCGAGGGGCTCGCGGAGGTCGAGGAGAGCTACGCCGCCGTCGGGTGGGAGCCGCCGGAGGACTACCCGGAGGAGAACGACTTCGTCGCGGTCGAACTGGGCTTCCTCCGGAACCTCGTCCGGCGACAGCGCAACGGCGAGGTCGAGGCGTTCGGTTACGAGCGGGTGTTCCTCGACGAGCACCTCCTCAGGTGGATCGACGACTTCGCCGCGGACGTGCGCGAGGAGACCGACGAGGACCTCTATCTCGCCGCCGCCGGCATCGCCGAGGGCCTCGTCGCGTTCGAGGACGAACTCGCGGCGCAGATGGTCTCCTGATACGGTCGGTCGCAAGGCCGTGCCGAATTTCGACGCCGAAAGCTCGCGCGAGGACCCGGCGAAGTACGCCTACGCTCACGGCGGCAAGGACGGTACGCCCTAGCCCGTCGACCGCGAGACGAAACAGGAGTCGCTGAAGCGGCTGGCGGAACTGGAGTGACTAGTCGGCGACCTCGAACGAATCGCCGCCACACTCGGGACACTCGTCGCCGTCGACTGGGCGGAGCGACGCCGATTCGAAGCCGAGAACGACGAACCCGCAGTTCAGACACCTGATGTTCGTCGGCATCGGCGCGGTCAGTCGCCGTTGAGCGAGACGCCGCCGTCGCCGGTCACGGTCACCTCGTACCCGCAGTAGCTGAACGTGACGGACGCCGTCCCGGGCGAATCGAGGAGCCGTTCCAGCGCGTCGGGGTCGACGGCGCGCGTGAGCGGCGGCAGTTCCGTCGGATCGGTCCCCCGGTCGGCAGCGATACTCTGGAGAACGGAGTAGACGTAGTTGTCGTTAGTCCCCCGCTGCAGTGCAGGCATAGTACGGCCGCAGGCAAGTTGCGGTCCGACATAATATTTTCCGAATCAGTGCCGGTTACACGAGGAAAATGTGGCCGTCACTGCGCAAATCTTCAATCGAGTGAGTGCGCGATCGCGCAGTGCTGTCGGCCGCCTTTCGTCTTCGCGCCGTCGGATCACTCCCGGGCTTCGTCGACGCCGAAGTTGTCGAACGGCTGGACGCGGGCGTTCTTGACGAAGCGCTCGTCCCGGATCTCGAGGCCGAGGTCCTCCAGCCCGGCCGCGATCCGGGTGAGGTCGTCGGTCGTGTCGCTGACGGCCTCCACGAGGATGTTCTCGGTTCCCGAGAGGATCTCCGTCACGCCGACGACGCCCTCGACGTCCAGAACGCGGTCGGCGAGGTCGCCCCGCTCCGCGACGCGTGCGGTGCAGACGAAGACGACGCGAAGCTGGAATCCCGCCCGTTCGTAGTCGATGTGCGGGTGGTACCCCCGGATCACGCCGGCCGCTTCGAGGCGGTCGATGCGGTTCCGGACGGTGTTCGGTGCGACGCCCACCTCGTCGGCGATGACCGATGCGGAGTTGTTTCTGGCGTCGAGCTGGAGCATGTGCAGGATACCGCGGTCGACGTCGTCGAGGTCTGGCGGCTCCATGGTACCCGTCGTTCGGCGCCGAGACGAATGGGCCTTTACCGTCCTGTCACGCGAACGGGACTGGCGGCGCGCGCCCCGTTACGAGTGTTCCGCCGTCGCGACCGTCCCGAAGAGGAATGCGACGGACGTGGCGAGCAGCCACATCGCGACGGGCGTCGCGGTCTCTATCGCCCGCTCCATCCGGAAGTACCACGTCCAGGTGGCGTGCAGTTCGGCGACGAACGCGACGGCGCCGACGGTGGCGACGACGAGACAGAGCGCCGCCCCCGAGAGGATCGTCCCGGCGCGACAGACGCGGGCGAGGTTACGCATCGACCCACCACCGGCTGACCAGCAGGAGACCGAACAGCGGGACGAGGGCGTACAGCAGGTAGTAGATGAACAGACCGACGTAGCTGACCGTCGATTCGAGGTGGATCGCCCAGTGCCACGTCCCCTTCAGCTCGGCGATGATCGCGACCGTACCGACGGCGAGCAAGGCGAACGCCAGCAGCGCCGCCAGCGTGTAGACGACCAGCCGGAGGTAGCCGTGCAGCGTCGCCCCGTCGAAGCGCCGGCGCCCGCGGTCGACGGTTCGCTCCGACATTCAGGCCCTCCAGTGGTGGCGATAGGCGTCGTAGGCGATGATGCCGCACACGACGGCGCCGACGAGCATGACGGCCACGGCGACGTCGGGCGGGAGCGGGAGCTCGGCGCGAGCGAGACCACTGCTAGCGTGTAACATAATCCCAGTGTGGCCCCGAATTCGCTTAAACGCTTCCAGCCCTCGGCTTTCGGACACACGACGCGCTTATTAGCCGGAACACGGTACACGATACCGATCCACATGGAACGGCGCCGCGCCCTCCTCGGCAAGCTCGCCGGCATCGCCGGGGCCGTCGGCCTCGCGGGGTGTTCCAACCCGCTCGCGGCCTCCCGGTCCGAGACGGATCTGGACCTCGACCCGAACCCGCACGCGGACGTCCTCCCCGACCGACAGCACGCCCAGTCGGCGTACGTGAGACAGGACGACCACGGGAACCCGCTGCTTCCCCGCCACCACCGCGTCCTGCTGCTCGACCTGGAGGCGTCGCCGTCGGTCGAGACTGGGCGGACGATAGAGCGAGCGATGCGGGCGCTGGAAGCGGCCTTCGACTGGTCGCCGAGCGGGCTCTTCCACCTCCTCGCCTGGGGGCCGGGCTACTTCGAGCGGGTCGGCGCGCTCGACGCGGTCCCGGTCCGCCGCCCCGAGGTACTCTCGCGGACGGACGACCCCGACCTGCTCGACATCGACGCCGCGCTCGTGCTGTCGAGCGACGTTCCCTCCCACCTCGGGGCCGCGGAGAACGCCATGGTCGGGAACCGCGACTCGATCGGCGACGTGCCGGTCGACGACAAGCTCGGCGACGCGTTCTCGACCGTCGGGCGCCGGACGGGGTTCGTGGGCGAGGGGCTGCCGGTCGAACACACCGGCGCGGAGGGGATCCCGGAGGATCCCCCGCTGTCCGAGGGCGACCGGATGTTCATGGGCTTTCGCTCCGGCCTGCGCGGCACGCAGGCCAGCGAGGACCGTGTCACCATCGACGACGGTCCCTACGGCGGGGGGACGACCATGCACCTGAGCCACCTCACGCAGTCGCTCACGCGGTGGTTCGACGCGTTCGACGAGGAGGAGCGCGTCGCCCGGATGTTCTCCCCCGAGTTCGACGCCGACGACGTCGAGGGGTTCACCGACACCGTCCCGTTCAGCGACGCGGTCCCGGAGCACGCGAGCGAGCACGACGTCGTCGGCCACCACGAGAAGGTCGCCCGCGTCCGGGAGGACGGGGAACCGATCGTCCTCCGGCGAGACTTCAACACCGTCGACGGCGGCCGGGCGGGCGTCCACTTCCTCTCCTTTCAGGCGTCGCTCGACGACTTCGAGAAGACGCGCAAGGCGATGAACGGCTGGTACGTCCGCGACGAGAGCGAGCGCGTCCGCGACACGGACAACAACGGCATCCTGAAGTTTATCACCGTCCGATCGCGGGCGAACTTCTACGTCCCGACGCGGGAGTACCGGGCGCTGCCCGGGTTCTGAGCGGCCGACGCGGTCACGTCGGGGGCCCGCCGGGAGGGCCGCCCGCCGGACCGCCCGTCGGTCCCCCCGGCGGCCCCGCCATGTCCCCTTCGAGGAAGACGCGGGCGTACAGATCGACGTGGAGCTTCAGGATCCGCTCGGGGTCGAGTCCGGTCTCCGCGGCCTGCTCGTCGAGGAACTCGCGGAGGTCAGGGGTCGGGTGATGGTGGACGGTCGTCCCTTCCACCTCGAACTCGACCTCGTCGACGCCGCTCACGAGGTGTTCGACCTCCAGCAGCGCCTGTTCGGCCTTCGTCTCCATCGCGCTCTCTGCGTCGGTCATCCGCTCGTCGCTCCACTCGTCGACCGCCTCCATGAAGCGGTCGCCGGGCTCGAACGAGAGCGTCAAAACGACACCCCCGCGTCGTCGTCGGCGAACGCCGGCTCGAAGGCTCGCGGCTTCTCGCAGACGGGGCAGGGACGCACCTGTTCGGTCAGCAGTTGCTCCATGTGGCCGCACTCGGCGCACTCGTAGTACGTCATTCCCGCCGGCCCTCCTCGTTCGCCGGCACCCACTCGGTCTCGGCCTCGCAGACGCCGCAGTAGCGGGTGTGCGGCTCCTCGATGGCCTCGTCGGACTCGGAGACGGTCCCGCAACGCTGGCACTCGTAGTACGTCCGCGGCTCCGTCCGGTCGGTCCGGGCCGACGCCATCCGCTCGGAGCGCTGGGTGTGGTGGTGCTCGCGCCCGCCGCCGTGACCGCGCTCGGCGGACTCGTCCGGCGGGAAGGTGTCGGGTAGCGGCCCCGACTCGCCCAGTTCGCCGTACACCACGACGAGGAAGCCGAGCGCGGCGAGGAGCACCGCCAGCCCGACCCACCCGCTCGCCGGCGTGTGCCCGATGTACCCCTCGAACGGCCCGGTCGCGCCCATCGACGTGAACACGTTCAGGACGGTGAGGAACAGCCACGCCCCGACCAGCAACACGAGCGCCGTGAGGACCGGATGCTGCCGGACAGCGTATCGGTTGGTCATGCGCTAGTGACTCCCACGCCGACGCCAAAAACGGTTGACCAACCCCTCCGCGCCTCGATGTATCAGTCTCAGTCCCTTTCGGAACCTGCCTCCGCGTCCCACCCGGCGTTCGCCGCGGCGTCGGCGAGTGGGACGAACTCCCAGCCGGCTTCCTCGGCGATGGGCTCCTCGCCCGCGACGCCGACGACGACCATGCGTTCGGAGTAGAACATCGAGTGTTCGTCGATCCCGGCCAGCCGCTCGCCGGGCCCGGTGCCGGTCCCGTTGAAGAAGTCGGCGTCGATGCCGTGCTCGCGCTGGAACGTGCCGATGACGTGGGCGGGCACGTCCCCCACGATACCGATCCAGTCCGACCAGCGCTTCGCGTCGGCGACGGCGGCCGCGGGGTTCGAGAGCCGTTTCAGCGCCTCGTAGGTGAACGCCGTCGCCATCTCGTCGACGCCGCCCCCGTGAGGGCCGCTCGCCGCCGATTCCGGCGGCTCGGCGCCAGTGCCGCCCGCGTCGTTCGACGCCTCGGTCCCCTGACCGCCCGAGCCGGATCCCGCGCCGGCCCCGCCGGTCTCCTTGGGGATCCCCGCTGGACTCCCGTGCGATTCACGCGGGACGTGGGGGACCCGGGCCTCGCCGCTCGCGTCGGCGGCGTTGGAGGCATCGGCCGACCCGCCTTCACTCGACGCGGGCTTCGACGGCGTCGGGGCATCCTCCTCGTCCGATGACGGGCTACCGTCGTCGGCAGCGCCGTCTCCGGCAGACGAGGGGCCGACCGGCGCGTCCGCCGCCGACTGCGTCGAGACGGGGGCGTCATCGTCGCCCTCGTCGCGCCAGATCCAGTCGCCCTCGTTCGACTCGTCTCCGTCGTCCGGTTCGCCGGCGTCGACATCGTCCAGATCGATCCGTTCGGTCATTGCTCTGGGGGAGTCGCGGGAGCGTCCGCGACGGGGGTATCGTCGTCCACGGTGTCGAGCAGTCCGAGCCTGTCACACAGCGCCCTCGTCGGGCGGCCGCGGCGGTCCCAGCTGCGGGCCGCGTAGTAGCGCCGCAGGAGGTCGTCGAACGCCGTCGGGTCGATGCCGTCGGCGTCGTCAACCGACTCGGTCAGCACGGGCGGCAGCTCGTCGTCCGCGCGGTCGAACCCCTCGCGGACGTTGAACAGGCGGACCAGCGTCCAGATCCGCTCGCCGGCCGTCCGGAGGCCCTCCGGCGTGCGGTCCTGCCCGACGGCGGCGAACCACTCCGCGGCCAGGTCGTCGAGCACCTCGCCGCCGAAGTCGTCGCCGACGAGGCTCCAGACCAGCGACCGGCGGTCCTGCTCGGCGATCACGGCGCGGACGCGGTCGCCGTCCGACCAGTCGCCGAACACCTCCTCCTCGACGGGGCGGGCGCGGCGGTGACAGCCGCCGCGGTCGCTGGTGGCGTACGCGAGCGCCATCGCGCGGGAACCGCGGGGGTCGTACCCCGGTAGCTCCATCGCCTTCACGGTCGGCACGAGGTCGCCCCCGCCGAAGCGCTCGGCCGCGGCGTCGACGCCGTCGGCCAGCGCGTCGCCCAGCGGCGTCTCGCGGCCGGCGATCTCCTCGATGAGCGTCCGGGCGCTCTCGGCGTCGCCGAACGAGAACTCGCGGTCTATCGCGCCGGTCTCGCTCGCGCGGACGGCCCACGCCACCGAGCTCCCGGCGCTGATGACGTCGACGCCGAGGCGGTCGCAGGTCTCGCCGAGCGCCGCCACGGCGTCGAACTCGTCGACGCCCAGCCCCGCGCCGAGCGACATCGCGCTCGCCCCGCGGGGGACGTACTCGCCGTCGTCGGTGTCGACGCGGAACCCGCCCGGCACGTCCGCGTCCTCGTTCTCCCGGCCCGTGGCGGCGTCGCGGACCGCCTCGACGCCGATGGCGTCGGTCCCCTCGAACCCGCTCTCTTGCCAGCCGCGGGTCGAGAGGACGCCGACCTCGTTCGCGAACTCCGCGGACTCGACCGTACCGCTGGCGCGCTGCCAGCGGCCGACCTCGGCGTCGCCGTAGGCCGCCGCGGCGCGGTCCCGCAGGTCGTCGAAGTCGTCCCCGTCCGGCGGGTCGCCGCGGACGACGACCGCCTTGAGCCGCTTCGCTCCCATGACCGCGCCCGCCCCGCCGCGGCCGGCGTGGTGGTTCGCCTCGTCCGAGGCGATGGTCGCGTACTCGACGGCGTTCTCGCCGGCGGGGCCGACGCAGGCCACCGCGGCGTCCGGATGGGCCTCGCACGTCGCCACGGCGTCCTCGCCCCACGAATCGGTCGGCTCGACGGTCGCCTCGCCGTCCTCGATCTCGATCCGAACCGGTTCCTCGGCGCGGCCGGTGACGAGCAAGCCGAGGTGGTCGCCGAGCGCCCCGCGGAGCCGCTCGGCGAACTCGCCGCCGCTGTAGGAGTCGAGGAAGGTCCCGGTCAGCGGCGACTTCGTGACGGCCGCGTACCGGGGCTCGCCCGGCAGCGCGGCCGAGAGCGGGCCGTGCATGAACAGCAGGACGTTCTCGGGCCCGAGCGGGTCCGCCCCCGGGTCGAGCTCCTCGTACAGGTAGCGCGCGCCGAGTCCCTTCCCGCCGACGTAGTCGCGGCGCCAGCGCTCGGGGACCCGTTCGCTCTTAACGGTGCCGTCCGAAAGGTCGACACGGAGAAGCCCTGCAGGCGCGCGGTGTGACATCTATCAGCAAAAACGGAACGGAACGTCTAATGAGTGATCGTAGCTCAGCGGGAAAGTCAGCGGAAGGTACAGGACGCCGGGCCGGCGTGATCGTCGCTGGCGGGCGGTCGACGCGGTTCGGCGACGAGGACAAGGCGGTCGCCGACCTCGCCGGGACGCCGATGATCCGGCGGGTCGCGGACGGGATCGCCGGCGTGGTCGACGAGCTCGTCGTCAACTGCCGCGCCGACCAGGTCGACGCGATCCGGGCGGCGATGGCGGAGTACGACCGCGACGTGACGTTCGCCGAGGACCCCGACCCCGACGAGGGGCCGGTGGCGGGCATCAGGACGGGCCTGCGGGCGGCGGAGGCGGAGTACGCCGCCGTCGTCGCCTGCGACATGCCGTTCGTCGAGCCCGCCGTCGTCGACTACCTGTTCGACCGGGCGGCGGGGCGCGACGCCGCCGTTCCGCAACTGGACGACCAGTGGTTCCAGACGACGCAGGCCGTCTACCGCGCGGACGCGATGGCCGACGCCTGCGAGGAGGCGCTCGCGGCGGGCGAGCGCAAGATCGTCGCACCCCTGTTCGACCTCGACTACGTCGTCGTGGACGAGGACGAGATCCGGGAGGTCGGGACGCTCGACACCTTCGAGAACCTGAACACGTACGAGGAGTTCGAGGCCGCCGCCCAGCGCTTCGAGGCATCGTCTGGAGAGTAACTGGGGCGAGCACGTCACCGTGCGGATCGACGAGGTGCGGGACGGCCTCGCGCGGGCGGAGACGGTCGATTCGGGGACCGACCTGGAGTAACGGTCAAAACCCTTATCGACGCGACGCGACGTATCTTCGGTCATGGACGAAGACGACGTTCTCGACCTGCTGCGCGACGTCGAGGACCCTGACCTCGGAGACGACATCGTTTCGCTGAACCTCGTCAACGACGTGACCGTCGAGGACGGGACCGCGCGGGTCTCGCTCGCGCTCGGCGCGCCGTACTCGCCGAACGAGACGGCGATCGCCGAGCGCGTCCGCGAGGTGCTCTCGGACGCCGGGCTGGAGACCGACCTGTCCGCGGAGGTCGACAGCGGTCTCTCGGCCGACGAGCAGGTGCTCCCGAACGTCGAGAACATCATCGCCGTCGCGAGCGGGAAAGGCGGCGTCGGCAAGAGCACCGTCGCCGTCAACCTCGCCGCCGGCCTCTCGCAGATGGGCGCGCGCGTCGGCCTGTTCGACGCGGACGTCTACGGGCCGAACGTCCCGCGGATGGTCGACGCCGAGGAGGTGCCACAGGCCACCGCCGACGAGACGATCATCCCGCCCGAGCAGTTCGGCATGAAGCTGATGAGCATGGCCTTCCTCGTCGGCGAGGACGACCCCGTCATCTGGCGCGGCCCGATGGTCCACAAGATCCTCACCCAGCTCTGGGAGGACGTCGACTGGGGGCACCTCGACTACATGGTCGTCGACCTGCCGCCGGGCACCGGCGACACGCAGCTTACCCTGCTCCAGAGCGTTCCCATCGCGGGGTCGGTCATCGTCACGACGCCCCAGGAGGTCGCGCTCGACGACGCGCGCAAGGGCCTGGAGATGTTCGGCAAGCACGACACCCCCGTGCTCGGCATCGCCGAGAACATGGCGACGTTCAGGTGTCCCGACTGCGGGAGCGACCACCCCATCTTCGGCGAGGGCGGAGGCGAGCGCTTCGCCGAGGAGCATCAGATGCCGTTCCTCGGGTCCATCCCGCTGGACCCGGAGGTCCGCCACGGCGGCGACGAGGGCGAGCCCGTCGTCCTCGACGGGGACAGCGAGACGGGACAGGCGTTCCGCGACATGACCGAGCGCGTCGCGAACAACGTCGGCATCGTCAAGCGCCGGCGGCAGTAGGCCTCCGCGTTTTTGGGCCGCCGGGTCGACGGTAGGGTATGGACATCGTGAGCGCGCTCGCCGCGGACGGCGCCGCGCCGGGCGACGGGAGCACCCTCGTCAGCGTCGTCGGCGCGGGCGGGAAGAAGACGACGCTGTACGCGCTCGCGGGGCGGATCGACCGCGCCGTCGTGACGGCGACGGTCCGGATCCCGATCTTCGACCGGCACGTCGCCGCGGTGACGGTGACCGACGACCCCGCGAGCGCGCTCCGCGAGGCCGACGACTGGCCGCTGGGGCTCGTCCCCGAGCGGGAGCGCGAGGACCGCTACCGCGGGTACGACGCGGCGGTCGTCGACGATATCGCCGCCCCGGGAGTCGCGGATGCGGTGCTCGTGAAGGCCGACGGCGCGCGCACCAGAGACCTCAAGGCACCGAACGACCGCGAGCCGCAGGTCCCGCCGGCCAGCGACGTCGTCGTTCCGGTCGCCAGCGCGCACGTCGTCGGGGAGCCGCTGACGGACGACCTCGTCCATCGACCGGAGCGCGTCGCCGCGATCGCCGGCATCGACGTCGGCGACGAGGTCACGCCCGAGGCCGTCGCCGCGGTGCTCGCCAGCGAGCGCGGCGGTATGAAGGGCGTCCCCGACGGTGCGACGGCGGTCCCGCTCGTGAACAAGGTCGACGACGGGGAACTGGAGGCCGTCGCGAGGGAGGTCGCGGCCGAGACGCTGGCCCGCTGCGACGCCCCCCGTGTCGTCCTCGCGCGGATGACCGCAGAGGACCCGCTGGTCGCAGTCGTCGAGTGAGCGGGGGCGACGGGAGTCAGCGCCGCCGAGCCGTCAGGAGACGAGCTGCGCCCCCTCCTCGGAGAGTTCGACGGTGACGTCCTGGCGGGTCTGCTCGCTGATCTGGTCGAGGTTCCGCGTCAGCACCTCGAGGATGTCCTCCGGCTCGGGGTAGACCAGCATGTTCTGCTGGTCGTCCTCCATCGTCAGCTGGGTGTCGGAGAGCGCGATCTGGTCGTTCTCGATGCTCGCGACGACGGCGGGCAGGGTCTCCTCCCCGCCGGGGTCGCCCTCGGAGACCCGCGTGATGTACAGGGAGTCGAGCCCGATGAGGTCCTTGTACTCCCGGATCTGCTCCGCGCAGTTCACCATGTCGCGGGTCACCGCCGTCTTCTCCGGGTTGCCGTGAGTTCCCTCGTAGCACTGCTTGCAGATCCGCAGCTCCATGCGCATACCCGCCCTTCGACGGCGAGTCCATTACGCGTTGGCCGACCTCTCGGCGGCGAGATACGTCGCCGCGGGCGGGAGCGCTTCGCAGTCGTTACAAGTCCGTCGCGCGATAGCTGGGCGTATGAGCGACTTCGAACCCGACGAGGAGCGCGTCGAGGCCCTGCGAGAGATCGCCGACGACGTGCGTGGGGAGAGCTCCGAGAGCAGGCAGATCGCCGCCATCCTCTACCGCGTCAGCGACCTCTACGACGAGGACGAGGAGACGGACCCGCAGGAGATCTACCTCAACGTGCGGAACATCCTGAACGTGAAGGAGCGGGGCGGCCTCGACCGGTAAGCACCGCGGCCGTTTTCACGCTGGACCACCTCGGAGGAGGCGTGGACGCACACCAACAGGACACCTCGAACCCCTTCGGGATGGACGAGGACTGCGAGAACTGTCCCGCCCTCTGCGAGTCCCGGACCCAGGTCGTCCACGGGTACGGCGACGTGGGCGCGGACTTCGTCTTCGTGGGCGAGCGCCCCGGTCCCGGGGCCGACGAGACGGGCGTCCCCTTCACCGGCGATCCGGGGAGCGAGAACTTCCTCGCTATCCTCCGACGACTCGCGCTGTGTGCCTCCCCCGCCGACAGCGTCGAGCCGGACCTGGAGAACGCCTTCGTCACGTACCTCACGCGCTGTCGCCACCCCGAGCGCCCGCCGACGGACGAGGAGGTCGTCACCTGCGAGCCCTACCTCAACGCCGAGATCCGGATGATCAACCCCGAGATCATCGTCCCCGTCGGCGAGCGCGCCCTCGAAGAGATCGCCGTCGAGTACACGACGACGCCGGCAGAGGAGTTCGACGTCGTCGAGGACCACGCGACGACGATCCGCGGTCGCGGCTTCGAGCTCGTGCCGATGATAGACCCCGGCGAACAGACGGAGGAACAGACGCAGGCGTTCGTCGAGCACTTCTCGGCGCTGATGGCGAGCGACTACCGGCAGACGAAGGGCCGGCGGAGCAGATAGCGCGCCCCGCTCTCACCAGTAGGGCGTGTCGTGGCGGTCCGCCCACCCGAGCGCGACGAAGGCGGCGACCGCGACGGCGACCAGCCCCAGCGACGCGTACGAGCGACCCTGCGCGCCGACCGAGAAGAAGTAAAGCGGCGCGGCGACCGCCGCGAACCCGACCAGTACGGCCGCGATACCACCGAGCAGAGACGTCCAGCGCATGCGTCCCGGTAGGCGGGCGAGGGGCAAAAACGGCGGCCCTAAAGGGACGGAACACGGAGTGGCGTGTATGACAGTTGTCGCAGTGCTGGCGGATCCGCCGCGCGACGGCGTCGTCCTCCCACGGCTCCCCGACACCTCGCCGCTCTCCGCCGGCGAGGCGACCGACCTCTACGAGGCCATGCTGAAGGACGTGGTCGCGGCCGTCGCGGGAAGCGGTGCGGACCTGCTCGTGAACTACCGCGACGACGGGGACTTGCCCGAATCCGAGGAGAGCTCCGAGGCGCAGCTCCGCGCCGTCGTCGCCGACGCGCTCGGGTCGACCGACGGCGTCCGCTTCGAGGTGCAGGCCGGGTCGTCGTTCTCCGCACGCGCGGGCAACACGGTCACCCACCTGCTGGAACGCGAGGAGGTGCAGTCGGCCGCGGTCGTCTCGCCCGCGGTGCCGACCCTCGGGCGCAAGGAGGTCGACAACGCGGCGATGAAGCTCCGCCGGAGCGAGGTCGTCCTCGGCCCGAGCGACGGCGGCCGGACGTACTACGCGGGCTTCACCGACACCGTCGACTTCGAGGACGCCTACGCCCCGCCGGCCCTGGAGACGCTGACCCACCGCGGGGTCGACGCCGGCCGCGACGTGGACTTCCTCCCGCAGCTCCCGGTCGTCGAGACGGGGCGGGACCTCGCGAGCGTCGTCTCGCTGGTCCGCGCTCGGACCCACGCCGGCCGGATCATCCCCGAACACACCGCGACGGCCATCGCGGACCTCGGGCTCACCGTCGACGCGGCGGACGGGACGCCGTCGGTCCGGCGGGAGTAGCCGGTCGCGTCACCGGCGAGTGCGGCCTCATTCTCGCAGGTCGAACGCGACCGCCACCGTCGGGTTCCAGAAGACGAACCGGTAGCGACCGGCGGGCAGGCCCGGACAGACCGTCAGGTCGATCTGGTGGTCCGCGACGACGCTGTCCTTGGTCATCGAGAGGTTCCACTCGAATCCCTCGCCGGGCGGGAGCTCGTACGCCTCGTCGGTGTACGCGAACGGGTGGTCGCCGGTCGCGCCGCGGACGTCCTGCCACCCCGCGTCCGTGTACACCTGCAGGCTGTGCTTGTCGCTGTTGCCGACGGTCAGCACCTCGTCGGCGACGTTCGTCAGCGTCACCCGAACCTCGCCGCCGCGGTCGACCGCCGTCCGGTCGACCCGCATCGCGAACCGTGGGTCGCCGTCGTCGCCGGTCGCCTCGCCCCACTGGAGGTCCTCCTCGTCGAAGGGCTGGATGTGACGCCTGAACTCGTCGTCGTCGCAGTCGAGCGCGGGCGGCACCCGTTCCGGGTCGCCGTCGGGGCGGACGTGCCCCGCGAGGTCCTCAGGGTCCGGCCCGAGGGAGTCGTCGGCGGTCGCGTCGAGGTCGGCAGTCTCGCCCCAGCCGTCGGTGACCGACAGCGACGCGCCGGTGACGGGGTCGCCGTCGAACGTCACCCGAACCAGCGCGGCGGGGAAGGAGACGACCTCGGCGCAGGCCGTCTCGCCGTCGCTCTCGTCGACCGCGGCCGCGGAGCCGACGAGTCGGCCGCCGTCGGCGCGGACGTCGCTCACGTCGATCCGGCCGTAGCAGGCGTTCGGTGCGGCGGCCGCGACGAACAGCAGGACGGACTCCGCGAAGTCCGTCGCCGAGACGAACTCGCCGGTCGCGTCCGAACCGACCGGCGCTCCCAGGGCCGCACGAGCGCGCTCCTCGGAGTCAATCACCACCAGTTGAGCGCTAGTCTCGTCGTACCAGCGGGGCGTCCCGTCGACGCCGTCGTACTGTTTGATCTCGACGTCCAGTGAGCCGTCGCCGTTCGAGGCGTCCGTGGTGTCGTCCGGCGAAGTCGATCCGTCGGCCGGGTCCGACTCGTCTGAACGGCCGAGACAGCCGGCGACCGCGGCGGCGAGCGACGCGCCGCCGATCCGGAGGGCAGTTCGTCGGGAGAGCGGAGTCATACCCGTCACCTGTCGGGATGAGGATAAGGCCCTTGTGTAGGCTACAGTCGTCGCTGTGGTCACCCGAAGCGGAGCCGTTCGACGGTCCCGGGCGCGTGGGAAAGGGAATACTGCGTCGCCGTACGTCAGATTGAAGTCACCCAACCACTGAACTGTAAGTGATACTGTCGATTGTACGTCCGTGCCGCAGTTCGCCACCCCTAGGTGGCGCATCGCGGCTCGCGGGGACAACCGACAGTATGAGCCGTCGTTGGACAATCTGGTCGTCCGCCGGTCTTGAGAACCGGCGGTGCTTCGCACCATGTGGGTTCAAATCCCACCGACGGCGCCTTTTCGACGCCGCCCGAGCGGTCGGCCGTTCGGCGCGGAGAATCGTTCTAGTTCTCGAACAGGACCGAAAACCTATTTCGGCGCGGGGTCCTTGCAGAGGAATAATGGCCGATAGCGGCGAGGGGGACGGAGACGAGGGGACGGTTATCGTCGCCGACGACAACGAGAAGGTGACGGACCTCTACGCGGGGTATCTCGAATCCCGGTACCGGGTTCGGCGGGCCTACAGCGGCGAGGAGACGCTCGCGGAGACCGACGAGAACGTCGACGTCGTCCTGCTCGACCGGCAGATGCCCGACAAGTCTGGCGACGACGTGCTCGACGAGCTTCGCGAGCGGGAGTTCGACCTCCAGGTCGTCATGGTGACCGCGCTTGAGCCGACGATGGACGTCGTCGACATGCCGTTCGACGACTACGTGGTCAAACCCGCGACCGAGGAGGAACTACACGAGGTGGTAAAGCGCCAGCTCGTCCGGGCGAGCTACGACACGCGCCTCAACGAGTACCTGCGCCTGAAGTCGAAGCTCGACGTCCTCCGCGAGGAGAAAAGCGAGGAGGAACTGGCGGAGAGCGACCGCTTCGAGATGCTCACGGTGCTCGCACAGTCGCTGTACGACGACCTTCAGGAGATGCGCGACGAGCACGACGGGCTGGACGCGGACGTCCCCGACGAGCTGATCGAGCCGCCCTGATTACCACGCGGGGTCCAGGTCGAGCGCGCGTT
This sequence comes from Halostella limicola, assembly GCF_003675875.1. Classification (NCBI taxonomy): domain Archaea; kingdom Methanobacteriati; phylum Methanobacteriota; class Halobacteria; order Halobacteriales; family Natronoarchaeaceae; genus Halostella; species Halostella limicola. The sequence goes on along the minus strand of NZ_RCDI01000003.1, from coordinate 561,646 downwards.
CGAGCAGGTCCTCGTCGTACGCCTCGGCGGTCTGGGCCGGGTGGACCTCGTCGATCTCGTGCACGGTGCGGACGGTGTTCGCGAAGTTCTTGAACGTCGCCTCGTCGACCATCTGGCCGTCGAGCGTGACGGCGCCGGTTCCCTCCGACTTCGCCGCCTCGAAGCGCTCTATCTTGCTCACGTCGCGGCGGAGCTCCGCCTCGGTCGGCATGTGAATGCGGTTCGCCTGCGCGGTCTGTTTCGGGTACAGCGACCAGCTCCCGTCGAGGCCGAGCTTCGCCTCTCGCTCCACCTGGTTGGCGTAGGCGTCGCCGTTGTAGAACCGGACGCCGGCGCGCTCGCGGAACAGGTCGTCGAACGGGCCGCCGACGGAGACGAGGCCGTTCGCGCTGGCCTCGTTCGAGAGGTCGGCGAGCAGGCCGTCCCAGGTGGGTCGGGAGCCGTCGATGGCGCGAGCCCCGAGCTCCGCCGTGTAGTCGACCGGGCCGAACACGAGGCCGGCGAGCCGGGAGCCCGCGCCGAGCTTCGATATCTCGCGGAGGTCGGACTTGGCGCGGGCGGTCTCGACGATGACCGAGAACTCGATCGAGCCGTCGGGGCGACCGTACTCGCGCTCGGCCTCGGCGACGGCGGTGGCCGCGCGCTCGACGTCCTCGACGCGGCCGACCTTCGGGACGACCACGCCGTCTATCTCGTCGCCGACCTCGCGGACGAGGGTCTCGATCTCCTCGCGGCCCCGGTCGCGGTCGCGCTCGCTGTCGTAGCCCCACTGGACGCGGGGCCAGATCTCGCCGCCGAAGTCGGTGCCGCCCGCGAGGCGGTCGACGGTGTTCGCAAGCGCCTCCTCCTTCTGGTTCGGCGCGGTCCCGTCTTCGAGGTCGGGGACCAGCCAGTCGGGGGCCTGGAAGCCCTCGGCCTGGAGGCCGGAGTCGAGGTACTTCGCCGAGTTCTCCTTCGGGACGGCGGCCGGTGCGGTCTGGAACGTGCGGCTGAGTCGTGTCATCGGTGGTGTCGAAGCTGTGGTGGCTGTGGTCTGATCGGCTATCGGACGAGCGCGGTGCGGGTCCCGGAGTACACCGGTTCGTCGTTCTGGTTGAACGCGACGTGCTGGAAGCGGATCCGCCCGCCTCCGTCTGGCGCGCCGTCGGCCGAGGCGTCGGCGTCGAGGACGCGGGTGAACCCGTAGACGGTGTCGCCCGGCGTGACGAACGTGTGGAAGCGCTCGTCGGCGTAGGCGAGTTCGCGGTGGGTCCGCTCGTCGGAGCGGGCGTGGCCGAGCGCGATGGAGCGGGTCACGTCGCCGTAGGTGACGATGTCTCCCGAGGGGGAGTCCGCCATGTAGTTCGCGTCGTGGTGCTGTTTCGCGGTGTTGAGCGTCGCCAGCGGGAGGCCGGAAACGAGCGTGTCGTCCATCGTCCGCCCGCGCTCGTGGCGGTACGCGACGGCGGCGTCGCGGTCCTCGGCCTCGTCCAGCGCCCGGCGGAAGTCGGCGAACGCGGGGCCGTCGGGGGCGATCAGTTCGTCGGGGAGCGAGGGGGCGTCGTCGGTTTCGTCGGCGCCCTCGTCGCCGTCGCCCTCACCGTCCCCGTCGTCGCGCTCGGTCGTCTGCCCGCCGTCCGTCTCCAGCGGCTCGCGCCGCGGGATCATGTTCGTGCGCTCGTAGGAGAGGAGAACGTCGCCGCCGTCGGCGTCGATCCCCCGGGTCTCCCACGTGACGATGCCGTAGTCCGGGCGGGAGCTCGACGAGCGCGTCGCCTGCACGGTCGACTCCACGCGGAGTTCGGTCCCGGGGTACACCTCGTGGTCGTGGATGGTAACGTCGTCGCGGCCGAGGAAGTAGCCGCCCTTCTCGCTGAGGTCCTCGACGCTCGGCCCCATGGTCGCGGCGACGAGGTAGTCCGGGTGGATCGGCGGCTCCTCGAACCCGCGCTCGCGGGCGGCGTCGGTCCGCCAGTACGCCGGGTCGTGGTTGAGCGTCTGGCTCATCCACTGGTCGTTGCCGTGGCGGGTCAGGCGGAGGCCTGCGTCGTGCGAGAGCGTGTCGCCCTCCGCGAACGCCTCGAAGTAGTTGCCCTTCTCCAGCGTCTCCGCCCGGTCCAAGGCCGCGGCGAACGTCTCGGAGTCCGTCCACTCAGTCATTCGCGGTCACCTCCGGTACCGCGATTCCCTCGCTCGCGGGTCGCTGTACTCCCCGCTCGCAATTCCGAGAACGTCGCTAACGCTCCGTTCTCGCTAGTCATCGGCTGCCACCTCCCGACCCACTCCGCCGCGGCGAGAGAGCGCCCGGCGCATCTCGTTGGTGACGACCATGAACCCCTCGTCGAAGCCCATGCCGGGCTTCGCGAGGACCTGTGCGGCGTCCGTCGCGAGGGCGACGTGCGCGCAGGCGCGGGCGGAGGTCACCGTCTCGTTGCACGTCCCGCCGAGGTAGGCGCGGGTGTCGGTCCCTTCGCAGTAGCGGACGGCCTCACCGGAGCGCTGGATGCCGCCGAGGTCCGGCGTCTTCACCTGCACGACATCGGCCGCGCCGGCGTCGACGAACGCCTGCACGTCGTCGAAGGTGTTGCACCACTCGTCGGCCACGATGTCCACGTCGACGCCGGCGTCCGCGAGGCCGTCGCGGAGTTCCGCCATCTCGCGGATCTGTTCCTCGCGGCCGCCCGCGTCCATCGGCCCCTCGACCTGCACGGGGTACGGCGCTGCCGCCTCGCGCAGGTCGGCGAAGTAGTCGGCCAATTCCGCGCGGTCGTACGGCGGACCGAACGCCTGCCCGAAGGTGCCGTACACGTCGACGTGGAACCGCGGCGCGTAGCTCTCGGGGCCGAGTTCGCCGGCGCGGGTCGACAGCCAGTCGAGGTACTCGACCAGCTTCTCGCCGTCCTCGCCGATCTTCTCCGTGCTGTTGAACAGTCCGTGCGGGAGGACGGGGACGCCCTTGACGAGCATCTTCTCGGCGTTCTCGTAGCGGGTGTCGCCGGACTGGCCGAACACCGGGACCGGGCGGTCGGCGGGCGTCGTCCCGAGCGCCGACGCCAGCACCTCGGTCCGGGTCGTCTTTCGCGCGTGGGCCGCCGCGGCGAGCAGCGCCTGCGAGACGCCGTACCTGAGGGCCGTGTGCAGGCGGTCGCCGCCGCTCTCGACCGGCGGGAGGTCCTCGACGACCGACGCGTTCTCGGCGAACGCCGTCGGCGTCCGGCCGGTCAGCGCGTCGGCGACGCGGCCCTCGATCGCGTCGGCATAGCGCTCCGCGCGGAACAGCGGGTCGCGCCCGCCGGCGCCGGAGTACTGGACCGCGGCGCAGTCGCCGCTGACAACCGTACCGTCGGACAGTTCGAGGTCGACCGTGAGCGCCTCGCCGGCCTCGCGGATGCGCTCGAACCCGGGCGTGACGGGGTCGCCCTCGTAGGTGAACCCGTCCTGCGTCGCGCCCTCCGTGATTGCCTTCTGGTCGTCGAAGAAGAACCCAGAGACGCCGGGGACGGCGCGGACGGCCTCAATCCGCATCCGACTCACCTCCCGGGCGGCCGATGAGCTTCCCGTCGCTTATCGCGTCCACGTCGTCCGCGACCATCGTGAACGAGCGGTCGCGGTCCTCGGTCCGCGCGCGGTCGTCGAGCCGCGCGCCGTGGATCTCCTTTATCTCCTCGTCGACGTTCAGGTCCGCGAACGTGAAGATGCGGACCCGGCCGTCGTCGTCGCGCGCCGGGAGGACGTCCCCCGCCGCGCTGTCGCTCGGGGCGAAGGGGACGTCCAGCGCGCCCGACTCGAACGCGCGGATGACCCCGCGGGCGACGTCGCCGTCGCCGTGACGAAACACCGCGTCCATCAGGTCGCGCGTGGCGCGCTCGATCAGTTCCTGTTCCTCGTCGATGCCGTCGATGTCGATGTCCTGCTCGATGAGCATGTCGATCAGCTGTCGCGTCGTGCGGAGCCCCGCGGCGTTCGCCTCCTTGGTGGGAACGCCCTGGAACTCCTGGGGGGATTTCGTGATGACCTTGTCGGGCTGGGCGATGGCCGCCGTCGCGCCGCCGAGGCTGATGACGCCGTTTGCGCGGGCCTCGTCCGGCGGGAAGCCGCCCATCCACTCGTGGAAGACCGTGGTGACGGTGACCTCGTCCGGGAGGTACTCGTTGCCGAGGTCCTTCAGCGCGCGGAGGGCGGCGACGTCCTGGACGACGTTGCCGACCTGCCCGTAGCCGAGCGTGAGCGAGCGGACGCCCTGGGTCGCGGCGAGCAGGCCCTCGACGAGCATCACCGCGATGGCGATGCACGGCGGGACGAGCGTCCCGGTCAGGGGGCCGAACGGCTCGCGGTTGATCCGGACGCCGCGCTCGGTGTACGCGCCGGCGAGGCGGTCGACGTACTGCCAGTGCTCGATGGTCGTCTCGAGGTCGTCCTCCTTCGTGTACGGGATGTTGTAGGAGACGGGGCCGCCCTCGAAGCTCTGGAACCCGCCCGCGAACGTGACCGCGGCGAGCAGTCGAGCGTCGGGCGTGCCGTGCCGGACCTCGATCGGTCGGTCGAGCGCCTCGATCAGCTCGCGGCAGCCGTCGACGCCGTGGTTGACCGCCGGAAAGCCGTTGAGGGTGTCCTCGCCCGACTCGCGCGCCTCTTCGAGGCCCTGCCGGGCCTTCTCGTACTCGTTGTCGCGCGTGTACGAGTCGATGGTCGTCGGCAGCAGGTCGGCGAGGCCGTGTTGCTCGAGGTGCCGGAGCAGTTCGATCTGGTCGTCGAGGCGCGGCACGCCGGCCCGCGGCTGGAGCAGCGGCCGGTCGGCCGTCTCCAGCACGTGGGCGAACCGCTTGCTCTCCGGGAGCGACTCGTGGAAGGCGACCGCTTCCTCGAAGTCCACGTCGTCGCCCGTCGGCCAGTCGCCCCGGACGCGCTCGTCGATGCGTTGCAACTCGTCGGAGGGGAGGCGTTCGTCGCGTATCATGAGGAGCTACGCGCTGACCCGCTCGTCCGTCTCCGACGTCCGGTGACCGAGGTCCTGTCGCAGGGCGGCGATGGCCTGCTCGGGGTCGGTCTCCGAGTCGAAGACCCGGTCGAAGCCGAAGCGGCGGAACTTCTCGCGCGTCTCCTCGAAGTCGTCCTGCCCGACCGCGAGGTTGCCGCCGATGTAGGTGAGCGCGTCGACCTCGGCTTCCGCGAGGGTCTCGTGGAACCCCCGGCAGTCCTGCTCGGCGTGCCCGTAGAGCGAAGAGACCAGTACAGCCTCGGCGTCGTGGGCGTTCGCCGCGCTGACGAACTCCTCCTGGGAGGTCTGAACGCCGAGATTGACGACGTCGAATCCGGCCGCGTCCAACGTCTGTTCGAGGATCGTGATGCCGACGACGTGGGCATCCGACCCGATAACGCCGAGGATGACTGTCTTGGCCATGTCGGTACCACCACGGACCAGCGGGGGAGCATTAAACCTAATGGTTTTTCATGATAATATTCCTTAATGGCCTTTTCATATGCGTGTGAGAAGGAACCACAAAGGTAACGATCTATAACCAAGTTTTTTCCCACCCCCCGTCAGAAGGGAGGACATGGGAGCGCTCGACGACCTGCGCGTGCTGGACCTGACGCAGGTGCTCGCCGGACCGTACTGCACGATGTTGCTCGCGGACATGGGCGCGGACGTGGTAAAGATCGAACGGCCCGGCGGCGACCTCATCCGGTCGAACCCGCCGTTCGCCGAGGACCCCGAGGAGGAGGCCTACGGCGGCTACTTCCAGAGCGTCAACCGCGGGAAGCGGAGTCTGGAGCTCGACCTCGGCGCGGACGAGGACCGCGAGGCCTTCCTCGATCTAGTCGAGCGCGCGGACGTCGTCGTGGAGAACTACCGCGCGGGGACGATGGAGAAGTTCGACCTGGGCTACGAGACGCTGAAGAAGCGGAATCCCGAGATAATCTACAGCGCCATCCGCGGCTTCGGTGACCCGCGCACGGGGGAGACCCACCGGCAGGGCCAGCCCTCGTTCGACCTCGTCGCGCAGGCGCTCGGGGGCGTCATGGAGATCACCGGGCGGGAGGACGGCCCGCCGACGAAGGTCGGGCCGGGCATCGGCGACCTGTTCACCGCGGCGCTGAACGCGGTCGGGATCCTCGCCGCCGTCCACCACCGCGAGCGCACGGGCGAGGGGCAGTTCGTCGACACCGGGATGTACGACGCCATCGTCTCGCTGTGCGAGCGGACGGTGTACCAGTACTCCTACACCGGGGAGTCGCCGACGCGGCAGGGCAACTCCCACCCGACGCTGTTTCCGTACAACGCCTTCGAGACGGCCGACGGTCACGTCGTCGTCGCGGCGTTCGGGGACAACCACTGGGAGTCGCTCTGCGAGTCGATGGACCGTCCGGACCTGGCGGCCGACTACCCGGACCCGGGCAGTCGCCTGCGAAACCGCGACGACCTCCGTAAGACGATCGCCGCGTGGACCGCCGAGCGGACGACCGACGCGGTCGTCGACGCCCTCGACGGCATCCCGGTCGCGCCCGTGCAGAACACGGCCGACATCTTCGCGGACCCGCACGTCCGCGACCGGGAGATGCTCGTCGACGTGGAGCAGCCCGGCGCCGACGAGCGGGTCACCGTCGCCGGGTCGCCGATCAAGATGACCGAGACGCCGCCGGCGCCCGACGGTCGCGCGCCGCTGCTCGACGAGCACCGCGACGAGATCCTCCGGCGGACCTCGACGCCGGGCGACGACTGAGCGGCGGGGCTGAGCGGTGAGTCGCCGACGGGGCAAGCGCCGCCGGGGGGGCGCGACCGTCGGTATGGAAATCCTTTTGCGCCGCCCGTTCACACACCACCGTATGGACTGGCCGCACGACCCCGACGACGAGAAGGGCAGCGAAGGGATGCGGAAGTACGGGATGGCCATCCTCGCGAAGAAACTCGACGACGAGGAGGACTTCCCGCTCGACGTCGACGAGTTCGTCGAGGAACACGCCGACGAACCGCTCCGCCTGAACCACCGCCGCGTCGTCAGCGTCGCGGACGTCTTCGAACACGTCGAGGAAGACGAGTTCGAGGACATCGTCTCGTTCCACAAGGGCGTCGGCCGCGCGATGCGCGCCGGCGGCTTCTGGGAGTACCACCCGAAGGGCGACGACCCCGGCAAGAACCCGGCCTGATCGCTCCCCGACGCTCCTTTCTCCGTGACCTGACGTCCCCAGCACTGCCGCCAGTAGTCCCCCGCGACGCCGTCCGCGGCGTGGCGCCGCTCCGCCCCGAATCGCCTTCGATCGCGGAACTTCGACGCAGAATCGCATAAAGGTAGCGGGGGTAGATTTTAGACCGGTCGTGGTAACAGTTCGCATATGGAGAGCGACGTGACGATTCGAGACGTGATGACCAGAGAGTACGTCGGCGTCAGCGAATCGGACACCGTCCTCGACGTCGTCGAACTGATGCGCGAGGAGGAGACGGGGTTCGTGGTCGTTCTCCGGGGGAGCGACCCCGTCGGCATCCTCACGGAGTGGGACGTCCTCGGCGTCGTCGCCGACGAGGCGACCCCCGGCGAGCTGACCGTGGCCTCCGTGATGTCCGAACCCGTCCTCACCGTCTCGCCGAACCAGGCGCTCCGGACCGCGGCCGGGAAGATGTCGCGGGAGAACGTCCGCCGACTCGTGGCGACGGAAAACGGGGAGATCGTCGGCGTCCTGAGCGAGCGCGACGTCATCGCCGCCGCGGCGTCGTTCCGCCGCCCGGAGGACCCGACGCGGGCCACCTCGTCGGCCGAGAACCAGCATGACAGCCGCATCGCGGCCGGGTCGAACGGCGAGGAGTACTCCGACCAGAGCGTCTGCGAGACCTGCGGCGCGCTGGCGGACACGCTCCGGGAGTACAACGGTCAGCTGGTCTGTACCGAGTGCCGGGAAGTCTGACCCCGGCCGCGCCGGTGGGGAGGGTCGCTACAGCAGTCACACTTATAAGACAGCGTTGAATATGACTCTGTATGTCACATAACGTGGGAAGGCGTGACATCCTTAGAGGGATCGGAGTAGCGGGTACGATCGGCGTCGCCGGCTGCATCGGCAGCGAGAACGGTGGCGGCGGCGGCGGCGGTGGCGGCGGCGGCCCCGACCTCCTGAACGTCATCGGGTACCCCCAGAGCGGCATCCAGCTATTCCGGGATTACTACAGCGAGTCCGACGGTTCCGAGGACATCATCGTTCCTGACGGGCTTCGCGACGGGTCGATGCCCGGCCAGGTCGGTAACGACATGGCCAACGTCACCGGGACGGCACCGGCCGCCGGCGGTCCGAACCAGCAGGCGTTCAACGACCTGTATCAGGACCAGTACGACGAGAGCCCGGGCGTGTTCACCTCACAGTCGTACGACTCGGTCGCCATCCTCATCCTCGCAAACGTCGCGGCGGGGGAGAACAGCGGACCGGCGGTCAAAGAGCAGATGCGCCGCATCGCCAACCCCGACGGCGAGGAGTACGGCCCCGGCGAGTTCGTCCAGGCCGTCGAAGCCGTCGCCAACGGTGAGAACGTCAACTACCAGGGTGCGTCCAGTTCGACGAACTTCAACGAGGCCGGGGACCCGGCGTCCGCGGCGTACTCCATCTGGGAGTTCGAGGGGGCCGACTCCGAGTCGATAAACACCATCGAGACCCAGACCTTCGAGGGCGAGAACCCGGACGGCGCCGGTCCGAGCGCCGACGAGTCACCGGGCGGTCTCGGCCGCGAGGTCCTCGTCGGCATCCTCCTGCCCGAGACCGGCGACCTCGCCTCCGTCGGCGGTCCGATGATCAACGCCGCCGAACTGCCGGCGAGGCAGGTCAACAACGCCGACATAGACCTGACGGTCAACGCCCAGTTCGAGGACACGCAGACCTCCCCGGACCAGGGTATCAGCGCCGCCGAGTCGCTCGTCAGCGCGGGCGTCCCGGCAGTCTGTGGCTCCGCGTCCTCCGGCGTGAACGTCCCCGTCTCGCAGGAGGTGTTCATCCCGAACGAGGTCGTCGGCTGCTCGCCGTCCAGCACGGCGCTGTCGGTCACGAACCTCGACGACAACGACTACATCTTCCGAACCGCGCCGAGCGACCTGCTTCAGGGTCGCGTCATGGCACAGGTCGCGGCCGAGCGGCTGGAAGCCGAAACCGCCGCGACGCTGTACGTGAACAACGACTACGGCCAGCAGCTGTCCGAGCGGTTCAGCGAGGTGTTTCAGGACCAGTTCGACGGTGAGGTGCTGAACCAGGTGAGCTTCAACAAGAACGAATCGTCGTACAGCTCCGTCATCGAGTCGGCGCTGTCGGAGTAACGCGGCCGAGCGACGTTTTTTGCCGCCTCGTTCGACGGTTCCTACCGTCGGGTCGGATCGCGGTCCGCGTCAACGATGCGCCGACCGAAAGACGGCCTCGACGGAAGAGGGACGCTACCCGCCGAGGAACTCCTGGCGGACCTCCTGGTCGTTCAGGAGCGCGGTGCCGCTGTCGACGAACTTGTTCTCGCCGTTCGCGAGCACGTAGCCGCGGTCGCAGCGCCGGAGCGCCTCCTTGGCGTTCTGCTCGACCATGAGGATCGCGGTGCCCGCCTCGTTGATCTCGTCGACCTTGTCGAACATCTCGTCGACGAGGTCCGGCGCGAGGCCGGCGCTCGGTTCGTCGAGCAACAGGAGGTCGGGGTCGAGCATCAGGGCACGCCCCATGGCGAGCATCTGCTGCTGTCCGCCGCTCATCGTGCCGGCCTTCTGGTCCTTGCGCTCCTCGAGGATGGGGAAGCGGTCGTACACCATCCGAAGCGACTCCTCGGGCACCTCGTCGAGGATGTACGCGCCCATCTCCAGGTTCTCCTGGACCGAGAGCGCCGCGAACACGTTGTCGTTCTGCGGCACGTAGCCGAGCCCCTTGTGGATGATGTCCTCCGGCGGGGCGGCGGTGATGTCCTCGCCCGCGAACGTCACAGTGCCGCCCATGTGGCTCGTCAGGCCGAAGACGGACTTCATCACCGTGGACTTGCCCGCACCGTTGGGGCCGACGATGGTGACGTACTCCTCCTCCGCGACGTCTAAGTCCACGTCGGAGAGGATCTGGAGGTCGCCGTAACCGGCGTCCAGGTTACGGACTTCGAGCAGGGCCATCAGACCTCACCTCCGAGGTACGCCTCGATGACGTCCTCGCTCGACTTGACCTCCGCCGGCGTTCCCTCCATCAGTATCTTCCCCTGGTGCATGACGATCACTCGCTCGCAGTTGTTCATGATGAGGTCCATGTCGTGCTCGACGATGAGGAAGGTGTACCCGTCCTTCCGGAGCTCGTGGACGTGTTCGAGCAGCCGCTTCTCGAGCGACGGGTTGACGCCCGCGAACGGCTCGTCGAGCAGGAGCATGTCGGGGTCGGTCAGCAGCGCGCGGGCCATCTCCAGCAGCTTCCGCTGGCCGCCCGAGAGGTTCCCCGCGTACTCCTCCGCGAGGTGATCGATCTCGAAGAAGTCGAGCACCTCCCAGACGCGGTCGAGCAGCTCCCGCTCCTGACGCTTGACGTCGTCGCGGACGCCGGGAGTGAGGGACCGCCAGAGCTTCTCGCCGCGCTGGGCCTTCGGCGCGAGCATCATGTTCTCAAGCACGGTCATCTCCTCCAGTTCGCGGGCGATCTGGAACGTCCTGACGAGCCCGCGGTTCGCGATCTCGTGGGGAGCGAGACCGGTGATGTCCTGTCCGTTGAACCGTACGGTCCCCCGGTCGGGGTCGTGCATCCCCGTGATGAGGTTGAACGTCGTCGACTTGCCGGCGCCGTTCGGACCGATCAGTCCCGTCAGCGTCCCCTCCGCGACCTGGAACGAGACGTCGTCGACGGCGTTGATGCCGCCGAACGTCTTCTGGAGGTTCTGCACCTGCAGGGGGTATCGGTCGCGCTCCGCGGACCGGTCGGCCTCGACCGCCGCTTCGTCTGGGGACTCCGTGACTTCGCTCATCGCCGCTCACCCCCGTCGGCCACCGCGACGTCCTCGTCCGGCCCGCCGCGGTCGGGGCGCGAGAGATCGACGCTGGCGGCGATCTCCTTGCGGTGACCGAGCATCCCCTCGGGGCGGTTGTGCATCAGCCAGATCAGCACGAGACCCATGATCACGAGTCGGAGTTGGCTGATGCTATTCAGCGTGTACACCAGGAACGGCACCGGGTCGAGCGAGGCGCCCAGCGGAGCCATCGCCTGGCCGAAGCTCCCGGGGCCGTCCGGGATGTCAACCGCCGCCTCGACGAGGTTCTTGAAGTACCGCGGCCCCTCGTACAGCAGCGCCGCGAAGACAGCGCCGCCGAGGACGCTTCCCGTGTTCGACCCCGCGCCGCCGATGATCAGCGCGATCCAGACGAAGAACGTGATGTTGGGCCGGAACGACGGGGGCGTGATGCTCCCGCGGCCGGCGTACCAGAGGACCCCGGCAAAGCCCATCAGCGCGCAGCCGAGGACGAACGACTTCAGCTTGAACATGTTGGTGTCTTTCCCGAGCGAGTTCGCGACGTCCTCGTCCTCGCGGATCGCCTTGAGGACGCGCCCGAACGGCGACTCCCCGGTCCACGTGAGCAGCCAGTAGTAGAGGCCGACGACGCCGAGCAGCACCAGTCCGTAGACGAGGCCGTCGACCACTGGCTTGGGATTGTTCGGGATCGCGACGGCGACGATATCCACCAGCGCGAGGTAGGGATCCCAGAGGAACAGCGTCTTCAACAGCGCTTCCAGGGGATCCGCGTAGTTGAGGATGAGCCCCCGTCCGCCGCCGAGTCCGACCGTATCGGCGGCCGGGTCGTAGCTGAACAGGGTCACCCCCGCGACGGTGAGATCGACGGTGTCCGGCACGTCGAACGTCTGGAACGTGCCCGACATGAAGGTGAACCGCATGATCTCCGAGAACGCGATCGTGACGATCGCGAGGTAGTCCGCCCTGAGGCGCAGCGCCGGCAGACCGACGAGGAGGCCGAACAGCGCGGCCCCGAGGACGCCGAGGACGGCAGCCACGCCGAGCGGCAGGCCGAACCCGCCGACCTGCGCCGCCCCGCCCTGCGCCGCGGGCGGCTTGGCGAAGATCGCCGTCACGTAGACGCCGATCCCCATGAACCCGATGACGCCGATGTTGAACAGGCCGGTGTACCCCCAGTGGAGGTTCAGCGCGAGCGCCAGCATGCCGAACACTGCGACGTAGAAGGTGAGATTCGCTATCGAGTTGAGCTGGCCGCGGAGGCCGAATCCGAAGGCGACTCCGGCGAGGATGTACGCGAGATATATGCCGCCGAGCACCGCCAGCACGAGCCCAACGTCGCGGTTCAGCAGGTCTCTCGCCTGGGCGCGAAGACCGCTCCCCGTCATGCTGTCGTCCCCCCGCTAAAGAGCCCCTGCGGTTTGAACAGCAGGATGAGGATCATCACGACGAACGCCGCCGCCCGCCCGAATTCGGAGGGGATCCAGATGATGGAGAGCGACGCCGTCATCCCGATGACGATGCCGCCGGCGATAGCGCCGTATATCGACCCGATGCCGCCCATGATGACAGCCGCGAACACGAGCAAGAGCAGGAGCCAGCCGTCGTTGAAGCCGAGGGTCCCCTTCCAGAGGACGAACATGTAGCCGGCGACACCGGTGAGGCCTCCGCCGATGATCCAGGTCGACTTGACGACGCGCTCGGTCGGGATGCCCGTGATCCGCGCCAGGTCCTCGTTGTCGGACATCGCGCGCATCGCCTTGCCCAGTTTCGTCCGCTGGAGCAGCAGGTGGACGCCGAGCATCAGCGCGGCCGACACGACGAGCAGCGTCACGTCGTGGGCGTTGACGCGGACGCTCCCGTCGATAAACAGGAGGCTGATCGACGGCTGCTGTCCCGCAGCCGTCGTGCCGCGAACGCCGGGTCCGAAGACGAACACGATGAGATACCGGAGCGCGAACGCGACGCCGATGCTCGTGATAAGCAGCGTGATGCCGCCCTCGTCGCGGATCGGTTTGTAGACGAAGCGATCGATCACCAGCGCCAGCGCGACGGTGGCGACGCCCGCGATCAGGAGTCCACCGACGACCGCCAGCGGCGACGTCGCGATCCCGACGCCGAGCGCGCCGCCGTACACCGAGCCGCCGGAGCCCACGAGCAACAGCGACCCGGCATCGGCATCGCCGAAGCCGGCCACCAAGTACGACACGGCCATCCCGGTGAACGCGCCGATGGTGATGTAGTCGCCGTGTGCGAAGTTCGCGAAGTTGAGAATGCTGTACGTCATCGAGAGGCCGATACCGGCGAGGCCGACGATCAGGCCCCGCATCAGCCCGTCCCATGCCAGGGACGCTATGTCGGAAAACAGTATGCGCCCGGCCAGCAGTCCTTCGGCGAGGAACCAGGCCATGTAGAGTCCCACCAGCGCCACGGCGAGCGCCAGCGGTTGCTCGACGAAGAACCGTCGACCGCGCGCGTACGTTTCTGATACACCCATTTGGCAACACTCCTCATGACACCTTGGCACACCCAACTCATAATAACTTTTCCTAGAGCGATTCGACAGGCGTACCAGAAATTCGCCGCGCCGATCGCCGTGTGACCGATGCGATATCCCGGGGTAAGACCTTTGAGCGCGGCTGTCAGATTCTCCACGTACCGACCGCGATGGACGTCGAACGACCCACGACGGACGACCTGGACGCCATCGTCGAGCAGTGGGTGGCACTCGCGACCGAGCAGCGAGCGCACGGCTCCCACCTCGCCGCCGAGGGGAACCGCGAGGCGGTGCGGGAGACCGTCGCCCGGGCCATCGTCACCGACTGCGCGCGCGTCGCCCGCGACGACGGCGACCTGCTCGGGTTCGTCACCTTCGAACCCGGGAGCAGTTCCTACGAACAGGACGTGCGGCGAGGGCACGTCCAGAACCTCTACGTCCGCCCCGACGCGCGGGGCGCCGGCGTCGGCGCGGCGCTGCTCGACGCCGCGGAGCGCGCGCTCGCGAGCGCCGGCGCGGACGTCGTCTCGCTCGAAGCCCTGGCGGACAACGCGGCCGCCCGCCGGTTCTACCGGCGCGAGGGGTACGACGTGCACCGGGTCACGATGGAGAAGTCGCTCGCGGATGAAAGCGACAATCACTCAAAGGGTGACCGCTAACTCTCGCCCGCGCCAGGGGAGCTTGGGCGGTTCAAGCACTCGACTTGTAATCGAGAATTCGTGGGTTCAAATCCCACCCCTGGCTCTTCTGTCCGAACGACAGTGAGGACGAGGAGCCGAGCGTGGGTTTGAACGAGACGTCGCGCCGTGACGAAGCCCGTTTAAGTGCTTCTCGGAACAATGGCTGATAGTGACGAGTTCTCGATGGACCCTCCCCGACCAGCATCGCGTCTCCCGAACGCTGTCGCTCAGAGGAACGTCCCCGACCTCAGCACCGCGATGAGCGCGGTGAGCGTCACCACACTTGCGAGCGTCGAGACCATGATCGCCGTGCTCACGTACTCGGCGGCGGAGACCTCCCCGCCGCCCTCACCGAACTCGACAGTGAGCATCAGCGGCGTCACCGCGGCGGGCATCGCGCACTCGAGGACGAACACCCGGCCGACCGGGCCGTCGAGGCCCACTGCGAGCGCGACGCCGAGGGCGGCCACCGGCGCGACGAACAGTTTCAACGCGACGGCGGGCGCGGTGCGGATGACGGCCGTCCCGTAGGTCGTGTTCGCCAGCTGGATGCCGAGCAGGAGCAGCATGACCGGGATCGACGAGTCGCCCGTGAGCTTGAGCGTCTGCATCACGGTGGAGTCGGCCGGCGGGACGACGCCGAGCAGTTGCGCGATGCCCGCGAGGACGACCGCGTAGACGAGCGGGAGCCTGAACACGGTCAGCACGGCGTCGCGGGCGGACGTCGACGCGCCGCGGGAGGCGACGTAGACGCCGAGCGTGTACATCAGCACCGACTGGGCGGCGATGTACAGCACCGCCGTGCTCCGGCCGATCGCGCCGAACGCGAAGGCGGACAGGGGGATGCCGTAGTTGCCCGCGTTCGGGAAGGTGCTAGAGAGGACCAGCGAGCCGAGCGTCGGCGACTGCTCGCCGACGAGTCGCCCGACGGCCTCCGAGGCGACGACCATGACGGCGGTGAACGCGCCGACGCCGGCGAACAGGGTCGCCGCGGTCGCGCCCGAGATCGGCGTCGTGACGAGGCTGTGGAAGACGAGCGCCGGCATGAGGACGTACAGCGTGACGACCGCGAGGGGATCCACGTCTACTTCGCGGTACCGACCGAGGAGAAACCCGACGCCCGCCACGGAGAGAACCGGCAAGATAGCCGTCGTCAGCGCCGACAACAGCGACATACCTGATCGAGCGCCGCTCGGCGGTACAAGCCTTTCGAGTCGAAACGGTCAGAAGAGGTCCGACAGCTTCGAGACGACGCCGTCGCGCTCCCCGCGCCACGTCCGCTCGACGACCTCGCCGGGGAGCTTGACGTACCCGACCTCGGACTCGCCCGCGCGTTCGGCGACGACGGCGACGAGATTGCCGACCGCCTCCGCCTCGACCCGCCCGTAGCCGACGCAGCCGGTTTCCGGGTCCTCCGCGGACCACATCTCCTCCTCGATGTCCAGCAGCGGCGGTTCGAGGTGCGTCACCGTCGCGCGCTCGCGCACGGCGTCGGGATCGGCGTCCATGCGACGGTGAAGGGGCGTCGCGGGCAAAGCGTTTTCCCCGGTCACGCCTCGTCGTCGCGGATGCGGCGGAGCCGACGACGGTCGAAATCGTACGCCCCGTCGTCGTCGCGGGCGACGAGCGAGTCCGTCCGGAGTTCGGTCAGCAGGCTCCGAACCGACTCCATCGGCGCGTCGACCCGCGGTTCGATCTGCCGGGGCCGGAGCGGCCCCTCGCTGGCCAGGAGCGTCAGGACGTCCCACGCGTACTCCTCGTTGCACAGCGAGTCCCTGCGGGCGAGCGCGATGCGGCGCTGGACGGGGTCGGACCGGAGCAGCGCCATGTCGTCTGCGGTGGCGCGCCCGTCCTCGGCGCCGTTCCCGTCGCTGACTACCGGGGCGTCTCCACTCGCCCCGGTACCGCGCGCCGCCGCGCCGCTACCGCCGTCCGCGCTCGTCCGGGCGTCGTCTTCCGTGCTGGAGGCCGTTCGGTCCGGCGCGCCGGCCTCCGACGCGCCGTCGGACGCCCACTGCTCCTGTGCGTACTCCCGGTACTGCTCCAGCTTGATCTCCTTCTGGGCGAGCGCCGTCTCCAGTTCGTCGACGCGCTCCTCCAGGGTCTCGACTTCCGGGTTCTCGGAGTTCTCGGCCTGCTCGGCCAACCGCTCGTTCTCGTCGCGCAGGCGCTCGTTCTCGGCCTCCAGCTCCTCGATCCGCTCGCGGGTTGCCTCCAGGTCGGCTTCCAGTCGCTCGATCCGCTTGCGCTGGCGGTCGTCGGTCTCTTCGGTCGGCAGCTGCGTCTGCTGGGTGTCGTCCTCGGCGGCCACGTCGCCGTGCCGGAGGGCGTTCGCCATCTTCCGGGCCGCCGCGGAGACGTCGCGGGCCGACTCCAGCTCGCTTTTCAGCTCGGCGATGCGCTCCTCCTTGCGTTCGAGCTCCGACTCCAGTTCTGCCACGCGGTTGCGCTCCTGCTCCTGCTGTTCGGTGATGTCCTGGAGGTCCCCGACCAGCGTGTCGCTGACCGACTTCAGCTCCGGGCGCTCGAAGTCGTCGAGGCCGGGCGTTGCGCCGGCGTCGAACGTCCGCTTCCGGCGGAACTGGATGCGGCGCACGTCCGCCTCCGTCCAGTCGGTCTGGAGGAACGCCTCGCCGTCGCCCAGGTCCGACACCATCTCGCCGTACTCCTTGTCGACGATGCGGCCGACGACCTTCGTGTCGTTCTCCCAGGTGAGGCGGTGCCAGACGAGCCAGTTAGCCTGCGTGATGAAGTCCTTCTTGACGTCCGCGGGGCGCTGGCTGATGCCGAGGATGCCGAGGCCGTGCTTGCGCCCCCGCTTGCCGATCTTGATGAGCATCTGGCCCGTCTCGCCGAGGCCGCCGCCCTCGGGGATGTACTCGTGGACCTCCTCGACGACCAGCAGGAACGGCTTCTTCAGCTTCTTCTCCTTGGTGAACAGGTGCCGCGCCGTCTCGCGGATGAGCTCCGAGGCCTCGTTCTCGTCGAGGTAGCCGGAGACGTCGAGGATGACGGGGACGTTCTCCTCCAGCGCGAGCGTGGCGATCTTCTCGGCGTGCTCCGCGCCGATCTGGATGTCGCACTCCTCGTCGGCGCCCGCGTGCAGCAGCTCGTACTCCTCCTTCAGGCCGTAGTACTCCCCGTCGGTGTCGACGATCAGCAGCGGGTAGCCCGCTTCGAGCAGTTCCTCGCCGATGACGCTCGCCGTGTTCGACTTCCCCGACCCCGACTTGCCGGTGACGAACCCGCGGCCGGTGAGGAGTTGCACCACCGGCAGGGTGACGGGGTCGCCGTCGCTGTCGTCGCCCGCCGACCGGTGCTCGCCGACGGTGACGTGCTGGCTCTCGGTCATTCGATCGCTTTTCCCGTCACGCCCGGGGATAATGAACCTCCTGCCTCCGGCCGCTCGCGCTCACCTCCGATCCGCAGGAAAGTATTATAAGTGAGCGCCTTCTCTATCGAGATGCAATGGCGAAAGGTACGGTCGATTTCTTCAACGACACTGGCGGTTACGGTTTCATCGACACTGAGGACGCAGACGAAGACGTGTTCTTCCACATGGAGGACGTCGGCGGCCCCGACCTGGAGGAAGGTCAGGAAGTCGAGTTCGACATCGAGCAGGCCGACAAGGGCCCGCGCGCGACGAACCTCGAACGCCTGTAAGGCGAAACCGCAACGGTATCGGCAACAGAACACAGTATTTTAACGCCCGCCAGCGACGCGTCCCGGGATCGCGGCACCGTGAGGGTTCCTGAGCGTAGAGCAGCGTCCGGAGCTGCGGATCCAGTCGGTCAGGCAGTCAGAGGTCGATCCAGCCGCTCGATACCTCCTGGTCGCGGAGGTGCCAGCGATGTTCGACGTTCCCGCCCTGCTCGCGGACCTCGACGACGGCGTCGAACAGCGGCTCCAGCAGGTGAACGGCGTCGGAATCCTTGCCGACGTCGAGGTGGAAATGCCCCATGCCCGACGCCTGCCGGATGCGGGAGGTCACCATGTGGAGCAGACGGAACACGTTCTCGGGCGGATGCTCCTCGAGAAGCGGTGCAACCGAGTCGACGCAGACGCGGAGCTCGGCGGGGTCGAACCCGTCTACCTCGTCCTCGAACTCGTTGACGCCGGCGATTATCTCCGTGCCGAGCGCGCTCAGCATCCGGCTGTCGACGACGGCTTCGGAGACGTCCGGGCGGTCGGCGAACGCCGCCTCGTCGCCCTGCCGAACGATCCGGACGGGACCGCAGCCGTTCTCGGGGAGGCGCTCGCAGGCGCTGTGGCCGTCGGTGAACACGAACAGCCGTCGCCGCGGATCGTCTTGCGACTGACCGAGCAGGCGACGGCAGGCGAGCACGTGGGCGTCGTCCGTCGCGGTCCCCACCACAAGGATGTTACTCCCCTCTCGTTTCAGCGCCGCGAGTTCCTGAGAGAACGTCGTCCCCTCGGGAACGCCCCCGCCGTGCTCAGTGTGCATTCTTTCAATAGTTCGTGTGCAGGATATAATAAAGATTGTGGCTCAAATTTTTCATCGAATTGCCGATTCGTCGCAGTGATACGAGGATTGAACGGCAACTCGTAAACTGGTTTACGTGGATAACGTTACGGCCGGAATAGGTTTGAACTCTTCGGATCGGAGGAGATCGGGGCGACCAGTCGGTTTTTGGGACTGCCCGCCGAACCCGGGGGTATGAGCGACGCGACGCCCGACGACGACCTCGCCCGCGCCGCCGACGACCTCGCGGACGCGCTGCGGGACCTCCGCGGCGACGTCGGACCCCGGCGCGGCCCCCTCGGTCTCCCGCGACCGCCCCGGCCGAACGAGGTACTGCGGTTCGCCGACGAGGCCGCCATCCCCGCCATCGTCGCCGTTCTGGAGGCGAACATCCGCATCCTCGAAGCGCTCCAGCGCGGCCTCCGTCTGGCCCGGAAGGGCCAGGAGGTCAGCCAGCGCGGCGGCGACGCGCGAGACAGGGCCGCGGACGCCCGAGACCGGGCGACCGACGTGAGCCGCACGACCCTCCAGCGCGTCGACAGCGCCCTCGAAGACCTCCAGACCGCGTTCGAGAACGGCGAACTCCCCGAGGATTCCCCCGCACGCCCCGTGCTCGAGGACGCCCGCGAACTCCGCCGCGAGATAGACCGCCGCCTCCAGGAGTCGACGGAGCAGGAACACACGCTCGACGAGTACGAGGGTGACGACGAGAGCGACGACGCCGAGGGGATCGACGACGGGGTGAAAGTGGATGTCGACGCCGAACTGGACTCGCTTCGCGATCAGTACCGCGAGGGCGACGAGGGGGGCGACGAAGGCAGCGATGGGACCGGTGACGACGGCGACGAGGAGTGAGACGACGGATCTCCCGGTAGCCCGGGGCTGACGTTTCCTGCGGCCTCGTTCACTGCGACCGTTTTCGCCTCGGTCCGCGGAGACCGTTCGCTTCGATCCGCGGAGAGCCGATAAAACGGCACTCAGTTCGGATCGCTCCTTCGCTTCGACCCCGTAGTTCGCGCCGGCGCGCTCACTGGACGGGACCTCTCATTCGCTTCGACCCCGTAGTTCGCGCCGGCGCGCTCACTGGACGGGGTCGAAGCGATACCCGTCCCACTCCTGGCTCTCCGGATTCCGAATCCCCGCGCCGGGCTCCCGGAGTTCGTCGACGTAGACGGGTTCGACCTCGTCGCCGGTCTCCACGTCGTCGGTAGTCACCTGTCCGAGCGCGCGGACGGGTTCGCCGTCGACCTCGAACTCGACGATCGCCATCGTGTTCGGTTCCCGGACGCCGGGCGGGGTCGCGGTGCTTTTCGTCCACGTGACGACCTCGCCGGTCTCGTCGCTGATGTCGATAGTCTCGGTCTGTGCCTCTCCGCACTCCGGACAGCGGGGATGGCCCGGGTACGTTACGTGGCCGTTCGGACAGCGGTGTGCGTCGAAACTCATGCTTCCTCCAGGATAGTGGTGATGACGCAGTTACCGAACCCGCCGACGTTGCAGGCGAGACCCACGTCTGCCTCGACCTGCCGCGGGCCCGCGTCGCCGATCATCTGCTTGTGTATCTCGTACACCTGCGCGACGCCGCTCGCGCCGAGCGGGTGGCCCTTGGACTTGAGGCCGCCGGAGGTGTTGACGGGGAGTTCGCCGTCCATCTCCGTCTTCCCCTCCTCGACGGCCTTCCACGCCTCGCCCGGCTCCGCGAAGCCGAGCCCCTCCATCTGGAGGAACTCGAGGATGGTGAACATGTCGTGCAGTTCCGCGACGTCGACGTCCTCCGGGCCGACCCCGGCCATCTCGTAGGCCTCCTTCCCGCTCTCCACGACGCCGCCCATCGTCGTCGGGTCGTCGCGCTCGTGGACGACGTGGGTGTCGGTCGCGCCGGCGACGCCGGTGATGACCGAGTAGTCGTCGGTGTACTCCTCCGCGACGGACTCCGGACAGAGCAGGAGCGCGGCGCTCCCGTCCGTGATGGGACAGAAGTCGTAGAGCCGGAGCGGGTCGGCGATGATCGGCGACTCCAGGATCGTCTCCAGGTCGACCTCCTTCTGGAACTGCGCGTGAGGGTTATCGACGCCGTTCCTGTGGTTCTTCCTCGCGACCTTCGCCAGCGACTCCCGGGGCGCGTCGTACTTCTCCAGGTAGTGTCGCGCCGTCATCCCGGCGAAACTCGGGAGGGTGACGCCGACCTTGTACTCGACGTCGTGGGTGATCGAGGCGATGATGTCCGTCGACTCCGCGGTGGACTTGTGCGTCATCTTCTCCGCCCCGACCAGCATCGTCATGTCGCTGGCGCCGCTGGCGACCGACTGCCACGCTGCGTAGACCCCCGCGCCGCCGCTCGAACTCGTCTGGTCGATGCGCTGGGTGTACACCGGCATGGCGCCGAGGTCGTGCGCCAGGGCGTTCATGATCCCCGTCTGGCCCTCGAACTCGCCGCTCGCCATGTTCGACACGTACAGGTGGTCCAACTCGTCCGGGTCGACGTCCGCCGCCCGGAGGCACTCGTCGCCGGCCTGGGCGAGTAGCTCCTCGACCCACGCGTCGCGCTGCCCGAACTGGGTCATCGACGCGCCCATGATTGCTACGCGTTCCATGGGTGAACGCTCACCGGGGAGTAATTTATAGACTGGTGATGGAGGTAGGCGTTCCAGTACGGGATTCGAGAAACGGCCGAGCGCGGCGCGAGCAATCGCGGCGAGCGGCGCGGGACTCGGGGAAGGGCAGGCCTGCGAACGAGTGATGCAGCCGCGAGCAAACGAGCGGAGCGAGTGAGCGAGCGGCGTTTTCGGCCGAGCTTTTTGCCGTGAGCGGTCACTGAAGGCGACCCGAGGCGAAAAATGGGTCGTTGTTACAGATCCATCCCGCCGTTGACGTCCAGCACCTCGCCGGTGATGTACGACGACTCCTCGCTGGCGAGGAAGCGGACGGTCGCGGCGATGTCCTCGATCTCCGCGAAGCGACCGAGCGGGATCTCCGCGACGATCTTCTCCTGGACCTTGTCGGGCACGGTCTCCAGCATGTCCGTTCGCGTGAACCCGGGCGCGACGCAGTTCGCGGTCGACCCGCCGTTGGCGAGTTCGAGCGCCATGGTGCGGGTGAAGCCGAACAGGCCGCTCTTCGCGGTGGCGTAGTTGGCCTGCCCGAAGTTGCCCTGCTTGCCGACGATGCTGGAGATGTTGATCAGGCGGCCCTCGTCGGCGTTCCAGATGTCGTCGTAGAACGCCTGCGTGCAGTTGAACGTCCCCCCGAGGTTGACGTTCATCACCTGATCCCACTCGTCGCGGGTCATCTTGGTGAAGCGAGTGTCCTTCGTGATCCCGGCGTTGTTCACGAGGACGTCGAGCGGGCCGAACTCCTCGTGGATCGTCTCGCGCATCGCGTCGACGTCGTCCCGATCGGTGACGTCGGCCTGCGCGGCGATGGCGTGTCCGCCGGACTCCTCTATCGTCTCGACGGCCTCCAGCGCGGACGACTCAGACGACCGGTAGTTGACGACGACGTTCGCCCCCTCCTGACCGAGATGTTCCGCGATGCCGCGGCCGATACCCCTCCCCGATCCCGTGATCAAACAGGTGCGGTCGTCCATTTTCATGGTTGGAGCCGGTACAGGGACGGCGAACGACCGAGCGTTTCGGATCGAGCGCCCGCCGTTCCTGTCGCTAGGTACACAATCAAGCAGTCGCCGTATAAGGATTCCCCCAGTCAGGGAGGTCGTGTAAGGGTGTCGCCGCGGCGCCCCGCGCCGTCACTCCTCGTCGAGCAGTTCGCGGGCCTGCTCGATCCAGTCTTCGAGGCGGCTGGCCGGCACGTCCGCGTCGGTGCCGAGGGCGGCGGCGTCCGCCGCGGCGAGGTCGGCGACGCTCTCGATACCGGCGCCGCGGAGTTCCTCCTCGTAGGACGGGCCGACGCCCTCGATGTCCTGCAGGGTCGCGGTCGACTCGACGTCCGTCCCTTCCTCGGCGACGACTTCGGCCTCGCTCTCGTCCGCGTCGACGTCCTCGGCGAGGGCGGCGTCCGGCTCCTCCGGTTCGGTCGTCGCCTCGGCCTCGGTCGTCTCGTCGTCCGTCTCGTCGACGAGTTCCTCGACGGTCTCCTCGTCGACGTGCATCTCGCCCGGCTCCGCGGGTTCTTCCTGGATGTCCGTCTCGGCCATCTCCTCGATCTCCTCGTCGGAGCGGGACTCGCCCGGCCCCTGGTCCTCGTCGGCGTCCGCTTCGACCTGCGAGCGCTCCTCGAACCACTCGCAGACGTCGGGCCACAGCTCCGCGTGGGAACTGGAGGAGACGGACATCCCGATGTGGCCGGTGGGGAACTCCATCGTCGTCACGTCGTCGCTCGGGATGACGTCGTTGAACGGCTTGGAGGCCTCCGGCGGGATGAGGTGGTCGTACTCCGCGACGATCTGGAGGATCGGCATGTCGATGTTGTCGAGGTCGACGCGCTTGCCGTTCAGCTCCAGTTCGTTCTCGTAGAGCTTGTTCTCCTGGTAGACGTCGCGGAGGAACTCCACGTACGTCTGGCCGGCGACGTCGATGCCGTCGCCCAGCCACTCCTCCATGCGCGCGAAGTTCTGGACGAAGTCCTCGTCCTCGATGTTCTCGTAGAGGCGGACGTACTTCGTCACGCCGTTGGCGATGGGGTCCATCAGCGCGAACCCGAGGTCCAGGAACTCGGCGGGGACGTTGTCGAACGTCTCCGCGACCTTCTCGGGGTCGTAGTACTCGTCGGCGCCCCAGAGTTCGAGCACGCCGCCGTCGCCGGCGAAGCAGAGGCCGGCGGCCATCAGCGCGAGGTTGCGGACCTTCTCGCGGTGGAGCGCGGCGTACATCACGCTCATCGTGCCGCCCATGCAGTAGCCCAGGATGTTGATCGAGTCCTGGCCGGATCGCTCGCGCACCTCGTCGACGCAGTTGTCGATGTAGCGGTTGACGTAGTCGTCGAGCGTGAGCGAGGCGTCGAGCTTCGACGGCTCGTTCCAGTCGATCATGTACACGTCGAACCCGTTCTCCAGCAGCGTCTGGACGACCGAGCGGTCGGGCTGGAGGTCCAAGATGTACGGCCGGTTGATCAGCGCGTAGACGATGAGGATCGGGACGTCGTGTTGCTCCTCCGTCTTGGACTCGTAGTGGTAGAGCTGGAGCTTGTTCTCCTCGTAGACGACCTCTTTCGGCGTCTGGCCGACGTCGACGTCCGCGACGGTGTCGGCGGCGTCCGGCGCCGCGCCCGTCTTCTCGACGAGTTCGGTTGCGTTCTCCCAGGCCTGTCGCTGGAGGTCGATGGCGTCGGCGTACGGGTTCATTCTTCGAGTTCCTCTACGATGCGGTCGAGCTTCTGTTCGACGGCGTGCTGGCGGCGCTCCAGTTCGACGAGGCGCTCGCCGACCTCGACGATCTGGCCCTCGGTGGCGAAGCCGAGTTCGCTGAGCGTGGACTCGGAGGCCTCGCCGGCCTGCTGTCGGAGGTCGAGCGCCTGTTGGACGGACTCGCCGGTCGCCGCGGCGAACGCCGTCGTGCTCATCGCCTCCTTGAACGCCTCGTTGGCGGTGTTGAGCCAGATGTCGCGGAACTCCTCGACCTCGACGTCCTCACCCTCCATCGAGTCGTTCACGCGCTCGACCATCTGCTGGGCGGCGTCCATCCACGCCTCGTAGGCGCGGGCGTAGCCTTTGACGCCCTCGGTGAGCTCCTGGTCGTCCGCGTTCGCCTCGAGCGTCTCTGTCCAGGACTCGACGAACTCCGCCTGGGCCTCGACGTTCTGCTCGAAGGCGTCCATGAACTGCTTGTTCATCTGTTCTACGAAGCTGTTCCAGTTCTGCGCCGCGTCGTCAGGGTTGAACGAGTCTGCCATTATTGTATTGAAAGAACGTGGTCGAAGGTGAAAAGGTGTGGCCTCAGTTGGCCGCGACGTCTTCGGCGACGTCCTCGGCGTTCTCGGCGACCTGCTCGACGCTGTCCTCGACCTGCTCGTGTGCGTTGAGGAACGTGTCGAACGTGGTGTCGACGGCGTCGGTGTAGTTGTCGGCGGCCTCGTCGAAGGCGGCGACGCTCTCGTCGAGCATCTCGCCGAACGACTCCCAGGCGTCGGCCTGCACGTCGTCGACGGACTCGAAGCCGTCGTCGACGGCCTGACGCAGTTCGTCGAAGTCGGCGGCGTCCTCGGGGAGCGAGGACTCGACGGCGTCGAGGTAGGCGTGGGCGGCCTGCTGGCTCACGTCGTTGGTCTGGGCCTGCAGGGCCGCGACGGGCTCGACGCTGTTGGCGAGCGTCTGGACGAGGGCCTTCTGGGCCTCGACGGCGTCGTGGGTCGCCTGCTGGGTCTGTTCGACGGCGGTGCGCTGGAACTCGAATGCGGTCTGGATGGGGTTGGTGTCAGTCATTGTTATCACTTCTGTTGCGTTTCACGGGGACGACGACTGTCTGCACGATGTCGCCCTCCTGGATGTCGAGGGCTTCGCGCTCGGCGTCGGGGATGCTTATCCGTCCGCTGCTCTGGACACGGGTCTTGAACGTCGCCGTGCCCATGCTCATCTGGCTGAGGTCGGTCATGGCGTCCAGCCCGCCGGCGTTGGCCGAGAGGAACTGCTCGAACAGTTCCTGCTGCGACTCCACCGCCTGCTCGCTCGCCTGTTGCATCTGCTGTGCGAACGCTGCTGGCGACCACGGCATCCCGGTCCGGTCGTCGTCGTCCTCCGTCATCAACAGTCAGTAGGTCGGGAGACACCATAAGCGTTCCGCTGAAAACCATCTCTTACCATTACACACCAACAAGTGGTTTGAAGGAGTAGAAGGCGGATCGATAGGGTATGGACGCGCTCGAAAGACCAGTCGTTTCACCGCCGACGGGATCCAAATTATCTGGCCACAGGACACTTAACAGCATAGAGCCTACCGGGGGACGACAATGAGCAAACAGTCTCAGGAACTCACAACGCCGCTGTCGGCCATGACGAACGCCTGGGCGCGGATGACCGGGTCGTTCTTCAAGAGCGCCGCCGCGGCCAACACCGCTGCCCTCTCCGCGTTCGACCACGAAGACGGAGACGAAGAGGATCAGCGGGAACTGCCCTCGATCCCCTCGGTCGCGTACGAGGAGTCCGACTGGGAGTTCGAGCGATCGGTGGAGCGATCAGAGGACATCGCCGTCGGCGACACCGTCCGCTTCTCGAAGGTGCTCGACGACGACGACGTTCGCGACTTCGCGCGCGTGAGCGGGGACACGAACCGCCTCCACCTCGACGACGAGTTCGCCGAGACGACCCGGTTCGGCGGCCGGATCGCCCACGGCACGCTCGTCTCGGGGCTCATCAGCGCGGCGCTCGCGCGGCTCCCCGGCCTCACCATCTACCTCTCGCAGGATCTGGAGTTCACGGGTCCGGTCACCATCGGCGACCGGATCGCGGCGGAGGTCGAGGTCATCGAGGACCTCGGCGACGACCAGTTCCGCCTCTCGACGGTTATCTCCGACGAGGACCAGGACCGGACCGTCATCGAGGGCGAAGCCGTCGTCCTCATCGACGACCTCCCCGAGGAGGAGCACCCGCCGGCGACCGACCGATAACGCGTCGTTCGCCGACCGCGGACACCGTCAGTTACCGCCCGACCGTCGGGCTGCGCTCGCCCGCGACGGGCCGGTGACGGTCCCTCGAACACCGCAGTTCGAGATAGGCAGATATTTTAGGCTCCCCTAAAGAGTGGGCGGTAACGAATGAGCGGCGACATCTGCGTTATCGTTCCGACCATCCGCGAGTACGAGTGCATGCGGGCGTACTTCGACAACGCCCGCGAACACGGGTTCGACCTCGACCGCCTGCACGTTCTCCTCGTTACGGAGGACTTCTGCGACACCGAGGAGATGCGGGCGATGCTCGACGAGGAGGGCGTCTCGGGCGAGGTGTTCGACGGCTCCCGCCGCGAGGAGTGGTACGAGGACCGCGGCGTCTCGGAGTACTCCCACGTCGTGCCCGCGGCGAGCCACGCCGAGACGAGCTTCGGCCTGCTGTACATGTGGGACGGCGATTTCGACTACGGCTTCTTCATCGACGACGACACGCTCCCCCACGAGGACTACGACTTCTTCGGCCGGCACATGGCGAACCTCGCGTTCGAGGGCGAGATCGAGTCCGTCTCGTCCGACGAGAACTGGGTGAACGTCCTCTACCAGAACTTCGACGAGCACGGCCTCTACCCGCGCGGGTATCCCTACTCCGCGATGGACGAGACCGTCGAGACGGACAGCGCCACCGTGGAGCGCGGCGAGGTCGTCGCCTCGCAGGGACTGTGGACGAACGTCCCCGACCTCGACGCCGTGCGCATCCTGATGGACGGCGACCTGCAGGGGCAGGCCCAGACGCGCACGGGCGCGGAAGACTACGGGACCGACTTCGTCGCCGAGCGGGGCAACTACCTCACCGTCTGCTCGATGAACCTCGCCTTCCGCCGCGAGGTGATCCCGGCGTTCTACCAGTGCCCGATGGACGAGAACCCGTGGGACGTCGGCCGGTTCGACGACATCTGGAGCGGCGTCTTCCTCAAGCGCGCCTGCGACCTCCTCGGCAAGCGCATCTACAACGGCGCGCCGCTGTGCGAGCACAACAAGGCGCCGCGGTCGACGTTCGACGACCTGAACAACGAGGTCCCGGGCCTCGAACTGAACGAGCACCTCTGGCGCGTGATCGACGAGGCGGGCGACGGTGCAACCTCCTACGCGGAGGCGTTCGACGCGATGGCGACAGCGCTGGCCGAGGGCGACTGGGACCAGTACAACAACGGCGACTTCTTCACCTACGTCGGCGAGTACATGCGCGACTGGCTCGACTGCCTCGACGCACTCGACGGTCTGGAGGTCCGTCCCCGCGCGCCGGCCGCCGCCGACGACTGAGACGCCGACGAATCGGTAGCTATAAATGTTTTAGGGAGGCCTAAATCTACGTATGAGCGAAGACGACGGATCCGATCGGCGATCGTCGAATCGGCGCCGCTTCCTCGCCGCCGCGGGCGCGGCCGGGATGGCGTCGGTCGCCGGGTGTAGCGCGCTTCTCGACGCAGTCAACGGTGACGGCGGCGACAGCGACGGCGACGAGGGACCGGGCCTCATCGGCTCCGGCCGCGAGGGCCGCGACGCCCCGGGCGGCACCCCCATGTCGGAGATGCCCGATCTGAGCGGTACCCTCACCCTCTACTCCGGCCGCGGCGAACCGCTGGTCGGGGAACTCGTCTCCCACATCGAGGACCTCTACGACGACTTCACGATCGAACCGCGGTACAACAGCTCGACGGACCTCGTGAACCAGATCACCGAGGAGGGCGACACGAGTCCGGCGGACGTCTTCTTCTCCGTCAACGCCGGGTCGCTCGGCGTCCTCGCGGACGAGGGCCTGGCGGCCACGCTCCCCGACGACGTGGCGACGATGGTCGACGGCGCCTACCGCGACGACGAGAACCAGTGGGTCGGCACGTCCGGTCGCGCGCGGACCGTCCCGTACAACACGAACCAGTTCTCGGAGGACGACGTCCCGAGCGACATCTCCGCGTTCCCCGACGCGGACCAGTTCCAGGACGTCATGGGCTGGGCCCCGTCGTACGGCTCCTTCCAGGCGTTCGTCACCGCGATGCGGATCCTCAACGGCGACGAGGAGACGAAGGCGTGGCTGGAGGGGATGATCGACCAGGGCGTCGAGGCGTACTCCGACGAGTTCACCGTCGCCCGGCGCATCGCCGACGGCGAGCTCGGCGCGGGCTTCACGAACCACTACTACATCCAGCGGGTCGTCGACAACCGCGACGACCCGCCGATCGCCACGGCCTTCACCGAGGGCGACGCCGGCGCCATCTTCAACGTCGCCGGCGCGGCGGTCGTCAGCTCGACGGACCAGTCGGAGCTCGCCGCGAACTTCGTCCGCCACCTCCTCTCGGCAGAGGCACAGGAGTACTTCGCGACGACGACCTTCGAGTACCCGCTGATCCCCGAGGTCGAGCCGGTGGGCGAGCTGCCGACCGTGGACGAGCTGAACCCGCCGGACCTCGACCTGACCCAGCTGTCGGACTTAGGCCCGACGCTCGAACTGATGCGCGACGCCGGCCTCGACGTCTGACCTGACATGGCCGCAGAACCGGGAACGACCGCGACGGGCGAGTCGACCGACGCCGGGGACGAGCCCCGATCGTACCCCGTCGGTCTCACCTTCCTGAGCGGCGCGGTCGCCGCCGGTTCCGTGCTGCCGCTGTTCTGGCTGATCGAGACCGCGTTCCGCACCGGCGTCGCGGAGCCGGTCTCGCTGCTGTTCGACCCGCTCACCCTGCAGGTGCTCGTCAACAGCGTCGTGCTCGTCACCAGCGTGACGGTCGCGTCGGTGCTCATCTCCGTCCCGCTCGCCTACCTCACGGTCCGGACCGACCTGCCGTTCAGGCGGTTCTGGACCGTCGCGGTGATGCTGCCGCTCGTCATTCCGAGTTACATCGGCGCGTTCGCGTTCGTCTCGGTGTTCTCGCCGAACGGCGAGGTGCAGTCCCTGCTCGCCCCGCTCGGCGTGGAGGAACTGCCCGGCATCTACGGGCTGGAGGGAACGGTGCTCGTGCTGACGCTGTACACTTACCCGTACGTGTACATCACGTCGCGGGCGTCGCTGAAGACGCTCGACACCAGCCTCGTCGACGCCGCCCGCACCCTGAAACACACCCGTTGGGAGGCGTTCAAGCGGGTCGTCGTCCCACAGATCCGTCCCGCGGTGGCCGCGGGCGCCCTGCTCACCGCGCTGTACACGCTGTCGGACTTCGGGACGCCCCAGATCATGCGCTACTCCGTGTTCACCCGGATCATCTACACCCGGTGGGCCACCAGCCCCGAGTTCGCCGCCGTGCTGTCGATCCAGCTGCTCGCGGTGACGGTGCTGATCCTCGCCGTCGAGTCCCAGATCCGCGGAGATGACACACTCCACGGGAGCGGCGGGAGCGCGCACTCCTCCGGGCGGATGCGCCTCGGCCGCTGGAAGTGGCCGGCGCTCGCGTTCCCCGCGCTGGTGGTCGGTCTCGCGCTGGCCGTCCCCATCGGGACGCTCCTGCTGTGGCTCGTCCGGGGCGGCGCGACGGGCAGCGGCGTTCCGTTCGAACTGGAGTACGTCGCCAACTCCGTCGACGTCTCGCTCGCCGCGGCGCTCGTCGCCACTCTCGCCGGCCTTCCCGTCGCCTACCTGTCGGCCCGACACAGCACGCGGCTGGGCGACCTGTTCGAGCGGATCACCTACGTCGGCTACGCCGTGCCGGGCGTCGTGATGGGGCTCGCGCTGGTGTTCGTCGGGATCAACGTCGCGCCGAGCCTCTACCTGACGCTCCCGCTTTTGATCTTCGCGTACGTGGTCCGCTTCCTGCCCCAGTCCGTGGGGTCGACGCGGGCCTCGTTCCTGCAGGTCAACCCCGCGCTCCCGGAGGCGGCCCGCACGCTGGGCCGGAGCTCGATCGGTGCGTTCCGTGCCGTGACGCTCCCGCTCGCCGCGCCGGGCCTGCTCGGCGGGGCGGCGCTCGTCTTCCTCACGACGATGAAGGAGTTACCGGCAACGCTGATGCTGAGTCCGTCCGGTTATAAGACCCTCGTCACGTACATCTGGCAGATGCAAGAGGACGGCTACTACGGCGACGCCGCGGTGCCCGCGCTGGTGCTCGTCGCCATCTCGGCGCTCTCCATCTTCGTGATCATCTCACAGGAGGGGTACGATGTCAAATAGCACGCTGCACCCGACGGACGGATCCCGGTCGAGTCGTCCCGACCCGGCGACCGACGAGACGGTGCTGGAACTCGACGGCGTCTCCAAGACCTACGGGGACGAGCGGGTCATCGACGACCTCTCGCTGTCGGTGGCCGACGGCGAGATCCTGACGCTGTTGGGCCCCTCGGGGTGCGGGAAGACGACGACGCTCCGGCTGATCGCCGGCCTCGAACGCCCCGACGCCGGCACGGTGTCGCTCGACGGGGCGGCCGTCGCCGGCCGCGGCGACTTCGTCGCGCCCGAGCGCCGCGGCGTCGGCGTCGTCTTCCAGGAGTTCGCACTGTTTCCCCACATGACCGCCGAGGAGAACATCGCGTTCGGCCTCAAGGACCGGCCGGAAGACGAGCGCGACGCCCGCGTCGACGAGATGCTGGACCTCGTGGGCCTCGACGCCCACCGCGAGAGCCGCCCCGACGAGCTTTCGGGCGGCCAGCAACAGCGCGTCGCGCTGGCGCGCTCGCTCGCGCCCGAACCCGAGATGCTGCTGCTCGACGAGCCGTTCTCCAACCTCGACGTCGACCTCCGCGTCGAGATGCGCGAGGAGGTGCGGGCGATCATCAAGGAGGCGGGCGTCACCGCCATCTCCGTCACCCACGACCAGGAGGAGGCGCTCTCGATCAGCGACCGCGTGGCGGTGATGAACGACGGCCGCATCGAGCAGGTCGACCGGCCCGAGCAGGTGTTCCAGCACCCCGAGTCACGCTTCGTCGCCGGCTTCCTCGGCCACGCGAGCTTCCTCTCCGGCTACGTCAGCGGCGACGACGTCGAGACCGGGCTGGGGACGCTCGACCGCGACCGCATCCACGGGCTCGCAGAGGAGTACGAAGGGACGAAACTCGACGTGCTCGTCCGTCCCGACGACCTCTGCGCGGAGCCGGCGAACGGGGCGGCGGTCGACGGCGTGGTGACCCACCGCCGCTACCTCGGGCCGACCGTCCTCTACCGCGTCGAACTGGACAACGGCGACGTGCTGGAGTGCATGCACAACCACACCGACCAGGTCGACGTCGGGACGCGCGTGGCGGTCGATCTGGACGCCGACCACGACCTCGCCTGGTTCCCCGCGTCGCAGCGCTGATGTCCGCGGCCGCCCTCCGCGAGCGCGTCACCGCGACGCACGTCGCCGCGCTCGTCGCCGCGCTCGCCGGCGCGGTCGTCTTCTTCCTCGCCGTCGACCTCTTTCCGTACCACTCCAACAACCACGACGAGGGCGTCTATCTCCAGCAGGCCCAGATGCTGCTCGCGGGGCAGTTGAACCTCTACCCCGCCGTCCCCGACGCCGTCCGCCCCTGGTTCTTCGTCGACGACGGCGGCCGCCTCTACCCGAAGTACACGCCAGTCCCCGCGGCCGTCTTCGCCGTCGCGAAGGCAGTGACCGGCGAGTTCCGCGTCGCGCTCGCCGCGGTCGCCGCCGGCAACGCGGCGCTCTGTTACGCCGTCACCGCGGAGGCGTTCGACCGACGGACGGGCGTCGTCGCCGCCGTCGCGCTCGTCGGCGCCCCACTGTTCCTGCTCACCTCCTCGGCGTTTCTCTCGTACGCGCCCGCTGCCCTGTTCAACTGGGCGTTCGCGCTGGCGTACGTCCGCGCAGTGCGCCGCGGGAGCCGACGCTACGCCGCCGCGGCGGGCGTCGCGGTCGGGCTCGCCTTCTTCGCCCGCCCGTACACCGCCGTGCTGTTCGCGACGCCGTTCATTCTCCACGCCTGCCTGACGCTCTGGCGCGCGGGCCGCCGGGACCGGAACGAGTTCCGGGCGTGGTTCGGCCGATACGCCGTCGTCGCCGCCGGCGGTCTGACGTTCGTGGGTGCGACCCTCGCGTACAACGCCGCGGTGACAGGGTCGCCGCTGCTCTTCCCCTACAAGGCGTTTGCCCCGCTCGACGGTCTGGGCTTCGGCTACCGGCGGATACTGAGCCACGACCTGCGATACACCCCGGCGCTCGCGCTCCGGGCGAACGCGTGGGTGCTGTGGCACTTCGGCACGCGCTGGACGGTGGCCGGCCCCGTCGGAACGCTGCTGGCGGCCGCGGGCGTCGCCCGCTTCCTCGTCGGCCTGCGCCGCCGTGACGCCCGCGCTGCGGCCGGCGAGCCGGGCGGCGACCCGCTCCCGGACCGCGAACTCCGGGCCGTGCTCGCCGGCCTGATCGTCTCGGTGATCGCCGGCAACGTCGCCTTCTGGGGGAACTACAACGTCCTCGCCACGTTCGCGGACCCGACCGACGGCCTGATATCGGTGCTCGGACCGTTCTATCACTTCGATCTCCTGCTCCCCCTATCCGCGTTCGCCGCGAGCGCCGCGGTGGCGGGGTGGGACCGGTTCCGGGCGGCCGCGGCGGCGCAGTTCGACCCGCGCGGTGCCCGGGTCGCCCTGCTGCTCGCGCTCGTCGTAACGCTCCCCGTCGTCGGAGTCGCAGAGCGCGCTGCGGTCGAACCGCCGGTCGAACGCAACGCCGCCCACACCGAGAAGTACGAGGCGGCGTACGCCCCCGTCGAGGCGGCCGACTTCGAGAACGGGCTGGTGTTCGTCCCGACGCCGTACGGCGAGTGGCTCAACCACCCGTTCCAGGTGCTCCGGAACGACCCCGGCTTCGACGGGCCGGTCGTGTACGCGATGGACCGCGACGCCGCGGACGACTTCGCCGTCCTCGACGCCTACCCGAACCGGACGCTCTACCGGTACACCTACCAGGGCGAGTGGACGCCGGCCCCGGACGAGCGGGTGACCCCGAAACTGGAGCGCCTCGACCGCCGCGAAGCGGCCGCGTTCGAGGTCCGGACCCGTACCGGCGTCATTCGGGACACCGGGTCGGTGACGGTGCGGGTCGAAGCGAACGGGACCGCAGCCGAGTTCGCGTACGAGGGCGACCCGGGCGACCGGATCGCCGTCGACTGGCGGGTGACGCCGGAGGGCGTGACTGTCGTCGGCGAGAACCTGACGCGAGTGGTCGGGAACCGGTCCGTGCCCCTCTCCGGGGCCGAGGACGTCACCCTGTCGGTGACGATGGTCCAGCGCGGCGGGGCGTCGGTCACCTACCGCGAGGAGGTGACCGTGCGGGCGAAAAACGACTCGGTGGAGGTCGTGTGGCCCCCGGAGCGCTCCGTCTGCAACCTCGTTCTCGACTGCGGACGCGAGGGGACCTACCTCCCGGACCGACCGGAGACGCGCGTCAGCGGGGCGTGGATGAACAGCACGCTCACCGCGCGGGAGTGAACCGGGAGGAGCGGACGGCGGTCAGCGGAACCGCTCTTCGAGACAGACCTTGGCGATGGACTTCGCGATGGCCGCGCCGCCGGCGAAGGGGTCGAGCTTCGTCTGGCCCTTGCGTTCCCGGTAGTCGATAGGGACCTCTACCACGTCGTAGCCGCGCATCAGCGGCCGAATGAGCAGCTCAGCGGAGAGGCCAGTGTTCTCGGTCCACTCGATGCGCTCGACGACCTCGCGGCGGTACGCGCGCATCCCCGTCGTCGTGTCGTGGACGCGACGGCCCATCAGCACGCTCGCCAGCAGGGCGAACGCCCGGTTGCCGTGCCGGTTGAGGTCCGGCATCGCGTCGGCCCCGTGGTAGAGCCGGTCGCCGCTCACCACGTCGTATCCCTCGTTGATCAGGTCGAGGAACTCCGGGAGTTGCTCCATCGGGTACGTGTCGTCGCAGTCCGTCGTCACGACGACCGGGCGGTCCGGCGTCAGGACGGCCTCGCGCACGGCGACGCCGTACCCCTGCGGGGCCTGCCGGATCACCGTCGCGCCGTGGTCGCGCGCTATCTCGGGCGTCTCGTCGCTGGACCCGTCGACGCAGACCACCTCGGCCCGGCCGTCCGTCACCTCGTCGATGTCCGAGAGCACCGTCCTGATGGCCTCGGCCTCGTTGTACGTCCCCATCACGACGCTCACGTCGTCGAACGTGTACGCGTCCGACCCGGCGCCGGCCGCGTTCTCGTCCGCGTTCTCGCTCATTACCCCCGCTTTCCGACGCTCGTACTTGAGTTTTTAGGTTTGCCAAAATCGCCTCAGACTTCCGGCGTCGGATGCAGGAACGTCTGGAACTCGACGGTCCGACCCTCGGGGTCGTCGGCGAAGAACTGGTAGATGTCGTACTCCTCGTTCTCCCGCGGCGGCCCGCGCGCACGGTCGGCGAGGCGGTCGTGCATCTCGTCGACGGCGTCTCGGTCGTCGTAGTAGAAGGTGACGGTCCCGCAGGTCTCCGCGACGTCGCCCTCGCAGAACCCGAACAGGAAGTTACCGTGTCGGAGGATGGTACAGCCTTCCTGTTCGAGCCACACCGTCGCGCCGACCTCGTCGGTGTAGAACGAGACGACCGCCGACGGCCGCTCCGCCGCGAAAAAGACGATCCCGGACATAGATATGATTTCCCGGCACCGCCGCAAAATTCTTTCGCGGCGGCCGAACGTATTTACCGGTCGAGCGGTAGGTTGGACCCGTGACAGAAACTCGACGGATCGCGGCGGCGACGGGCCTCGCCTCGGCCGCGCTGGCGCTCGGCGGCATCCTCGTGGCGACGCTCGTCTCGTCGTCGTTCACTTGGGCCGGTGCCGCCCTCTCGGACATGGGTCGGCCCGGGACGGGGACGTACTGGCTGTTCAACGGCGTGCTGATCGCGGCCGGCGCGCTCGGGGTCCCCTTCGCGTACGCGCTGCTCGCGGACGCCGGAAACCTCGTTCAGCGGGTCGGGGTCGGCCTCTTTCTCGTCACGGTGGCGGCGATGGCGATGGTCGGGGTGTTCCACCTGCCGAAGGCGGGCCACGGCGTCGTCGCCGTCACGCACTACGTCGGGGCGACGCTGTTCCTGTGGGTGTGGGGCACCGGCGAGGCGCTCGCCGGTCGCGTCCGGCGGGGGCTGGCGACGGTGTGGCTCGCGAACGCCCACGTCCTCGCGTGGGCCACGTGGGTCGGATCGGTCGCACCGCGGTGGTTCGCGGCGGCGGAGTACGCCGGCGCGCTCGCCTTCGGCGGATGGGTCGTCGTCACCGCGCGCCGCCTGCTCGGCGACTCGGCGCGCGCGGCGGCCTGAGCCGGTTCGGTCCTCTCGGCCGCTCTGCTTTCGTCACCCGCCATCCCCGAGTCAGTCGTCGCCCGAGGTCAGCGCGGTGAACTCGTTGACGTCCGCGTCCCTGCCGGCGACGATCGCCTCGTCGCCGGCGCGAAACCTGAACTCCGGGCCGAGGTCGGTGATCATCTCGCCCTCGCGCTCGACCGCGACCACCGTACAGCCGGTGCGCTCGCGGACGTTCGCGGACCGTAGCGTCGACCCGGCCAGCGCCGGCACGGGCGCCCGGACGACCTCGACCTGCGTGTCGAGCGAGATGATGTCCTCGTCGAGCACCGTCGAGGCGAGCATCCGGCCGCTCACCCGCGACAGCGCGAGCACGTAGTCCGCGCCGGCGCGGTACAGTTTGGGGACGCTCTCGCCCTCGGCCGCGCGGCAGACGATCTCCGCGTCCGGGTTCAGTTCGTCGACGACGAGCGTGGCGAACGTCGTCGCCGTGTCGCTCCCGAGGGCGAGGACGACGGTCGTCGCGTCCGGGACGCCGGCCTCCCGGAGCGTGCTCCGCTCGGTCGCGTCGCCGACCACGTCGACCGCCGGCATCTCCCGTAGGTCGACGACCGTCGCGTCCACGTCGGCGGCCGCCAGTTCGTCGACGACGGTCGACCCGACCTCTCCCCTGCCGAGGACGACCACGTTCGACCGGGCGGGCCGGCGCTTCTTCGACCGCGTGAGTCGGCGGAGCGCTTCGAGGCTCCGCACCCGCCCGGCGGCCAAAAGCACCGTCCCCCCCGACAGGACCGTGTCGGGCGACGGCGGGCTCCGGAACTCGCCGCGCTCCCAGATCCCGACGACGTTCACTCCGGTCCCCTCCCGGATTCCGCTCTCTTTCAGGCGCTGGCCCGCGACGGCGCTGTCCCGCTGGACGGTGAGCTCGGCGATCTCGAAGTCGTCGCCGACCACGTCCGGGGCGTCGATGGACCCCGTGATCTTGTCCGCCAGGCTCCCGCCGAGGATCCGCTCGGGCGAGAGCACCGTGTCGGCCCCGGCGAGGCGGTGGTACGGCTCGTTCGCCCGGTCTTCGAGGAGGGTGACGACCCGCGCGTTCGGCGAGACCTCCCGCGCGGAGAGGACGATGCTCGCGTTGCGCTCGTCGTCGGCGTCGGCGACGACGGCGGTCGCCGCGTCGGCGTTCGCGCGCCGGAGCGTCTCCGTCGACTCGGGGTCGCCGTGGATCACGGAGAGGTCGTCCTCGTACAGTTCCGCGGCGACCTCCTCGTCGGACTCCACGACGACGTACTCCTGGTCGCTGGTCTCCAGTTCCTCGACCAGCGCCTCGCCGTGCGGGGTGTACTCGCAGACGACGACGTGGTCGGCCGTGTCTTCGGCGGCCCGCGGCGCGGACGTCGCGAGCGCCTCCTCGAAGAGGGGGAAGACGAACACCGGGAGGGCGAGGAAGATGAGGAACACGCCGGTCAGGTCCATCAGGACCACGAGGAGGTTCATCCACGGCGACGACCACGGGGCGTCCGACCCGAACCCGGTCGTGGTGAACGTCTCGACGACGACCTGCACGGAGTGGAAAAACGACGAGGGCCGCCCCTCGAAGACGGCCATGCCGACGTGATACGCGACGGCGTAGGTCGCCATGACGGCGGCCAGCGAGAGGAGGTACAGCGCCGTGCGCCGTCGCCACTTGCTCATTCGCCCGCTCATACCGCCGACTGGCGGAAAAACGTTGCCGTCCGCGACGGAGGTCTGACGACCAGACCGCCTCCGCGCCCGCGGTCGCCCCGTCACCGTACCAATCGGATCACTTATACATCCGGGGTTCGGAGTTCGGCAGCGTCCGATATCGGGCGTGTGCGAACCCCGCACGGTCAAAAGGTTGAAATCCGCATCACTCCTACAGGTGCCCATGCACAAAGACGAGTTGCTCGAATTACACGAGCAGATGGTGACGATCATGGAGAACGTCGCCGAGCGCGAGGAGGTCGATCCCGAGCTGTTCGATCCGTACTACCAGCTTGACGTGGACCCCTCGCACGTCCACAAGTCCAAGAGCGAGCACAAACACGCCGTGTTCGTCCTCGGCAACGCCCTCGCGAACGCGATGAGCGAGGACGAGTTCTCGAGCGCCGGCCGCATCGGCAAGCGGATGGAGGAGCTGGCGGACGACGCCGAGCAGCGGATCTGAGGCCGTGCCGCGACCGACGTTCGACCGATCCTCGTCGAGCCGCCGCTTTTCGGTTACGCCGCTGACGCTTCCGGCCCGGCGGCGGAAAGTATATGTTTCGCTTGTGGCTTTTGCGAAGTATGAATACGCGCACGGAACAGCGGGTCGACGACTGGAGTACCCGCCCCGTCGACGGGTACCAGGGGTTGCGCGACCTCGCGGACGAGCAGTTCTCCGGTGCGGTGCGCGCCCGGGGGACGTGGCTGTTCATGCTGAACGGCCGCATCGTCGGCGTGTTCGAGGGGGCCATCGAGGACTTCGAGTCCGCCTCGGCGACCGCACACGAGGCGCCGGACCCCTCGCTTCCCCTCCTGTTCACCATGCTGGAGAAGGGCGGCGAACAGCAGGCGAAGTACTACACGGAGGACACGCCGGTCGCCGACGCCGACGGGACGCTCTCGTCGGGGTCGTTCACCGGCTTCATCGAGCTCAGCGAGAACGTCCTCAGCGGCGACTACTACACGGTCTACTACGGCGGCAAGTCGATGAGCTGCGCGTTCGTCGGCAACAGCGAGGAACTGATCACCGGCGACGAGGCCTTCGAGCGCGCGAACGACGAGGTCGGCATCTACGAGGTGCGCAACGTCGACATCGAGGTGACGGACGTCCCCGACCCGTCCGGCGGGGCCGCGGACGCGGACGGAACCGGCGCCGCGAGCGACGCGGGCGGTCCGAGCGGGACGAGCGCGGGCGCCGACGCGGCCGCGAACGAGCCGGCGGGCCGAGAAGCGACAAACGGCGGCGACGTCGAGGCCGGCACCGAACCCGACGCGGGTGCCGGCGAACCGACCCGGTCCGAACCGTCCGGGGGCGCAGGAGCGGACCCGCAGGCCGACGCGAACGCGGCGCGATCCGGCGCAAGTGAGGACCCGGAACCCGGCTCCGCCCGGAACCCGGACGCGCGCGAGCCGGCCGGCGGCGAGCGCGGTGCGGGCGGCCACGAGGCGAACGCCGACCCGAACGCGGCGGGCAGGGGCGATCCGGCCGCGCCCGGCCGCGGCGAACCGGACGAAGCGAGCGCGCCGGACCGGGAGCCGGCGACCGACGACGGAGCCGGCCCGGCCGACTCCGACCCGACCCACCCGACCGAGCGCGAGTCGTTCGACGTGCCGGGCGCGGAACCGGAGGACGTCGACGCGCCGGACCCCGACGAACTCGCCGAGCGGGCCGAGTCGACCGACGCCGCGGAGGCCGCTACGGGGCGGACGGTCACCGACGCCTCGTCGGCCGGCCCGGACGACGAACCGACGGGCGCGACGCCCGCCGTCGACGCCGCGGAGGCGGCCGTCGACGCGACCGAGACCGAGCCGGCGCGAAGCGATCCCGCGAGCGCCGAGGGCGCGGCCGGTCCCGACCCGAACGACGCCGCGCGCGAGAGCTACGACGCGGACCTCGGGACGGCCGAACCCGCCGAGTCGGACGACGACGGCGTCGACCCGACGTACGAGAGCGAGGAGGAGTGGCAAGAGGCGCGGACCATCCCGTCGCTCGACCCCGACCGGTCGTCGACCGGCGACGAGGAGTCGCCGGCACGGTCCGAGACGCGGCAGTCGCGGGCGGGCAGCCGCGGGCGCTCCGCGGAGCAGGGCGGTGCCCGGCCCGCGGGCCGCGATTCAGGCGGGAGCGCGCGACGGTCGACCGACCGCGAACGGTCGTCTGGGTCGGAGGCGTCGCGGTCGAACGCGTCGCGGTCCGACACCGCCGGCGCCGGCACCGCCGGGAGCGACGAGACGCTCAAGCAAGAGGTGCTCGAGCGCGAGGACAAGATAGACCAGCTTCAGCAGCGCGTATCGAACCTCCAGGGCGAGCGCGACGACCTCCGCGTCGAGCGCGACGAGTACCGGGACGAGGCCGAGTCGCTCCGCGGCGAGGTCGAGGACCTCGAAGCGGAGATAGAACGCCTGGAGAGCGAGGTGAACCGCCTGGAGCGTGAACTGGAGGAGGCACGCCGCGCCGCCGGCGGCGCGCCGAACGCCGGGCGACAGATCGGCGCGGCCGAGGCGCTCCGGGGAACGAACCTGTTCGTCCGCTACGCGTCGAAAGGCGACGCGACCCTGGAGGACGCCCACGCGGGCGACGCCGACGCCGAGACCGTCAACGCCAACCTCCGCCTGGAGCACCACACGCAGTTCGACAGCGAGGAGGCGGCGGTCGACGGGAAGGCGTTCGACGAGTTCCTCACCGACACGCTGGAGTTCAACTTCGTCGACTGGATCGTCGGCGGCCTGCTGTACGAGATCCGCGACACCGGCCACGCGACATCGCTGGAGGGCCTCTACGACGCCATCCCCCAGATCGACCGGGCCGAGCTGAAAGGCGACGTGAGCCTCGTGTACACGGAGAACGGCGACGAGGTCCGCGAGCAGAAGCAGTTCGACGTCGTCCTGCGCGACCGGATGGGGAACCCGCTGGTCGTGGCCGATCTGAACGACGCGCGCGACCCCGTCACGCAGGACGGGATGGCGACGCTAGAGAGCGACGCCTCGCGGCTGAAGGGGTCCAACGAGCACCTGAGCGCGGCGTTCGTCGTGACCTCCTCGTTCTTCGATCCCGGCGCGCTCGAAACCGCCGCGGAGGCGACGAGCGGGAGCTTCCTGAGTCGGGACTCGAAGAAGAGCTTCGTGAAGATATCCCGGAAACAGGGGTATCATCTCTGCCTCGTCGAATCGCGAGGACGCGACTTCCACCTCAACGTGCCGGAGCTTTAGCTCTCGATCTCGGCGCTTTCTTCGATCTTCATGTCGTGGAGCTTCCCGACGATGTCGTCGAGCTTGTCGTCGAGCTCGTCGACGAACTCGTCGGTCCGTTCCGTCTTGATGGCGCCCTGGCTCGAGGGTTCGATGAGGTTCTCCTCTTCGAGGACACGAAGGGAGTAGCGGACCTTGTGATGGGGGTACCCCGTCTCGTTGGACATCTTGACGATACCGATGGGCTCGTTCTCGATGACCATCTTCAGGACCTGAAGATGACGTTCGAGCATATCGACCTCTTTCTCAAGTCTATCTATCATGGCATTTGTTAACTTGTCTTTCGGGGCTTTAAAGGTTATCGTCAACACGTTCCGCCAGAAAGTCGGATACGACTTTTCGCCGTGCGTGGGGTTAACACTTTGGATCTATTCGCAATGATAAATAGATCAAGTTGGAGAGGTTCGGGCGCCGCGCTTGCCCCTGTACGTACACTTACGGGCGTCGCGCGGTCCACTACGCACATGGATCGACGAACGCTCGGGACGACCGGCTGGGACGTGACGGAAGTAGGACTCGGCACCTGGAACATCGGCGGGGACTGGGGTGACGTCTCCGAGGAGGACGGCCGCGAGGCCGTTCGGGCGGCGCTCGACGAGGGCGTGAACTTCGTCGACACCGCGGACGTGTACGGCGACGGCCGGAGCGAGCGCATCATCCGCGAGGTGCTAGAGGAGTACGATCGCGACGAGCGCGTGTACGTCGCCACGAAGGCGGGCCGCCGCCTCGACCCGCACACGGCCGAGCGCTACACCGAGGAGAACCTGCGCGACCACGTCGACCGGAGCCGCGAGTACCTCGGCGAGGAGACGCTCGACCTCGTCCAGTTGCACTGCCCCCCGACGGACGTGTACTACCGGCCCGAGGTGTTCGAGGCGCTGGAGGGGTTCAAAGAGGAAGGCCGTATCGACCACTACGGCGTCTCCGTCGAGCGCGTCGAGGAAGGCCTCAAGGCCATCGAGTACCCCGGCGTCGAGACGGTGCAGATCATCTTCAACCCGTTCCGCCAGCGCCCCGCCGACCTGTTCTTCGAGCGCGCGAAGGAGGAGGACGTCGGCGTCATCGTCCGCGTTCCGCTGGCGTCGGGCCTCCTGACGGGGAAGCTCTCGCGGGACGCGGAGTTCCCCGAGAACGACCACCGCAACTTCAATCGCGACGGCGAGGCGTTCGACGTGGGCGAGACGTTCGCGGGCGTCCCCTTCGAGACCGGCCTCGGCGCGGTGGACGAACTCCGTCCCGCCGTGCCCGAGGGCGCGACGATGGCGAAGTTCACCCTCCGCTGGATCCTCGACCACGACGCCGTCTCGACGGTCATCCCCGGGTCGACGAGCCCCGAGCACATCCGCGACAACGTCGCGGCGGCGGACCTGCCCGCGCCGTCAGACGACCAGCGCGCGGCCGTCGACGAGGTGTACGAGGAGTACGTCCGGGAACACGTCCATCATCGGTGGTGAGCGGGCCCCGTCGGTGAGTCGTCGAGGGTTACCGCACACCACACCACGGGGATGCAACGGGGGTCGGGTCAGTCGAACTGTTGATACGCGATCGTGGATACTTTCTCCCGCCACGGCCGGTGCTATCGTAATCGGTTTATCGGGGTAGAGAGAATCGAACCCTGTTATGACCGTTACCATCGTGGGTGCCCAACTCGGCGACGAGGGCAAGGGCGGCATCGTCGACCTCTACTGCGACGAGGCCGACGTGATCGCCCGGTATCAGGGCGGCGACAACGCCGGCCACACCGTCGTCGAAGACGGCACCGAGTACAAGCTCTCGCTGGTCCCCAGCGGGGCGGTTCGCGGCAAGGTGGGGGTGCTCGGCAACGGCTGCGTCGTCAACCCCCGGACGCTGTTCGACGAGATAGACGACCTCCGCGAGCGCGGCCTCGACCCGGACGTGCGGGTCGCCCGCCGCGCCCACGTCATCCTGCCGTACCACCGCGTGCTCGACGGCATCGAGGAGGACGTGAAAAGCGAGTCCGACCAGGAAGTCGGCACGACGGGCCGCGGCATCGGCCCGACGTACGAGGACAAGGCCGGCCGCCGCGGCGTTCGCGTCGGCGACCTGCTCGACGGCGACGTCTTGCGAGACCGACTGGAGTACGCCGTCCCGCAGAAGCGCGCGCTCGTCGAGGAGGTGTACGGCGTCGACGTCGAAGACCTCGACGACCCCGAGGCGTTCGACGTCGACGCGCTGTTCGAGGAGTACCGCGAGTTCGGCCGCCGCCTCGAGGAAAACGACATGACGGTCAACGCCGGCGAGTTCCTCGCCGACGCGATCGACGACGGGAAGAACGTCATGTTCGAGGGGGCGCAGGGGACCATCATCGACATCGACCACGGCAACTACCCGTACGTCACGTCCTCGAACCCGACGGCGGGCGGCGCGGCGACCGGCACCGGTCTCAGCCCCGGCGTCGTCGGCGGCGGCGAGGTCATCGGCATCGTCAAGGCCTACCTCTCGCGGGTCGGGAGCGGCCCGATGCCGACCGAGCTCGGCGGCGTCGTCGGCGACACGCCCGACTACGAGGAACAGGGCGAGGGCGACGACGAGGAGCTGGCCACCTACATCCGCGAGGAGGGCGGCGAGTACGGCACCGTCACCGGCCGCCCCCGCCGCGTCGGGTGGCTCGACGTGCCGATGCTCCGCCACGCCGCGCGGGTCAGCGGCTTCACCGGCCTCGCGGTCAACCACCTCGACGTCCTCGCCGGCCTCGACGAGGTGAAGGTCGGCCACTCCTACGATCTCGACGGCGAGGAGGTGTTCACCATGCCCTCGACGACCGAGGAGTGGGGCCGCTGCGAGCCGAACCTCCGGTCGTTCGACGGCTGGGACGAGGTCGACTGGGCGGCCGTCGCGGCCGACGGCTACGACGCGATCCCGGACGCCGCACAGGAGTACCTGGAGTACCTTAGCGACGAACTCGACACGCCGATCTACGCCGTCGGCGTCGGCGCGGACCGCGACGAGACCGTGATCGTCGAGCGGCCCTTCTGAGCAGCGTCCGCGCTCCTTACCTCGCGAGGATATCCGTTTTCAGGTCCGCGACGGCCCCGAGCACCTCGTCCACGCCCTCGTCGGGGACGTCGAACGCGCGCAAACTGTCCTCCAGGTGTTCGGCGACGCGCGCGAAGTCCTCCTCGGTCAGGTCGAGGTGGGCGTGGGCCTCGCGCATGCTCTCGCCGGTGTACTCGACCGGGCCGCCCGTCACGGCCGAGAGGAACTTCGTCTGGTGTTCGCGCAGGTCGGCCATCTCGGCGTCGTCGAAGTAGCCGGCCAACCGGTCGTCGTCGAGGACGCGCTCGTAGAACTCGTCGACGACCGCCGCGACGGCGTCCTCGCCGCCGATCCGGTCGTAAAGCGTCTCGTCGCTCATACGTTCTCCCGCCGGAGTCTCGGAACAAATAGGTTGCGGGACCGTCGCGACCCGGCACGCTTTTTGCCGGGGGGACCATGGTGTCGACCATCAGGTGAGTTCGTCGTGAAAGAATCACTCATGGACATACTCTGTTGCCCGATGGACAAGCACGACCTCGAACTCGACGCCGGAGAGCGCGACGACGGGGAGATAATGACGGGCGAACTCGTCTGCACCGAGTGCGGCGAGACGTACCCCATCGAGGACGGCATTCCGAACCTCCTGCCGCCGGACATGCGCGAGGACGCCCCGGCCTGAAACTTTTTGCTCCCGGGGGTTGACTGGGTAGCCGTGCCAGAGACGCTGTCGGTCCACGTGAGCGACGACGACCTACACGCCATCTCAGTGGAGACGCCGTCGTTCGAGACCGCCGGCGCGTTCGACGTCGAACTGGTG
The DNA here is from genome assembly GCF_003675875.1 of Halostella limicola. Lineage (NCBI taxonomy): Archaea > Methanobacteriati > Methanobacteriota > Halobacteria > Halobacteriales > Natronoarchaeaceae > Halostella > Halostella limicola. The sequence continues at coordinate 517,511 of NZ_RCDI01000003.1, read as the reverse complement.
AACCACGGGCGAGCCGTCCACGTCCACCTCAACCTGATGGACGGGTTGAGCCGGGCGGCGACGCTCGAAGCGACGAACCACTTCGTGGAGACCGAGTCCGTCCGCACGGTGCGAGTGAACGTCGACGGCCCGTTCCCCGCGGAAGGAAAGCTGAAGATCGTCACCGCGTACGGCGCCGAAACGGCGTACGCCGACGTGACGGTTCGAGAGCCCGACGACGCGGACGACTCCGTGGTCGTCGACGAGGCGCTCGCCAGTCCCGCGGGCGCGGCCGAGACGGACTCGAACGGCTCGTCGCCGTCGTCCGCTCTCCCGACGCCCGGCGCGGGGACGACGCCGGTGCTCGCCCTCGCCGGCGTCGCGCTCCTGGTCGCGTTTCTGGCCGCGACCGTGGTCGAGGGGCCGATAGCCGTCGTCGGCGTGGGCGTCGTCCTCGTCGGCGTCGCCGCGGCCGCGGCGATACTCGTCCGGGATTAGTCCTCGGTCGGCACGCCGGCGAGGTTCCCCTCGTCGTCGAACAGCTTCTCCCGAAGGTATCGAGCACGATAGCGGTTCGCGCCCTCGTACACGTCGGCCTCGCGGACCTCGTCGGTCTCGCCGTCGGCCACGGCGTCGATTATCTCCTCGATCTGCTCCTTCTCGCTCGGCGTGAGTTCGAACTCGTAGGTGCGACTCTCCTCGCGCTCCAGCGTCGTCCACTTGCGCGCGGCGGCGATCACCAGCGAGCAGGGCTCCCGGCAGGGGAACTCCCCGTCGCCGCCGTCGACGTCTAGCTGGGCGTCCTCGTCGTAGTCCCACTCCCGGCGCTTGAGACACTGGGAGTCGACGCAACAGGTCGCGGCGATGCGCTCGACAGCCTCGCGGTCGAGCTCGTCGACGATGTCGTAGATGCCCGTCTGGCGCTCGGCCGTCTCGCGCCAGTGCGAGACGTCGAGGTCGCCCTCGCGCTCGCGGTGCCAGTTCTCGATCGTCGCCGGGTAGACGTGCCCGACCGTCGCGACCAGGTCCCGGGCGTCGAGGTCGGGGAAGACCCACCCGGTCCGAAGGGTCGGCGCGGTCTTCAGCGGGCGGTACCGGCCCTTCTCGTCGTACGTGACGAGTTCGCGGGCCTCCAGCGGGTCCTCGAAGGCGTCCAGGTCCTCGACCGGCCGACCGCCGTCGGCCTCGTGACGCAGGTCGTACCGCCGGCGACCGTCGTCCCCGAGCGTCGCTGTGAGTTCGAGCTCCCCCCAGTGGCGGACGACGCCGTCGGCGAGCGCGTCGTAGCGCTCGGGAACGGAGCGCTCGTCGGCGCCCTCAAGCCAGCGGAGGAACGCCCGGCGCGCGCCGTGAGAGGGCGCCGCCTCGGTCCAGAAGTCCCAGTTCGTGACGTGGGCGGCGGCGTCCGCCGCGGCGTCGCGGAACCCGTCGGCGTCGAGGCCCGCGCGCTCGTCGCCCGGGACCGCGAACCGGTAGCCGTCGCCGTCGCGGTCGATGTCGAGCCCGTCGAAACTGACGCCGTCGTCCGCGGCCTCGCGGAGCCGTTCGACCTGCTCGGGTTGCATACCTACTCCGAAGGATAGCGGATGGATAAAGTCGGCTATTCCGGGCGGTACCGCCCCGGGTTCTGGAAGGCCTATAAATAATTTGCGTCGGGTTTCCGCGAGAGAAAGGGCTGGTCCCGGTTTAATACCGCCGACGGGGACCCACAAACTGCATGGTAACCCGAAAGCCCTCCGCCGCGGTGCTGCTCGCGGTCGGGATGATCGCGCTAAGCGGTTGTCTCGGCACCGTCGGGAGCAGCAACGCGCCGGCCGACGCGACGACTGACGCCCCCGCAGACGCGATCCAGGAGGCCGACGACGGATCGCAAGAGGCCGAGAACGCGTCCCAGGAAGCCGACGACGACACGACCGAGAACGACACGGCCGGAAACGAGTCGGCGGAGACGACGGACGACGGCGAGCCCTCCGGCGAGGAAGTCGTCGAGCGCTTCGAGCAGCGCATGGAGTCGATCGACAGTTACGTCGCCGTCCAGCGGACCACGGCGACGTACGACGGGAACGAGATAAACACGACCGCACAGGTGTGGGTCCGAACCGACACCGGCGAGTACCGGCAGGAAGTCGTCGCGCCCGACGAACGCGCCGGGACGATCACCGTCGTGAACGAGAGCGTGAGCGCCGTGTACGACCCGCAGACCAACGAGTACACCGTCTTCCCGGACCAGGGGGCCGACCCCAACCGGTCGGCGTCGATGGTCGAGTACCTCGTCGATGACGCCGAACTGAGCTACGAGGACACCGTGGACCTGGACGGCGAGCGCACCCATCGCCTCTCGGTCGTGCCGAACGGGAGCGAGGGGTTCGGCTCGAACGTGACGATGTGGGTCGACGCCGAGACGTACTTCCCGTCGCGCCTCGAGCTGTCGTTCGGGAACGGGGTCAACGCGACGACGGTCGTCGAGTACGAGGACGCGATCCTGAACTGGTCGATCCCGAACTCGACGTTCGTCCTCGACCCGCCCGCTGACGCCCAGCGCTCGGAGTTCACCGCGCCGAACGTCACCGAGTTCGACTCCCGCGAGGACCTCGTCACGAACGTCTCGACGTCGGTCCCCGACCCCGAGCTGCGGGGGAACTACTCGTTCGAGAGCGCCACCCTCACCGAGGACGGGACGACGAACGTCCGCGTCGTCTACGCCGACGGCGCCGACGAGATAGTCGTCAACAAGATCAACGGCACGCAGGCGATGGCCGACGACGGCGAGTCGGTCGCGATCGGCGACCGCGAGGGGGTGTTCCAGTCGGTCGGCAACGAGAGCATGGTCGTCTGGACCTGCGAGGGGAACACCTACGCCGTCATCGGACCGGAGCCGCGCGACCGTCTCGTGACAGTCGCGGAGTCGATGGTCTGCGACTGATCGGGTCGGCCGGACGCGGCGACCCTCGCTGGTAGCCCCCGCCCCCGACGCCCTACCACCCTGACGCCCCACCCGCTGACGACTTCGGCCCTCCACTCGCCGACGCCGCCCGCCGATGCCGTCCACCGGTCCCCCCAGTCTTCGCCCCGCTGACGCTTCGCCGCTCGCGCATCCCGCGACCGCCGACGTCTCTCTCGCTCAATCCGCCCACCCCGCTGACGCGCTCTCTCCCGCCCTGAATCCCGCTGACGCACTCTCTCCCTCCCTGAATCTCGCCGCCCGCTCGCCCCACCCCCCGACGCTTCCGACGCCCGTGTCCGCCCCGCCGCGTGGCCGCGATCGGTCCGTCGCTCCGTCTCGATCCCACCGGCGGTTCGCCGCGGCGGTCGAAGCAAGCGTTTTTAGTTCACGTCCGAGTTACTTTTAACAACGAATGTGCGCACTGCAGACTCCGCTCCAGCGCGCGGCGGTCGCCGTCGCGGTCGTCTGTCTGGCCACCGCCGGCGTATACGTCGTCTTCGGGGGCGACGCCGGAACGGCGGACGAGCCGATAGGCGAGAACGCCGCGGAGCGGTACGAATCGATAGAGGGGGTCTCGGCGAACGTGACGATAGTGATGGAGACGCCGAACCGGACCGACCGGATGCGGCTACACGTCAAACAGCGTCCCGGGACCCGATACGTCTACCAGCGGGTCTACGACGGTTCGGGGGGTTACCGGGAGACGTACGCCAACGGGTCCGTCATGTGGCAGTACGATCCACAGGCCGGCGAGGCGACGCGGCTGACCCTCGACGAGGGGAGCTTCGAACGGGGGAACATGTCCGAGCACCTCGACGAGTTGTTCGCCCAGATCGACGCCGGCGGTGACGACGGCGACGACGAGCCGAAACGTGGCGTCTCCCCGCTCCCGGAACCCCCTGGTCCGGTGACCAGCGACCCGGCGGTCGGGAACGTCCCGCCGCCGAACGCCACGGAGTACGACGTCAGCTACCTCGGGACCGAGACGGTCGACGGCCGGGAGACGTACGTCGTCGAGATCAACGGGACGCTCCGGGGGCGCGGCGAGATGCTGCTGTCGAACGTGACCCAGACGCTCTGGATCGACAGCGAGCGGTACTTCCCGCTCAAGTACTACCAGACGTGGGACCGGCCCGACGGGTCGTACGAGGTGACCCAGACGTACTCGAACGTGACGTTCGACCCCGGCCTGAACGACTCGACGTTCGAGTTCGACCCGCCCGAGAACGTGACGGTGAACGAGCGGACGTATCCCGACGTCGAGTCGTACGACTCGCGCGCGGCGCTCGTCGAGGCGGCTGACGTCGAGGTCCCGGACCCCGACCTCCCGGACGGCTTCTCCCTGCAGGGGACACGGCGGATCGACGGCGCCGACGAGTCGGTGTCGCTGACCTACGGGAACGGGTCGGCGGAGGTCGTCGTGACGGTACAAAACACGACGTACGACGGGAACAGGACCGGCGAGGAGGTCGAGGTGAACGGCCGAAGCGGGACGTACTCGGAGGCGGGCAGAATGCGCGTTCTGACGTGGACCTGCGACGGACGGACCCTGAGCGTGTCGGGGGACGGACTGGCCCGGTCGTCCCTCGTCCGCGTCGCCGAGTCGATAGGCTGCGCGAGCGGGTCAGGAGCGGCGGTACAGCGAGTAGGCGATGAAGCTCACCCCCAGGAGCTGGAACGACCGGACGAGTAGCGTGAACGGGCGGCGGTACTCCGAGGGGGCGACGCCGCCGCGGAACAGGAGCGACCCGAAGAACGCCGAGACGAACGAGACCCCGAGCAGCAACACGAGGCCGATCGAGAGGTACTGCATGGGACGGCTCTGGTGGCGACGGTAGCCGCGGTACGCCTGATAGGCCACGTACGTCCCGACGGCCGTGGCGGCGAACGAGACGACGAGGATCGCCCAACCGATGGGGGTGTTCGCCAGCATGATCAGAGGTTCTCCCACATGTAGGTGAGGCGGTCCGCGGTGTCGTCCGCGTCCAGCATGGACGCGCGGTCGGTGCGTTCGATCTCCCCCACGTACTCCCCGTCGGCCAGTTCGATCGAGAACGACGACAGCGTCGCGGAGTACACCTTGTGGTGACCCCCGTCCGGGTCCACCTTCGTCTGCTCCTCGATGAGTTCGTGCTCCTTCAGCCGTTCGATGCGACGGTAGACCGTCGGCAGCGACGCGTCGCATCGGTCGCGCAGGGTTTTCGCGGACATTGGTTCTACACTGGTCTCCGCGAGGATTGAGCGAGCGTACTCGTCGCTCAGGAGGTCGAGTACCTCGTCCGGGTCCCAATCCTCACTCACGACCGGGGGAACGGGGAGTCGGTAATTAAAAGGTACGCGTCTTTTCTCGCCGAGAAAAAGGCTACAGCGACACCGGTCGCGTCTTAATCGTCGGCCGGGGGTCGGACGCCGCCGGTCAGTTCGCGCACCGTCTCGATGGCGTCGCTGACGTCCGCGCCGGCCTCCCCGGCGCGTTCGAGCACCACGTCGGCCATGAGGTCCTCGGTGCCGACCGCGCCGGAGTACCAGATGCGGTGGCCGTCGACCTCGCCCGGCGTCTCCCAGCCCGTCCGGTAGTCGTCGGTCAGGCCCATGTCCTCGGGGATGTCCTCCTGGGTGTGGTAGCCGTCGGCGATGAACAGCGGGACGACGACCACGTCGTCGCTCTCGAAGAAGTCCGTCACGTCGTCGACCTCGGGGTCCTCGTCCATGAACAGCGCCTTCACCTCGTCGAAGCGACCGCGTTCGCGGATGCGGTCGGCGTGGTACTCGATGGCCTTCGCGCTGTTCTCGTTGCGCTCCGTGCCGTGACCGACGACGGCGAGGCCGAATCCCTCGCCCACCTCCGCGTCCCCGGTGACGCTCTCGGCGCGCTGGACGATGACGTCGCTCATCGCGTCGTGGGTCCCGACGGGACCGCAGTAGTGGACCGTCTTGTCCACGTCCTCGGGCGCGCCGCTGCGCGGTTCCCACCCGGGGTCCGGGTCGTCGAGGCCGACGTCGTCGTCGACGCGGAGCTCCCGCGGGATGACCTCCTCCGTGAAGTAGCCCTCGCTGATGAACAGCGGGACCACGTACACCTCGTCGCTCTCGACGGTGCGAAGCACCTCCCGGAAGTGCGGTTCCTCCTTCCAGAACCCGGTGACGACCTCGTCGAACGCGCCCGTCTTGCGGACGGTGTCCGCGTGGCGGTAGGTCGGCGTGCTGGAGTCCGGGTTCAGGTGCGAGCCGTGAGCCACGATGACCAGCGCTTGCATACTAGGCCGGAAGGAGTAACGGAACTTAGGTACTTCGCAAAGAAACGTTGTCGAAGCGCGAAAGGATCGTCTCGCTCCCGGAGATCGGACCCGATAGCGGAGTCGGCCGGAGGCGAAGGAGCTACGGAGATCCGAGGCCGGACTCCGGTCGGGCGGCGATCGGATTTATCTCGCGGGCGTGCGCTGGGTAGCGTATGTCACTGGCCGAACGAACGCGGGAGGCGGTTCGAGCCCGACCGTTCCTCCTCGACGGGCTGCGGGCCGGCGTGATCAACTACACCGCGGCGGCCCGCCACCTGGACGTGGACGGGGACGCGGACGCGATCGCTACCGCGCTTCGCCGGTTCGCCGAGGAGCTGCCGACCTATGAGACCGACGCCCGGACGGCCCGGGTGACCATGGAGAGCGGGCTGGGCCGCACCGACGACGCTGCGAGCGCCCTGCTCGTCGTCGGCGACGCCGCGATGGCGCCGACCGGCGGGTCGCTGACGGGCGTGCTCGCGACCGGCGACGTGGACCCACCGGCGCTTGCGACAGTCCTCCGCCGACTCGCCGCGACTGGCGTCACGGTCGAGGCGGCGGCGACCGCGGACGACGCGCTGCTGGTCGTCGTGGAGCGGCGCGCGAGCGCGGACGCCGTTCGGACCGTCGAGGACGCGCTCGGAGAAGTGCCGGATCGGGACTACTGAACGGTCCCGGGCCGTGCAGCGACCGATGCCGCCCGCCGACCGTCGGGGGTCAGCTCCGCGGTACGGGCCTCGTAGTCGAGCGTGACGAGGCCGAGGTCGGCGAGCTTCGGGAGGTCGACGTGCCACAGGCGGATGGCCACCCGCTCCTCGTCGGGGTGGTCGGAGGACCCGGCGAGCGTCGACGCCAGGTCCGAGAGGTCCGCCGGCGTGTCGCGCCGCGCGAGTTCCGCGATGGCGTCGTGACGGCGCGGGGACTCCAGCGCGGCGAACAGGCGGTCCGCGTCGTCCGCCGCGGCGGACCAGGCGGCGAGGTCGATCGTCCGACCGCTCATGCGGGCGTCCACCTCTCTCGGGAGGGCGGTGCGGCGGTTCGAAACTGTTCGGAGTGCTGTTCGGGTCGACGCGTTCGGTGCGGTAGCGTCATCATGGGTAGGGTGTTCTCGGGCGGGGACCGCGGGGACCTTCGTACGCTGTCGTTTACTCGCCGTGGCGACCGGTACGCCCGGGTTAGTCGCCCGCCCCGAGGCAATTCCTTCTTGGCTCGTTACGTGGATAAAGGTAGACGACGATTTCTCTCAGTTACGTCCGATGGAACGGTTCGGGCGGCGCGGAAAGTCCGCCCTAGAGCCGGTAATCCCGTATTACCAAGGGGCCCGCCGCCGGCCGGGAGCGCGACGACGGGCCGAGGGCGATCACTCGCCGCCGGGTGAGAACTCCTTGTTCTCGTCCGCGATGTCGTCCCAGGCGACGGTCCCCGCGTCGACCACGTTCTCCGGCGCGAGCGCGTCGTCCCGGAGGATAGACGCGGCGAGACCGGCCGGGGGCGACAGCGTTTGTTCTCCCTGCGGGGCTTCGCCCGCGGTGGACTCGTTGCCGTCAGACGCGTTGCCGGGCGCTTCTGTGGCGTTGCCGGGACCCTCGGACTCGTTTCCGCCGCCGGGCGTTGGCGCCTGTCCGCCCCCGGTGAACGAGGGCTCGGGCACGGGTTCGGCTCCCGGCCCCGACGCCTCGCCGACCACGACGCGGACGACCATTCCCAGGAACTCGTGCGGGCCGCAGTAGAGGTCGTACACGCCCGGCCGGTCGAACGTGTAGAGCCAGTACGCGCCCTCGGCGAACATCGGCGACGATATCGGCGGCGTCTCCTCCGGGACGCGCCGGGTCTGCGCGAAGCCGGGGTGATACGCCATCACGTTGTGAAACGGCGAGTTCGCCGAGAACCGCACCGTGTCGCCGGGTTCGACGTACAGCCCGGTCGGGTCGAAGTAGAACTCCGGGTTCGGGCGGTCCTCGCGCGGTTCGGTCTCCATGCTGACCTCCTGTGCGACCTCCACGGGCGGTTCCACGTCGTCCGAGAGCGCCGCGAACCCGAACGCGGGGTGGACGGGGTCCTCCTGACCCTCGCCGCTCGCGTCGCCGTCGTCCTGCGCCATCGCCGTGCCTCCGAACCCGGCGACGGCACCCGTACTCGCGGCGTACTTGAGAACTTGGCGTCGCGATGCGTCGCCGCCGGCGTCTCGCCAGTCGTGCGGTGACATCCGCTCGGTACTGGCGGCGTCGCGAGAATAAAGGGGGAAGACAGTTGTCCCGGATTCGTCTGGGGAACGGTGGGGGCCAGCGGCGCAAGCCGGGATTACCCGGCGGACGCCGCCGGGTTCGCGACCAGGAGCGCCGGGGCGAACCCGCCGTTTCGACCCCGTTCCGACGGTTACAAAGGGTGTGAGCGGGTAGGAAACGCCGATGACCGTACACGTGACGAACACGCTGACGGGCGAGAAGGAGCCGTTCGAGCCGCAGGACCCCGACTCCGTTCTCCTCTACCTCTGCGGCCTGACGGTCTCCGACCCCGCCCACGTCGGTCACGCCCGCGCGTGGACGCACACCGACGTCATCCACCGCTGGCTTGAACACGAGGGCTACGACGTCCGCCACGTCGAGAACTTCACCGACGTGAACGAGAAGATCACTGCCCGCGTCGGCGAGGACGGCGACAGCGAGGCGGACGTCGCCGAGAGCTACGTCGCGGAGACGCTCGACGACATGCGCTCGCTCAACCTCAAGCGCGCGGCCGTCTACCCCCGCGTCTCGGAGCACGTGCCCGAGATCATCGACATGGTGGAGACGCTGGTCGAGAAGGGGTACGCCTACGAGGCCGACGGCTCGGTGTACTTCGACGTCAGCGAGTACCCGGAGTACGGCAAACTCTCGAACCAGGACGTCGAGGAGATGGAGGCGCAGGGGGCCGAGGACGCCCGCAGCGAGAAGCGCAACCCCGCGGACTTCGCGCTCTGGAAGGCCGGCGGCCTCGACGCCGACGACGTGGCCGAGCACCGCCACGACGACGCCGCGGCCGCCGAGGAGGCGGCCGAGACGGCCCAGACGTGGGACTCGCCGTGGGGCGAGGGCCGGCCGGGGTGGCACATCGAGTGCTCGGCCATGTCCACGACCCACCTCGACGACACCATCGACATCCATGTCGCGGGGCAGGATCTCGTCTTCCCGCACAACGAGAACGAGATCGCACAGAGCGAGGCGGCGACCGGCGAGCAGTTCGCCCGCTACTGGGTCCACGTCCGCCTGCTTGAGACCGCCGGCGAGAAGATGTCATCGTCGCTGGGCAACTTCGCCACCGTCGAGGAGATGGTCGCCGAGGAAGGGGCGAACGTCGTCCGCACCTTCCTGCTCTCGACGGCATACCACAACCGCGCGACGTTCTCCGAGGAGACGCTCTCGGAGGCCCGCGACCGGTGGGAGCGCCTCGACCGCGCGTACGACCGCGCTGTCGACGCCGTCGACGGCGTCGATGCCCGGACCAAGGTCGCCGACGACGACCTTCGGGCCGCCGTCGCCGAGGCCCGCGAGTCGTTCGCCGCGGCGATGAACGACGACTTCAACACCCGCGAGGCGCTCGCCGCCCTGCTGGAACTCGCGAGCGCCGTCAACCGCCACGTCGACGACCGCGACTCGTACGACTACCGCTCGCTCCGCGAGGCCGTCGAGGCGTTCGAGGAGTTCGGGGGCGACGTGCTCGGCCTCGCCTTCGGCGACGAGTCCGCGTCGGGCGACGCGCGCCTGGCCGACGAGGCGATCGAACTGGTACTCGACCTCCGCGAGCGGGAGCGCGAGGCCGGCAACTACGACCGCGCCGACGAGCTCCGGGACGAACTGGAGGCGCTCGGCGTCACCGTCGAGGACTCCGACGACGGGCCGTCGTTCCGACGCTGACCGGCGACCCGGAACGGCGCTCCGTCCACGATCCCGGCGAGGCCTCGCTCTGAAGCGCAGCAACACCCGTCTAAATTCTTATGGCAAACAGTATATACGGCATCGTCGGTAACCCACACCCACACTCATGACCCTGTCACGTCGAGCGTTCGCTGCTGCGCTGAGCGGGACCGTCGTCGCCGGTTCCGGCTGTCTCGGATTCATCACCGGCGAGGAGGCCCAGGAGTTCGAGGCCTCACCCGCTACCGTGAACGACGCCGCGCTGGAGGAGACCGACTACCAGCAGAGCGGCGATCAGGAGAGCGAGGAGATGGAAGTGACGCGGACGGTCGAGGGCGGGGGACAGGAGCGCGACATCAAAGCGGTCAACTACATCAGCCAGTACGAGCGCAAGATCTCGATCCTCGGCATGGAGAAGCGGGCCGCAGTGTTCGTCGCCTTCACCACCCCCAAGGTCGAGATCCTGGGGAAGACGTTCAACCCCGTCGGCGAGATGTCGAACAGGGAACTCGTTCAGCAGGTACAGGGCAAGTACGAGGGCCTCTCCGTCGGCGAGGAGGTCGACGCCCGTGAAACGGAGATGCTCGGCGAAACGGTCGAGATCTCGAAGTTCGAGGGGCAGGCGGACCTCGACGGCACCACGGTCGACGTGTACGTCCACGTCGGCCAGACGGACCACGACGGCGACTTCGTCATCCCCATCGGCATCTACCCCCAGCGGATCGACGACGAGGAGGCGGTGTTCACCCTGCTCGACGGCGTCGAGCACTAACCCTCGGGGAGGATGTCGCCGAGCGCGGCGCCGATCGCCATCGCGACGAAACAGACGGTCACCTGCGAGAACGCGACCGTCGGCTCCCCCCAGTCGACGCGGCCCCAGGCGGTCATCATCGCCAGCGCCGTGCTGAAGGCGACGCCGAGGACGCCGACGAGGCGGCGCGGGATCACGCCGAACAGCGGGTTGTGAACCCGTACGTCCTGTATCTCCGCGACGTAGAGAATGCCGATCACCAGCGCGACGCCGAACGCGAGCGTCGCGAGGTAGTAGCCCGCGTGGGTCGCGATGAATGCGCCGACTTCCAGCGTCCCGCCCTCGACGAGCATCGGGATCCCGAAGACGACGCTCCCGACGAGCGCCTCGGCCACGTCGCCGCGGTCGAATCCCTTGACGACCTTGCCGAAGACGCCCGACCCGGTGTCGACCCGCCGGGCCAGCCGCATCGTCTCCCGGACCTGCGCTCGCTCCGACGCCGAGTCGACCGATTCCTCCAAGTCCTCGAGTTCGTCGAGCAGGTCGTCGATGTCGGGCGAAGGCGTCTCGTCGCCGTCGGTCATGAGCGGAGGTGGTCGCGGTTCCAAATCAGTCATTCGGCTTCGACGGAGACCTCGTGGACCGTGACGTAGAGGAAGGTGAGGCGCGGCACCGCGTGACCGTAGTCGACGGGGTCCGTCGCGGCGAGGGCCTCGTCGTAGTGGACGGTCGTGTTCTGTTCCAGCGAGTCGACCTCGCCCACTAACGCGCCGTGGACGACGGCGTTTTGCTTCATCGTGATCGTCGTCCCCGGACTCCCACCGGGACCCGGGCCGTACACCACGCCGACGAACTGGGTATCCTGCTTGAAGTTCACCGTCGAGTCGGGATTCATGTAGAACCACAGCGCAGTAGAGCGGTCGTTGGGCACCGTGACGTCGGTTCCGCCCTTCAGGTTCAGGTTGTCGCCGCTCTCCCCGTCGACGTACACGTCCACCCGGTTCGACTCGTCTGTGACGCGGATCGTCGCGCCGTCGTCGCCGCCCCCGCCGGCGGCGAGGTCGACGCTGTCGTTGACGACGAGGTCGATGTCGCCGTCCGCGGTGTCGAACACGAGTTCATCGCCCGCTTCGAGGTCGATCTCGTCGAGGACGTACGAGCCGCTCTCCAGTCGGCACTCGGGGTCACAGTCCGTCAGTTGCCCCCCGGAGATGTCGGCCGCGGCGTCGTTGCTGTTGTTCGCGGGGTCCGACAGCCGCTCGCGTCGCTGGTCGATCAGGACGTCGACTGCCGTGTGCGAGGAGACGTTCACCTCGTCGTCGACGGTCCCGTTCCAGTGGCTGTCGTCGCTCTGTGCGTCGAGGGTGTCGCCGTAGGAGAGGTTCCCGTCGACGAACGCCGTCTGCTTGAACGTCGCGTCCTCGCCCACGACCACGTCGCCCTCGACGCGAGCGTTCTGCTTCATCGTGAGGTCGCCGCCGAGGATCACCCGGGCGTCGTTGTCTCCGTCGACGTACGGCCCCTCGCTGGAGTTGTAGCTGTCGATGAGGGTGTCGTCCTGGCCGATGTTCAGTTCGCTCCCTGACCCGCCGGAGACGACCCCGCCTCGAACCGGCTCTTGCGCGGTCGGCGAGCGGAGTTCGACGGACGTCGTCCGGTTCGCGTGGTCGACGTCGACCGCGTCCTCGGTCGTCACCGACCGGAAGTACTCCGCCCAGCCGACGTAGTACTCGCTCCGGACGTCGAGCGTGACGAGCTCGCCCTCGACCACCGAGGTGTTCTCGATCCTGGAGGTCGACCCCTCGTTGCCGAGCGTCAGTTCCCCGGACGAGAGCCGCCTGTCGCCCTGCAGGTCGACGATCGGGACGGTCAGCGTCGGGTTCTCGTCGTACCGGGACACGTCGTAGGTGAGGTCCGGGCGACTGATCATCGTCGTGTCGTTGCCCGTTCCGCGCCAGACTCCGCCGTTCTGGTAGGCGACGCTGTGGCCCCCGTTCTCGTACTCGATGGACCCGATAGACCGGTTGACGAGTTCGCCGCGGTCGCTCGTCCGGATGACGACCCGACCGGTGTCGCCACGCCGGACGGCGCCGTCGGTCCCCCCGACGTCGAGGTCGACGGTCGCCCTGTCGTCGTACTCGCCCGCGGCGACCCTTTCGACGTTGCTGTCGAGCACCCTGAACGACTGCTCGACGCGCTCCTCCTCCGCGGCGTCTTTCTGCTGGTCGACCACGGCCCCGCCGAACAACAGAACCCCGAGCGTGCCGATGCTGACGACGCCGACGAGGAGAACGACGGCGACAACGGACGCCTGAGCGCGGTTCCGAGAGTTTCCGGTCATAGTCGAGTTCGGTCCGACTGGCGAACCGAGATAGTTGTCAGTGAATTGTAGGAACCGGGGATAAAATATCGTTTACCGGATATTTACGAACGAACGAGAGATACGGTAAGTTCGGCTCCCGGCGAAACGGGTCACAGCCGCCGAAACGGGAGCGGGGTCGCGTCAGTCCGCGCTCTCGATGTCGACTTCGTGGACCGAAGCGTGGAGGTAGGTGATCGGCGGCGGGACGACGCCCGTGTCAGGTAACCGCGGTTCGATATTTCGGACCTGGCTGTCGTACTCGAAGGTCGTCGACTGGTGGAGTTCCATCGGGCCGCCGATGATACTACCGGAGACGGTACCGCTACCCGAACCGATGCAGATATCTTTCGTCGGATCGTCACAAGACGCCGAGGAGAGGCCGTATTCGTCGACCGCATCGTTCTGGCCGCTCGCCGGGTCGTCTCTCGGGGCGTAGATCACACCCTGGAATCCGGGGTTGTTAGACTGCCCCATAGCGAACTGAAACTCCGAGGTTCCGTACATCTGGAACCGACCCGGGTTATCGTCTTCGACCGTGACAGCGGCGTTCCCGTTGGACATCGCCATATCACCGTTCGTATAGACGCGAGCGTACGAATCAGACGCGTCGCCGTTCGTGACCCGGATATTACCGTTCTCAAGCGCGAGGCTCCCATTCACGAGGAGTGTGACGTTCCCGTCTTCCAGATCGAGTTCGAGTTCACTGCCGTCCAGGTAGATATCGTCGTCAACGTAGTACGTTCCAGCATCGAGTGTCGCTCCGGTGGAAGGAATCGTCGTCTCGATCGAAGCGTTCCCGCTCGCGGTTCGGAGCCGTTGCTGGATCGCCCCATCCAGAGCCATCATGTCGACTGACGCACCTTCAGTCACGCAATCGTCTCCGCTACCGCTGGAGCAGGAGATATCGCCGGAGAACGTTCCCGTCGTGATAACTTCGGACTGGAGAGGAGCGTTCGGACCGCCCCCGTTTCCGGTGTCGACGTCACCGGCCGCGACGACGCCGGTTTCGAAGTTCCCGTCCAGTTCGCGTTGCCCGAGCTGGACGATGACGCGGTTCTCGTCGTGATCCACGCTCTGGATCGCGACGTCGTTGACGTTCTCGCGGAAGTACTGCTCCCAGCCGACGTAGTACTGGCTAGTGATGTTGATAGTGACCGTCTCTCCCTCTACGAAGGTGACTTCGGAAAGCGGCGAGACGGTGCGGTTCTTCCGGATCGTCACTTCGCCGCCCGAGAGGTGCTCATCGCCCTCGAAGCTCGTGATCGGAAGCGTCAACGTGTTTCGGCCGCGGTAATCGAGGTCCGGTCGGGACACCATCGTCGTGTCGTTGCCGCTGTTTCGCCAGACGGCACCCGCCTGATAGGCGAGCGTCGTCTCGCCGCTCTCGTACTCGATGGCCCCGAGCGGCTGGTCGATCACTGGGGAGGACCGGTTGCTCGTGTTCACGACGATCCTGCCGGTCCCCTCCTTGCGGACGGCCCCCTCGTTCCCGGAGAGTTCGAGGTCGACGGACCGCGTGGTCCCGTTGTCGCTCCGGGCGACGGCGTCGACGTGGCCGTCGAGCGAGAGGAACGCCTGCTCGATGCGGTCGTCCTCCGCCGCCTGCTGGGTGTTCTCGATGGAGGCGTTCGCCATCAGCACGAGGCCGATCGACATGGTCCCGACGACGCCGACCAGCAGGACGACGGCGAGCACCGTGCTCTGTGCGCGGCGGCGGTCGAACGTCACGGTCCGGACCTCCCGACACGGAGCCAAACGGTCGTTATTACTCGCCGGATTGAGTTCATTTACTTACTACATCCACCTAATATATTAACAAGCTTTCGACGAACTACGGAGTGAAGATCTAAAATTATCCAGGACAAAGCGGGAGCGATCCGGGACCCTTACTTGCCGCGCCACTCCGGTTCGCGGTCTTCGAGAAACGCGTCGATGCCCTCGTTCTTGTCCTCGGTGGCGAACAGCTGGGCGAACAGCTCCGCCTCGTACTCGATGCCGTTCCGGAGATCCATCCGAGACGCGGCCTGTACGGCCTGTTTCGCGTGTTCGAGCGCGATCGGGCTGTGACCCGCCATCGTCTCCGCGAGGTCGTACACCCGCTCGTCGAAGTCGTCGTCGCCGTGCACCTCGTCGGCGAGGCCGATGTCGGCCGCCTCCTCGGCGTCGATCAGTTCGCCCGAGAGGATCAGGCGCATCGCCTGCCCCTCGCCGACGATCCGGGGAAGTCGCTGGGTCGCGCCGCCGCCGGGCATGATGCCGAGCGTGATCTCCGGCTGCCCGAGCATCGCGTCGGCGTGAGCGATCCGCACGTCGCAGGCCAGCGCGAGCTCGCACCCGCCGCCGAGCGCGTGGCCGTTGACGCGGGCGATCACGGGCATCCGCAGGTCGTCGACGACCTCGTACACCCGCGGACGCTCGCTCGCCCGCCGCTGTTCCACCGCGTCGCGCTCGCGGAGTTCCTTCACGTCCGCGCCGGCGACGAACGCGCCCGACTCCTCGGAGCCCGTCAGCACGACGACCCGGGCGTCGTCGGCCTCCAGTTGGGGGAGGACGGTCTTCAGCTCCGACCGCACCTGCGCGTTCAGGGCGTTGCGCGCGTCCGGGCGGTCGATGACGACCGTCGCGACGCCCTCGGCCTCGTCGCCGACCCGCACTCGGACCGTCTCGCAGTCGTCGCCGACGTCGGTCATCGGTCCGCACCCCCGCTTTCCGCGGCGTATTCTCCGGACGGCGCGACCGGTTCGCCGTCCTCCCAGACGTAGAAGCCCTCGCCGGTCTTCTTCCCGAGCTTGCCGGCCTGGACTTTCCGCCGGAGGATCTGGGGCGGACGGAACCGCTCGCCGAGCTCCTCGCGGAGGTACTCCAGGATGTCCAGCCGCACGTCGAGACCGACCACGTCGGTGAGTTCTATCGGCCCCATCGGGTGGTTGTAGCCGAGTTCCATCGACCGGTCGATCTCGTGCGGGCCGGCGACGCCTTCCTCCAGCATCCGGAGCGCCTCGACGCCCAGCGCGACGCCGAGTCGCGAGGTGGCGAACCCGGCCGAGTCGCGCACGACGATCGGCTCCTTGCCGAGGCCCTCCGCGAACTCCTCGGCGAACTCGACGGTCGCCTCGCTCGTCGTCTCCGCGACGACCACCTCGACCAGGTCCATGACGTACGGCGGGTTGAAGAAGTGCGTCCCGACGGCGCGCGAGGGGTCCTCCAGCGCGCTCGCGACCGCGGTCACCGACAGCGACGAGGTGTTGGTCGCGATGACGGCGTCGGCGGGGGCGTGCTCCTCCGTCTCGGCGAACGTCTCCCGCTTCAGGTCCATCTCCTCGGGCACCGCCTCGACGACGATGTCCGCGTCCGCGACCGCCTCGGCGAGGTCGGTGGTCGTCGACAGGCGGTCGAGCGCCGCCGCCTTCTCCGACTCGTCTACCTTGTCGCGCTCGACGCCGCCCTCCAGCGCGGACTCGACGCTCTCCATCGCGTCCGAGAGGATCGCTTCCTCGATGTCGCGCATGGACACCTCGTGACCGGCGACCGCCGCCACTTGCGCGATACCGCGACCCATCGTTCCGGAACCAAGTACACCGACGTTCATGAGAGATACCGCGCCGGGACGGCTGTTAAGAATTGGTGATCGGGAGAACCTTCGTCCCGTACCGCGGAACGCCCTCCTGCTCGTAGATCCGGCGGATCGTCGCCTCGACCCGGTCGCCGACCGACGCGTCGTCTGTGCCTGTGCCGACCACCTGCGCCGGGAGGCTGACCGACTGCTCGCCGTCCGGCCCGTCGAACGCGACGACGGCGACCGAGAACTCGCCGGACCGGGCGGCCTGGTCGGCGAACTCCGGCGGCGCACCGCCGGACCCGATGGTCGTCGCGCCCTCGACGGTGCCCGTTCCGGGCAGCGGCATCCGCTCGAACTCGACCAGCGCGTGACAGCCGTTGCACGCGCCCTCCGGCGGGATGGTGAGTTCGCCGCATTCGGGACACTTCCCGGCGACCAGCCGGTAGCGCTGGTCGATCGTTCTGCGCCACGACGGGACGCTGACGTACGCGCCGCCGCCTGCGGGCGGGCCGCCCGTGATGTCGCCGCGCCGGCGGAGGTAGGCGGAATAGGAGAGCTCCGCCTCGCCGTCGAGTGCGAGGTCGGCGGGGACGGCCGCCGGCGCGTCGACGACGAGGGCGTCCGCGCCGGCGCCGCTCCCGTAAGACGCCGCGAGCACCGTCTCCCCACCGTCAGCGAGCGCTCGCGCGAGCGAGAGCGGGACGCTCGCCGCGCCCGTGTCGCCGAGGTCCTGAACGGTCGCGCAGGCGTGGATCGTCTCGCTGTCGACGCCCAGATCGCCGGCAGCGCGGTACGGGAGCGCGCCGTTGGGGGCCTGCACGGCCGCGGCGTCCGGCTCCGGGTCGGCGTCAAGCGCGCCGACGGCCCCCGAGAGCGCCTCGCGGAACGTCGTCCGGTCGTACTCCGTCACGTCCAGCCCCTCGACGTCCTCGCTCCCGCGCCGCCGGAAGCGCGTGCCCGGTGCGGGGGTCGCGTACTCCGCGCGGTCCCGGAGCGTCGCCGGGCCGTCGTCAGCGACAACGAACGCGGCCGCACCCGCGCCGGCCGCGTGTTCCTCCGCGCTGTCGGGATGGCCCGTCGGGCAGTCGCTCGCCACGGCGAGGGTCACGTCGCCGCGCGCCGCGGCGTCGAACGCGATCGAGAGCGCCTGTGTGCCCGCCCGCGTGCTGTCCGAAAAAGAGCGCCGCACCGCCGTCTCGCCGACGCCGAGCATCGCGCCGAGGCGGGCGGTCAGGTCCGTCTCCTCCAGCGGCGGCGTGGTCGTCGCGAACGCGAGGGCGTCGACCGCGGCAGCGTCGACGTCCGCCGCGTCGAGGGCGCGGATCGCCGCCTCGTAGGCCATCGTGAGCGCGTCCTCGTCGGCGTCCGGGACGGCCTTCCGCTCGACGCCGCTCGCGTCGAACCGGCCCCACGCATCCTCGAACGCCTCGGCGGTGACGCGGAACCGGGGGGCGTACGCCCCGACGCCGGCGATGCCGGTCATCGTCCCACCTCCTCGGCGGCGGCACGTTCGAGCACGTGCACCACCGCCGCGCCGCCGCTCCCGCCCACGTTGTGGGTGAGCGCGCGCTCGGCGTCCGCGACCTGTCGATCGCCTGCCTGGCCCGTCAACTGCTCGAACGCCTCCGCTATCTGCCCCGTTCCCGTCGCGCCGATGGGGTGGCCCTTCGACTTCAGGCCGCCGGAGGGGTTGACCGGGAACTCGCCGTCGAGTTCGGTGCGGCCGGATTCGACGAGGTCACCGCTCTCGCCGCGCTCGCAGAAGCCGAGGTCCTCGTAGGCCAGCAGTTCGGCGATGGCGAAACAGTCGTGGACCTCCGCGAAGTCGAGGTCGTCTGGTCCGACGCCGGCGCGCTCGTAGGCGGTCTCGGCGGCCCGCCGCGACGCCGGGATGCCGTCGTACTCGTCGCGCTGGTGGAGGCCGACGCTGTCGCTGGCCGCGCCGACGCCGGCGATCCGGACGGGGTCGTCCGCGAACTCGTCGGCAACGCGCTCGCTCGCGACGACGACGCAGGCGGCCCCGTCGCTGGTCGGGCAGCAGTGATACAGGTTGAGCGGGTCGGCGACAGCCGGCGCGTCGCGGGCGTCCGAAAGCGAGCACTCGAAGTTCAGGTGCGCCTTCTCGTTTTTCGCGCCGTTCGCGTGGTTCTTCACCGCGACCTTCGAGAGGTGGTCCTCGGTCGTCCCGTGGGCGGCCATGTGCGCGCTGGCCATCTGGGCGTACACGCCCGCGAACGTGGTGCCGGCGAGCCGTTCCCATTCCGTCTCGCCGCTGACGCCCAGCCAGTACTTCGCCATATCGCCGGAGAGGTCGGTCATCACCTCGTAGCCGCCGGCGAGCACCACGTCGGCCATGCCGCTGCGGACGGCCTGCACGGCCTGCCGCATCGCGTACCCGCCCGCCGCGCAGGCGTTCTCGACGCGCGTGCAGGGGACGCCGTGGAGGCCGACGTGTTCGGTCACGGCCGGCCCCGAGAGGCCGATCTGGCGGCCGCCGACCCCGAGCGTGGCGACGACCGCCTCGTCGATATCGTCCGGATCGAGGCCCTTCTCGACGCTGTCCCGCGCCGACTCGTAGGCCTCGCGGAACAGCGACCGGTAGCTCTCCTCCGGGAACGCGCCGAACGCCGACTGGCCCGCGCCGACGACGTACGCCTCTGTCATACGACGGGCCTCGTTTCCTGCACTAAAAAAGAGGCAGGAAAGGGGACAGATATCGCGCCGGCGAGTGACGGCCTGCCGACCTATCACTATCATTTTTAACCCTGATCGTCGAACCCGGACGCATGGCGTTCAGCTACGAACCCCACTACTTCGAGGACCTGGAGGAGGGCCAGACGTTCGAGAGCGCCGGTCGCACGGTGACGGAGTCGGACTTCGTCTTCCACTCGATGTTCGCGGACGACTGGACGGAACTCCACACGAACGCGGAGTACAGCGAGGACGGGCCGTTCGGCGAGCGCATCGGCCACGGCCCGATGACCTTCATCCTCACGACGGGGCTGGTCCAGCGCTGCGGGTTCGTCGAGCGCACCGTCATCGCCTTCCTCGGGATGAACTACATGGACATCCCGAACCCCCTCACCATCGGCGACACGATCGCCGCGGAGTTCGAAGTGATCGAGAAGCGCGAACTCGACTCCCGGGACGACGCCGGCCTCGCGGTGATCGACGGGCACACGGAGAACCAGGAGGGCGAGACGCTGTTCGAGGGCGACATGAAGTTCCTGTTCAAGCGCCGCGACGCGTACGGCGACGACCCGGAGTCGCCCTGATCAGGTGACGTCGTCGCCGTCCGCGCCGTATCGCTCGTACTCACGGTCGGCGACGACCTCCCAGCAGTGGCGCACCGCCTCGTAGACGTCGTGGAAGGAGGTGTACAGCGGCGACGGGCAGACGCGGACGACGTTGGGCGGTCGGTAGTCGACGACGACGCCCCGGTCGCGCAGCGCCCGACTGATCCGCTCGGCGCGCTCGTGTTCCAGCGCGACGTGACCGCCGCGACGGGTCGGGTCGCGGGGCGTGCCGATGGCGTACCCGAGGTCCGCGAGGCGTGCGTCCGCCAGATCGATCAGGTAGTCTGTGAGCGCGAGCGACTTCTCCCGCACGGCGTCGATGCCGGCGTCGGCGATCACGTCCAGTGACCCCTCCAGCGGCGCGGCGCTGAGCATCGGCACCGTCCCGATCTGCCACGCGCCGGCGGAGTCGGCGGGCGTGAAGGTCGGGTTCATCTCGAACTGCGTCTCCTTCTCGTGGCCCCACCACCCGGCGAGCGCGGGGGTCGCGCCGAAGTGCTCCTCGTTCACGTACAGGCCCGCGATGGCCCCCGGTCCGGCGTTGAGGTACTTGTAGCTGCACCACGTCGCGAAGTCGACGCCGCAGTCGGAGAGGTCGTGGGGGACGACGCCCACCGAGTGCGCGAGGTCGAACCCGGCGAAGACGCCCCGCTCCTGTGCCGCGCGGGTCAGCCGTTCCACGTCGAGCAACTGGCCGCTCCGGTAGAGGACGGAGGGCAGGAACAGCACCGCGGCGTCGTCGTGCTCGTCCATCGCCGCGACGACGTCGTCTTCCTCGATCGTCCGCCCGTCGCGGCTCTCGACGACGACGAGGTGTTCGTCCGGGTCGAGGCCGCGCTGGCGGAGCTGTGCCCGGACGGCGTAGTGGTCCGTCGGGAAGTCGAGTTCGTCGACGATCACCTTCCCGTCACCGCCCGCCTCGTCGAGGAACGTGCCGACCAGAGTGTGGACGTTCACCGTCGTCGAGTTCGCGACGACCACCTCCTCGCCGTCGGCGCCGACCAGCGGCGCGAGCCGGTCGCCGAGGCGCTCCGCGTAGCGGAACCACGGCGGGTCGGCCTCGGTCCAGCCCTCGATCCGTAGCTCGCGCCACTCGTCGACGACCCGCTCGAGCGTCCGCTCCGCGTCCGTCGACAGCGGCCCGAGCGAGTTCCCGTCCATGTACAGTTCGCCCTCGGGGACGTGAAAGCGGTCCGCGAACCCGGCGAGCGGGTCCGCCTCGTCCCGCTCCGCCGCGACCGTCGGGTCGGCGTCGAACGCGCGGTCCATGACGGGAGACACCGGGGTCAGGGGCAAGTACCTTTGTACCCCGGTGGGTACGTCCGCCACCGCATGCGAACGGACCTCGACCCCGGGCTGGCGGAGTGCGTCGCGACAGTCGAGCGACTGGGTGTGACCGAGTGGAGCGCGCTCTCGGTGTCGGAGGCCCGGCGCGTGGAGGACGAGGCGTTCGGTGGCGGCGACCCGCCCGAACTGGCGTCCGTCCGCGACCTGACCGTCGACGGTCCGGAGGGCGAGATCCCGGTCCGCGTCTACCGGCCGGACGTCGAGACCCCCGCGCAGGCGCTGGTCTTCTACCACGGCGGCGGGTGGGTCCTCGGGACGCTCGATTCCGCTGACGACCTCTGCCGGCGCTTCGCCCGACGCGCGGGCTGCGCGGTGGTCTCGGTCGACTATCGCCTCGCACCAGAACACCCGTTCCCGGCGGCCGACGACGACGCGTACACCGCGCTGGAGCGAGTGGTCGACGACGCCGCCGCGTTCGGCGTGGACCCCGAACGGGTCGGGGTCGCGGGGACCAGCGCCGGCGGGAACCTCGCCGCGGCGACGGCGCTCCGGGCGCGCGACGAGGGCGGACCGCCGGTCGCCCAGCAGGTCCTCTGCTACCCGATGACCGGCCGGCGGTTCGACGCGGAGTCGTACGACGAGAACGCGGACGGACCGTTACTCACGCGGCGAGACGTCGAGTGGTTCTGGGACCTGTATCTCGACGACGCCGACCGCGCGTCGGACCCGTACGCCGTGCCGCTCCGCGCCGACGACCACGCCGGCCTCCCGCCCGCGACGGTCGTCACCGGCGGCCACGATCCGCTCCGCGACGAGGGCGTCGAGTACGCCGAGCGCCTCGCCGACGCCGGCGTTCCCGTGGACCACCTGCACTACCCGTCGGCCGTCCACGGGTTCCTGAGCATGGCCGACGAGGCGACCGTGGCCGACCGGGCGTTCGACGAGACAGCTGCGTCGATCCGGGAGCGGTTCTGACGCGGGGATTTTTGGGGGCCACCGACGACGACCCTCGCATGGCGCTGCCCGACGTACTCGCCGAGGCCGACGGTCCCCGCGCTATCGACACGCACGCCCACCAGCCGACCGAGGAGTTCCTCCACGACGCCGGCGGGCAGATGATGCGCGACGCGGCCGACCGCTTCGGCACGGATCTGGAGACCCACGGCTACGACGAGATGATAGAGGAGTACCGCGAGGCCGGCGTCGGCACGGCCGTCCTGCTGGGGTGGGACGCCGAGACGAACACGGGCAACCCGCCGGTGCCCAACGACTACGTCGCGGAGGTACGCGACGAGTACGACGACTTCTTCGTCGGGTTCGCGAGCGTCGACCCGCTGAAAGACGACTGCGTCGCGGAGGCGCGGCGGGCGATAGAGGACCTCGACCTCTCGGGGTTCAAGTTCCAGCAGATAGCGCAGGGGTTCGACCCGAGCGACCCCGAGCACGAGGAGCTGTTCGCGACCATCGAGGACCTCGGGGTGCCGGTCGTGTTCCACGGCGGCAACTCCACGCTGGGCGCGTGCAGCCCCGGCGGGCGCGGCCTGAAGATCAAGTACGGGAACCCGATGCTGATCGACGACGTGGCCGCCGAACACCCGGACCTGCAGATCCTCATCGCGCACCCCGCGTTCCCGTGGGAGAAAGAGCAACTCGCCATCTGCCAGCAGAAGGGCAACGTGTACATGGACCTCTCCGGGTGGATGCCGCGCTACGTCGACGAGCAGGTGCTGCACTACGCGAAGACGCTGCTCTCGGACAAGGTGATGTTCGGGACCGATTACCCGATGCTCGAACCGGAGCCGTGGCTGGAGCAGTTCGCGGAACTGGGGTTCCCGGAGGACGTGCAGCGCAAGATCCTCTGGGAGAACGCGGAACGGTTCCTCGGGCTCTAGAAGGCGTAGCCGTCGTCGTCGTCGCCGATCGAGCGCTCGTCGGTCGCCATCATCTCCTCCTCGAAGCCGACTTCGCCGCGCTCCTCGGTGTCGGCGACCGTCTGGTGCTCCTTGATGCCGAGCGACAGCAGCTCCTCGACCGCCTCGTCGCGGTTGACGAACTCCCCCTGGTCGACCATCTGATCGAGCTGGACCTCGACGTCGTCCGGAAGCGTCACTTCGATACGGGGCATCGTGGCCGGGCCTATTCCCCGCACGGACATGAACCCTTTGCCGAGGTATACAGGTCGGGGGCGAGCGCAGTGGGCTGCCCGACCTGCACGTTTAATTGCCTACTTCGTGTACCGCGGCGCATGGACGTGGAGTCCTTCTTCGAGGAGATGCCGTTCGCCGACCTGCTCGGGGTCGAGGTGACCGCGGTCGACGACGGCCACGCCGAGGGGTACGTCGAGATGCGCGAGGAGCTCTCGTGGAACGCCGACCGGGAGATGGCCCACGGCGGCGTCACGTTCACGCTCGCCGACACCGTCGGCGGGGCCGCGCTCGTCTCGCTGGTGGACCGGCCGGTCCCGACCATCGACATGCGGATCGACTATCTGGAGGCCGGCACCGGCGACCTGCGCGCCGAGGCCGACGTGGTGCGCTGCGGGAGCGACGTGGGCGTCGTCGACGTGGCGGTGCGCGCCGAGGACGGGACCGCGGTCGCCGACGCCCGCGGCGTGTACAAGACGGGATAGGTCGGCCAGAGCGGTCAGATCGACCGCTGGAACGCCGCGACGGCGACGAACACCAGGACGAGCGCGAGGAAGCCGCCGCGCTCGCCCCCGGGCACCGACTGCGGGACCAGAAGATAGAGCGCACCGGTCGCGACCGCGACGGCGGCAGCGCCGACCAGCAGCGTCGCGGTGGCGTGGACCACCTCCGCTTTTCGCGTCTCGGCGTCGCTCCCGACCCGGCGGCCGAGGTCGGTCGACAGCGAGCCGAGGTCCCACGTCGCCAGCGCGGCGGCGACGGCGAGGAACGTGACGACCGGCGGCGCGCCCCGCTCCGCGCCGGCGACGCCGGCGACGAACACGAGCGCCGCGCCGACGGCGAACCCGGTGCCGCGCTCCGGCGCGCCGAGGTTCAGGACGACGCCGTCGGCGATGACGAGGACGAACGTGCCGACGAACGAGAGGAAGACGACGGCGAACGAGAGCGCCGCGAACTCGGCGGTCTCGCCGGTCGCGGCGGTCAAGATCGGGATCCCGACGAGCGCGGCGACGCCGCCCACCGCGGGCGAAAGCGCCGCAGGGGGGTCCGGCGAGAGCCGGCGAGCGACGGCGGGCTGGACCCGGCCGCCGACGACCACACAGGCGAGCAGGACGGCGACGGCCCCCGCGAGGGCGTGGAGGACGCCGGAGACGATCGCGGTCCGAAACAGCGGGCCGAAGAGCGGGAGCGCGTCGAGGAATCGCTCGAAGGCGGCCGCGCCGACGCCCGCCACGAGAGCGAGCAGTTGCGCGGCGAAGGCGGCCGCGTACGTCAACGGCACCTCGGCGACGCCCGCCCCGAACCGGTCGGCCGCGGCGACCGGCGCGGCGCGGGCGTCCGGCAGCCAGTCGTCGAGGACGGGGCGCGCCCGTTCGAGGAGGACGGTGACTGCCAGACACGTCGCCTGCAGGCCGACGAACAGCGCGAACGGCGTCGCCGCGGCCGCGACACCGGCGGCCTCGTCCGCCGCCGCGACCGCGACGGCGCCGCCCCCGTGGGAGACGGTCAGGGCGGCGAGCAGGCCGACGAGCGCCGCCGCGCCGGAGCGGCGGCGGATCCCCCGGAGGGCGGCGGTCGCGTCGCTGACGGACCCGGTGGCAGCGCTGGTGGCGACCGCACCGACCCCGGCGACCGTGGCGAGAGTGACGGCGGGTGCGGGGAGCAGGCCGCGGACGGCGCCGACGACCGCAAGCGGGAGGCCGACGGTGAGCGTGACGCTCCCGGCGGCGCGTCGCCGGCTGCCGCCGCGGCTCGCGATAGCGACCCCGCCGGCGGCGAGGCAGGCCCCGACAACGCCGACTCCGACGGGGACCGCGACGCCCGCCGTCGCGCCGACTGAGAGGCCGGCGACGGCGGCGACCGCGACCGCGAGAGCGCCGGCGGTCGGGGTCGGCGGCGCGTCGGTCACCGCGACCACCTCCCCTCGACCCGGCGGACGGCCGCGCGGAGCGGTTCGTCCGGCGACCAGTCCACGACGCGGATCCCCCGCCCGCGAAGGCCCTCGATCCGGAGGTCGCGCTCGACTGCGGCGACGCGGGCACCCGGGGTCGCCGCGTCGGTCACGTCCGGCGAGACGACGGTCACGGCGCGGCCGCGGGCTCGCAGGTACCTGAGGGCGTCGAGCGCGCCGTCGTCGACAAGCGGCCCCGCGAACACGACCTGCGCGCCGTCGGGGACGGTCCGCTCTAGCGTCTCGTAGTGCTCCTCGCTGGCGCGCCGGACGCGGCGGCGGCGCTTCCGCACCGCGTCCGGGAGGTCCGCGTCCAAGTCGAGCAGCGCCTCGATCCGCCGGCACTGGTCCGAACCGCCGCTCGGCGGGAGGTAGCCGCGCCGGGTGCCGAAGACAGCCGCGCCGACGCGGTCCTTCTCGCGCAGCAGTTCGCCGGCAACGCTCTCGGCGGCGTACCGCGCGAGCGTCCGGCCGTCCGGTTCCCCCTCGCGGCGGTACGCCGCGGCGGCGTCGCGGCCGTCGAGCACGACGACGACGCCCGCCGCCCGCGACTCGCGGAACTCGACGGTTGTCAGTTCGCGCGTCCGGGCGTAGCGGTTCCAGTCGACCCTGCTCGCCGGGTCCGCGGACTGGTACTCGCGGACGGCGTGGAACTCCACGCCCTCGCCCCCGGCGTCGGTCTCGACCCGGCCGGTCGCGGCGACGGTCTCCGGCGAGAGCGCAACGTCGTCGGCGTCGACGTCGCAGACGAGGGTCGTCTCGACCGGTTCGACCCCGGAGCGCTCGACGCTCCCGCTGACGTTGCGGGCGACGAGGGTCGGCGCGCCGAACTCGTGGGTGCCGCGTCGAGCGCGCACGTCGTACGTCAGCGCGGCGCTCTCGCCCGGGCGGAGCGAGACGCAGCGCCGCGGCGGGCCGTCGACGACCGGCAGGGCCGCCGGCGGGTCGTCGGCGACGCGCAGTTCGCTGATCGGCTCGTCGCCGTCGTTCGTCACGGTCAGTTCGACGGCCACGACCTCCGCGGGGTGCGGCGTCTCCGCGCTCGCAGAGCGCTCGACGGTCACGTCGAGCGGCGGCGTCCGGGTCGCGAAGCCGTACGCCGCGTAGGTGAACCCCACGAGCGCCGAGAGGAAGACCGCGGTGTTCCCGACGACGACGCCCGCCGCCCCGGCGACGAGCGCGGCCGAGACCCCGACGCGCCACCGGCCCGTCTCGCGGGCGGTCACGCGCGATCACCCCTCTCATCGGCGTCGCCCGCGTCCGCGTCGGCCGCCGGGGCTGGGTCGCCCTCGCCCCACTTCGGCGTGCCCGCGATCGAGACCGGTCCGGGCGCCGTCTCGCGGTCCGCGTCGGACTCGTCGCGGCGGCCGGCGAGGGCCTCGATCTCGGCCACGGCGCGCTCGACCCGCCGCTCGAACGCGCGGCCGCGGGCCCAGTCCCGGATCCGAATCGAGAGGGGGAGGTCCGGACCGTCCTCGTCGGCGAGGAGCGCGGCGGCCCGGGCGTCGTCCGTCCACTCGCCCGCGGTGACGACGTCGATCGCCTCGACCTCGGAGTAGCCGCGCCGCGCGGAGAGGACCGCGACGGCCGTCTCGCGGAGGTCGGTTGTCACGGAGTACCGCCGGTAGCTGTCGCGTCGGGTGCCGCCGCCGAACTCCTCGACCGACGCGTCTATCCCCCGGCCGACGCGCTCTGCGTCCGGCGATAGGGCCACGGTCCCGTCCCGGTTCTCCGGATACCACCGGGACTTCGGGGAACCGTCGCCATCCGATCCCGTACTGAGGACGCCGAGGCCCATCGCGCCGAGCGCGAGCGCGCCGACGGACTCCACCACGAGGCCCGCAGACCCCGCCGGACCGACCGGCGTCGCGCTCGGGGCCGCGGCCGGCAGGAACGCGACGGCGAGGGCGGCGACGAGCGCCGCCGCCCCGACGGCGCGGAGGCGATCGCTCACTCGTCGTCACCTCCGGAGTCGAGCGCTTCGTACGCGGAGCGGGCGGCGCCGACCCGCTCGTCCGTCCGGGGCAGACCTCCGTAGGTCACGTCGCGGACGACCCGCGTGAGACGGCGGACCGGCTCCGCGGGCAGCCCGCGGTCGATCGCTGCGCGGGCGAACTCGCCCGGCGTCTTGGTCTCGGGGTTCGAGAGATCGACCCGGTCGGTCAGCGCCTCCCACGCCTCGTCGATCGACGGCGGGCCGTCGTCGGTCCGGTCACCGCGGAGGTCGTCCGACGGGACGGCGTCGGGCTCGGACGCGTCCGATTCGTTCTCGGGCCGCGTCGCCGCGCCCGTCGCGATCCGTCCCACGGACCGCGGGACCTCGGCGAGGCCGCCGAACAGCGCGCTCCCCGCGCCGGCGAGGCCGCCGGCGAACACGGCCGGGACCGTGCCGAACAGCCGGGCGAACGCGGAGAGCACGCCCCCGACGCCGCGGAGGACGCCGCCGGCGGAGCGTCCGAGCAGGTCGCCCGCCGAGAGCGCGCCGTCGGCGACCGCGAAGACGACGGTCATCGTCGCCTGCGGGATCCGACCCAGAGCGCGAGTGAGGGGGTCGGGAAGGGACGCCGCAAGGCCCGAGACCAGCGCCGTGACCGGCAGACCGCGGTCGGAGCCCGAATCGGCGCCCGTTGACAGCGCGCCGACGAACGCACCCCGGCGCAGGTACGCCGCGGCGACGGCACCGGCGAGGAACAGCACGACGACGAGGCCGCCGAACCCGCCGATCGTCCGCACCAGAAGCGACTCCTCGGCGTCGGTCTCGTCGTCGGTGGTCGGCTCGGCGGTCGTCGTCGTCTCCGTCGTCGTTGTCGTTGTCGTCTCTGCCGTCGTCTCGGAAGCCGTCGCGGTCGTCGTCTCGCTCGTTTCGGTGTACTCGACGGTCGACGAACCGCCACTCGGATCGCCGGCTCCGGGGGCGGATCCCAGCCCCGTGGCCGGGAACAGCGTCGCCCCGAAGAGGACGGCCAGCGCGCAGAGGAGGGTCAGGACGGCGCGGCGGGGATCGTGTGCCACTGGGCGGGGTGACGGCCCGATCGTTAAATAAGTTGTCGCTCCCCATGAATGAACAGGCAAACGCACAAGAACTTTCTCTGGGGCCGGTATACGGAAGGACATGAACCGCGACCGCGGACTGCTCGTCCGCATGGCGGCGACGCTCGCCGCCGTCCTGACCCTCGACGCCCTCCTCGCCGTCGCCCTCGCGGCGCTGCTGTGGCCGTGGCTCTCGCCGGTCGGGGACGCGGTCGCCGCCGCGACCGGTATCCCGTCGTCGCTCGCCCGGGGCGTCGTCGCGGTGCCCGCGGCGCTCTCACTGCTGGCCGCGCAGGTCGCGTACACCCGGAGCCGCCTGCTCGCGACCGTGGACGCCGACGCGACCGAGGGACCCCGTCTCGACCTCGACGGCCGCGTGCGGCGGCTCGCGGCCCAGATCGGTATGGAGCCG
The DNA here is from genome assembly GCF_003675875.1 of Halostella limicola. Taxonomy (NCBI): domain Archaea; kingdom Methanobacteriati; phylum Methanobacteriota; class Halobacteria; order Halobacteriales; family Natronoarchaeaceae; genus Halostella; species Halostella limicola. Next base: position 488,625 of record NZ_RCDI01000003.1, on the reverse strand, counting down.
CCGGCGGTGGCCGTCGCGCGGACCGACGTCCCGAACAGCCTCGCCGTCGGCGGGGTCGGCGACGCGACGGTCGTCGTGAGCGAGGGGCTGCTGGACCGGCTCGGCGACGACCAGATCGACGCCGTGCTCGCCCACGAACTCGCTCACGTCAGGAACCGCGACGCGGCCGTGCTGACGGTCGCGTCGTTCCTGCCGGCACTGGTCGCCGACGAGTTCCGGCCGGTCTCAGCGCTTCGCGCGCGGCTGGGCCGCGGGGGCGAGGCGCTGCTCGCCGTCGCCGCCCTCTCGCTCGTCGTCGCCGTCGGTCCGCGCGTCGTCGACGCCTCCGGACCCGGCTACGTCGCGACGGTCGTCGCGCTCGCGCTGTTCACCGCCGCGTTCGGCGGCGTCCTGCTCGGCCTGGTCGCGTCGCCGGTCGTGCTTCTGAGCCGCAACCTCTCCCGGTACCGCGAGTTCGCGGCGGACCGGGCGGCCGCGGCGGCGACGGGCGACCCCGCCGCGCTGGCGACGGCGCTCCGCGAGGTCGACGACGCGGCCCCGGACCCGGTCGCGGGCGACCTCCGCGCGGAGAGCGCGGTCGGCGGTCTCAGCCTGCTCCCGCACGGCTTCGGTGAGAAGAGCGCGGAGCGGGACGGACCGGGTGGCGACGGCCAGAGAGCCCCGGAGGAGGTGACTGGACCCACCGATAGCGGGTTCGTCGTCCGCACGCGCTCGCACCCGCCGACCGAGGAGCGAATCGAGCGGCTGCGAGAACTGGCCGCCGCGGACCCCTGACCGGCGCGTTGCGGCGCGCTACCCGAACACCTGCGCGAACAGCGCCGCCTGTCCTCGTCGGAGCCGTTCGAGGAAGGCCGACTTGCTGATCCCAAGGGCGGTCGCCACGTCGCCGGCGTCAGCCTCTCGCGGGACGGCGAAGTAGCCCATCTCGTAGGCGCGTTCGAGCGCGGCCTGCTGGGCGGGCGTCACGTCCCAGCGCCGGGCGACGGCCGTCTCGTCCTCCGAGCCGAGCGGGTACACCCGCTCGAGCGTCACGCCGACCGCCTCGCCCGCCGCTTCGAGGACGCCCTCCAGTACGTCGTGGCCGACGACTGCGCCGAGGTAACGCTCGCTCCCCTCGCGGTACCGGACGGACTCGACCATGAACCCGACGTCGGCGAGGCGGTGGACGACGCAGGGGTGCTTCGAGAGGCAGCGGAAGTTCACCCGCCCGTCGGTGCGCGAGACGTGGAGGTAGCGGATGCGGTCGTCGGCGTCGAGCGCCGCCGCGAGGTCCCCGGCGTCCGCGTCCGCGCTGAACCGCAGGAGGACGTTGCCGTCGAGGCGCAACTGCGGGGGGCGTGCGTCGACACTCCCGCCGACCGCCCGCGTCGCCGTCGCCAGCGGGCAGTCGTCGCCCGTCACGCGGAACTCGACGACGAGACACTCCTCTATCACGGGCGTCGGTACCCCGCCGCAGTTTATAAATCCCGCACATAGACGGGTGAATTAGTAAGCGGCCGCGACTGTAATGGTCGACCATGGACATAGACGCCGTGAAAGAGCGGGCAGGCCCGCGCGAGTTCAGCCCGCACGACGACATGCCACGGGAGTACCGGGAGGCTGCCACCCGGATGATCCAGTTCCACGCCAACAGCGAGATCATGGGGGCGTACCTGGAGAAGCCGTTCATCCGGCAGGCGCCGAGCCTCGACCGGAAGCTGGCGTTCTCCGCGAAGGTACAGGACGAGATCGGGCACGGCCAGCTGCTGTACCGCGCGGCCGAGTCGCTCGGGATCAAGAGCCGCGACGAGATGCTCGACGAGCTGGCGAACGGCGAGGGGAAGTTCCTCAACTGCTTCCACTACTCGATGGACGAGTGGTGGGAGACGCCGATGATCGCCTTCTTCGTCGACGGCGCGGCGATGCGCCGGCAGGCCACCCTCAAGCGGACCTCGTGGGAGCCGTACGCCCACGCCATGGACAAGATCTGCTTCGAAGAGGGGTTCCACGTCAAGCACGGCGAGGACATCATGAAGGAGCTCGCAACCGGGTCGAAGAAGGAACAGGAGAAACTGCAGGAGGCGTTCGACGAGTGGTGGCCCCGCATCATCCAGTTCTTCGGCCCCACGAACGACAAGTCGACCCACCACGACTTCGCGGCCGACGTCGGCCTGAAGACGATGACCAACGACGACCTCCGGAACGCCTTCATCGACGCTTACGTCCCGAAAGCGAAGAAGTACGGGCTGGAGATCCCCGACGAGCCGCGCATCCGCGAGCGCGACGACGGCACCTACGAGGTCGTCGAGGACGACCTCGACTGGAGCGAGTTCTTCGCCATCGCGAAGAACGACTACGACCCCGGCAAGGCCCAGATCGACGGGCGCCGGCGCGCCCAGGAGGCCGTCGAGTGGGTCCGCAACGCGTTAGACGACCACGAGAACCGCACCCGCGGCCACGAGCCGCAGGCGGCCGACTGACCATGATCTGGGAAGTGTTCCGCCAGGAAAAGTCCGGGGATTACCACGCCCACTGCGGCAACGTCCACGCGCCCGACCGCGAGATGGCCAAGCTGTTTGCCCAGATCCAGCACGGCCGCCGGAAGCCGACCAACAGCCTCTGGGTCGTCCCGCAGGAGGAGGTCGGCGAGGTCGACACCGAGGAGGCCCACTTCGGCGGCACGACGGACAAGTCCTACCGCTGGGCGATGACGTACAAGGGCGTCGACGCCGACTTCGCGCAGGAAGTGGCCGACTCGCAGAAGGAACAGGAAGCCGCGGAGCGACAGCGGGGTGACGACTGATGACGCGACTCGACCCGGACGACCTCTCGGAACGCGAACGTACCGCCGTCGAACACCTGCTCTATCGCCTGGCCGACGACGAACTCGTCCTGGCCGAGCGCTACACCGAGTGGCAGGTCGCCGCGCCGACGCTGGAGTCGGACCTCGCGCTCGCCAACATCGCGCAGGACGAGCTCGGCCACGCGCGCCTCTGGTACGACCTGCTGCAGGACCTCGGCTACTCCGAGTCCGACCTCATCTACGAGCGCGACCCCGGCGAGTTCCGCCACGCGACGCTCGCGGAGGTGCCGTTCGAGGACGGCGACTGGGCCGACGCCGTCGTCCGCGGCTACCTCTACGACGTCGCCGAGAACTGCCGGCTGGAGGCGCTCGAGGACTCCGCGCACCCGCGGATCGTCAACCGCGTCGGCAAGGTGCGCGGCGAGGAGGAGTACCACCGCGAGCACGCCCGCAACTGGCTGGAGCGACTCGCCGGCGACGAGGACGGCCGCCGACGCCTGCAGAGCGCCGTCGACCGCCTGTTCCCGCACGCGTTGACGCTGTTCGAGCCGACGGACGAGACCGTCGAGGAGGACGTCGTCGATCTCGGGATCCGGCGGCGCGGCCTCGACGACCTCCGCGAGGAGTGGCTGGCGACGGTCGAGCCGTTCCTGGAGTCGGTCGGTCTCCGCCTCCCGATGGACCCGGACGACGACCACGCCGACCACCTGCCGGACGCCGTCGGCCGGGACCGGAGCCACACCGACGACTGGGTCGACCTGCACGACGAGATGACCCGCACCTACCGGGAACTCGAACGGACGGACACCACGCGGATAATGGACAAGCCCACCGATGAGTAGCGACGTGCCCCTCGGCGACGCGGCACCGGACGAAGTGGACGCCGGCGACGCTTCGGAAGACGCCGACCGCGCACTTGGGGACATCGAGACGGACGCTGCCCCGTGCGCGTACACGGAGTACGACGAGGGCGACGCCCCCGAGGACGTGCCCGCGACCGGCGCGGGGGCGTCCGGCGTCGAGCGCAGCGTCTGGGACGAGCTGTACGAGGTCGAGGACCCCGAGATGCCGGTGAGCGTCGTCGACCTGGGCCTGATCTACGGCGTCGAGGTCGAGGACGGCGAGGCGACGGTCGAGATGACGCTGACCTACACGGGGTGTCCGGCGCGGGACATGCTCACCGGCGACGTGGAGTCCGCGGCCGCGAGCGCCGAGGGCGTCGAGGAGGCGTCCGTCCGCCTCGTCTGGAGCCCCGAGTGGTCGGTCGAGATGGTGACGCCCGAGGGCCGCGAACGGCTCCGGGAGTTCGGGCTGTCGCTATGAGGCGACCGGACCCGAGCGTCGACACGCGCGGGGACGACGCCCGAGCGGAGTGTCCCTACTGCGGGTCGACCGACACGGAGCGGGAGCACCCGAAGGGGCCGTCGCTCTGCCGGTCGATGCACTTCTGTAACGCCTGCGAACAGCCGTTCGAAAAGTTCGGGTAGGTTATCGCTCGACGTCGACGGCCGCCGTGGAGTGGATCCAGGCGTTCCCGTTGTCGGAGTCGTACACCACGAACCGGCCGTCGTCGGTTTCGTACCCGCGGTATCTGTCGTCGGTCTCGTCGGGGGAGGGCTGTTGGTTCGGTTCCATTCGCTACCTGAGAGTGGGAGCTACACGGTACAAAAAGATGTCTCGGCGACAGGCGGACATGTCAGGTCCTCTCGCGACCGGGCGTCCGATCCGGTCGGAGGGCTGCCGCGGATCGCCGGCCACCAGCGGCGGCCGACGGGACGACCGCGGAAACGCGACGCGCGCGGCGGCGAGTCACACGGTTTTAATCGCTCACCCGCGAATCGGGGGACATGACTAACGCGCAGGGCTGGTTCGCGGATCTCGACCCCGACGACGCCGAATCGGCGACCGACCGCGTCCGGGAGGGGCGCAGCGAGGACCCGGCCGACTGGCCGTCGCGGGCCGTCGAGGCCGGGTTCGCCGACGGCGAGGACGACTACTACGACCGCCTCCGCGAGGCGACGCTGTCCGCCACTGCGGCCGCCGTCGAGGCGGCCGAACGCTCGGACGACAAGCAGCTCGTCCACGCCGTCAGGGCGATGGACGACTGCGAGCGGACCGCCAACGAACTCGCCGAACGCGTCGCCGAGTGGGCCGGGACGCTGTTCGAGGACGCCGGCACCGGCGTCGAGGGCGCGCGCGACATCGCGGAGCGCGACCCGGCGGGGCCGACCGAGCGCCGCGTCGTCTCCCTCGCCGAACGGGTCGCGTCGCTGGCCGAGGAGAGCGACGAACTCAGGGAGTACGTCGAGCGGCAGGCCGGCACCGTCGCGCCGAACCTCGCCGCGATGGCCGGACCGGTGCTCGCCGCCCGGCTCATCGCGCTCGCCGGCGGGCTGGAGTCGCTCGCGAAGATGCCGAGCGGCACCGTGCAGGTGCTCGGCGCGGAGGATGCGCTGTTCGCGCACCTCCGCGGCCGGGCGAGTTCGCCGAAGCACGGCATCATCTACACCCACGAGTACGTCCGCGGCACCGCGCCGGAGCACCGCGGGTCGGCGTCCCGCGCGCTCGCCGGGAAGCTCACCATCGCGGCCCGCATCGACCACTACTCGGGCGAGCGCAAGCCGGAGATCGACCGGGAGCTGGACGAACGCATCGAGACCATCCGCGCGCGGGGTGAGGGCGAATGAGCCTCCCCGACGGCGTCACGCGCCGGGCGTTCGACGGCGATGACCGGCTCGCGACCCGCGGCGAACCGGTGTACGGCGAGCCGACCGAGGACGGCTGGCGGCTGTGGGACGCCCGCCGGTCGAAGCTCGGCGCGATGCTGGAACTGGGGATGGACGTGGGCCTCGACGGCGGCGACGGCGTCCTCTACCTCGGCGCGGCGAGCGGCACCACGGTGAGCCACGTCGCGGACTTCGCCGGCCCCACTTACGCCGTCGAGTTCGCGGCGCGACCCGCCCGCGACCTGCTCGACGCGGCCCGGGACCGCGACCGACTGTTCCCGCTGCTGAAGGACGCCAGAAAGCCCGAGACGTACGCCCACGTCGTCGAGAGCGGCCTCGACGCCGTCGTGCAGGACGTGGCGACGCGCGGGCAGGCCCGCGTCGCCGCGGAGAACCGCCGGTTCCTCGCCGACGACGGCCGCCTCGTCGCGGCGATCAAGGCCCGGAGCGAGGACGTGACCGGCGAGCCCGACGACGTGTTCGACGCGGTGCTCGACGAGTTGGCGGAGAGCTACGAGGTGCTCGAAACGGAGCGGCTGGAGCCGTTCCACGACGACCACCTCGGCGTGGTCGCGCGGCCGCAGTAGGCGCGTCGGGTCGGACGACGGCCTCGGCCGGTTTTAACACCCGCCCGCTCGCAGGGGGAGCGTGGACCGAAACGCCGAGGGCCCGTTCGTGCGCCCGAAGGGGTACGTCGCGGACGAGCCGATCGTCCGCCGCATCGGCGAGCGCGACCTGTTCCTGGGGAACGGGCTCGCCGCGCATCCGGAAGAGCATGACCGAACGTTCGAGCACGTGCTGTCGGCGACGGCCGAGGAGCGACCGCTCACGACGCACCACCACCCGCTCACCGACGGACGGGGCATCGAGTGGCCCGCGTTCGAGGCGGCCGCGGACGCCGCCCGCGATCTCTACCGCCGAGACGGGCGAACGCTGATCCACTGCAGGGCGGGCGTCTCGCGGAGCGCGACGCTCGTCGCGACGGCGCTCGCCGCCGAGGAGGGCCGGGAGTTCCGCGACGCGCTGGCGGACGTGCACGAGGCCCGGCCGCTCGCGATGCCGCACCCGGCGCTCCACGAGTCGGCCGTAGTCTATCTCGCCGCCGACTCGTAGCCGCGGGCGCTCTGCCGACTCCAAACCCTATTTATTCGCGGATTGCAAACCCACGGGCGATGGACACGGGCGCCGCCGAGCGGTTCGACGAACTGGGTACGCTTGGGATAGAGGAGGAGTTCTACGTCGTCGACGAGGACGGCCGCCCCGTCTCCGGCACCGACGACCTCGTCTACCGGCACGACCCGCCCGAGATCCTGGAGGACAGGGTGGACCACGAGCTGTTCAAGTGCGTCATCGAGACCCAGACGCCGGTGATCGAGTCGCCCGGCGACGCCGCGGACACGCTCTACGAGGTCCGCGACGCCCTCGTCGACCACGCCGAGCGCCACGGTTACCGGATCGCCGCCGCGGGGCTGCATCCCGCCGCGAAGTGGCGCGAACTGGAACACGCCGAGAAGCCGCGCTACCGCTCGCAGCTCGACCGCATCCAGTACCCGCAGCACCGCAACACGACGGCGGGCCTGCACGTCCACGTCGGCGTCGACGACGCGGACAAGGCGACGTGGATCGCGAACCGCATCCGGTGGTTCCTGCCGCCGATGCTCGCGCTGTCGGCGAACTCGCCGTTCTGGAACGGGTTCGACACCGGCCTCCAGTCCGGCCGCGCGAAGATCTTCGAGGGGCTGCCAAACACCGGCATGCCGACCGCGTTCGAGGACTTCGCGGCGTACCGCGAGTTCGAGCAGCGGATGATCGACACCGGCTCTATCAACGACCGCGGGGAGCTGTGGTACGAGGTCCGCCCGCACACCGACCACGGGACCGTCGAGGTGCGCACCCCCGACGGGCAGGCCGACCCCGACCGCGTGCTGGCGTTCGCCGAGTACACTCGAGCGCTGGTCGTCGACCTCGCCGAGCGCTACGAGGACAGCCCCGACCCGACGGCGGCGGGCGGGGGTCGCCTCCGGCGTGAACTCCTCGACGAGAACAAGTGGCGCGCCATCCGGCACGGCCACGACGCCGCGTTCGTCACCCGCGACGGCGACGACACGGTCGACCTCGGCGAACTCGTCGACCGGGAGTCCGACCGACTCGGCGTCGACGGCATCCGGGACCTCTACGACGCCGAGAGCGGCGCGAGCCGCCAGCGCCGCCGCCGCGAGGAGGGCCTCGACGCGCTCTGCGAATCGTTAGTGCTCTGAGAAAGGCTTTTTACCGCACGGCTTTTTCGTCCTTCCTGAGAGGACAATGGACGACGACACCGCGGACGACCGAGACAGCGACGTCGACATCGAGGACCGAGAGGTCGAGGAGACGACCGTCGACGTCGACGACGGCGTGGAGGTCGAGGAGCGCCTCGAAGTAGACGACGACGGCGAGGTCCACGAGGAGGTCGCCGTCGATGCGGACGGCGAGGAGACGACGGTCGTCGACGAGGAGACCGACGCCGAGGCGGGGGGCGAATCGACCAAGGAGCGCGCCGTCGAGGGGTTCGACCAGGGCGTCGTCGACCTGCTCTCGTGGATCCTCGACACGGAGACGCGGGCGCGGATCTACGTCTACCTCCGGCAGAATCCGGGGTCGACAAGCGAGGAGATCGCCGAGGGGACGGGCCTGTACCCGAGCACCGTCCGCGAGGCGTTGGCCGAGCTCCACGAGGAGGAGATCGTCTCCCGCCGAAAACGCGAGAGCGAGGGCGCGGGCAACAACCCCTACGAGTACACCGCAATCGCGCCGAGCGAACTCGTCGGCGGTATCGTCGGGCAGATCCAGACGGAGCTGAACACCGTCTTCAACCTCGACGACTACCTGAGCGACGCCGAACCCGTCGAGGACGACGACGCCGATCCGGTGACGATCACCGTCGACGACGGCGACGACGTGGACGCCGAGGGCGACGAAACGTAAGCCGACTGTTTTAAGCACCGGGCCGCGTTTTACGACGATATGAAGGTAGCGCTGGGTGGGACGTTCGACCCGGTGCACGACGGACATCGCGCCCTGTTCGACCGCGCGTTCGAACTCGGGGACGTCACCGTCGGTCTCACCAGTGACGAGCTCGCCCCGAAGACCCGGAAGGAAGACCGCTACGTCCGGCCGTTCGAGGAGCGCGAGGCGGACCTCGACGCCGAACTCGCGGACTTCGCCGAGACGTACGACCGCGACTACGAGATCCGAACGCTCGAACGGCCGACGGGGATCGCGACGGAACCGCAGTTCGACTACCTCATCGTCTCGCCCGAGACCGCGGACGGGGCCGAGCGGATAAACGAGATCCGCGATGAGCGCGGCCACGACCCCCTCACCATCGAGGTCGTCGAGTACGAGCACGCCGAGGACGGGGACATCATCTCCAGCACGCGCATCGTCCGCGGCGAGATAGACGAACACGGCAACCTCACGCCCGAGCGCGAGGGCCGCGAACAGCGCCGCTGATCACCAGCCCGGCGGCTCCAGCCCCGCTGTCCGCAGCACCTCTTTCCACCGCTGCTGGATGCTCAGCCTCGATACGTCCGCCGCGTCCGCGACCGCGCCCTGCGACCGCTGCTCGCCGGCGATGAGCGACCCAGCGTAGAGGCTCGCCGCCATGACCGTGCGCTTCGAACCGTCGGCCGACTGGATCGCCGTCAGGAACAGGTCGACCGCGGTCGAGCGCGGCTCCGCGCCGAGGTCCAGCCGGTCCGCCGCGGCGTGGAGCGTCTCGATCCACTCCTCGTTGTCCACCCGGTCCCGGGCCCGATACATGCGGGCCGATTGGGCGGCATCGGCCTTAAGCCCGCGGTCCGGAACGACAGGTATTTTTCTCCGACGGCGGTACCTCGGAGCGAGCGCGGGTAGCCAAGCCAGGAAACGGCGCAGCGCTTAGGACGCTGTCCCGTAGGGGTCCGCCGGTTCAAATCCGGTCCCGCGCACTTCTCCGCGAACAACTCGTGAGCGGAGAGTGCGCGTGCAGGAGGGATTTGGAGCAAGGAACGGAGCGAACCGGAGTGACCGAGGTCCAAGTCCGGATCCGGGTTTTCAACTGTTACTGTCGCACCAGTAGTTTGATACCTAAAGCCATCAAAACCCCAACAAATGCGGAGACGAGTCCTCACACTGAGCGTCCTCCTCGTCCTCGGCGGCGTCCTCGTCTCCGTCTCCCCGACGGCCGCGTTCAGCACGGTCGACGCGGACAGGGCGACGAGCGTCACCGTCGCGCCCGACGACGGCGCGTTGCTCGCGCTCGACGGCACGGGGAACAACGTGACGGACAAGACGCTGACGACGGTCGCGGTGCTTCGGAACAACCTCGGGGAGACCGTGACGGTGACCTATCAGGTGACGACGACGAACGCGGGGACAGCCGCCGAGAGGGACGGGACGACTGTCAACGACACCTTGGCACCCGGCGAGACCGCGGACGTCGACGCTCGCTGTGATCCGCCGGGCGGGGGTACGGGAACCGCGGAGGTCGTCGTGACCGTGAGCGAGGCCGACGCGACGAACGTGGCAATCCGCGACGCGGAGCTGACCGCAACGTTCGGCTACGACTGCCCGGGGAACGGCAACGGCGGCGGAAACGGCAACGGCGGTAACAACGGTCGCGGCAACGGCGCGTAAAAGCCGACGGAACTGCGGCGTCCGCCGGCCGGAGCCGTCCGCACGCCGGGAGCCTACGCGTTCCGGGAGATCTCGATCTCCACGGGCGCTTCGGCGCGCTCGAACTCGACGGTCCCGGAGTACCGGTAGTCGTCGGAGAAGGGCGTGTCGCCGTGGGCGTGGACCCATCCCTCGACCGTGTCGTCGCCGGACAGTTCGTCCGCGGGGAGGTCGGTGTCCGTCGTCTCCGCCCCCTCGCCGAACTCGACCGTCCCGGTGACCGAGAACCGGTAGTTGACGTCGCCGCCGAGACCGGAGACGGTGATCGCGTGCGGGAGGTCGTCCTCGGCGGGGTCGTCGGCTTCCTCCCGGGAGACCGTGAACGCGAGCACGCCGCTCGTCACCTCGACCACGAGGTCGTCCCCCGAGAGCTCGTAGTCGTCCGCCTCGTCGCCCTCCAGCGCGCCCTCGACGGCGTCACCGTCGACCATCTCGTCGCCGTCACCGGCCTCGTCCCCGAATCGGATCGGACCGTCGGCGCTGACCCGGTACTCCGCCCGGTCGGTCAGCGGCCGGAGCGTGACCGCGTTGCCGTCGGCCGACGGGTCGGTCGCGCGCGTCGGGTCGTCGACCCGCGCGTCGTTGACCCAGACGGTCGCGTCGCCGTCGGTTATCTCGAACTCGGTGACCTCGCCCGAGAAGAGGAAGCTGTCCACCGCGCCCTCGCGGTCGAGGACGCCCGAGACGGAGTCCCCGCCCTCGATCGACTCGTTCGGGCCGCCGAATCCGCCCATCTGCAGGTCCCCGCTCACCCGAAGGTCGTACTCGACCGAGTCGGAGACCGCCCGGAGGACGATGCTCCGAGGCAGTTCCGGGTGGCCGACGGGGTCGTTGACCCGCTCGCCGTTGACGGAGACGGACGCGTCGCCGTCGGCGATCTCGAACTCGGTGACCTCGCCCGAGAACCGGAAGCTGTCCCTGTCGTCACGGGAGGTCAGTCGACCGTCGACGATGCCGCCCGCCTGCACGTCGTCGTTCGCGTCGCCGTACCGCCCTCGCGTGAGATTCCCGCTGACCCGGATCCGGTATTCGACCCGGTCCGACTCCGCGTCGAGGGTGATCACGCTCGGAGGCACGTAGTCCACTTGCTGCGCGGCCGTCGCAGCGCCCGACTGCGTCCAGAACCCCGCCCCCAGCAGCCCGAGCGCGGCGGTCTTCACGAGTGGTCGTCTGCCAATGCCGTGTCGGTGGTGGTCGTGATGCGTCATGGCGATACATCTTGTTAGGTAATAACAAGCAAAGCCATGGCTCTAATTGAACGATACCGACCGGTCAGCGCGGCGAACCTCACGGGGATCGAAGAAGTGGGATAACCGACACCGGGACCGTTCTGCCGTGTCGTCAGATCGGCCTAGTAGGGGTTCTGCGAGGTCGCGAGCAGAGCGCCCTGGCCGTCGTCGCCCGACCACTCGACCCAGACCTGCCCGCCGGATTCGACGGTCGCCTCGGCGGAGCTACCGGCCTGTACCATCCCGTCGCTAGTCGAACTCCACTCGGTCGTGGAGACGACGTCGCCGCCGATCGAGAGGCGGTCCGCCGCCACGCTGTCGCCCGCCTCGTGGGTGATGGTGACCCGGCCGCCCTCGTCGGCCTCGGCCCAGTCGAAGCGGAACGACACCTGCGGGATGGATGCGGTCGCGCCGCCGGACGCCGTCCCCGTCATCCCGCCCATGAGCCCCGAGAAGTCGTCGAACAGCTCCTCGCTGTCGACGGTCGCGACGAGCGTGAGAGTGCGGTCGCCGCTCCGAACGTCGACCTCCTCGACGTGTTCGAACGCCTCGGGCGACTGCTCGCGCGCCTCGTCGACCAGTTCCTGCGCGCTCTCGGTCGGTATCTCGGCGTCCGCCTCGTAGGCGAGCACGAACTCGTAGTCGCTCGTCTCGCCGCCGAGGGTGCCGGCCACCCCGGCCGCGTGCAGTCCGTCGGCGAGGTCACGGACGCGGTCGTCCTCCATGCGGTCGCGGACGGCCGACCCGAGGTCGAACTCCGCGCCCATCACGAACGTCGCCTCGCCCATGGCGTCGACGAGGATCCGTGCGTACTCGCTCTCGCCGTAGTAGCCGGCCCGCGACCCGGCGTCGGCGTCGATCATCGCCTCGGCCGCGGCGCGGCCCGTCACCGACTCGTCGTCGACCATCCCGAACACGACGGCGTCGCCGTCGACCGCGACGGCGAACGACTCGTTCGAGTAGTCGCTTTCCTGCTCGCCGTAGTAGAGGTCGTAGCCCTCGTGCGTGTCAGTCTCGTACTCCTGGCCGTCGCTCTCGGACTCGATCTCCTCGCCGATGGCCGCGGCGTCGAACGACCCCTCGACCGCGAAGGAGAGGCCGTACCGGCTGTAGTCGGTCTCGCCGCCGCCGACGAGCGAGAGGCGCTCGACCTCCTCCAGGTCGACGGCCTCGATCTCCTCGTTCGCGTCCTCGATGCCCTGAAACGGGTCCTCCGGCAGGTTCTCGCGCTGCTCCATGACGCTCTGGACGTCGTAGGAGGCGAACCCGCGCGTGTCGACGTCGAGGAGGTCCTTCGGGTCGTACAGCCACGTCGTGTACCCGGGCGGGCCGTCCTCGTCGAGGCCGTCGTCGCTCTGGAGGACACCGGTACAGCCGGCGAGTCCGAGGAGGGCGGCCGTACCGCTCGCTTGCAGGAACGTACGTCTCGATCGGTTCATATTTGAACCTATACAGGACACTTTATAAAGGTATTCTATCGGATCAGTCGGGGCACCGAGTAGTTCGATCCGACCGCTTCGGCCGGACCGGCTGGATCGTCGATCGAAGCAGGCGACGCGATCGGTGGTGGAAAGGACCGCAACTTTAGTCGTTTCAGCACCAACCACCGCTGAATGAATCGTCGGAAGTACCTCGCCGCCAGCGCATCGGTCCCCCTCCTCGCCGGCTGTCTCGACGGCGTCGTCGGCAGCGACGACGCGACGACCGGCGGTACGACGGAAAGCGACGGGTCGGAACGGACGACGAGCGACGCGCCCGACGCCGACGGCGTCTACGTGCAGCCGTTCGTCGAGAACATGCTCCGCGCGGGAACTGCGACCAGCGGTGACTACCGGTTCGCCGTGTTCTACACGTTCCCGCACCGTTTCTGGACGGTGACCGGCACCGAACGGTCCGAGCAGCCGATGCTCGACGAACACTCCCTGCACCTGATGGCGTCGGTGTGGGACCCCGAGACGGAGACCATCCTGCCGGACACGGGGCTGTCGGTCGAGATAACCCGGGACGGAGAGCTCGTCTCGGAGGAGGTCATCTACCCCATGGTCTCCCAGCGTATGGGCTTTCACTACGGCGCGAACTTCACGCTCGACGGCGACGGCACGTACGCCGTCGACGTGAGCGTCGGCGGGATGTCCACCCGCCGGACGGGCGCGTTCGAGGGGCAATTCGCCGACCCGGCGAGCGCGACCGTCGAGTTCGACTTCACGGCTGACCAGCGCGACCGACTCACCAGTCAGGACGTCGACGAGGGGGGCGACCCCGGCACCGTCCAGCCGATGGAGATGGAGGCGCTGCCCATCGGCCGCGCCGCGCCGCCGGAGTCGCTGCCGGGAACGGTCCGCGGGTCGGCGACGGCGGACGGCGTCACGTACGTCGTGACGACGCTGTCCGACGAGCGCTTCGGCGACGGCACGTACGTCGCCGTCTCCGCCCGGACGCGGTACAACTCGCTGCTCCTGCCGGAGATGGGCCTGTCGGGGTCGCTATCGCGGGACGGCGAGACGCTGTACGAGGGTCCGTTCGAGCGGACGCTCGACTCCGAACTGGACTACCACTACGGCGCACTCGTCGACGACGCCGCGGCGGGCGACGACCTGTCGCTCGCCGTCGAGGTCCCGCCGCAGGTCGCCCGCCATCAGGGGTACGAGCGGGCGTTCCTCGAAACGCCGACCGTCGACCTGACGCTCGAATGACCCGGCGGACCGCGAGGGCGGTCGCCGCCCTCACGCTCGCGGCCCTGCTGGTCGCGCCGCTGCTCGGCGCCGCCATCGGGCCGGTCGGCGGCCACGGGAACCACGTCACGGCGCGCTCGCAGGTGTCGGCGGACGGGTCGGTCGTCGTCGAGTCCCTGTTCATCCTCGACGGCGGCTATCTGGTGCTCCACGAGGGGAGCCAGCGCGGCGATCCGGTCGGCCACGTCCGTCTGGACCAGGGCGGGCACCGCGGCGTCACCGTCCAGACGGACGAGGACTGGTGGGCGTCGCAAGAGGGGGCCGCCCCGCTCGTCGCGGTACTGCACCGGGACGCGGAGGGGGGCGACGAGTTCGACCCGTCGGTCGACACGCCGGTGTCGGCCTTCGGGAGCGTCGCGTCGTCGTCGTTCGCCGTCGAGAAGGGCGACGCCCCCGTCACCCTCGTCGCGACGAAGTTCTCCGGCCACGGCGTCGAGGACGCCGTGACGGTCCCCCGCGTCGAACTCGACCGGGACGGCTACGTGGTGGTCCGGGCGGAGGCGGACGGCGAACCCGGCGAGGTCGTCGGCCACAGCGCCGTCGCGGCGGGCAACCACACCGACGTCGAGGTGCCGGTCGACGCCGACGCGCTCGGCGAGGACGGCGAGACCGTCTACCTCTGGGTGAGCCTCGTCCGCGACGACGGCGACGGCGCCTACGGCGAGGGGGACGAACCGGTCGTCGTCGGCGACGACCCCGTGCGGTCGCGGATCCAGGCGACCCTCGGCGGCAGTAACGGGTCGCTGGACGTCGGGGTGAACACACCCACTGCGACGACGGACTCGACTGGCGACGCGACGAACGACGGCCCGGCGAAGGGCAGCGACGACGCGGACGGCGAGGATTCCGGCGGCGAGGGGACGAGTATGCCCGCCGTCGGCGTCGTCGGAACCGTCGCCGCCGTGCTCGCGGCCGTGGCGCTGGGGGTGCGGCGGCGATGACCGTTCGAGAACCGCACCAGAACCGACATCCTCCGAGCGGCCGAAGGAGGGGACGATGACTGCCGACCGGTCCCGCCGCGAGGTCCTGAAGGCCGCCGTCGCCGCGGGCGGGACGAGCGCGCTCGCGGCCTGCCTCGACGAGGACGGCGACGACCGTGGCACCGAGACGACGTCGGTCCCGTCCGTCCCGTCGGGCGCGGACGACCCCTCGACGCTCCCGGAGCGCCAGCACGCCTGGAACGACCTGGTGCCCGAGGACGAGCACGGCAACACCGTGCTGCCGCGCCACCAGATCCTGCTGTTCCTGACGCTCCCCGGGGAGGGGCCGCCGGACGAGGGCGCGCGGGAGACGGTCGAGACGGCGCTGTCGACGCTCGACCGGGCGTACGAGCGCTCGAACGAGGGGCTGGTCTACTCGATCGGGTACTCGCCGGCGTACTTCGACCGGTTCGAGGACCCGCTCCCCGGGAGCGTCGACTTGCCGCCGCCGCGCCGCCTCTCCGACTTCGAGGAGCCGACCCTCGACGAGCAGGACGCGGTCCTCCACCTCGCGAGCGACCGCGCGGCCGTCGTGCTCGAAGCCGAGGAGGCGCTCGCGGGGAACGCGACGGCGAACGGCGTCCGGCTGTCCACACCGCTGACGGACGCGCTCTCCGTCGACGACCGGCGGACCGGCTTCGTCGGCGACGGGATGCCCGCCGAGCGTCAGGACGTGAAGGGGATCCCCGACGACGCCGACGTTCCGGAGGAGTCGCCGCTGTTCATGGGGTTCAAGGCCGGCTTCGTCGGGAACCAGGCGAGCGAGGACCGGGTGACGATCGAGGAGGGGCCGTTCGCCGGCGGCGCGACGAAGCACCTCGCGACCATCCGCCAGCGCCTGCAGGACTGGTACGTCGAGAACGACTTCGAGGAACGCGTCAGGAAGACCTTCAGCCCCGTTCACGCCGCCGAGGAGCGGGTCGAGGGCGCCGGACACAACCTCGGAGACCACAGCGGCGTCACCCCGGATCTCACCGACCGGATCCCCGGCCACGCCCGCGAGGTCGGCCAGATCGGCCACGCGCAGAAGATGGCCGCGGCGAACCGCGACGACAGCGGCGAACCCTTGCTGCTCCGTCGGCACTTCGAGTCGACCGACGGGGGCGAGTCGAGCCTCCACTTCCCCTCGCTCCAGCGGGGGATCGGGGAGTTCGAGCGCGTCCGGGAGGCGATGAACGGCGCAGACGTCGACTCCCCGACGATCAGACAGCGCGTGAACAACGGCATTCTGGAGTACATCTTCGTCAAGCACCGCGGCAACTTCCTGGTGCCGCCGCGGCGTCACCGGGCGCTGCCGACGCCGCGACCCGAGTGACCGAAAGAAGTTCGTGACGCGACCACTACACTCGGAATAATGAAACGTCGAACGTTCCTCGCGAGCGCGCTGGCGACGACCGCCGTCGCCGGCTGTCTTGGCGACTCGGACGACGGGACGACCGCCGGCCCGGACGCCGGCGCGGGCGAAACGAGCGCCGCGGGCGGCGACTACGACATCAACGGCGACTTCCCGCCGAACGAGAACCCCCGGAACGGCTTCCCGCCTGAGTTCGAGGAGGTGCCTGAGGAGCGGTCGGTGAACACCGACGACTTCGGGACGACGACCCAGAGCGGCGTCGACGTGCCGCTGGTGCCGATAGACGTCGCCGAGTACTGGTACCGCCGGCGGGAAGCGCGCTTCGCCGACGCGCGGGGCACCGAGCAGTACGACACCTCGCACGTGTACGGAGCGGTGCTCTCGACCGCCCCGGACGGCGTCGAAAACGACCCGGTGCCGGACTGGCCGAAAGACGACCGCGTCGTCCTCTACTGCGGGTGCCCGCACCACCTGTCGGGGATGCGGGCGGCGACGCTCATCGAGGCGGGCTACGAGGAGGTGTACGCCATCGACGAGGGGTTCTGGGAGTGGCACTCCCGGGACTACCCGATGGCGGGGACCGACCTGTCGGTGACGCCGTTCGGGCACGTCATCCAGGGCCGCGCGGACGCGAGCTCCGCCGGCGCGACGGCGTGGGCCCGCCACGAGCCGACGGGCCAGCGCGAGGCCGCGACCATCGACGAGGACGGCGGCTACCGGATGACGCTCCGCTTCGTCGACGTCGACCGCGACTCGCCCATCGTCGTCGAGACGCCGGACTACACCCTCGAAGCGCCGCTGGGTCGGCTCGTCGAGTCGACCGTTACCGCGGACCTGACCTGACGGATCGCCGTGACGACCGGACCGGGCCCCAGCGGCGCTCCGCGGTTCGGCGTACCACGACGCAAACCTTTTTCGTAGGGCGGGAGTTGCTTGTTAGCAATGGCGGAGCCAAGCGAGTTGTTCGCGGAGTTGCTGTCGGACGTCGACGCGATACTCCTCTTCTCGCCGACGGGCTCGTACTACGAGGAGGTCGTCGCCGAGTCGGAGGTGCCGGTGCTCGTCGTCTCCGACGAGGACGACGTCGGCGCGGAGGAGTTCGTGGAGTTGCCGCTGGAGTTCGACGAGGTCGCGGAGCGCATCCGCTTCGGCATCGAGGGGGCGCTGGAGCAGGGGCTGCTGGAGGACGGCGACGTCGTCACCTGCGCCGTGACGATGTTCGGCGACGACATCGACACGGTGTCGCGGGTCCGGGTGGACGAGGACATGGAGTCGGGCATCTACGACCTGTTCTCGAACTCCCGCGCCGACCCGAGCGTCATCCGGGCGGTGCTCGAACTCGCCATCGAACTCGGGAAGAAGGGACAGAAGGGCAAGCCCGTCGGCGCGCTGTTCGTCGTCGGCGACGCCGGCAAGGTGATGAACAAGTCCCGGCCGCTGTCGTACAACCCGTTCGAGAAGTCCCACGTCCACGTCGGCGACCCCATCGTGAACGTGATGCTCAAGGAGTTCTCCCGGCTCGACGGCGCGTTCGTCATCAGCGACTCAGGGAAGATCGTCTCGGCGTACCGCTATCTGGAGCCGTCCGCCGAGGGCGTCGACATCCCGAAGGGGCTGGGTGCACGTCACATGGCCGGCGGCGCGGTCACGCGCGACACGAACGCGACGGCGGTCGTCCTGAGCGAGAGCGACGGGCTCGTGCGGGCGTTCAAAGGGGGCGAACTGGTACTCGAACTCGATCCGGAGGACTACTGATGGTCCAGTGGAGCCTGTTCACCGACCAGCCCGCGGCGCTGGCGGCCGCCGTGCTCGCGCTCGGTATCCTGCTCGGCTATCTCATCGGCAAGCTCAACAAGCGCCTGCTGACCGCCGCGGGCGTCCCCGACGCCGTCGAGGGGACGCCGTTCGAGCGGACGGCCCAGAGCATCGGCACGTCGACGGTCACCATCGTCGCCCGCCTGAGCTCCTGGTTCGTCTACGGCGTAGCGGTGCTGACGGCGATCCACATCGCGGAGCTGGTCAACGCCGAAACGTTCTGGCTCCGCGTCACGCAGTTCGTCCCGCAGCTTTTCATCGCCGCCCTCGTTCTCATCGTCGGATTCGTCATCGCGGACAAGGCCCAGCTCGTCGTCAGCGAGCGCCTCCGGGGGATCAAGCTCCCCGAGGTGAGCCTCCTACCGAAGGTCATCAAGTACAGCGTCCTCTACATCGCGTCGCTGGTCGCGCTCGGCCAGATCGGCGTCAACACCACCGCGCTGAACGTGTTGCTCACGGTGTACGTGTTCGGCCTCGTCTTCCTCGGCGGCCTCGCGTTCAAGGACTTCCTCGCGTCCGGCGCGGCCGGGATCTACCTCCTTCTCAACCAGCCCTACGGCATCGGCGACAGCGTGCGGATCGGCGACCACCAGGGGATCGTCCAGGAGGTCGACGTGTTCGTCACGCACATCGAGAACGACGAGGAGGAGTTCATCGTCCCCAACAGCCGCGTGCTGGACCAGGGGATCGTTCGCGTCCGGAACTGAACAGCCGTCCCGTGGATCACAGCCGCGGCGCTAGTCGTCCGCCAGTTCGTCGCTCGACATCGGTCGCGCGGGCACGCCGGCGACCGTCTCGCCCGGCGGCACGTCCTCGGTGACCAGCGAGTTCGCGGCGACGCTCGCGCCCTCGCCGATCCGGACGCCCGGGAGGACGACCGCGCCGGCGCCGATCATCGCCCGTTCGCCGACGACCACCTCGCCGGTCCGGTACTCGTCCTGCAGGAACTCGTGACAGAGGATCGTCGCGTCGTAGCCGATTATCGCGTCGTCCTCGACGGTGATCAGTTCGGGCCAGAACACGTCGGGGGTCGACTCCAGCCCCCAGGAGACGCCCTCGCCCACGGCGACGCCGATGCGGCGCAACAGGAAACTCTTCAGCCGGAGGCTCGGCGAGACGCGGGCCAGCACGATCGCGACGTAGTTCAGGGCCACCCGCAGGGGGGACTTGGCGTCGGGCCAGTGCCGGAGGGAGTTCCGCGGCCCGGGTGTCGGGTGGGCCGTCACGCGGTCGTGGCGGGCCGGGGGGTCGTCGTCGGTCACGTCACCCTCTGCGATCCGGAGGGTTATCAATCCGCGTCGTTCGGCGTCGCCGTCGCCGCTACGCTCCGCGAAGGTCGTTCAGGTGGTCGATCCGCCGCTGGACGAGGTCGGCCGTGCCGATGTCGTGGCGGATCCGCAGGCCCTCCTCGCCGGCGACCGCGAGGGCGTCCTCCGCGATCCCCTCGGCTTCGGCGATGGTGTCGCCGAGGCCGACGACGGCGAAGGACCGGGAGGTCGTCGTGTAGATCCCGTCGTCGCGCTCGTCGACGGAGGCGTAAAAGAGGAGGGCGTCGCCGGCGCTCTCCTCGTCGACTTTCACCTTCGCACCGGACTTCGGGTCGGTCGGGTACCCCTCGGGGACGGCGTACTTGCAGACGGTCGCCTGCTCGGCGAACGCTAGTTCCGGGAGCGACTCGCCATCGCGGGCGCCCGTCAGCACGTCGAGGAAGTCGGTTTCGAGGACCGGCAGCGTGTTCATCGCCTCGGGGTCGCCGAAGCGGGCGTTGAACTCGACGACGCGGGGGCCGTCCACGCCGAGCATGAACTGGCCGTAGAGGACGCCGCGATACCCATCGAGGGCGTCGACGGTCGCTTCGATGATGTCGACGGCCTCGGCGTAGTCGTCTTCCGTCATGAACGGCAGGCGGGAGACGGCGTCGCTGTAACTGCCCATGCCGCCCGTGTTCGGCCCCTCGTCGCCCTCGTAGGCGCGCTTGTGGTCCTGCACGGCGGGGGTGACCCGCACCTCCCCGTTCGCGACGAACGCCTGCACCGTGAACTCCTCGCCGACGAGTCGCTCCTCGAGGACGAACTCGTCGTACCCGCTCTCGCGGACGTACTCCTTCGCCTCCTCCTTCGTGATCTGGTCGCCCGTGACGCGGACGCCCTTGCCGCCGGTGAGGCCGGTCGGCTTCACGGCGAGGTCGCCGTCGTACTCGTCGATGTAGGCGGCCGCCTCGTCGGGGTCGGTGAACGACGCGAAGTCCGGACAGCCGGGGACGTCGTGCTCGGCCATGAACTCCCGCTGGAAGCGCTTGTCCGTCTCGATGCGGGCCTGCTCCCGCTTCGGGCCGAACGCGTAGACGCCGACGTCTTCGAGCGCGTCGACGACGCCCTCGGCGAGGTAGCTCTCCGGACCGATCACAGCAAGCGTCGCGTCCACGGACTCGGCGTACTCGACGACGGGGTCGGTGTCCGTCGAGTCGAGGGTTTCGAACCCCTCGGCGACGCGGGCGATGCCGGGGTTGCGGTTGCCCGCGCAGGCGTACAGCTCGCAGTCGGATCCCTCCAGCGCGCGGGCGATCGCGTGTTCGCGGCCGCCGCCGCCGACCAGCAGGACGGTTTCCGTCATAGGCGTGGATGGGTGCGCACGGAAGTGTAAAGGTTGCTGTTCAGGTGGCGTTCTCTAATCAAGATCGTGGGTATTGGAAGGGAGGGCGCTAAATAGAGGTCGATATAACGAGCATCTATTCTCATCCTCTAGTTCACAGAAATATTATAACACGTTTGCTGGTATTATCCAGGAATGCCAAGATCTCTCGTCGAGGTATGGACGCTAGTCGCCGTAATTGTCTTCGCTGGGAGCGTCATCGGCGTTCCAGTTGTCGACGCGACGGGCGAGAACGATGTCGGCATCTCCACCTCGGCAGTATCCGACCGCGACGCCGGTACGTCCGGTGGCGTCAGGGTAGGGAACGAATCGCCGGCGCGCCCCGAAAACGTCTCCGTCCACGTCGTCGTCCGAACGCGCGGCGTCGGAAGCGGCGACGTTCGAGTCCGGGTGCGGTATCCGGCGCGAAACGAGACGGAGGCCGAACGCGCCGAGAACGGCTCTCTCGACGCCGCCTGGTTCAACGGCGACGAGCGGGTGAAAGCGGCGTTCGAGGAACGGGGGGAACCGCTCGCCGAGGCGAACCGGAGTCCGGAATCGCACGCGACGTCGCCGACGGTCTCGTCGTCGGAGCACGGCGACGTCGTCGTCACGAGGACCTATCTCTGGGACGGGCCGTTCGCCGCAGACGGGGACCGTTTCGAGATGGGGCCGACGCTCGCGACGCATCTGGAGAACGGGACCGTCTTGCGCGTGCAGGTCCCGTCAGACTGGGCGCCGGACCGAGCGACGACGGAACCCGAACCGGTCGGCCACAGCGGGACGCTGAAGGAGTACCGCTGGCGGGTCGGCGACGAGAGCGATCCGGCGGTCGCGTTCAACCGATCGGTCGCCGACGGCGACACCGACGCTGGTGGGCAGTCGCTCGGCCCCGCCGGCGGAGCGGTGTTGGCGGCGGTAGCGGTTCACCTGTGGGTCGCCGGTCGTCGCCGGGACGCGTGACGACGAGAAACGGGTCGCGTCGGTTCGCTCCGCAGCGGTACCGAGACGCCGCGTTCTGACGGGTCTCGGACGCCACTACTTTTACTACGACAGTTCCCCACGATAGATTATGGTCGACACGACAGTCACGCTCGTCGAGCGGGGGCACATCCGGACGGACCTCAACCACATAATCGAGGGCGCAGCCCTCGGACACGAGGAGAACCCGAACCCGGAGACGCAGATGCTGGAGGGGCCGGTGTACAACGTCGTCATCGACCACCCCGAGGCGACGGTGCTGTGGGACACCGGATCGCATCCGGAGGCGGGACAGGGCCACTGGCCGGCCGAACTGTACGCCGCGTTCGAGCACTACGACGCCCACGAGCACCGCCTGGCGGACGACCTCGCGGACGCCGGGTACTCGGTCGAGGACGTCGACTGCGTGCTCCAGACGCACCTCCACCTCGACCACGCCGGCGGCCTGCACGAGTTCGAGGGGACGGACGTGCCGGTCGTCGTCCACGAGGAGGAGCTGAAGTACGCCTACCTGAGCGCGAAGTCCGACGCGGGGAGCGACGCGTACGTCGCCGCGGACTTCGACCGCGACCTGAACTGGCGGGTGCTGAGCCGGGACCGTGCGACGCTGTACGAGGACTTCGAGGTGATCCGGCTCCCGGGACACACGCCGGGCGTCCTCGGGACGAAGCTGGATCTGGACGACCACGGAACGGTGATCTTCGCTGGCGACCAGGCGTACGTCCGCGAGAACTACGACCGGGAGGAGCCCCTCGGCGCGGGCCTGCTCTGGAGCGGCCGCGACTGGCGCGAGAGCCTGTCGCTCGTGAAGGAACTGGAGCGGAGACACGACGCGACGGTGATCTGCGGCCACGACGCGGCCGACGCCGAGACGATCCGGAACGAACTGCCCTGAGCGCCGCCCGACCGCATCGGTTCCGGGAGGGCGGTACTTAGGTGGCCGAAGCCACAACCACCGGGTATGAGCGCCCCGACGGAGCGAAACCGGCTCGACGAGGAGGAGAGCCCGTACCTGCGCCAGCACGCGGACAACCCGGTGAACTGGCAGCCGTGGGACGAACAGGCCCTCGAAGCCGCCAGGGAGCGCGACGTGCCCATCTTCCTCTCGGTCGGCTACTCGGCCTGCCACTGGTGTCACGTGATGGAGGAGGAGAGCTTCGAGGACGAGGAGATCGCACGGAGTCTGAACGAGAACTTCGTCCCGATCAAGGTCGACCGCGAGGAGCGCCCGGACCTCGACAGCATCTACCAGACGGTGTGCCAGCTCGTCAGCGGCCGCGGCGGGTGGCCCCTCTCGGCGTGGCTGACGCCCGAGGGCAAGCCGTTCTACGTCGGGACGTACTTCCCGAAGGAGGAGAAGCGCGGGATGCCCGGCTTCGGGACCCTCCTCGACAACATCGCGAACTCCTGGGAGACGGACCGCGACGAGATGGAGAACCGCGCCCAGCAGTGGACCGACGCCGCGAAGGACCGACTGGAGGAGACGCCCGGCGCGGGCGGCGACGCGCCGGGGAGCGAGTTCCTCGAAACCGCGGCCGACGCCGTCCTCCGCGGGGCCGACCGCCAGCACGGCGGGTTCGGCTCCGGCGGCCCGAAGTTCCCCCAGCCCCAGCGCATCGAGTTGCTCTTTCGCGCCTACGACCGCACCGGGCGGGAGACGTACCTGGAAGTGGCGGAGGAGACCCTCGACGCGATGGCGGACGGCGGCATGTACGACCACGTCGGCGGCGGGTTCCACCGCTACGCGACCGACCGGGAGTGGACGGTGCCGCACTTCGAGAAGATGCTGTACGACAACGCCGAACTCCCGCGGGCGTACCTCGCCGGCTACCAGGTCACCGGGAACGAGCGTTACGCCGAGGTGGCCCGCGAGACCGTCGCGTTCGTGGAGCGCGAACTGACCCTCCCGGAGGGCGGGTTCTACAGCACGCTCGACGCGCAGAGCCCGATCCCCGAAAGCAGGGGAGAAGACGCCGGCGAGGACGAGGAGGGCGAGTTCTACGTCTGGACGCCCGAGGAGGTCCGCGAGGTCCTCGACGACGAGACCGCCGATATCGTCTGCGAGCGCTACGGCATCACGCCGTCGGGCAACTTCGAGCGCGGGCGGTCCGTGCCGACCGTCAGCGAGAGCGTCGACGCCATCGCCGAGTCGTACGACCTCGACCCCGACGCGGTCGAGAAGCGCCTCGACGCTGCGCTCGACGAACTGTTCGACGCCCGCGCCGACCGGCCGCGACCGCGCCGCGACGAGAAGGTGCTTGCCGGCTGGAACGGCCTGATGATCGCCGCGCTCGCCGAGGCAGGGATCGTGCTGGACGAGGAGTACGCGACGCTCGCCGAGGACGCGCTCTCGTTCGTCCGCGAGCACCTGTGGGACGAGGGATCGGGGCGGCTCAACCGGCGGTACAAGGATGGGGACGTCAAGGGGGACGGCTACCTGGAGGACTACGCCTTCCTCGGCCGCGGGGCGTTCGTCCTGTACGAGGCGACCGGCGACGTGCAGTACCTCCGGTTCGCGCTCGATCTGGCCCGCGCCGTCGAGGACGAGTTCTGGGACGACGAGGCCGAGACGCTCTACTACACGCCCGAGAGCGGCGAGGAACTCGTCACGCGCCCGCAGGAGCTGCGCGACCAGTCGACGCCGTCGAGCGTGGGCGTCGCCGTCGACCTGCTGCTGACGCTCGGCCACTTCGTCCCCGACGAGTCCTTCCGGGAGGTCGCGGAGGCCGTCGTCGGGACGCACGGCGACCGGGTCCGGGCGAGCCCGGTCGAGTACCCGTCGCTGGCGATGGCCGCCGACCGCGCGGAGACCGGCGGCCTGGAACTGACGGTCGTCGCCGACGAGGCGCCCGAGGCGTGGCGGACCCGCTTCGCCGACGAGTACCTGCCGAACCGGATCCTCGCGCGGCGGCCGCCGACCGCCGGCGGGCTTCGGGAGTGGTTAGACGACCTCGGCCTCGACGACGCGCCGCCGATCTGGGCCAACCGCGAGGCCGACGCAGACGAGCCGACGCTGTACGTCTGCCGGTCGTTCACCTGCTCGCCGCCCCAGACCGACGTGGACGAAGCGATGGGATGGGCCGAGGATCTGGCGCCGAGCGCGTCCGACGACAGCGGGGCAGACGGGAGCGAGAAGTAGCAGCGGGTCGACCGTCGTCCCCTTCCACGACGCCCCGGCGCGCGACCTCAATCTGTTTTGGGACGCCCCTTACCCGTGTCGCACCCCTAGGCGCATCCATGGAAACGCCTGCAGAACTCGAAGACGCGGCCGGCGAGCGCGAGGAGATCACGATCACCGAGCGCGAGTACGACGAGGAGAGCCTCGTCGCCGTCGACTTCGGTCCCGCGGGCGGGACGCCGACGGTCGACGTCATCGACGGCACCGCCATCGTCGTCGTGGACGGGGAGCAGTACGAGTTCGAGATGCCGCCGGGGGCGAGCGACGTCGCCGTCAACGGCGGCGTCCTCACGATCCGGGGCTGAGGCGAGCGTCAAGCGGTCACGCGGACGCGTCGCGAACGCCGTCGTCGATCGAGATGCCGGTGGTCACGACGGCCTGCATCCCTTCTTCGACGGACATGTCCACGTCGTAGACCCTGCTCTGGGGCACGTTCAGGAGGTGCCCGCCGGTGACGGGGTTCGGCGCCATCGGCACGAACACCGTCAGCATCTCCCCTTCCCCCGCGGCGTCCTCGATCGACGGCGGGGTGTCCGCGGTGAGGAAGGCGATCGAGTAGCACCCTTCGCGGGGGAACTCGACGAGTTTGACCTCCTGAAAGCTCTCGGTGTCGCCGCTCACCATCACGTCGCTCATGCGCTCGACGCTGGTGTAGATCGACCCGATACCGGGGAGGTCCTCGATCAGCGTGTCGATGCGCTTGCTCAGGTGGGTGTCGGGGCCGTGCTGGGCGGCGAAGCCGACGGCGAGGATCAGCCCGAACACGAGCGCCGCGGCCATCGTCTCCGCGACGACGCCGCTCCGTCCCTCGGCGGGACCGAGGACCACCAGAAGTTCGGCGAGGGGTGCGAGCGCGTTCGAGAGCGTGTTCAGCGCCCACAGCAGTATCAGCACCGTGACGAAGAAGGGAATCGTGAGCGCGATCCCAGAGAGGATCGTCTGCTGGAGGTCGCGACGGACCTCCTGTTGCTCCTGAGCCGCGACGTGGACGATGTCCTCGAAGTCCGGACCGGACATGGCTGGTGCTCCACGTTCGGCGCTACAGCCAATTAGTTAGACGGTGGGTACCGGACGTATCCGGCGACAGAACGCGTTACGCGGACGCTTCGAGTTCGTCTAGCTGCTCCGCGATATGGACTGCGGCGGGGCGGTCCTCCTCCTCGACGAAGCGGGCCACCTCTTCACCGTCGCGCTCGACGATGATCGTCGGGATGAGTTCGATGCCGTACTCCTCGACCTTCGGACCGACTTTCTCGCCGTTCTCGCGTTCGACGGGGTAGTGCTCGATCCGGTCCTCGGGGACGCCGGCGGCGTCCAGCGCGGCGGCGAAGTCGGGCAGGACGGCGCGGCAGTCCTTGCACCAGTCGCCGCCCCAGACGAGGTACGTCAGGTCGTCGTGCTCGGCGAGCGCGTCGACGGTGTCCTCGTGGGCCGTCTCGTCGAACGTCGGCGTCGGCTGCATCGTGTCGAGACTCATACGCCGGCGTAGGCGGTCCAGCGGTATAACCGCGCCGTTACCCGCAGTCACCGATCATCCGGCAACATGCTCCGTTTTCTTGCACGGCGAATGTTGTCCGCCGAATCGGTATAGGATTTATCGTGAGGTGGCCGACAACGTACCGATCATGGCAAACCGTTGCACGCTGTGTCGGGAGCGAATCGAATCGGGCGACAAACGCGTCCTGTGCCAGTGCGGCCAGTTACTCCACGGGCACTGCGCGGAGGCCCACGAGGAGTGGTGCTCGACGGGCGGGCGGGAGCGCTGGATAGGGACCGTCGAGCTCTGAGCGCGTCGCGCGGTCGGTCGCGGCCGCGCCCCCGGCACGTCCTGCCGGTGTCAGGCCGGGTTTACGTTCCAATTGCCTAGAACGGATCAATGAAGGAGAGCATTCTGGACGCTATCGGCTCGCCCCTCGTGCAGGTCGAGTCACCGGAGGGGGCGACCGTCGCCGCGAAGGTCGAGTCGTTCAACCCGGCGGGGTCGGCCAAGGACCGGCCCGCCCTCTCGATGGTCCGGGCGGCGGAGCGCGAGGGGGCCATCGAGCCCGGCGACCGCCTCGTCGAGCCGACGAGCGGCAACACCGGCATCGGCCTCGCGCTGGTCGCGGCGGCCCGCGGGTACGACCTCACCATCGTGATGCCGGCGTCGAAGTCCCCCGAACGCCGGCAGGTGATGCGGGCCTACGGCGCCGACATCGAACTCGTCGAGGGCGAGATGGAGAATGCCCGGGCCCGCGCCGACGAGATCGTCGCGGAGACCGGCGCCACCCAGCTGGGCCAGTTCGAGAACCCCGCGAACCCCGAAGCACACTACAAGACCACCGCCGAGGAGATACTCGAGCAAGTCGGGGACCGCGAGGTCGACGCCTTCGTCGCTGGCGTGGGCACCGGCGGCACCCTCTCCGGGACGGGCCGACGCCTCCGCGAGGAGTTCCCCGAGATGGAGATCGTCGCCGTCGAGCCGGCGCGCAACGCCGTCCTCTCGACCGGCGAGTCCGGACAGGACGAGTTTCAGGGGATGGGCCCCGGCTTCGTCAGCGACAACCTCGACCTCGACCTCGTCGACGACGTCGAGACGGTGAAACTGGAGGACGCAGAGGCCGAGTGTCGCCGCCTCGCCCGCGAGGAGGGCATCCTCGTCGGGCAGTCCAGCGGCGCGACGAGCCTCGCCTCGAAGCGCGTCGCCGAGCGCATCGCCGAACCGGAGCGGAACTGCCCGCCCGCGCCGGCGGGTGCGAAGGGCGTGGAATCGGACGGGGGAGCGGCGGCCGGCTACGACGACTGCCCGCTCGTCGTGACGGTGTTCTGGGACAGCGGCGAGCGCTACCTCTCGACCGGACTGTTCGACTGACGGGTCTTTTCTCCCGCGGGACTACCGTCGCCGTCCGCAGAGGTCGTCGCGACAGTCGCCGCAGACCGCGCCGAGCGGTTCGCTGTCGCGGACGCGCGTCACGGGGTGGGACGCGCCGCCATCCGCGCGACAGAGGGCGCAGTCGGGCGGCCGGACGGCGGCGCGGACGCAGTCGGGGCAGACGGCCGCGTGCGAGAGGCCGCTGTCGTCGCGAACGGCGATCCGCGTCAGGGAGGCCAGCGCGGTCGTGACGCCGCAGGCGGCGCAGGTCCGCCGTCGGTCCCCGCCGGTCTCTCGCTCCGCGCGGTCCGCACCGGGGTCGCCCATCGCGTCCGCTAGGGAGAGGCGCTCCTCCTCGTCGTCCGCGGGCGGGTCGGCGTCGGTCTCGGAGCCGGCGAACGCCGACCCGTCGATGCTGTGAGGATCGCTCATCGTGTGTGGGGAAGGGGGCACGGAGCAGCGCGTTCAGACCGATACGACCTCCGCTCCCGCTTCGCGCGCGCTAAGTGCTCTCACGGTATAAGCCCGCGGTGACCGGATAGGAACTAGAGCGGCGACAGGACCGCGGAGAGACAGGTACGCGAGGGGAGAACGGGGCCGTCGGCGGCTATCGCCCGAACTCGTCCTCGGTGACGCGGACGGTCACCGTCTCGTCCACCTCGCGGAGGTCGTACTCGGGCGTCTCGCCGTCCGTGCGGCGGACGAACAGCGGTTCGACGAGCGCCCCGTCGTCGACGCCGTAGAAGCGGAGGTACTCGTCGGTCTCCGCGGGCGTCACCTCGTCGTTCCTGACCGCCTCCGCCAAGTCGCGGGAGAGCCACTCGGTCTCGCTGATGCTCGGTTCCATGACGAGCGCGGCGTCGGCGAAGCGGACGAGGTACCAGTTCAGGTCGTTCAAAAGCGACACCGCCGCGCCGACCGAGACGGTGTCGAGGGCGAGCGTGTTCTCGTACGGCCGGGCGAGGTCGTACGTCGACAGCGCCTCGCGTGCGGTCTCCCGCGAGAGGAGTTCGAACCGGAGGTCGACGTCGTCGGCGCCGACGAGACAGACGCGTGTCACTGTTCGAGGATCCGCGACGGGCGGTAATGGGAATTTCGACTCGGGGAGCCGATCCCCCGAAGGCACCCTTATTGGCGTCGACATGGTAGGGCGTACGGATCATGGTCGACGTGATGGGACATTTCGGGATGGCGCTGCTGTTCGCGATCCCGGCGTGGGTCGTGTGGGACGGACGGGTAAGCCTCGCGTTCATCGGGTTCACCCTGGTGACGGCGATACTCCCCGACGCGGACCTCCTGTTACGGGAAGTTCTCCCGATGCATCACCACGGGGTGACCCACACCATCGTGTTCGTCGTCGGGTTCTCGATACTCGTCGGGGCGGCCGTCGAGTACGGGCTGAGGGACCGACTGGAGAGACAGTTCCTGAAAGAGCGAGGGTACGGCGCCTCGGACGGTGGGCTGTTCCTGTTCGTCGCCGGGGGCCTGTTCCTCGGCGGGATGGCTCACCTCTTCGCGGACACGCTGTCCGCGCCGGACATCTCCACGCCGCTGGAGCCGTTCTGGCCGTTCTTCGACAAGCCGTACTCGATCGACCTGATCTGGTACAACGACCCCCTCTGGAACGTCGGCCTCCTGTCGCTGGCGGTCGCGCTGCATCTGCTGCTCGCGTACGTCGACATCGCTATCGATCACCCGTACGCGATCACCGAAATCGGCGAGGAGGCGTGAACGCGCCCCGACGCTGGGGTCCCCCTGGCGTCGCCTGTCGCCTCGCGGCCGTCAGGGCTGGATCAGTTCGGCCGCTTCCGCCGCGCGCTCTGCGCGCTCGAACAGGTCGTCCGGTTCGGACTCCCGGAGCGGTCCGATCCGCGCGTTCGTCTCGGCCTGATCCGGCGCGAAGCGGTTGCACCCCGCGGGGATGGTCGAGTCCCGGAACGTGCCGATCTCCCGGGCGCGTCGGGTGATCTCGTTCTTGTCGAGCGACAGCAGCGGCCGGTGGACCGGGAGGTCGACCGCGCGGCTGGTCACACCGAAGTTCCGGGCGGTCTGGCTCGACTTCTGGCCGAGGGCCTCTCCGGTGACGATGCCGTGTGCCCCCTCGCGCTCCGCGATGCGTTCTCCGACGCGGTACATGAACCGGCGGAACGCGAGCATCCGGCCCTGTTCGATCTCGTCGACGAGCAGCGAGACGGTGTCGCCTGCCGGCACGCGCCACACGCCCAGATCGAAGTTCGGCGCGAACGTCGCGAGCGTCCGGACCGTCTCCATCGCCCGCGCCTCGTGGTCCGGGCCGCCGTAGTCGCCCAGGTCGACGTAGACGGGGACGATCGGCGCGCCGCGTTTCATCACCTCGTAGGCGGCGACCGGCGAGTCGATGCCGCCGCTGACGAGGGCGACGACCGGGGCCTGGCTCCCCAGCGGCATCCCGCCGGGACCCGGTCGCTTTTCGAGAAAGACGAAGGCGTCGCCCTCCTCGCGGCACTCGACGTAGAAGGTGAGGTCGGGGTCGTCGAGGTCGACCTCGGGGGTGAAGTCGTCCTCGACCGCGTCATCGGACTGCGTCCGATTGCTCGTCGAGCTTTGCTCGACGGCGTTCCAGACGGCCCGCCCGCCGAACTCCTCGACGTCCTCGCTCGTGAACGGCAGCGAATCGCCCGCGCGCCGGGCGTCGACGGCGAACGTCCCGCCGTCGTAGTGCTCGTTCGCGGCCCGGGCGAGCGCGTCCTCGATCGCCTCGCGCTCGGCCGAGACGACCAGCGCCGGACTCGCCGAGACGACGCCGAACGCGTCGGTCACGGCGTCCGTCGCCGCGTCGACCTGCGACTCAGAAGTGTGGACGAGGGGGCGGGTCCACCGGTGCTCGACCTCGGCGTCGACCCCGCGGTCGTCGAGCAGCGCCTCGACGTTCTCGACGAGGCGACGCTCCATGTCGCGCTGGACGCGACCGCTCTTCTGGTTGACGTCGCCGTGTCGCACGACGACGGTGTCCGCTCCCGGCGGTTTCATGTCTTCAGGTTGACGACGGGTGTTTAAACGCGCTTCGGGCCGGGCGACGCGGAAGGGCGAGCGTCTCCGACGTCGAACGCGTCGCGACGCCGGACCGAACGCCTCGGGATTCCGAGATCCGGCAAGCAACGGGTGCTGCGGGACGAGTTATGGTAAACGATAACATAGATCGGATCGGATATGGCCCAGCGAGAGATCCAACAAGAACTGACGGTCGACAAGTACACCCTCGGCCTCGTCGGCCCGGACCAGGAGTGGGCCGGCACGGTGGCGGACGGCGGGACGATCAAGACGCACACGCCGCCGGCCTGCTGGGGGCCGATGATCACGCCGGAGTTCCGGGGCGGTCACGAGGTGACCCGGCCCATCAGGGTGGAGAACGCCGAGGTCGGCGACGCGGTCGCGCTGAAGATCCGCGACGTCGAGGTGACGAGCGTCGCCACGAGCACCGGGAGCATGACGGAGCGCGAGGGGGCGTTCGGCGACGACCCGTTCGTCGACCACCGCTGTCCCGAGTGCGGGACGGAGTGGCCCGAGAGCGTCGTCGAGGGGACCGGCGAGGAGTCGATCAAGTGCGCCGAGTGCGGCGCGAACGCCTCCTCGTTCGGCTTCGAGTACGGCTACACCGTCGCGTTCGACGACGACCGCACCGTCGGCCTGACGATGGACGCCGAGGCCGCCGACGACCTCGCCGAGCGTGCGGACGAGGCGATGGCGCTGCCGGAGAACTCCCGCCAGCACCCCATCCTGCTGTACAAGCCGTCGGAGATGCCCGGCACGGTCGGTCGCCTGCGTCCCTTCATCGGCAACGTCGGCACGACGCCGCCGGTGGAGCTACCGGACTCGCACAACGCGGGCGACTTCGGGCAGTTCCTCATCGGCGCGGAGCACGACTGGGGCCTCGACAGCGAGGAGGAGCTGTCGGAGCGCACTGACGGCCACATGGACGTCAACGCCGTCCGCGCCGGCGCGACGCTCGTCTGCCCCGTGAAGGTCGACGGCGGCGGCGTCTACGTCGGCGACCTGCACGCCAACCAGGGCGACGGCGAACTCTCCCTCCACACGACGGACGTGAGCGGGCGGACCGAGATAGAGGTGGAAGTGATCAAGGACCTCGACATCGACGGCCCGATCCTCCTGCCGAACGAGGAGGACCTCCCCCACATCGCGAAGCCGTACAGCGACGAGGAGCTGGAGGCGGCCCGCGGCCTCGGCGAGCAGTACGGCGTCGACGTGAACGACGACATGGGCCCGATCCAGGTGATCGGCAGCGGCGCGACGATCAACGACGCGACCGAGAACGCGTTCGACCGCGCCTGCGACCTGGTGGACATGACCGAGGGCGAGGTGCGCTCGCGCTGCACCTTCACCGGCGGTGTCGAGGTCGGACGGCTCCCCGGCGTCGTCCAGCTCGACATGCTCGCGCCATTGGACGTGCTAGAGGAGCGCGGGATGGCCCACCTCGTTCGCGACCAGTACGACCTCTGAGGTCGTCGATACCACGGTTCCTTTATTCGGAGTGTTCTCGGAGCGGGAGTACCGGATTCGGGAAGTGCAGATGCGCAGCTGCCGCTGTAAGTTCTATCAGCTTCAGATGATATTCGCGGAGTCGTACTGCACACAGGGCGCGCATGAAACCTGACAGCGCAAGGCGACCATCTACTCAGACTTGATTCTAAAGTGATCTACCGGAGTGGTAGAAAACAGGGAGGCAGCAGAGAAAGCAACGTCACTCGTGGTGATGCACCCAGTTTCTCGCCCGAACGAACGTGGTTCCATCACAAGCACTACAGGATTCGGGGGGTTCAAACTGGTGCTCGCCACCCGAGACGTGGACCGGCGTGCCTGCATACATAACTTGACAGCTCTCACAGACGTACTGATGCAGGTCTTCTGGTGAATGTGCCATAGAATGAATCCATCATCGTTCATGATATACCTTTGCCTGCCAGACGAACTGCTACCCAGTCTTGACTCGGAACTCCCTCTCCAAAGCAAGGGGAGACGTCAGAGTGAATATACAGACCCTATGCAACCCAGTTCTTGAGCGATCGGGGTAAGGACGGCACCGACTTCGTTACATCGTGCTCCCCTACTTCCCGCGATGTTCACGCGCCGAGCCGGTTGAAAAACCGGTACCAACATGAGTCACTGCCCAGTCGAACGCCCCGCTATCCACCGCGCATCGCGGGATGTATCGACAGGACCGCGTCCGGCGGACAGACGTCGTCCGGCGCGGCGCTGTCGCCGTCGACCGCGATCCGGACGCTGCTTCGCAGGTCGCCGTCACAGTCCACCAGATGCTGCTCCGCTCGCGGGTACGCCTCGACGAACGCGTCGACGGCGTCCGCGACGGTGTCGGGGTCGGCGTCGACCTTGACCGACTTTTCTCCCGTCGCGCTTCGGAGGGGACCGTACACGGTGACTTCCACGTTCGTGTCTTCGATTCCGACGTGCAAAACCCTCCGGGCGCCGGAACCGGCCAAACCGCCCCTGACAATAATTTTTATTCGTTAAGTTATCGATTGATCTGTAGTATGGTACCACGCACCAAACTAGAGTCGATGTTCGAGGACATGGTGACGGCCCGTCGGTACGAGGAGCGGTTGCAAGAGGAGTATCTGGAGGGCAAACAGCCGGCGTTCGACATCTCGGCCGGACCGATCCCGGGTGAACTCCACCTCGCCGCGGGGCACGAACCGGCAGCCGTCGGGGTGTGTGAGCACCTGCGCGACGACGACACGGTGACCGCGCCGCACCGGCCGCACCACGTCGCCATCGCGAAGGGCGTCGACTTAGAGCGGATGACAGCGGAGATATTCGGGCGGGAGACCGGGCTGTCGTCGGGGAAGGGCGGCCACATGCACCTGTTCGACCCCGACGCGAAGTTCGCCTGTAGCGGGATCATCGCGGAGGGGTATCCGCCGGCCGTCGGCGCGGCGATGGCCGCGGAGAAGCGCAACACGGACCAGGTCGCCGTCGCGTACGCCGGCGAGGGTGCGACCAATCAGGGGGGCTTCTACGAGTCGCTCAACCTCGCGAGCGTCCACGACCTCCCCGTCGTCTTCGTCGTCGAGGACAACGACTGGGCGATCAGCATGCCGAAAGAGCGGGTCACGGCGGTCGACGACAACACGAAGCGCGCCGAGGGGCAGGACATCCCGAGCGCCCGGGTCGACCACAACGACGCCGTCGCGGTGTACGACGCCGCGGAGAAAGCGGTCGGACGCGCCCGCGCCGGCAACGGTCCGACCCTGCTGGAGGTGCAGGTCCACCGTCGGATGGGCCACTTCATGGGCGACGCGGAGGCGTACCGCCCCGACGCGGAGAAGGAGCGACTGGACGCCATCGATCCCATCGACCGCCTCGAAGAGCGGCTTCGAGACGAGGGCGTCGACGGCGAGCGTGTCGACGAGCTCCGAGATCAGGCGGAGGAGCGCGTCGAGGACGCCATCGAGTTCGCCAAGGACCAGCCCGAACCCGACCCCGAGGCAGCGTACGACGACGTGTTCACGAACCCGCCGTCTGGCGTGACCGACGAGGAGCCCGGAGAGGAAGCCATCAGCGCCGGGGGTGACGACTGATGGCGGAAGCCGACACCGACGCACCGGCCGACGCCGCCGAGCGCGAGCTGACGATGAGCCGGGCGATGGTCGAGGCGATCGCCCACGAGATGGAGACGGACGACGACGTGTTCGTCATGGGCGAGGACGTCGCGGACTACGGCGGCATCTTCGACAGCACGGAGGGGCTGCTGGAGGAGTTCGGCCGCGACCGCGTGATGGACGTGCCCATCAGCGAGACGGGGTTCATCGGCGCGGGCGTCGGCGCGGCCCAGGAGGGGATGCGTCCGATTGTCGAGCTGATGTTCGCCGACTTCTTCGGCGTCTGCATGGACCAGATCTACAACCAGATGGCGAAGAACACGTACATGAGCGGCGGGAGCGTCAGCGTCCCGATGACGCTGATGACGGCGGTCGGCGGCACGTACAACGACGCCGCCCAGCACTCCCAGACGCTGTACGGCACCTTCGCCCACCTCCCCGGGATGAAGGTCGTCGTCCCGAGCACGGCCTACGACGCGAAGGGGCTGATGCACAACGCCGTCCGCGACGACGACCCCGTCGTCTACATGTTCCACAAGCGCCTGATGGGCATCGGCTGGATGCCCGCGCCGGAGGGGCCGAAGACGGGCGTCCCGGAGGACGACTACACCATCCCGTTCGGATCGGCCGACGTGAAGCGGGAGGGCGAGGACGCCACGGTCGTCACCCTCGGCCTCCACGTCCACCGCGCGCTGGAGGCGGCCGAGTCCCTCGCCGAAGACGGCATCGACGCCGAGGTGATCGACCTCCGGACGCTCGTGCCGCTGGACACGGAGACCGTCGTCGACTCCGTCCGGAAGACCGGTCGCCTCGTCGTCGTCGACGAGGACTACGAGTCCTTCGGCGTGACGGGGGAGGTCGTCGGCCGCGTCACGGAGGCGGCGCTCGACGACCTCGAAGCTGTCGAGCGCGTCGCCGTCCCCGACGTGCCGATCCCGTACTCCAGGCCGATGGAGAACGAGGTCATCCCGGACTCGTCGGACGTCGAGGAAGCGGTGCGGGCGACGCGGGAATGAGCGGCGTCGTCGCCATCGTCGACTCCGAGGAGTGCTGGCCCGAGGACGCCGACGACGTGGACGAGGGGGTCGTGACGAACTGGTTCGCCCGCGAGGGCAAGCGGGTCGAGGCGGGCGAGACGCTCTGTGAGATACAGGTGGAGAAAGTGAGCGTCGACGTGCCGTCGCCTGTCGACGGCGAACTCGCCGAGATCGCGGTCGGCGAGCAGGAGGAGTTCGAGCGCGGCGACACTCTCGCCCGGGTCCGCCCCGCGGAGGGGTGAGCCGTCTCCGCCCGTCCCGCCTCAGAACGTCGAGAGCTCGCCCTCGATAGCCTTCTCGGTGATCGCGGTGACGTCGGCGAGTTCGCGGTCGACGATCTCGGTGACGTCGTCCTCGATGTCCGCGATCGCGACGCCGTCCTCGGTGACGACCTCGGCGTCGGCGACGTGGGGCTGGTCGATCGGGCGGCCGATCTGGCTGAGCAGGCGCACCCGCAGGTCGCGGATGCCGTCGACCTCGGCGACGACGCTCTCTGCGATCGACGTCGACAGGAGGTTGTAGATCTTCCCGATGTGGTTGACGGGGTTCTTGCCGCTCGTGGCCTCCATGCTCATCGAGCGGTTCGGCGTGATGAGGCCGTTCGCGCGGTTGCCGCGGCCGACGGAGCCGTCGTCGCCCTGCTCGGCGCTGGTGCCCGTCGTGGTGAGGTAGATGGAACCGTCCTCGTAGTCGTCCGCGGTGTTCACGTGGACGGTCACGTCGCGGTCGGTGTACTCCGCGGCGAGGTCCTCGACGTGGTCGTGGATGCCGCCGACGGCCTCGTCGTACTCGTCTAGGTCCGCGACGTACTCGTCGACGATGGCCGCGGCGACGGTGACGTCGATGTGGTCGGCCTCGCGCTTGCCCATGATCTTCACGTCGGGGCCGACCGCGGGGTTCTCGTCGGCGTAGTCGCCGGTGAGGCTCCGCTCGGCCTCGCGGACGATCTGCTCGGTCTCGGTCAGGGGCGCGTGGCCGACGCCGAAGGAGGTGTCGTTGGCCATTGGGACGGTCTGGCCCTCCTCGCCAAACACTTCCTGCAGGTCGCCGCTGCCCTCGCCGAGCTTCACGTCGACGACGATGTCCGTGCCCACGTCGAGTTCGGGGATGTTCTCCTCCAGATAGTCCCGGGCGGCCCGCAGCGCGATGGTCTCGGCCGGGATGCTCGTGCCCTCGTACTCCTTCGTGGCGCGGCCGACGATCAGCAGGTAGATCGGCTCGACGACCTCGCCGCCGCCGAACGCGGGCGCGGCGTTGCCGGCGACGAGCTGCGTCTCGTCGGTGTTGTAGTGCAGTACCTTCCCGACGCGGTCGATGTACGCACGACCGAGGGCGCTGGAGACGCTCTCGGCGACGCCGTCGCAGATGGAGTCGGGGTGACCGATCCCCTTTCGCTCGACGATCTCGACTTCCTGGTCCTCGACTGCCCGTCGGTCGATAGACTCGACGGTGATGTTCCGCTCGCTCATTGGCACGTTCTTGAAGGGGGGTGGTTCTATAACTTGCGGAAACCACCGTTAGCCTGTTAATGCGTAACAGTAATCACTCCGCGTTCGAGATTAATCGAGCAGCAGGCCGAGGTACGACGTGCGGATCTGCTCCGCCGGATCGAGCCCAAGGCGCTCCAGCAGGTCGTACGCGCCCTCGCGGGCCGCCTCGACGCCGTCCTCGTCCGTTTCGGTCTCGACCTCGACGAACTCGCCGAGGCCGTCGACGGCGTCGAGCGTGACCGTGTAGTCGTCGAGGGCGTACCGCTCTCGCACCTTCCGGACCGTCGCGGCCGGGTCGAACCCGAGGGCATCGAGGACCGAGTCCATCGTCTCCCCGTCGTCGACCCCCGTCTCGAACTCCTCGCGGGTCTTCGACTCCGCCTCGACCAGCGGTCCCTTGTAGGTGACCCGCGCGACGGCCTCGCTCTCGTCCGCGTCGGGCGCGCGCTCCCGGCGGATCCGGAGCGCCTCGTCGGTCTCGGCGAAGTTTCGATGGGGCGCGTCGTAGTACATGTCCTCCTGCACCACCGCACCGCGGCGCTCGGCGCCGGCCGCGCCGAGTCGCTCCCGGACCGCGTCGTGGTCGGCCCGGACCTTCACCTCCACCTCAAACATACCCGCCCCGAGGGCGACCGGCGGCAAAAGCGTGACCGTTTCGGCCGACGCGTTCGGCGCTGCCGCGCGGGCGCCGCGGCCGAGCCGTATCAGACTCCAGAGTGCTCCGCGCGGGGAAAACGTGGTTCTTAAATGCCGACCGACAGTGGTACGACGTATGAGCGAAGATCAAGAGGCCGACCAGGCCGATGAAGCGGACGCCGCAGAGAGCGAAGAAGAGGTCGAGCAGGAGGAGGGACTCCAGCAGGGCGATTTCGTCCGCCTCGACTACACCGCACGCACCGCCGACGGCGGCCAGCTCGTCGACACGACCGACCCCGACGTCGCCGAGGAAGAGGGCGTCGACGACCAGCAGCAGACGTTCGAGCCCCGCGTCGTCGTACTCGGCGAGGGCCACATCTTCGAAGCGGTCGAAGAGGACATCTACGGCGAGGAGGTCGGCACGAGCGGTAGCGTGACCGTCCCCGCCGAGGAGGCCTTCGGCGAGCACGACGAGGAGG
Source organism: Halostella limicola (assembly GCF_003675875.1). NCBI lineage: Archaea > Methanobacteriati > Methanobacteriota > Halobacteria > Halobacteriales > Natronoarchaeaceae > Halostella > Halostella limicola. The sequence continues at coordinate 450,415 of NZ_RCDI01000003.1, read as the reverse complement.
AGGTCCGCACCGTCAGCGCCGACAAGATCCCCGAGGACGACCGCTACCCCGGCGCGCACGTCGACGTCGACGGCCAGCACGGCCACGTCGAGACGATCATCGGCGGCCGCGCCCGCGTCGACTTCAACCACCCGCTCGCCGGCGAGGACGTCGAGTACGATTACGAGGTCCTCGAAGAGGTCGAGGACCGCGTCGAGCAGGCGAAGGGCCTGATCGGCATGTACGTCGACGTCGACCTCGACATGTGGATCCAGACCGACGAGGTCGAAGAGGAGGTCCGCGTCGACGACGAGGACGACGATGACGAGGAGTCCGAACCCGAGTTCGAGACCCAGACCGTCGAGAAGGAGACGCTGTACATCGAGTCCACGCCCCAACTGGCGATGAACCAGCAGTGGATGATGTCGAAACAGCAGGTCGCGCAGGACGTCGTCGACCGCCTCGACCTCGACCGCATCATCGTGCAGGAGACCCTCGGCGAGGGCGCCGGCATGATGGGCGGCCTGGGCGGCATGATGGGCGGCGGCATGGGCGGTGGCGACATCGAGGAGGCCCTCGAGGACGCCGACGTCGACGCCGACGAGATCGTCGACGAGCTCGAAGGCGCGGAAGAGTAACCCGACCGAGAAGTACGCGTTCCGACAGGTTTTTCTCGCGACCCGTCGCCGTCGAAGGTATGCCCTCCGCGAGCGAAGCGACCACGTTCGTCCGCCAGTCGACGATCCTCCTCCAGCGGCCCCCAGCCACCGAACCGCCCGCCCGCGACCGGGGGCAGTAGCGTGGCGGACTTCGCGTCGCTGGTCCGCGAGGCTGCGGACCGCTTCGACGACCTCGCCGTCCTCGCCGCGGTGCCGCTGTTCACGTCGCTGCTGGCGTTCGACAACGTCGAGCGAGCGGCCGCGGGCGGCGGGTTCGACTTCCACGCCGGCGTCGCCTTCAGCTTCCCGAACGCCGTCGTCGACCTCTGGACGTTCGTCAGCTTCCCGGCCGGCGAACCGGGGGTTCGCGTCGCGGAGCCGCTGTGGCTGCTGCTCATCGTCTTCGCGGTCCAGAGCGCGCTGACCGCCGGGTACCTCGGCAGCATCCGTCGTCGACTGGACGGCGAGCGGATCGACTTCCTCGGCGACGTCGGGCGGTACTTCCCGCGGATCCTCGCCTATCAGGCCCTCGCGTGGGGCGTCACGCTGCTCGCGCTGTTCGTCGGGATCCTCACCGGGCCGTTCGTCCTCCTCCTGTTTCCGGCGGCGCTCGTCCTGAACTACCTGTTTTTCGCAGCGCCGTACCTGATCGTCGTCCGCGACGCGTCGGTGGGAACCGCGATCCGTGAGAGCTACGAGTGGGCGATAGACGGCGGCGACTACTTCGCCTACGCGGTACGGTATCTCGCCGCGGTCGCCGCGGTATCGATACCGACGACGCTGCTCGCGGTCAACTTCGGGGTCGTCGGCGTCGTGCTCGCGGCGGTCGCGACCGCGCCGGTCGGGCTGACGCTCTCCGCCGCGACGACCCTGTTCGTCCGGGGGCAGGCCCCCGCCTAGGCGATGTCGCGGCTGGTGTCGATGGCGACCTCCTCCAAGAGCTCCAGTTTCACGGTCTCGGACAGCGCCCGGCCGCCGCGGAACTTCGGCACCGCGAGGCGGTTCACCATGTCCGTCCCCTCGACGCGCGTGTCGAGGTCGAAGACCACGTCGGCCATGTGCTCGGTGGTGTCCCGGTTCTCGGGCGGCGCGTGCCCGTCGAGGCAGTGAAGCACGGCGATGGAACCGGTGTTGACCATGTGCGTCTGAAGGTCGTTGAGGAAGTTCCGGTAGCGCGCGGGCTCGCGCCGTTCGAGGGTGTCGACGGGGTCGATGATCAGGTTCGCCCCCTCGGGGAGCGCCCTGATGAGGCGGTTCGCCTCGTCCAGCGGCTCGCTCCCGCCCACGTCCCGGACCGTTGGGCTGCCGACGGTCGTGTTCGTCGCGTCGATGGCGTCGCGAACGGCCTGGTCGGACCGCTGGGTCGTCAGGTACAGCGTGCCCCGCGCCGCGGTGAGCTCGTAGAGGAGGAGTTCCGACTGGCTGGACGGCGACGCGGTGAGCGCCACGATACATCCCGCAGGTAACCCGCCGTTGAGCTTCCTGTCGAGGACGTCGATCCCAGTCTTTAGCCGACCAGCCATGCAACTGAAGTGTAATTACCGAGCATGTAAATAATCCTTTGGCTATTCCTCCAGATCGTCGAAATCGACGGTATCGGCCGTTGTCGGTGCTCATTCGCCGAGCCGAGCGCCGATCCGGTCGTGGACGGCCTCGTTAGTGTCAGTTCAAATTACAGACCAGAACGCCGAGTCGACGATACGCGTCGTCGACGCCCGACGCCCGAAGCGGGCGCTCGCCGCCGTCGGGAACGGCGACCACCCGGTCGGTCTCCAGCAGTCGACGCACGCCCTCCGGCGGCGACTCGGCCCGGGTGACGACCGCGGCGGCGACCGGCGCGTCGAGCGCGCGGGCCATCGCCGCCGTCTTCGCCGCGTCGCGGAGGCTCTCGGGAGTCGGGAGCGTGACGACGACGGTGGCGTCGGCCGCGCGGAGCGGGGCGGCCGCGTCAGGGCCGGCGCCAGCGGGGCAATCGATCAGAACTCGCCGCGACGAGCGCCGGAGCCGCGACAGCGCCGCGCCGTCGAGGGGGCCGGCCTCTCTCGGGGCCGGCAGCACCCGAACGCCCGACACCGCCGGGTCGGGGTGAGCGACGGCGGCAGGGTCGCGGTCGTCTTCTCCGGCCGCGTCGCCGCGGTCGACCGTTTCGGAGGAGGGCGACGCCGGGACGCCGGCGAGCGCGTGCAGGTTCGGCATGTCCCGGTCGGCGTCGACCGCCAGAACGGACCGGTCGGTCCGGGCGAGCGCCCGCGCCAGTCCCAGCGTCGTGGTCGTCTTCCCGGAGCCGCCCTTCCCGCCGGCGATGGCGATCATGGCCGGTGTTCGCCCCGTCTTCGCGTATCAACCCCGGGACGGATGGAGAGATTGAAGAACCCGGGGTGTGCCTGACTACACGATGCGGCACGACCATCTCATCACGACAAAGCAACTGTCGCGGACGGACATCGGGACCGTCCTCGACCGGGCCGCGGAGATCGACGCCGACCCGGCGGCGTTCGCCGACCGGCACGCCGGGACCCTGCTCGGGCTGCTGTTTTTCGAGCCGAGCACGCGGACGAAGATGTCGTTCGAGACCGCCATGAAGCGCCTGGGCGGGGACGTCGTGGACATGGGATCGGTCGAGTCCTCGAGCGTCAAGAAAGGCGAGAGCCTCGCCGACACGGTGCGGGTGATCGAGGGGTACGTCGACGGACTCGTCCTCCGCCACCCGCGGCAGGGGTCGGCGAAGATGAGTGGCGAGTACGTCGACGTCCCGCTGCTCAACGCCGGCGACGGCGCCGGGCACCACCCCACGCAGACGCTCCTCGACCTCTACACCATCCGCGAGAACGCCGGGTTGGACGACCTGACGATCGGGATCATGGGTGACCTGAAGTACGGCCGGACGGTCCACTCGCTGGCCCACGCGCTGACGAACTTCGACGCCCGTCAGCACTTCATCAGCCCCGAGAGCCTCAAGCTTCCCCGGAGCGTCCGGTACGACCTGCACGAGGAGGGCGCGTCGGTCCGGGAGCACACGGACCTGGAGGCCGTCCTCCCCGACCTCGACGTGCTGTACGTCACCCGGATCCAGCGCGAGCGCTTCCCCGACGAGAACGAGTACCGCGCGATCGCCGGCGAGTACCAGATCGACGCCGAGACGCTCTCGGCGGCGAAGGAGGACCTGACCGTGATGCACCCCCTCCCGCGCGTCGACGAGATCGCGGCCGACGTCGACGACACCGACCACGCGACGTACTTCGAGCAGGCCCACAACGGCGTCCCGGTGCGCATGGCGCTGCTCGACCTCCTCCTGGGTGATTCCGAATGAGCGACCACGAACTCCGCGTCAGCAAGATCCGGAGCGGCACCGTCATCGACCACATCCCCGGCGGGCAGGCGCTGAACGTCCTCGCGATCCTCGACATCGACGGGAGCGGTGGCGAGGAGGTCAGCATCGGGATGAACGTCCCGAGCGACCGACTCGGCCGCAAGGACATCGTGAAGGTCGAGGGGCGCGAACTCAGCCAGGACGAGGTCGACGTCCTGTCGCTCATCGCCCCGGACGCGACGATCAACATCGTCCGCGACTACGACGTGGTCGACAAGCACCGCCTCGAACGCCCGTCCCACGTCAGCGGCGTGCTGGAGTGTCCGAACCGCAACTGCATCAGCACCGACGACGAGCCGATCGACTCGAAGTTCGAGGTGCTCCCCGACGGCGTCCGATGCGAGTACTGCGAGACGATCATTCGGGAGGACATCCCCGACCACATCCGGTCCGCGTGAGTCGTTCCCCCAGTAATTCTATATACTACCGTGGCGTAATTATCTCACATGTCACGAAAGGTCAAGGTCCTGCTGGCAGTCGCGCTGGTGATCGCCGCGGTCAAGTTCTACGGCGGCGGGAGCGCCCCCGCAGACGTGGAGTACGAAGACATCGAATAACAACTTCTTACCAACTCCGCCCCCTACGGGCGGCCATGTACGGCGTCGTCACGCGCAACGAGGAAGAGTTGGCCTGGTCGGAGTTCGACCGCGGGTTCTACGAGGTGAAAGACGTCACCGGCCGAGCGGCGGAACCGGTCGCCGACGGGGTGAACATGATCTCCTGCTTCGGCGACACCGCGGCCGGCGAGTCGAACCCAGAGCTCGTCCCCGTCAGCGAGGACGGCGCTCGCGCGACCCGCGACGAGCCGTACTTCGACTGGGGGTACGTCTGCCCGTCCCGCGAGCGCTACCGGGAGGGCCTGCTCGAGATGATCGACGACTGCGTCGACGTCAACCCCGACGTGCGCCTCGACGACGTCGGCTTCCCCCGGGCGGAGTACTGCCACTGCGAGGTGTGCGACGAGCGCTTCGCCCAGAGCGATTTCGACGACCGGTTCGCGTGGCGCGCCGCCGTGATCACCGACTTCGTCGCCGAGGCCGCCGACCGGATCCCGGGAAAGGCGTACTTCACGCTGTACCCCGACCCGTATCCCGGCCACCTCTACGAGCGAGCGGGTCTCGACCTCGACGCCCTCGCGGAACACGTCGGCGAGTTCGTCGTCCCGCTGTACGACATGGCCTACGAGACGACCTACTGGCTGGAGACCATCGCCAGCGGGTTCGAGGACGCGCTCGACCGCCCGTTCAGCGTCGAACTGTACGCCGTCGACGTCGACATCGACAACCTGATCCACGCCGCGGAGGTCGCCGCCGAGTACGGCGAGTCCGTCCTCTTCGGCTACGACGCCAGCAACGCCCGCGCGACGCTCCGCCGGATGCGCGCCGACGATCAGGACGGCGAGACGTTCGGTAACTGACCCCGCTCGCACCGTGGCGAGCGGCGACCGAATGAAACCCTTTTAGTCCGCGCCCGGGCTACGTCGAGGTATGAGCTTCGAAGAGGACGACCGCGTAGTCCTGAACGACGAGCACAGCGAGCACGACGGCGAGGAGGGTACGATCACGCAGGTGATGGACACGATGTTCGGCGACAGCACCTACACCGTCAGCTTCGAGGACGGCCAGGAGACGGGCGTCCCCGAGGACTCCCTCGAATCCGCAGAGGAGTAACCCAACCAGATGTCGAGCGTCCCGTTTCACTACGTCGACCTCCGCGCGTTCTGCTACGCCACCGAGGACGAGAAGCGCGTCGAGGCGGCGCTGCGGACGTTCCTCCCCGAGGAGTACCCCGTCGACCGCGTCGAGAGCGAGGGCCATCACGGCGACCGCATCGTCGTCCTGTCCGCCCGCGTCGAGAACGCCGACGACGTCCGGCACGCGCTCGACCGGGTCATGGAACTCGACGACATCGACACCGTCGTCGACGAACTCGACGAGCGCGTCACCGACAACACCGAACTGTTCATGCATCTCGACAAGCAGGCGGCGTTCAACGGCGACATCGCCCTCGGCGAGGGGATCACCTTCCGCGCGAAGGTCGAGGCCTACCCCGCGAAGAAGGAGGCCGCCGTCGAGAACGCCCGGGACGCGCTGACCGAGGACTGATCCCGCGGAAGCACCGTGCCGCCCTCTGCCACACAGCCACTAAGGGAGGGGGCGTGGAACGGTCCGACGCTATCTCATGGACCGACGCACGTTTCTGCGCAGCGCGGTAGTGCTTTCGACGCCGCTGATCGCCGGCTGTAACGACGGCGGCGGCGAAAACGACGACGAGAGCGACGGCGGCGGGAACCCGACGGTCACCGTCGGCGAGGAATCGTTCGATCCCCGCCGGCTCGACGTCGACGAAGGGACCGAAGTGGAGTGGGTCAACGAGACCGACACCGACCACACCATCGTGAGCGGCCGGTTCCGCGACGAGTCGGAGGAGTGGGACCTCGAACTCGAGGTCGAGAGCGGCGGGAGCGGCGTCCACAGCTTCGACTCCGCCGGTATCTACGAGTATCACTGCGACGTCCACGGCGCACAGTCGATGTGCGGCGTCGTCCTCGTCGGCGACGCGACGCTTGAGGGCGACCTGCCCTGCGAGTGACGGCGGCCGCGCTCCCGCAACGTTAACGCCCGCGGCCGCCGAATCGGCGGCTATGATCACGAGCGACAGGATGGCCGCCGTCGACGAGAACGCCGCGGCGCTGGGCGTGCCGCGCAAGCAGCTCATGGAGTCCAGCGGCAACGCGGTCGCCCGCGAGATCCGCGAGACCGCCGAGCCCGGCGACAAGGTCGTCGTCGTCGCCGGACGAGGCAACAACGGCGGCGACGCGTTCGTCGCCGCGCGTTTTCTCGACGAGTTCGACGTGACGACGCTACTGCTGGGCCGTGCCGACAACATCGGGACCGACATCGCCCGCGAGAACTGGGAGGCGCTGCAAAGCGCCGAGGCGGACGCCCTCGAGGTGAAAGACTCCACGGCGGTCGACCTGCCCGAGGCGGACGTCGTCGTGGACGCGATGCTCGGCACGGGCGTCACGGGCGCGCTCCGCGAGCCGATGGCGACGGCCGCCCGCGCGATCAACGCCAGCGACGCGACGGTCGTCGCCGTCGACGTGCCCTCGGGGGTCGACGCAGACACCGGCGAGAGCGAGGGCGTCGCCGTCGACGCGGACCGCGTCGTCACGTTCCACGACATGAAGCCCGGACTGGACGAGGTCGACGCCGAGGTGCGCGTCGCGGACATCGGCATCCCTGACGCCGCCGAGCTGTTCGTCGAGCGCGGCGACCTGCTCGCGCTCTCGCGGGACCCCCAGAGCCACAAGGGCGACCACGGCGAGGTGCTCGTGGTCGGCGGAGGTCCGTACACCGGCGCGCCGGCGCTCTCGGCGCAGTCCGCGCTCCGGGCCGGCGCCGACCTAGTTCGGGTCGCCGCTCCCGAGACGGTCGCGCGGGAGATCCAGGGCTATCAGGAGAGCCTGATCGTCCGCGGGTTGCCGGGCGACCGCCTCCAGCCGGGCCACGTCGACCGCCTGCTGGACCTCGCGGCCGACCACGACGCCGTCGTGTTCGGCCCGGGACTGGGCCACGCCGAGGAGACGAACGCGGCGGCCCGGGAGTTCCTGTCGTCGTACGACGGTACCTGCGTCGTCGACGCGGACCCGCTCCGGGAGGTCCCAGAGGTGGAGACCGATGCCGACCTCATCTGCACGCCCCATCAGGGCGAACTGGAGGCGATGGGCGGCGAGACGGCCGACGACTGGCGCGAACGCGTGGACCTCGTGGAGTCGTACGCCGCAGAACTCGGCGTGACCTTGCTCGTGAAAGGCGCCCACGACGTGGTGTCGGACGGCGACACGACCCGCGTCGGCCGCACGGGCAACCCCGGGATGACGGTCGGCGGCACCGGCGACGTGCTCGCGGGGATCACCGGCGCGCTGGCGAGCGGGCACGACCCGGTGACTGCGGCGGGCATCGCGGCGTTCGTCAACGGCCGCGCCGGCGACCTCGTCGTCGACGACCAGGGGTACGGCCTGCTCCCGACGGACCTGCTCGGTCGGATCCCCGAGGCGATGTGGGGCGAGGAGGTGAATCCCCGTGAGTGACGACCTGACCCACACGGACGACGAGGGCGACGTGCAGATGGTCGACGTCGGCGACAAGCCCGACTCGGCGCGGCGGGCGGTCGCACGCGGCCGGATACACCTTCAGCCGTCGACCGTCGACGCCGTCCGGGAGGACGGGATCGAGAAGGGCGACGTGCTGGCGACGGCTCGCGTCGGGGCGGTTCAGGCCGTCAAACACACCTGGGAGACGATCCCGATGTGCCACCAGATCCCGATCACGAACGTCGACACCGAGTTCGACGTGGAGGAGGACGGGATCGAACTGACAGTCGCGGTGGAGACGACGGGCAAGACCGGCTGCGAGATGGAGGCGCTTGAGGGGGTGACGACCGGACTGAACGTCGTCTGGGACATGGTGAAGGCCGCGGAGAAGGACGCGGACGGCCAGTACCCGGACACCGGCATCGAGGACGTGCGCGTCGTCTCGAAGGAGAAGCGGACGCCGGAGTAGGGGACGCACGGCTTCCCGAAGCGGAGATGGCGAACAGGCGACGCGGGCGTCCCGCGGAGCGGTGCGTCGCGCGACCGCTCGCCGCTCCGCGGCGGGTCTCAGGTCACGTCGGACGTCGCCGCCCGATCGCTTATAAACCGTCGGGCGCGCCGGCGGAAAATATTCCACTTCGGTCGCCGTGGGACGGAGCATGGACACCGAGTTGACCGATCTGCTGGGGATCGACCAGCCCGTCGTGCAGGCGCCGATCGGGAGCGCGACGTGTCCGGAACTCGCCGCGGCGGTGTCGGACGCCGGCGGACTGGGCCACCTCGCCGTGACGTGGCGGAGCCTTGCGGAGACGCGGCGCGTCGTCGAGCGCACTCGCGACCTGACCGACCGGCCGTTCGCGGTGAACCTCGTCCTCGACGAGGCGACGACCCGACATCCGACCGACGAACACCTCGACGCCGTCCTCGATGCGGGCGCTCGGATCGTCTCGCTGTCGTTCGGCGACGCGGCGGCGCACGTCGACCGAATCCACGACGCGGGCGGGATCGTCCTCCAGACCGTCGGGAGCGCGGCGGAAGCGGCGGCGGCCGAGGCGGCGGGCGTCGACGCTGTGGTTGCGCAGGGGTGGGAGGCGGGCGGCCACGTTCAGAGCGAGGTTGCGACGATGCCGCTGGTGCCGCGCGTGGCCGACGCCGTCGACGTCCCGGTCGTCGCCGCCGGCGGCATCGCCGACGGTCGCGGGATCGCCGCGGCGCTGGCGCTCGGGGGCGACGGCGCGTGGCTGGGGACGCGCTTTCTCGCCACGGAGGAGGCGAACGCCCACCGCGCGTACCGCGAGCGCGTGGCCGACGCCGACGAGACGGAGACGGTCTACACCGACCTCTTCGAGAAGGGGTGGCCCGGGACCCCGCACCGCGTCGTCGAGAACGAGACGGTCGAGCGCTTTCGGGCGGCGGGCGAACCATTGCCGGGCGACCGCCCGGGCGAGGAGGAGGTCGTCGCGAGATCGGCCGACGGGGACCCCATCGAGCGGTACGACGAGGCGCTGGCGACGCCCGGCGTAGAGGGCGATGTCGACCAGATGGCGCTGTTCGCCGGACAGAGCGCGGGCCTGACGGACGAGGTCCGATCGGCGGGAGACGTCGTTGCCGACCTCGTCGCCGAGACCGAGGCGGCGGTCGTCCGCCTGGCGGCGGACCGCGAGTGAGCGTCGACGGAACGCCCTTTCCCTCGCGCCGTCGAAGGCCGTCCCATGTCGACGCTGCTGGACACGTACATCGAGAACCGCAACCGCGTGCAGCCGAACCACGCGAACAACTACGGCACGGCCCACGGGGGCAACGTCATGAAGTGGATGGACGAGGTCGGCGCGATGACGGCGATGCGCCACGCGGGCGAATCCTGCGTGACGGCCAGCATCGACCACATGGACTTCCGCAAGCCCGTGCCGACCGGCGACGTGGTCGTGGTCGAGGCGTACGCCTACGAGTCGGGGCGCACGAGCGTGAAGACGCGCATCCGAGCGTTCCGGGAGAACCCGAGGACCGGCGAGCGCGAGCAGACGACCGAGTCGCAGTTCGTCTTCGTCGCCGTCGACGCGGACGGGTCGCCGACGGAAGTGCCGGAACTGACGGTCGAGAGCGAGCGGGGCGAGAAGCTACGCGACGCGGCGGTGAAAGCGGAGCGAGAAGAGAACGCGGAGTAGCTACGCCGACTCCGGGATCGACAGGTCGGACGCCTTCGCGCGGGACTGCTCGACGATTTCGGGCCGGGCCTCGAACTCGATCGCCACGTCGCCGTCGCCGTAGGTGACGTCCTCGACGCGGGCGTGGTCGTGGAGCCACGACACGACACTCATCGTCCCGTCGGTCATCGGCATGACGAGCGTCTCGCGCTCCCAGTCGGGGAGTTCGCGGTCGATGCGGTTCCGGAGTTCGCCCACGCTGATGCCCTCCTTGCCGCTGACGGCGACGGGGTTGGGAGCGAGCGCGGACAGCGCCTCGCGCTTCTCCGCGAGCTCCTCGTGGTCGACCACGTCGATCTTGTTCAGGACGGTGACGATGGGCGCCTGATTGCGCTCGTACAGCGTGTCGTGACAGGTGATGAGCTTCTCGCGGATCTCCTCGATCGGCTCGCTCACGTCGACGACGAGCAGGACGAGGTCGGCCTGGTACACCTCGTCCAGCGTGGACTTGAACGACTCGACGAGCCAGTGGGGGAGGTCGCTGATGAACCCGACCGTGTCGGTGAGGAGGACGTCCCGGCGGTCCATGTCCATCCGGCGCGTCGTGGTGCCGAGCGTCGTGAACAGCCGGTCCTCGGACTCGGCCGTCTCGTCCAAGTCCGGGTGGAGGTCCTCGTTCTCGTCGACGTCCAGGTCCGCCGCGAGGCGGCGCATCAGCGTGGACTTGCCCGCGTTCGTGTACCCGGCGAGCGCGACGAGGTCGAACCCGGACTCCCGGCGCTGGGCGCGCCGGTGCTCCTCGGTCTGCTCGATCTTCTCAAGTTCGTCCTTGATCCGGCTGATTCGGGCCTTGATGTCCTGCTCGCGGCTCTCGTCGTACTCGCCGAGCCCCATGAAGCCGGGGCGCTCGTCGCGCTTGGCGAGGCTTGCTTTCGCCTCCGCGCGCGGCAGTTCGTAGCGCAGTTCGGCGAGTTCGACCTGCAGCTGCGCCTTCCGCGTCTGGGCGCGCTGTCCGAAGATGTCCAGGATGAGCGTGAAGCGGTCGACCACCTCGACGCCCTCCGGGAGGTTCTTCCCGAGGTTGAACGTCTGGTAGGGGCCGAGGCGGTTGTCGAAGACGACCGTCCCGGCGCCGGTCCGCTCGACCTTCCGGGCGAGCTCCTCGACCTTCCCCTCGCCGAGTTCTAGCGCGGGGTCCTCCTCGCGTGTCTGGGTCACCTCGTCGACCACGGTGTACCCGGCCGCGCGGGCCAGGTCCCGGATCTCCTCGGTGTCGGCGGTGCCGGAGTCGACGCGTTTGGCGATTATCGCTTTCATTGTCCTCGTGCTCGCGATGTCGGGGTCACCCGTTCCCGGAGGTACGCGTTCGACGTATTTAAACTCGGGCCGCCGCCGTCTCCGGTCCCCGAACGGCCACAGTTCGGTCGAACGGCCGACCCGACGGCGCGCCTCGGGAGGCGCGACCTCTCGGCCTTCCCACAAAACTCATAACAACGAGGACACGTCCTATCAGATATGGAAGTACTCGATCCGCAGCAACTGGGCCTCGAGTTCGGGAGCGGGGCCGTCATCGGAGCCGTCATCGGCTTCGCGGCGAAGAAGATCGCCAAGCTCCTCGCCATCATCGTCGGCCTCGAACTGGCCCTGTTCAAGTTCCTCGAGGCGAAGGGGATCCTCTCGGTCGACTGGAACCGGCTCTCGAACGGCCTGCTGAAAACCGGCGAGAAGGTCGAGGACCCCGGCTGGATCCAGCCGATCATCTCGACGCTCTCGATCGGCGTCGGCTTCACCGGCGGCTTCATGGTCGGCTTCCGGAAGGGATAGTCGGACGACTCGGTCCCGCGTTCGCATTCGTTTTCGCTCGAAATATCGATCACCGACAGACCGGAGCGCCGTTCCGGCCGCCGGTCGCTCGCCTCAGCGCGTGCTGATCTCGTCCTCGTCGCGGACGATCTGGGTCTCCGCCTCGCCGCTCGTCAGCTCGTTCACGGTGTCGTAGAAGTCGTTCTGCAGGCCGGCGGGGAAGGTGAGCACGCCGATCCACGATCCGTCGGGCTGCCACTCCTCGCGTTCGAGGTCGCCGTACTGGCGGATCTGCGCCTGGGCGCTGCCGGCGTGGTCCGGCGGGACGTTGACCGCGACGGTCACCTCGTCGAACCGGATGGGGATGACCGGCCGCAGGTCGTCGAGCGCCTCGTCGACCTGGTTCTCGACCGGCTCCATCGGGTCGACGGTGAACCCTGCTTCCTCCAGCGCGTTCTCGATTCGCTCGGGCGGGTGGGGCGCGTCGTCCATCTGAGGGTTGACGGCGTTGCGTGCGATGCGCTGGACGAGCTGCTTGTGCTTTTTCTCCTGCATCTCCCGGCGCTGGTCGGCCGTGATCTGGATCTCCCCGCGCTTGATGACCTCCGGGATGATCTCCAGCGGGTCGGTCGTCCCGAACACGTCTTCGAGGTCGTTCTCGGCCGGACGGTCCCCCCGGCTCGCGTTCTCGAAGACGTCCTCCGCGGCGATGACGTCCTCCAGCTCCCCCTCGAACTCGTCGCGCTTTATCTCCAGCGCGGCGTCGGGGTCGACGAGCACCTCGAACCGCGCCCCGTGGGATTCGAGTCGTGCCGTCACCGCGTCCTCAAGCGAAATCATACCGTGGAGTAACGCGGCCCGGTTAAAAGGTGTTTCCCGCGAGACGGGTTCGACGGGCGGGCGTCGTCACTCCTCGTCCGCGTCGCCGCCGTCGGCCGCGTCGTCGGTCGCGTCCTCGTCCGCCAGCAGGTCGTTCTCGGTCAGGTACTCCTCGATCTCGTCGTCGGTGAGCTGGATGTAGCTCTCGGACTCGGCGTCGACCGTCGCCATGCCGAGGCCCTGCGGCGAGAGCTCGCCGTCGTTGACCGAGGCGAGGGCTTCGAGCGCGAGGGAGATGCCCGAGTCCAGGTCGCCGCCCTCCTCGTAGTTCTCCTCGAGGTAGTCCTGTATCTCGCCGCGGTCGGCACCGACGGCCAGCGCCTTCCACTCGTACGGCGTGCCGCTGGGGTCGGTCTCGAACAGGCGGGGCTCGCCGTTCTCGATGCCGCCGATGATGAGCGCGACACCGAACGGGCGGGCGCCGCCGACCTGCGTGTACTGCTGGATGTGGTCGGTGACGTCCTTCGTCAGCGACTCGACGCCGATCGGCTCGCCGTAGCGGAGCTGGTTCACCTGCGCGCGCCGGCGGGCGAAGTCGATGAGCTGGCGGGCGTCGGCCACGTGGCCGGCGCTCGCGATGCCGACGTGGTCGTCGGCCTTGTGTAGCTTCTCGACGCTCGTGCCTTCGAGCAACGGCGAGCGGATGCGCTTGTCGACCGCGAGCACGACGCCGTCCGCGGTCCGGACGCCGATGCTCGCCGTGCCGCGTTTGACCGCCTCGCGAGCGTACTCGACCTGATAGAGGCGACCGTCCGGGGAGAAGATGGTGATCCCCCGGTCGTATGCCTGCTGTTGGGCTTGTCCCTGCATAGTATCACTCGAAATCGAGTTCCGTCGCGCCCGCGAACGCAGCGTCGGTCCGGACGTCGTACGCGTCGGATCGCACGACTGCGGACCGCTCCTCGTTCTCGAACACGACCTTTCTCTCCGTGGATGGTTCCCCACGCCGTCCTAAATACTTTTCTTCACAGCCTCGGATGGTGCCGCTCTGGCCCCTGACGGCGACGCCGACGGGGTGGCCGTTCACCTCGTCGACGCAGGCGAGCGCCGCCCGCGCCGGGTCGACGTGGCCGTGGCGGACGCGGACGACGGTCTCCCCGACGCCGTCGGAGAAGTCGAAGCCGAGCACGGTGAGGTCGGCGTCGGCGCTGCCGGCGTCGCCAAGCAGGTTCTGGGCGGCGTACCAGAGCTCGCGCTGGAAGTCGCCGCGGTCGATGCCGGCGTCCGGCCAGGCCTCGATCCCGACGGCGAGGTAGCGCCACCGCGGGCGCAGGTGCTTCGGGAGGTGCTTCATTCGTCGGCGCTCGGGACGTCCGCGCCGTCGACCGCGGCGGAATCGGGGACCCGCTCCGCCGCGAGCACGCCCACCTGCTCGTGGACCATCTCGACGGCCGTCAGCGCGAACCCGGCGTCGGTCAGGGCGTCGGAGAGAACGCCGACCGTCGCTGGGTCGTCGACCTCGGGGCTGTAGAACGGGGCGTCGGGGTCGGGTTCGCCGAAGAACATCACGTCGCCGAGGACGAACCGGTCGGGGTCGAGGGCGGCGATCTCGTCGATCGCCTCCCGCTTCTCGGCGTCGCTCAGGTGGTGCATGGCGAAGTTCGTGGTGACGACGTCGACGTCGGTGGGCGCGTCCGGCTCTCTGAATCGGCCCTCGCCGAACTCGGCGTTGTCGAGGCCCCGGTCCGCGGCCTTCCGCTCGGCCTGCTCCAGCATCCCCTCGCTGATGTCGCGGCCGATCACGCGGTCGGCGTCGGGGGCCAGCGCCAGCGCGATAGCGCCGGTGCCACAGCCCAGGTCGAGGACCGTATCGTCGGCGTCCGGCGCCGCGTGTTCGACCACGAGGTCGGCGCAGGCGCGGTACTCCTGCGACTCGCTCTCGTCGTACTCCTCGGCCTTCTCGCTGAAGCGCTCGGCGTGCTCGTCAATCGTCTTCTTCATACTTGCCCCGTTCGACCCCGGGCTCAATGAACGACTCGGACTGGCGCTCCCGGTTGCGCTCGGCGAGGCGGCCCCACTCGCGGAGGCCCTCGGCGACCTGCTCGCGGGAGAACCCGACCACCTCACCGAGGGCGACCAGTTCCCGCGGCGCGCGGAGCTGGAGGTGCGAGAACGGGTCGGCGCTGACGACGTACGGCGCGTCGTAGTGCTCGACGACCTCCCGGAGCTTCCGGAGGTCGCCGAGCGCCTGCACGCGCTCGCCGCCGGTCGCGCGGAGGACCGGCGAGAGGTCGAACTCGACGCGGACGCCGTTGTCGCGGGCGGCCTTCGCCAGCACGTGGTTGAAGTCGCCGTTGCCCGCCATCGGGTGGGCCAGCACGTCGACCCGGGGGTGCTCGACGGCGAAGCGGTTCAGCGCCGCGGTCCCGCCGTGGAGCGCGAGCAGCGTCACCTGCCGGCGGTAGTTGCCGACGTAGCCGCTCGCCTGCTCGGGGTCGTCGGCGCGGACCTCCAGCCCCTCGACGACGTCGACGCCGTACTCGTCGGCGATACGCTCGGCGTCGTAGTCGGCGCGGGCGTCGCCGTGGTTGCGAACGACCACCCCCTCGAAGCCGTACTCGCCGGCCGTGCGGGCGTGGCGAGCGACGGTGCTGTCGCCGTCGGGGTGGGCGTGAACCGCCTCGTACATGCTCCGACAACCGCGGCGGCAGGCCTTTGCAGTTGCGGAACTGCGGGCCGGCCTCCTGTTACGGACAGGTCCCTGTTTCGTCCTGTCAGACCGTCGTCTCCGGCGTTTTTGGGCGTCCCCGTTGTCGATCGACCGTGACCGTTGCCCCCGATCCGTCCGAGATCTTCGACCGCGCGGCGGAGGAAGGCGAACGACGCCTCGACCAGTCGACCCTCGAACTCGTCTCGACGGGCGTCATCGCGGGGTTCACGATCGTCTTCGGCCACCTCGCGCTGGGCATCGTCGAGGGCGTAGTCCACCCCGAGTTCGGCGAGGTCGCTCACGTCGCCGGCGCGCTCGCGTTCGGCGTCGGCATGGTGTTTCTCGTCGTCGGTCGAGCGGAACTGTTCAACGACAACTTCTTCGATCCGATCGCGACGGCGGTCGAGAGAGACGACGGAGTCCGATCGACGACGGGGCCGATCCTCCGTCTGTGGACGCTCACCTTCGCGTTCAATCTCGTCGGCGGAGTCCCGTTCGTGCTCCTGCTGTCGGTCGAGGGTGCGCTCCCGGCTTCGGCGGCGGAGGTGCTCTCCACGACGGCGGAGGAGATCATCCACCGGCGACCACCGGCCGAGTTCGCCAAAGCGTTCGCGGGCGGCGCGCTCGTGTCGCTGATGTCGTTCATGCTGAACGCCGTCGACAGCGTCGGGAGCCGGATCTGGGTCGCCTACGTAGTCGGCGTCCTGCTGGCGCTCGGCCCGTTCGACCACGTGATCGTCACCGTCCTCCACGTCTGCTTCGGCATCTTCTTCGGCGCGCCGGTCGGCTTGACCGCGCTGGCCGTCACGACCGCGACCGTCACGGCCGGAAACCTCGCGGGAGGGCTCGGGCTCGTCACGCTCACCCACGTCGCACAGGCGAAGGGGGCGAACGAGTCAGACGACTGATCGCGGTCGGCGCGCGACTGCGACCGGGGAACTCACCGACGGATGCGAAAGCCCTCCTCGCCCTGCGGCTCCTCGTACTCCACCTCGACGTCCTCGACCTCCGCCATCGGGCTGCCCTCGTGGCAGAACTCCACCATCGACTCGACGGCGTCCTCCGACCCCTCGAAGGCGGCCTCGACGCGGCCGTCCTGCAGGTTCCGGACCCAGCCGTCGACGCCCTCCTCCTCGGCGGTGTCCCTCGTGGTCCCGCGGAAGTAGACGCCCTGCACGCGGCCGGAGACGAACACGTGTGCGCGACTGCGGTCGCTCATGTGCGGCGGATCGCCGCGGCGCGGCAAGAAGCTACCGCGTTCGGAAAGCGCGGCCGAGAGCGGCGACGGCGCGCCCTCAGGCGCTCCGCAGGTAGTGGAAGACGTACGTCTGGACGTACCCGGCGTAGTCGCTCCCGAAGCGCTCGCGGATCGCCCGCGAGGTATCGGCGTAGTTGCCGCGGTCGCAGTCGGGGAAGTAGTCCTCGATGGAGGTCCGGATCCATGTGTCGAGCGGGACCGCTTCGAAGAAGTCGAGCGAGAACAGGAGGACGCAGTCCGCCACCTTGTCGCCGACGCCGACGAACTGCGTCACGTAGTCGCGGGCCTCCTCGTACGGTAGCTCGCGGGCGTCGGCGGGGTGGGCCTCGCCGTCAGCGACCATCTCGGCGGTCCGCACGACGTACGGCGCGCGGTAGCCGAGGCCGAGGTCGCGCAGTTCTGCCTCCGTCGCTTCGGCGAGTTGCTCGGGCGTCGGGAACGCGCGGTAGGTCACGCCGTCGAACTCGACGGGGTCGCCGTAGGCTTCCGCGAGCGCCGTCACCATCGAGTGGATGCGCGAGACGCGCATCTGCGCCGAGCAGATGAAGGAGATCAGACAGCCGAACGGCGGGTCCCGGACCAGTCGCATCCCGCGGTAGGCGTCGTACGCCTCGCGGATCAGCTCGTCGTCCGGCGCGGCCGCGACGATGGCGTCGAGGTCGTCGTCGAGGCGGAGGAGGTCGAACAGGTACGGCTCCGCGTCCGTCGTCGCCTCCCACTCCAGCCGCCCGTCGACCTGCCGCGTCCGTATCACCTCGCCGTCGACGACGGTGTGGTACCACGCCGACCCGCCGAAGGCGCGCTCCGTCTCGTACATCCGCCCGTCCTCGCGCCGCCAGAGATACGACTGGCCGCTCTCGACGGTCGCCTGGAGATCCAGCCCACCGGGCAGCGCGCTCGCGTCGATGACGCCCGTTTCCATCGTTCTTCGGGAAGGCCGGTCGACCCTTGTTCGTTTCGTGTTCGGGACAGGGCTAACCTTCTTACTGTTGGCAATAGAAGAACAATATAGACATGAACTGCAGAGTTGTCGTAGAGGCCGCGGTGCCGGTGTACGACGTTGAGACCCCGGACGAGGCGGTGCGGATCGCCATCTCGAAGACCGGCGAGATGCTGAATCCGGACCTCAACTACGTCGAGATCAACATGGGGGAGCGGGACTGCCCGCACTGCGGCGAGGAGCTCGAACCGGCGTTCATCGCCGCCGACGAGAGCCTCGTCGCGCTGGAACTGGAGATGACCGTCTTCAACGTCGAGCGCGAGGAGCACGCCTCGCGGATCGCCCGCAAGGAGATCGGGCAGCGCCTGGAGAACATCCCGCTCGAAGTGGTCGAGGTCGAGGTCGTCGAGGAGGACGACGGGGAATCGTCCGAGGCCGACGGCGATTCCGACGACGCCCTCGACGAGGAGTCGTCCGGCTCCGACGGGGACGACGACGAGGTCCTCCCCGAGTTCGAGGACCTGATCGAGTAATCGGCGGCCGCAGCACCGCCGCGACCTGCAGTTTTCTGTCTTTCGTGCCCCGATAGCCCCGCGTCCGCGACGACCGCCGGCCGGCGAGGCGACGAGAGCAGTACCGGAGAACCCGACAGCGCCGTCGCTGGGGGACGTGAGATGCGGCAGAACGCGAAGTACCGTTCAGTCGGCGGTCGCGGGGACCGTCTCGGACTCTTCGCCCTCCATCTCGGAGGTGATACCGGTCGCCAGCGCGAAGACGGCAGCCTTGTGGTCGGTCTTGGACTTGTGGATCGATGTCGGTCGGACGCCCAGCGATTCGTATTCTTCGAGGTCAACGGGCGTTCCGTTTCGCTCCTCGTAGTGGTTGGATACCTCTGCAAGCAGGCCGTGAAGGTGGATAAGCTCCTGCTTTTTCATGGACAGCAAGTTCTTGCAACTGGAGGGTTATATTATTATCTTGAGTCCCGTTAACACATATCTCCCAATATGAGGGGTATGAGGCCCAATACCAATGATCTCGGTATCGCGGGCCGCGGATCGAGAGTGAAGTTTTTATTCGGCGCTCGGTTTGGGTGAGGTATGGACTACGACGAGCAACTGGATCGCGCGATCGAGGAGACGCCGGAGATAGAGGGGACCAGCGACCGCTTCGACGTCCCGGATCCGGAGGTTCGGCAGGAGGGGAAAGCGAGCGTCTACGAGAACTTTCAGGACACCGTCGACAGGCTCGGCCGGGACGAGGATCACGTCATGAAGTATCTACAGAACGAGCTCGGGACGAGCGGCCACATCGACGAGAGCGGCCGCGCTCGCCTGACCGGCGAGTTCGACGAGGACCGCATCGCCGAAGCGCTCGACGAGTACACCGAGGAGTACGTGCTCTGTGACGAGTGCGGCCTCCCCGACACGCAGATCGAACGGGAGCAGGGCGTGCAGGTACTTCGCTGCGAGGCCTGCGGCGCTCGCTCGGCGACGAGTTCGTGAGTTACTGGAGCGACTTCAGCGTCTCCAGGTCCCGGTCCGTCCGCGTAAACTCCGCGGTGCGGCGCGTGGCGTGACAGTTCGGACAGTGGAACATGTCGTCGTACTGCGGCAGTTTACTCGGTGAGGACTCCCAGTCTTTGGTACACTCGGGACAAACAAGTCGGACGAACGCTTCCTCCATGCGACTGAGAGACACGGGGAGCGTGAAAAGTCTTGCCGGGAACTGTCAGGCCATCGCGGCCGACGTGCCGGACGCTTCGAGAAGCTCTTTGTAGCGGTTGCGGATGGTGACCTCGCTGACGTTGGCGACCGTGCCGACCTCGGTCTGTGTCACCTTCTCGTTGGTGAGCAGGGAGGCGGCGTACATCGCGGCGGCGGCGAGACCGACGGGGCTTTTCCCGCTGTGGATGCCGCTGGTTCGAGCGTCGTCGAGCAGGCGGCGGGCCTGGCGCTCGACCTCGTCGGAGAGGTCGAGTTCGCTGGCGAACCGCGGGACGTAGCTCTCGGGGTCGGCGGGCTTGACTTCGAGGCCCAGTTCGCGGACAACGTAGCGGTAGGTGCGGGTGAGTTCCATCTTCTCGACGCGGCTGACGGTCGCGATCTCGTCGAGGCTCCGGGGGGTGCCGGCCTGACGGGCCGCGGCGTACAGCGAAGCGGTCGCGACGCCCTCGATGGACCGGCCGGGCAGGAGGTTCTCCTCCAGCGCGCGGCGGTAGATGACGCTGGCGGTCTCCCGGACGTTCTTGGGGAGGCCGAGCGCGGACGCCATCCGGTCGATCTCGCCGAGCGCCTGCTTCAGGTTGCGCTCCTGGGAGTCGCGGGTACGGAAGCGCTCGTTCCACGTGCGGAGGCGCTTCATCTTGTGGCGCTGGCGCGAGGACAGCGAGTTGCCGTACGCGTCCTTGTTCTGCCAGCCGATGTTGGTCGACAGCCCCTCGTCGTGCATCATCTTCGTCGTCGGCGCGCCCACTCGCGACTTCTGGTCACGGTCCTGGGAGTTGAACGCCCGCCACTCGGGGCCGTGGTCGATCGAGTCCTCCTCGACGACGAGGCCGCAGTCCTCGCAGACGGTCTCGCCCTGTGCGGAGTCCTGCCGGAGCGAGCCGGCGCACTCGGGACAGGCGTCGACGGCTTCCTGCTCTCGCTCCTGTTCGTCGGCGCGCTCGGTTTCCGTCTGGCTAGTGGTCGTGCGTATGTTTGAGTCGCTCATGATGGGGGATTGGGGGTGATGGAAACGGGACTCGGGGGTGGGGACCGAAGAAACCCGGGTCGTCTTCCTAACAAGAAGTAAGACCGATACTATTATAAGTCTTTCGGCGATCTATATAAAGCCCCATTCGGACACGTATGAATATATCGATTATTGATCGAGTATCAGTCATGATAATTACCTGGCTGCGACGCGGGGAACGGGACGCGTCGACCACGAAGCGATCCGGCGACACTTCGACGTCAGTCCCACGTGGCCCACGTGAGAACGCCGAGGGCCGCCGCCTCCGAGACGCGAAGGAGCGTCATCGCCCGCTGAGCGGGGGGAGGGACCTGCGCGATCCAGACGCTCAACACGGGGTCGAGCGTGTAGATGTACAGGGCGAATCCGTTCTCTACCAACAGTATCGCGCTGAACAGCAGCAGTCCGAGCGTGTGTTTCGACCGGAACTTTGCGTAGTTCCTGCCCCAGACGTAGCCCAACCCGAGCAGGAGAACGAGATTGATCACGATGGCGACACGGGCCACGTCGAACCAGAGGGTCATCTGGTACCACGTTGGCCGAGACGCCGGTTATACTCTTGCCCAAATTCGTACATACTCACTCCACCTTCTCCAGGATCGTTTCGACCGTGTCCCAGTGGCGTCGGACCTTATCGGACGGCAGGTAGACGGTTCCGTAGTCGTCGCCGCTGTTCTCGACGATCTCGTTGTCCCTCAGAACGTCGAGGTGGTGACGGATCGTCTTGTAGTCCAGGTCGAGATCCTCCGCGAGCTGGTTGGCGTTCCGCGGTCGTTCGTCGAGAGCGCGCAGAATACGGGCACGGTTCTCCCCACCGCGGGTGCCAGTGAACACGTACCACAGAACGGCCTCCATTACCGATATTGACCATCTCCCCGCTTGTAAACCCCAATCAAAGCAGACCCGAGATGAGGAGGCGACCGAAGCGCCAGCGGCGAGTGACGGAGGACGATCGAGCGGACGACCGAACTACCGCCACGAGGTCCGTCAGTGGTCGTCGTCGCCGTTCGAGGAGTCGTCCATCTCCATGCCGTCGGGACACTCGGTGATGAATCCGCCCGCCGCCTCGAGGATGTCCTCCATCGGGGCCGCCTCGTCGAACGCCGCCGGGAACGGGACCTCGCCGGTGAGCAGGTTGAGGTACGACGCGTGTCGCCCCTCCACCGTGGCGATGGTCGCACCGGTGGTCTGCAGGGCGGGGTCCTCGATCATCGCGAGCGCACCGTTGTACGCCTTCACGCCGGTATTTTCCAGCAGTGCGGCGGTGTCCAGGAACTCGTGAAAGGTGCTGTAGCCGAAGTCGTAGGTACACTCCGGCACCGGCTCCCCGCCGAGTTCCTCGATGGTGGCGGTCAGCGCCTCGACGTGCGTCGACTCGTGCTCGCCGACGAGTTCGAGGTTCGCGTACAGGTCGTCCTGGATGAACTCACCGAAGCGATGCTGATAGACGCTCGAATGCATCACCTCGTCCTTGGTGTAGCGCTCCAGCCCCTCCCTGTAGAACACGTCCTCCAGGTGCTCCAGCGTGAGTGCGTAGTTGAGGATGTCGACGTCAGTCATGCCGCTCATGCCGTCGTCGCCGTTGTCGCCGCCGTGTCCGTCGCCGTGCTCGTCGTCGTCTCCCCCGGCTAACGCCGTGCCAGAGAGCGCTCCCGCGCCCAGGATCGTCCCGGTGCCGGCGAGGAAGCTTCGGCGAGTGCTGCCGAAGTCGTCGAGCGTGTCTTTGACGTGTGCAACGATCTCGTGCGGGGGCGTGTGCTCCCCGTCAGAGGTGTCTCTCATGATGGTTCGGCGTCGGAATCCCCCCGACGCGTACAACGTACACAACTGTTAGCGTATTAACACTACTTTCCAGTTAGGGCCACAGTCGACCAGTTCCCACCCAAATTCGACCCCCGCTCTCTCGGAGCGGGAACAGGTCCGACGACCGTCAGACCGTGAAGAGGTGGCCCTCCGTCGGAACGTCGAACAGCCCGACGCGCGCGCCGGCGTCCAGCCACGCGTGACCGTACGAGAACGCGGCGAGCGCGTTGACGAGGTCGCCGTTCTCACGGAAGTGCCGGCCGTCGTCGAGGTAGGACTCGGCCATCTCCAGACACTCCGCGGCCGCCTCCCCCATCGGCGTGTCCGCGGGCGGCGCCACTTCGGCCGCGTCGAGCGCCTCCGAGAGTAGGTCGTGGTACCTGTTCGTCTTCTCCTCCAGATCGGCGGCCATATCGGGGCCGACAGGTGCCGGAGGGATAGGCCCTTCGACCGGCGTTTCAGCCGCCCTGTCGCCCGTATCACTCGTCCGAGATGCCGGAAACGCGTGATGACAACGCAAGCTAAATACGCCCCGCTGGCCAATCATTCCGCATGAGCGACCAGCCTCACGTGGAGATATATACGAAAGAGGACTGTTCTTACTGCGAGAAGGCGAAGGACCTGTTCGACGCCAAGGGCGTCGAGTACGAGGAGTACAACGTCACCGGCGACGAGGACCTGTTCGAGGAGATGCTCGAGCGCGCCGACGGCCGCCAGACCGCGCCCGAGGTGTTCATCGACGACGAGCTCATCGGCGGCTGGGACGACACCAGCGCGCTCGACGAGACCGGCGAGCTCGACGAGAAGCTCGGCATCGCCGACGAGAGCGGCGGTGACGACGGCGTCGAGCACCGCAAGCTGATCGTCGCCGGCACCGGCATCGCGGGGCTGACCGCGGCCATCTACTCCGCCCGCTCGAACAACGAGCCGCTGGTCGTCGAAGGCGACGAGCCCGGCGGCCAGCTCACCCTTACCACGGACGTCGAGAACTACCCCGGCTTCCCCGAGGGGATCAGCGGTCCGGACCTCATCAACGACATGAAGGAGCAGGCCCGGAAGTTCGGCGCCGAGACGATAAACGGCGTCATCGAGTCCGTCGACGACTCCTCGCGGCCATACCGCGTCGAGCTGACCAACGGCGACGTGTACACGACCGACGCCTTCATCGCCGCCAGCGGCGCGAGCGCCCGCACGCTCGGCGTCCCCGGCGAGGACGAACTGATGGGCTACGGCGTCTCTACCTGCGCAACCTGCGACGGCGCGTTCTTCCGCGGCGAGGAGATGCTGGTCATCGGCGGCGGCGACGCCGCGATGGAGGAGGCCGACTTCCTCACCAAGTTCGCCTCGAAGGTGTACATCGCCCACCGCCGCGAGGAGTTCCGCGCGGAGGACTACTGGGTCGACCGCGTACAGGAGAAGGTCGACGAGGGCGAGATCGAGATCCTGAAAAACACGGAACTGACGGAGATCCACGGCTCCGCCGAGGACGGCGTCGACCGCGCGACGCTCGTCGAGCACCCCGAGGGCCACCCCACGGAGAAGCTCGACGACCCCGAGACCGAGGAGTACGACCTCGACGTGGGCGCCGTCTTCCTCGCCATCGGCCACACGCCGAACACCGGGTATCTGGAGGAGACGGACGTCGAACTGGACGACACCGGCTACATCCAGACCGAGGGCGGCAAGGGCGGCGGCCAGACGAAGACCGGCGTTCCCGGCATCTTCGGCGCGGGCGACGTCGTCGACTACCACTACCAGCAGGCCGTCACCGCGGCCGGCATGGGCTGCAAAGCCGCCCTCGACGCCGACGACTACCTCGAAACGCTCGAACCGACGGGGGCGGAGGCGTCCACGGACGCGGCGGTCGAAGCGGACGACTGAACGGTCGAGGACTCGTGCCGAGACCGCAGTCGCCGCTTCGTTAGAGGCCGACGATTGAACGGTGCTGAGTGGGTCGAAGGCCCCGAGATGCCGCGGTCGCCGCTTCGTTAGACGCGGACGACTGAACGCTCTCCTCCGACGCAGAGTTCTTCGAGGGCCGTCGCGGCCGACGACCCCGGGAGATCCAAAGAGGGATTAGTCGCACCGCCGAACGTCACGGCATGACGGACACTATCACCGTTTCGCTCGAATCTTCGGACGGCGGCGACGACGAGATCGAACTCCCCGCCGCCCTCGTGGAGATGCTCTCGGAGGAGGACGACGAGGCGGCCGCGACGGTCGTCGGCGACATCGCCCTGTTCGGGTGCGCCCAGCGGATCCACGGCGCGATCCACCACAGCCAGGGTGAGCCGAGCGAGGAGATCCAGTCGGTCGAGGCGGACACGATGGAGATCTTCGAGGAGCGCTTCGGCGCGACGTTCGAGGAACTGACCGGCCACGACCACTGAGGTAGTACTACTTCTCCGACGGCGGCTCCGGCACCCAGCGCAGGAGGACGCCGTCGTCCAGCCGTTCGACGCCCGCGAGCGACAGCGCCGGGAAGTCCTCGACGAATCCTTCACCGTCGGCCAGCGTCGGCGCGTCGCGCCCGCCGATTATCGTCCCGCCGACGAAGACGGTGAGCTCGTCGACCAGGCCGGCGTCGAACAGCGAGAAGATGATCTCGCCGCCGCCTTCGACCATGAGCTGGTCGATCCCGCGGCCGGCGAGCTCGTCGAGCGCCGCGGGGAGGTCGACGCGGTCCCGGCCGGCCGTGACGACCGCCGCGCCGGCGTCCTGAAGGTCGGCGACGCGCTCTGTGGAGGCGGCCTCGCTCACGAGGACGTACGTCTCCGCGGCGTCGTCGAGGATCCGCGCGTCAGAGGGCGTTCGTCCGCGGGAGTCGGCGACGACGCGGGCGGGATGGTCCGGTTCGCCGCGAGCGGCGCGCTCGTCGACCAGTTCGGGGTCGTCGAGCGTCAGGTGCGGGTCGTCGGCGAGGACGGTACCGACGCCGACCATGACGGCGTCGCTCTCGGCGCGGAGGCGGTCGACCCGGTCGAAGTCCTCGGGACCGCTGATGGCGACCTGCTCGCGGCCGCGGTGCGAGAGTTTCCCGTCGGCGCTCGTGGCGGCGTTGACGACGACGCGCATGGGCGTCCTTGCCCCGCGGCGAGAAAACCGCTTTCGGTCGCTGCGGCGCACCAGAGCGACGGCTCGGCGGGTCCACGGGAATCATTTTTACCCCGCCCCCTCGAAGTGCCGGTGATGAGCTTAGACGATCATGCCGAGGATCTCGCCTCCGACCTCGGCGTTGACAAAGAGGAGGTCAAAGAGGACCTTGAGAACCTGGTGTCGTACAGCGTGCCGATGGACGAGGCGAAACAGAGCCTCCGCCGCAAGTACGGCGACGGGAGCGAGGGCGGCGGCGCCGCGCCCAGCGAGGCGGACGTCGCCGAGATAGAGACCGACGACGGCAACGTCACGGTGACGGCGAAAGTGCTCACCAAGGGCAAGCGCTCGATCCGGTACCAGGGCGAGGACAACGTCATCTACGAGGGTCGCCTCGCCGACGGGACGGGCGTCATCGACTACACCGCCTGGACCGACGTGGACTTCGAACCCGGCGACACCGTCACGCTGGGCAACGCCGGCGTCCGCGAGTGGGAGGGCGAACCCGAACTGAACGTCGGCGAGAGCACCACGGTCGCCCACGCCGACGAGGACCTGGCCGTCGACTACGAGGTCGGCGGCGACGCCGGCCTGATCGACGTGCAGGTGGGCGACCGCGGCGTCAACGTGGAAGCCCGCGTCGTCGAGGTCGAGACGCGGACGATAGACGGCCGCGACGGCGAGACGGACATCCTGAGCGGCGTGCTCGGCGACGAGAGCGGCCGCCTACCGTTCACCGACTGGGACCCTCACCCGGAGATCGAGGAGGGCGCGGACCTGCGGATCGAGAACGTGTACGTCCGCGAGTACCGCGGCGTCCCCTCGGTGAACGTCTCCGAGTTCTCCCGGGTCGACGCGCTGTCCCGGGACGTCGACGTCAGCGCGGCGGCGCCGCGAATGGACGCCGGCGAGGCCATCCGGAGCGGCGGCGTGTACGACGTCGAACTCGTCGGCAACGTCATCGCCGTCCGCGACGGCTCCGGCCTCATCCAGCGCTGCCCCGAGTGCGGCCGCGTCATCCAGAAGGGCCAGTGCCGAACGCACGGCGACGTCGACGGCGAGGACGACCTCCGCGTGAAGGCCATCCTCGACGACGGCACCGGCGCGGTCACCGCGGTGTTAGACGAGGACCTCACCGAGGAGGTGTACGGCGGCGACGTGGACGACGCCCGCGAGCAGGCCCGCGAGGCGATGGACCAGGAGGTCGTCGCCGACACCATCCGCGAGCGGATCGTCGGGCGTGAGTACCGCGTCCGCGGCCACCTCTCGGTCGACGAGTACGGCGCGAACCTCGACGCGACCGAGTTCGAGCGGTCCGACGACGACCCCGCCGACCACGCCCTAGCGCTGATCGAGGAGGTGGGAGCATGAGCGAGAGCGAGGACGGCAACGGCGACGACGGCGGCAGCCCCGGCAACCGCGAGATCGCCTACCGGATCTTCGCCGCGGAGTTCGACGACGCCGAACTGGAGTTCTCCGAGAGCGACGAGGAGCGCGCCCCGAACTACGTGGTGACGCCGACCGGCGCGCGCGTCAACCGCATGTTCGCGGTGGGCGTCCTCACGGAGATAGAGCAGGTCAACGAGGACGTGCTCCGGGCCCGCGTCGTCGACCCGACGGGCGCGTTCGTCGTCTACGCCGGCCAGTACCAGCCCGACGAGATGGCCGCGCTGGAGCGGATGGACCCGCCCGCGTTCGTCGCGGTGACGGGGAAGGCGAACACCTTCCAGCCCGACGACTCCGACGTGGTGTACACCTCCATCCGCCCGGAGAGCATCAACCGCGTCGACGCCGACACGCGGGACCGCTGGGCGGTGCGGACCGCCGAGCAGACCCTCGAACGGGTCGGCACGATGGCCGACGCGCTGGCGATGGACGAGCGCGGGGACGACCTCGAAGCCGCCCTGCTGGACCGCGGCGTCGACCGCGCGCTCGCGCAGGGGATCCCCCTCGCCGTCGACTACTACGGCACGACGCGCGGGTACCTCGGCGACCTCTGGGACGTGGCGATCGACGCCAGCCGGGTCGTCGCCGACGAGATAGACGCCGACGAGGTCGGCCCGCTCACGCTCGGCCCCGGCGACGGGGGCGACGAGACCGAGGTCGAGTTCACCCTCTCGCAGGTGGGCGAAGCCGCCGGGACGACCCCGAGCGCGGAGGCGGACACCGAATCCGACGCGGGCGGGGCGGCGTCCGCAGAAGCGGAGCCGGAACCGACCGGCGAGGAGACGACAGCGCCGGACGAAGGGGCCGACCCCGCCGAGGCCGCGTCGGCCGACGAACCCGGTGTCGACGAGGCGACCGCTGCCGACGCGGAGGCGGTCCGCGACACCGAGACCACCGTCGAGGACTCCGAGGACGCCGAGGAGGCGCTCGGCGACTGGGACGACACGGCGGACGTCGAACCCGGCCAGGAGACGGTGACCGACGAGGAGTTCGAGCCGGAAGACGACGACGCTGAGGACCTCGGCACCGGCGACGTCGGCGACGAGATGTACGAGATGGACGAGGAGGAGCGCCAGCGCATCGAGGAGGAGTACGGTACCGAGTTCTCGACGGGCACCGAGGTCGGCGAGCCCGGCGAAGCGGACATCGACATCGTCGAACCGGACGACGCGGCGGACGCCGACGGCTCGACCGAGGCGGAGCCGACCGAGGACGAACTCACCGGCGACCAGGACGAGGCGGGCGCCGACGCCGACCAGGAGGATGCGCTCGAAGCGACGAGCGACGAACTGCCGGACGACGACCTCGCGGAGGCGGCCGAGGCGGCCGGCGCCGAGGAGTCGTCGGGTGCGGCCGCAGAGGACGACGAGGCCGGCGCGGACGAGGAAGCGGAGGCCGACGAAGCCCCCGCGGCCGACGAGCCCCTCGACTCGGTCGTCATGGACGCCATGGAGGAACTCGACGACGGCGACGGGGCGCCGCGGGAGGAACTGGTCGCCGCCGTCGTCGACCGCACGGGCGCGGACCCCGGCGAGGTCGACGACGCCCTCCAGGACGCGCTGATGGGCGGGCAGTGCTACGAGTCCGGCGAGGACACGCTGAAGCCCATCTGATGACGGCGGTGGAGCCGGTCCCGGGGACGCCCGCCGCCGTCGCGGACCTGGGCGACGAGCGCGCGCTGGTGGTCGCGGACTACCACGCGGGCATCGAGGCAGGGCTCCGCTACGAGCAGGGCGTCGAGATAGACAGCGAGGCGGAGTCCCGTCGCGAGCGGCTGCTGGGCCTCGTCGCCGAGACGGAGCCCGACCGGCTGGTCGTGCTGGGCGACCTGATGCACTCCATCGGCGAGCCCGGCGGCGCGGAGCGCGGCGAGGTCGAGGTCCTCCTGGAGTCGCTGCCGGCGGACCTGCCGGTGACGCTCGCCAAGGGCAACCACGACGGCGACGTGGAGTCGTGGGTCGGCGACGCGACGGTGACGCCGGGCCACGGCGCTCGCATCGGAAACGTGGGGTTCGCCCACGGCCACACCTGGCCGTCGCCGGACGTGCTGTCGGCCGAGGTCGTCTGCCTGGGCCACGAGCACCCCTGCGTCCGGCTGGAGGACGAGGTCGGCGGGTCCCGCGTCGAGCGGGTCTGGCTCCGCGGGTCGCTCGCGCCCGGGCCGTTCGAGGAACGCTATCCGGAGCACGACGTAGCGGCGACCGAACTCGTCGTCTTTCCCGCGTTCAACGACCTGTCGGGCGGGACGTGGGTGAACGTCGCCGGACAGGAGTTCCTCTCGCCGTTCCTCCCGGCGGGGCTCGACGAGGGGCAGGCGTACCTCCTCGACGGGACGCGGCTCGGATCCTACCGCCGAGTGTAACTGAGCAGACACGTCGGGGCGGGGCTCGGTCGCCGGGAATCGACACCGATCCAACAGATTAGCACGCCCGACACTGTCGACCCACCAAAGTGATTTGGTGAAGGATTTACCCCACAGTCGATGCAATTGTCAGACGCCTTCGAAGGGGGCACTTGGGGGAGAACTCATGTACGATCTAACCGGATTCCAGCGTGACCTGCTGTACGTCATCGCTGGGGAAGACGACCCGCACGGACTGGCGATCAAAGAAGAGCTTGAGGAGTACTACGAGACCGAGATCCACCACGGGCGGCTGTACCCGAATCTCGACACGCTGGTGGACAAAGGGCTCGTCGACAAGGGGGAACTCGACCGACGGACCAACTACTACGCGCTCACCCAGCGCGGCGAGCGCGAGATAGAGGCGCGACGCGAGTGGGAGGAGCAGTACCTCGATCAGGAAGGGGAACTGCAAGTCGGGCAGATCGCGGAAGCAGAGTGACGCGGCCGCGAGAAACGCGACTGGCACCCCGCTGTTTTCCGGGTGTCGGCCGGCGCGCGCTCCGCGTTGACGGACGCGCCGGCCGCGGACGATGCGCTTAATCCCGTCGAACCGCTAGGCGGACGCGATGAGCGATAGTCAGGCCGCGCCCGATTCTGCGGCCTTCACGCACCTCGGCGACGAGGTGCGGGCGGCGCTCTCTGAGCGCGGCTTTCACACCCCGACGGAGCCACAGAAGCGGGCGATCCCGCCCCTAGCCGCGGGTGACGACACGCTCGTGGTCGCGCCGACCGGGACCGGCAAGACCGAGACGGCGATGCTGCCGGTGTTCGACGCGATCGCCCGCGCCGACCCCCGGTTCGGCATCTCCGCGCTGTACGTCACGCCGCTGCGGGCGCTGAACCGCGACATGCGCGAGCGCCTGGAGTGGTGGGGGGAGGAGCTCGGCATCGATATCGACGTCCGCCACGGCGACACGACGGACTACCAGCGCCAGAAGCAGGCGGAGGACCCGCCGGACGTGCTGGTGACGACGCCGGAGACGCTGCAGGCGATGTTCACCGGGAAGAAGCTCCGCAGGGCGCTCGAGGACGTCGAGCACGTCGTCGTCGACGAGGTGCACGAGCTCGCCGCCGCGAAGCGCGGCGCGCAACTGACGATCGGCCTGGAGCGCCTGCGCGACCTCGCCGGGCCGTTCCAGCGGATCGGCCTCTCGGCGACGGTGGGCGACCCCGCCGAAGTCGGGCGCTTTCTCACCGGCGGCCGCGGCTGTACGATCCGCTCGGTCGACGTTGGGAGCAAGGTGAGCGTGACGGTCAGGGAGCCGGCGATCACGGACGAGGACGAGGAGCTGGCCGGCGAACTCCTCACCGACGAGTCGATCGCGAGCCACGTCCGCGAGATACGCGACGTCGTCGCGGAGAACGAGTCGACGCTGATCTTCGTCAACACGCGCCAGACGGCGGAGGCGCTCGGCTCGCGGTTCAAGGAGCTCGACCTGCCGATCGGGGTCCACCACGGCTCGCTGTCGAAGGAGGCCCGCATCGAGGTCGAGGACCGGTTCAAGGCCGGGCGGCTCGACGCGCTCCTCTGTACGTCGTCGATGGAGCTGGGCATCGACGTGGGCCACATCGACCACGTCGTCCAGTACGGCAGCCCGCGGCAGGTGACGCGCCTGCTCCAGCGGGTGGGGCGGGCGGGCCACCGCATGGACCAGGTCTCCGAGGGGACCATCGTCACCACGCGCCCGGACGACACCCTCGAAGCCCTCGCCATCGCCCGGCGCGCGAAGGCGGGCGAGGTGGAGACGACCGCCATCCACGACGGGAGCCTCGACACCGTCGCCAATCAGATCCCGGGGATGGTGATGGCGAGCGAGGACGGCGTGAGCGCGATGCGCGCCTACGAGCTGGTGACGAGCGCCTACCCGTTCCGCGACCTCACGAAGGAAGAGTTCCGGTCGGTCCTGCGCGAGCTGAAGGGCAACCGCATCGTCTGGGTCGACGAGGAGCGGGACCGCATCGAGTCGTCGGGCAGCACCTGGCAGTACGTGTACGCCAACCTCTCGATGATCCCGGACGAGGAGACCTACAGCGTCGAGGACGTGGCCAGCGGCCGCCAGATCGGGACGCTGGACGAGCGCTTCGTCGTCAACTTCGCCGAGCCCGGCGAGGTGTTCATCCAGCGCGGCGAGATGTGGCGCATCACCGAGATCGACGACGAGGAGAGCGAGGTGACCGTGAGCCCAATCGAGGACCCGGCCGGCGAGGTGCCGTCGTGGGTCGGCCAGGAGATACCGGTCCCCCGCGGCGTCGCGAGCGAGGTCGGCGAGATGCGCGCCGTGGCGGAACCGCAGTTCGAAGCCGGCGCGGACGCGGCGGGCGTCGCCCGCGAGTTCGTGAACCGCTACCCGACGGACGAGTCCACGGCCGAGCGCGCGCTGGAGGCGATCGGCGAGCACGTCGAGGCCGGCGCGCCGATGCCCACCGACGACCGGATCGTCGTGGAGCACCAGGGCCGAACGATCGTCGTGAACGCCGCGTTCGGGCACAAGGTGAACGAGACGCTCGGGCGCGTGCTGTCGTCGCTGCTGGGCCAGCGGACCGGCTCCTCGATCGGCCTCGAAGTGGACCCGTACCGCATCGAACTCGACGTGCCGGGTGGCGTCACGGGGCCCGACGCCGTCGACGTGCTCGAAGAGACGGATCCGGGCCACGTCGCGACGATCATCGAACTGAGCCTCAAGCGCTCGGACACGCTGAAGTTCAAGCTCGCGCAGGTGGCCGCGAAGTTCGGCGCGCTGAAGCGCTGGCAGGGCACCGGTAGCTTCTCGCAGGACCGCCTGCTCGCCGCGCTCGAAGGGACGCCCGTGTACGACGAGGCGGTCCGCGAGGTGTTCCACGAGGAGCTAGACGTGGCGGGCGCGAGCCAGGTGCTGACCGCGGTCCGCGAGGGCGACGTCGAGGTCGTCTCCGTCGGCGGCCGGACGCCGATCGGCACCGGCGGGCGCTCCAGCGGGCGGGAACTGCTCTCGCCGGAGAACGCCGACGCGAGCGTCATCGACACCGTCCGCGAGCGCATCCGCAACGACCGCGTCATTCTGTTCTGCCTGCACTGCCAGGACTGGGAGGTCAAGAAACCGGTCCGCCGCGTCCGAGACCAGCCGCAGTGCCCCGAGTGCGGGTCGACCCGCATCGCGGCGCTGAACCCGTGGGCGGACGAGGTGGTGAAGGCGGTGCGCGCAGAGGAGAAAGACGAGGAGCAGGAGAAACAGACCGAGCGCGCCTACCGCGCCGGGAGCCTCGTGCAGGCCCACGGCAAGCGGGCGGTCATCGCGCTGGCGGCCCGCGGCGTCGGGCCGCACAACGCCGCGCGGATCATCAACAAGCTCCGCGAGGACGAGGACGCGTTCTACCGCGACATCCTCGCGCAGGAGCGGCAGTACGCGCGGACGCAGTCGTTCTGGGGCTGACTCTCCGTAACGCCCATACTCCTCCGCGTCGGCTACTTCGGTATGAACATCGCTCCGGGCGGGTGGCGGTACGCGGTCCCGCCGGCGCTCGCCGCCGTTCCCGCGCTCATCTTCAGCACCGGGCTCGCCGCGGGGCTGCTCGCCCTCGCGGTCGGCGTGGTCGCGTTCTTCCGCGACCCGGACAGAACGCCGCCGCTCACCGGCATCGTCTCGCCCGCCGACGGGAAGGTGTCCGTCCTCCGCGAGGAGGGCGACCGCGTCCGCGTCGGCGTCTTCATGAACGTCTGGGACGTGCACGTCAACCGCTCGCCGGTCGCCGGCACGGTGGAGGGAGTCGAGCACAGCCCCGGCGCGCACCGCCCCGCTTTCTCGAAGGAGTCGGACCGCAACGAGAAGGTCCACGTCCGGTACGAGGACTGCGAGGTGACGCTCATCGCGGGCGCGTTCGCCCGGCGCATCCACCCCTACGTAGAGGAGGGCGACGAGCTCAACCGCGGCGACCGCATCGGCCACATCGCGTTCGGCAGCCGCGCCGACGTGCTCCTCCCGCCGGAGGTCGACCGCGAGGACCTCGCGGTGGAGAAAGGCGACGAGGTGACCGCCGGCGAGAGCGTCATCGCGACCGGGCCGGAGGAGGAGATACTGACGTGAGCGGCGACCCGGTCCCCGCGGACGGCGAGAGCGGAGCGGGGGACGGCGACGGCGGCTCCGTCCGCGAGCGCGTCGGCGGGATCGAGATGACCCGCCGGAACGTCCTCGCGACCGTCGGCGGCGGCGCGACGCTCGGCGCGGGCAAGGCCGTCGACAACGTCCTGATCGGCTACGGCGTCCTCGTCGGCGAGAACCTGCAGACGCAGGACCTCGCCGCGGTCGCCGGCGAGCGCCTGGACGCGACGCTCGCGGCGTCCGCGCTCCCCGACGGCCACCGCGCGGTCGTCGGCGACGACTCGCTCTCGGTGGTCGACGCGGGCGGCGACGCCGTCGCGACGGTGTCGCTCCCCGGCGACCCGGCGGACGGGGCCGCCGTCGACGCGGACCTCGGCTTCGGCGACGGGGCCGTCGAGCAGCTCGTGCGCGACCTCTCGGACCTGCGGGCGGGCGAGTTCGAGTTCGCGTTCTCGCAGCGCGAGCCGTACTTCGACCGCGTCGACGCCGCGGAGGCGCGACCGTTCACGACGGGCGCGCTGCGCGGGCCGCACTACGACGGCGTCGCCCCCGAGACGGTCGAGGCGTTCGCGGGCGTCGACCCCGCCCGCCCGCGGGCGCTGCTCGACGGGCTCGTCGAGGCCTTCCGCGAGTACTCGTCGTACGACGTGCCGCGCTATCTGGCGGGGTCTATCGAGGACAACCTGCTGTTCGGCGCGGTCGACCTCCGTCGGTACTTCCAGACGCCCGCGGACTTCGACGCGGTCCGCGAGGACGACGGGACGGGGATGTTCTGCTGGGAGTTCGCCAACCGCTCGCTGGAGGCGCTCCACGCGGTGCCGGCGCACCGCCAGCGCCGCCCCGTCGTCGGCATGAAGGTCCACGACGAGCGCCACAAGCACATGTACACGGGCGTCGCGACGGCGGTCCGCGTCGGGGGCGAGCTCGTGATCCCCGCGACCTTCGTCGACTACACGCACTCGACGCTGTACGACGACTTCCACCTGACGGGCGTACTTGGCGAGGGATTGGAGGCGTACAACGAGCGCCACCGCGCGACGGATATCTACTGGCCCTGAGCGCGGCGCGCAACGGCGGCCGGGGATCGGAGCGCAGTCACCGAACGCCGCCGCTCGGCGACACCTGCTCGATCGCGGCCGCGAAGTGCTCCTCGCCGATCACGACCTCCTCGGCGCGCTCGTTTGCCTCGTCGGGGCCGAGCTCCTCCGCCAGTTCGCGGATGGCCCGCATCGAGGCGTCGCGCACGACCGCTTCGAGGTCGGCGCCGGTGTACCCCTCCAGGTCCCCCGCCAGCGCATCCAGGTCCACGTCATCGCCCAGCGGTTTGCCCAGCGAGTGGACCTCCAGGATCTTCCGGCGCGCCGCCTCGTCGGGTTCGGGTACCTCGACGTGGGTGTCGATCCGGCCGGGCCGGAGGATGGCGGGGTCGATGGCGTCCTTGCGGTTCGTCGCCGCGAGGACGACGACGTTGGGGTTCTCCGCGAGGCCGTCGAGTTCGGTCAGCAGCTGCGAGACGACGCGCTCGGTCACCTCGTGTCCCTCCCCCCGGCGGGCGGTGACGGCGTCGATCTCGTCGAAGAAGACGATGCTCGGGGCGGACTGACGCGCCCGGTCGAACA
Organism: Halostella limicola; assembly: GCF_003675875.1. Taxonomy (NCBI): domain Archaea; kingdom Methanobacteriati; phylum Methanobacteriota; class Halobacteria; order Halobacteriales; family Natronoarchaeaceae; genus Halostella; species Halostella limicola. The sequence continues at coordinate 415,463 of NZ_RCDI01000003.1, read as the reverse complement.
CCTTGCGGACGGCCTTCTCGCTCTCGCCGACGTACTTGTCGATGATCTCCGGGCCGTTCACGTGGACGAAGTTCACGTCGGTCTCGCCGGCCAGCGCGCGGGCGAGCAGCGTCTTCCCGGTGCCGGGCGGGCCGTACAGCAGGACGCCGGAGGGCGGGTCAGTGTTGGTCACCTCGAACAGCCGGTCGTAGGCGAGCGGCCACTCGACGGCCTCCGTGAGCGTGTCCTTCGCGCCCTGGAGACCGCCCACGTCGTCGAAGCTCGTCTCCGGGGTCTCGGCGACGTACTCCCGCATCGCGGAGGGCTCGACGGCGGCCAGCGCCGCCTCGAAGTCCCTCCGCGTCACCGTCGGCTCGTCGTCGGACTCAGCCTCTCGGAACCGAGGGAGCGCGTGCATCGCCGCCTCGGTAGTGAGGGCGTGGAGGTCAGCGCCGACGAAGCCGTGGGTGCGGGCCGCGATCCGCTCGACCGAGACGTCGTCCCCCAGCGGCATCCCGCGGGTCTGCACTTCGAGGATCTCCTGTCGGCCCGCCTCGTCCGGGACGCCGATCTGGATCTCGCGGTCGAAGCGCCCGCCGCGGCGGAGCGCCGGGTCGATGGCGTCGACGCGGTTCGTCGCGCCGATGACGACGACGTCTTCGCGGGTATCCAGCCCGTCCATCAGCGAGAGCAACTGCGCGACGATGCGGTTCTCCGCGCCGTCGCTGTCCTCGCGCGACCCCGCGATCGAGTCGATCTCGTCGAAGAAGACGACCGCCGGCGCGTTCTCTGCGGCCCGGTCGAAGGCGTCGCGCAGGCGCTCCTCGCTCTCGCCCTTGTACTTCGACATGATCTCCGGGCCGTGGACGGTGATGAACTCCGCGTCGACCTCGTTCGAGACGGCCTCGGCGATGAGCGTCTTCCCGGTGCCCGGCGGCCCGTACAGCAGGACACCCTTCGGCGGCTCGACCCCGAGCTGGTGGAACAGCTCCGGCTCCGACAGCGGGATCTCGATCATCTCGCGGACCTGCTCCAGTTCCTCGTCGAGGCCGCCGATGTCCTCGTAGGTGACCATCGCGTCACCGTCGACGCCGTCGTCGCCCCCGCCGGAGCGCTCGGGGTCGTACGGGTCCGGCGCGACCAGCACCATCGTGGTCGGGGTGATGCGGACGGGGCCGGACGGGTCGGTGTCGACGACGCGGAACGGCCGGTCGGCGACGCGTTCGAGGCGGATCTGCTCGCCCTCGCTGACGGGCCGGTCGTTGAGGTCGCGAGTGACGGCCCGCTCGACGACGGTGCCGTCGACGTCCGCGAGCGACGGCGGCGGCGCGACCGTCACCGACTGCGCGTCCTCGATGGAGCGCTGAGAGACGGTCACCGAGTCGCCGATCTGGACGCCCGCGTTCGTTCGCGTGTCCGCGTCGACGAGGACCGAGTCCGGCGGCACGTCGCCGTCGGCGGGCCACACCTTCGCGACGGTGGTGCGCTCCCCACGGATGACGACCGTGTCGCCGGAGAGGACGCCGAGCTCCCGGCGAGCAGCCTCCGGGATGCGCGCGACGCCGCGGCCGGCGTCGCGCTTCTCCGCGCCGCGGACGGTGAGTTCGACGGCGGAACCCTGCGAGTTCATGCGCCGGGGTAGCGCCCCGACGGCCTTTATTCTTCTCTCATCGGCGGGGAAACGTCGCCGCCGCCCCCAGAGAAACGCATTTATCGACGGCCGTCACACGTTGTCACATGGTCGTACAAACGGAGCGCGACGACATGACCTGGTTCGAGTGCGAGGGCTGCGGGCTGATGTTCGACGACCAGAACGACGCGCGACAGCACGAGGAGAACTGCGACGCCGAGGAGCCGTCGTACATCCAGTAGCGCCGGCCGCGACCGCCGCATTTGGCGGTTACCGGCGTTCGCGGTGCTCGGCGGCGAGTTCCTCGGCGCGCTCTCTCGTGTTCGTCGCCTCCCACCGAACCTTCGTCCCGGACCCGTACGCGAGCGCCGTCTTCAGTTCGTCCCTGAGGACGCCGGCGCCGACCTCGACGACGGTCCCGTCGTCGTCGCCGAGTTCGTACACGCCGTAACGCTCGGGCGCTTTGCCGACCGTACTGCGCTCCAGCGGACGCCACTGTTTGGGGAGGGGCATTCGACTACTCAGGCGATCTCGTAGGACCGCTCGCTCACTTCGTCCTCGGCGAAGACGAACACCCGGCCCCGGGCGACCTCCGGGTCCGCCTCGACGACGACGGCGTGCCCGTCCATCCTCGCGGTGACGCCGGGGAACAGCTCCGTCTCGTCCTCGACGTAGATCCGCCCGACGCCGGTCGTCTCCAGGATGTCGTCGTGAGTGTTGTAGTCGTTGACGTACATCATGACGCCCTCGGTCTCCGTCGGGTCGGTGACCAGCACCTGCACCTGCTTGCCGGGCGGCGTGCGGACCGAGTCGTCGACCTTCTCCGGGACTCCGTGGTAGAGGACCTCCCGTCCGTCGAGGTACTCGACGTAGACGCCTTCCTCCGCGAGTTCGACGCCGAGCGTCGACGGCGAAACGTTGTTGCGGGCGCTCATGTGCGTACGTTTCCGGGGAACGCTCAAAAGCGGCCCGCTCTCGACGCGACGGCGCCGCGGCGGTCGGCGGGGCGACCGCGGCACCGCTCCGCCGATGCGGCCGCAAGGGGCCGCCGCATCGCCCGGCTATATCCGCGGGGACCGTCAGGGGTAAGTGCGTGATCTGACTCTCCCCTGTATGGACGGTCGGGCACGCGCGCCGGCGGCGGGGACGGTGCTGAACGCTCTGGCCTGCGGCAAGGGGTCGGCGTTCGCCATCGACGAGTACACGTCCGCCGAGGTGACGTTGGACGGGAGCGACGAGGTACGCGGCGAGATAGCCGGCGCGCCGGACGCGGACACGCGCCTGATCGAGCGCTGCGTCGAACTCGTCGCGGCGGAGTTCGGCGACGGCGAGGGCGGTACCGTGCGCACCGAGAGCGAGGTGCCGATGGCCTCCGGCCTGAAGAGTTCGAGCGCGGCCGCGAACGCGACGGTGCTCGCGACCCTCGACGCGCTGGGCGTCGAGGACGTCGACCGCGAGGCGGCGTGCAAGCTCGGCGTGCGGGCCGCCCGCGACGCCGGCGTCACCGTCACCGGCGCGTTCGACGACGCCAGCGCGAGCATGCTCGGCGGGGTCACCGTCACGGACAACGAGCGCGACGAACTGCTCGCCCGCGACGAGGTCGAGTGGGACGTGCTCGTGTGGACGCCGCCCGAGCAGTCGTTCTCGGCGGACGCCGACGTGGAGCGGTGCCGGCGGGTCGCCCCGGTCGCCGAACTCGTCGCCGACCTCGCGCTCGACGGCCGCTACGGCGAGGCGATGACCGTCAACGGCTTCGCCTTCGCCGCCGCGCTCGACGCCACCGCAGAACCGCTGCTCGAGGCGCTGCCCGACGTCGCCGGCGTCTCGCTGTCGGGCACCGGCCCGAGCTTCACCGCGGTCGGCGACCGAGAGACCTTAGAGGTGCTACGAGAGACATGGGAAACACGACCAGGAACGACATGGCTGACGACGACACAGACCGACGGCGCCCGGACGAGATGAGCCTCGACGAGCTCCGCGAGGAGATAGAGACCATCGACCGCGAACTGGTCGAACTCATCGCGCGACGCACCTACGTCGCCGACACCGTCGCGGAGGTCAAGGAGGAACACGACCTGCCGACCACCGACGAGGCTCAGGAAGAGGCGGTGATGGAGCGCGCTGGAAAGAACGCCGAACAGTTCGACGTGGACGCCAATCTCGTGAAGGCGATCTTCCGACTGCTCATCGAACTGAACAAGGTGGAACAAAGGAGCAACCGGTAGCCTTATTCGGGCGTTTCAGGGCTTCTATTGCTGATCGATTAGTCAAATCTTCTTCCGGCAGTTGCGCTTTCCGTCGGTGCTATTTGAGCGGAACACAAGACTACAGAACGTGTTCTCTACCATCCGTGTATACGCTCACTGACTCACTCCGTATCGATCGTCTCATTCGTAGATCGTTTGTCGACGGTCCTCGCTGCGCAGTCGGCCTAACCAGTGGCGAACCTCGTCACCGTCTGCTGTGACCCAACCCGGTCCTATTCTCTCCGGTGGCTTTGCCTACTGCCATCGTTGGGCGTAGTTCACGTTCAACACGATGTTAGTTGGGTATGATCGGCGGATGTGAAACCGGGGCTCATCAATTAGAATGACGGCCTCACGGTGAGAGACATCGCCAACCCCTCAAGCGGTTTTTCCTGAGAAACATACTGGGACATTCCGAAGCGAGAGTCGTCGCGAGCATATCGGGGCTCCATCGTGCTCTACGAGGCCCACCGACTCAACCGACGCGCCCGAGCAGCCTTGAGAAGATCGACTCCTCCGCGCTTAGAGACGCAAGCATATGTCAACTTTCCATCATAACCCGGAGCAGATGCTGGGAATTATTACGCGAGATAGACCATTGTGAGTGAGGAGTGGTACAATGGTGTCACTACTCGCCGTAGCTGGTGTCGTTGTCGCCGTCTTCGTCGGGTTCAACATCGGTGGATCATCGACGGGCGTGGCATTCGGTCCAGCAGTCGGTTCACGCCTCGTTCGGAAGCCGACGGCAGGGGTCTTGTTCGTCGGCTTCGCCTTTCTTGGTGCGTGGACTGTTGGTCGGAACGTCATCGCAACAATGAGTAGCAGCATCGTGCCTGCAACCCAATTCACACCTGTCGCAAGCGTCGCCGTCTTGTTTTTCACCGGCGCGTCGCTACTCATCTCCAATCTCTACGGCGTTCCAGCCTCGACCTCGATGACGGCTGTCGGCGCCATCGTTGGGCTCGGACTTGCGTCTGGAACACTCAACCAGGCACTCATGTTTACCATCCTTTCGGCGTGGATTATTGCGCCGCTATTCAGTTTGACCATCGGGGTCGTGGTCGGGCGCTACATCTACCCATATCTCGATCGCTATGTAGCGTTCACGACGTTCGATCTTCATCTCATCCAGCTCGACCGCTCGGAATCGATTCCACGTCCCCGATTGAATCGGAATGCATCATTACAGGACCTCGCTGGCTCGCTCTCGGTGGTCGTCATTGGCTGTTATATGGCGTTCTCCGCCGGTGCGTCAAACGCGGCGAACGCCGTGGCTCCCCTCGTTGGTGAGGGAGGATCACTCACGGTCAATCAGGGGGTCCTGCTCGCGGTGTTCGCCTTCGGGCTGGGCAGTTTCACCATCGCCCGCCGTACGCTGGAGACGGTCGGAGACGATATTACGGAGCTTCCTATCCTCGCGTCGCTGATTGTTTCCGTCGTGGGTGGCACAGTCATCACGATCCTCTCCTATTTGGGGATACCTGCGAGTCTTGCGGTGAGTACCACATCGACGATTATCGGGCTCGGGTGGGGTCGGGCAAGTCGAGCGGCGACACTGGCAGAACTGGTGACACCTGCGCCTGAAAATCCTGACCTAGAGGTCTCGACAGGAGCGTTACTCACCTCACGCGTCGAGGAAGCCCCTGCAAGCCCGACAATCGGAGATATTGCCCGACATGAGAAACCGATGGACGAACCGAAGGAGATACCGGACGTTCCCGATATCGGCGCGGAAGGACCGGCTGACCTCGACGAGCGAAGTCTCTTTGACCCGAGAGCAGCCAAGCGTATTGTTGTATTTTGGGTGTTGACACCGGCGCTATCGGTTACCGCTTCCTATCCGGTATTCGCATTCTTATTGTGAGCGAGAGTTGGAGAACTTGCAGAAGGTGAAGCTCGTAATCCCGACGGACAGCACACTACTGGCGGGGGCGTGGCGCGAATCGGCGAGGAACGCGCCGAAGAAGTGTCTGCCGAAAGTTTATTCCAGCAAGAATTGGCTTCCGCGCTCGAGATGTGTGGATTGAAAGACGCACCCACATCTCGCGGGCACTGTTCCCGACTTGACTCGGAACTGGACCGCCTCAACGCTAGCCGACCGACTTGGATCGGTGCGCGAGGCTGTGAAGTGCGCCCGATATATCTGCGATACTTTTTGTTTATACTCGGATGCGAATCAGCCACTCTACCGGCCAGTTCTAAGGACTTCACAAACGGCAGTAGACAAAATTCCAGGAGGATACGTGCTGGATTTCAGCGACCTGAACGAGGCCGAACAACGCGAGCAGCGGTAGACGGATCGGCCGCTGCAGCCGCAGACGAACCGCGTGGAGTCGGCGAGCGCGGCGCTAGCCGACGCCGTCCCGGATCACCATCACCTTCACCCGGCGCACGCCGTCGAAGTCGCGGAGCCGGTAGGTCAGCTCGCGGACCCGTTCCGCCGACCCGCGACAGAACAGCGATTCGAGGCACCACTCGCCCTGATGGGTGTGGCTCGTGTTGAGAATGACGTCCTGGTACTCGTGCTGGACGGCGTGGAGTTCCCGTATCACCTCGTGGTGGCGGTAGTCGAACGCGACGAGGGCGACGACCTCGCCGGTCGTCGCTTCGAGGCGGGAGTGGGCCTCGACGTACTCCAGCATCGCTTCCCTGACCGCCCGAGAGCGGTTATCGATCCCCTGCTCTCGCCACACCCGATCGAACGCCGCGACGACGTCGTCGGGGATGCTAAAGCTCGTTCGCATACGCAGAAGGTCGACGCGCCGCCACAAGATACCTCGCGTATGACGATCTCCCCGATTCGGTAGTAACAACCGTTATACAGCCCGTCGTCGGAGGCTCCGGTACCGCAATGTTGCACGACGAAGCCCTCGGACTGCTCCTCGGCGCGATCGCGCTCGGCGCGGTACACGGCGTGGAACCGGGGCACGGCTGGCCGGTCGCCGCGTCGTACGCGCTCGATCGGACGAACAAGTGGGCGTACGGGTTCGCGGCGAGTCTCATCCTCGGCATCGGCCACCTCGTCAGCAGCATCGCGATGGTGGCGGCCTTCTTCTACGCGAAGGACTACTTCGACCTCGCGCGGGTCGACGAGCCGATCACGGTGCTGGGGGAGTTCCAGATCGGCGGACCGGTCAGCCTCGTGGCCGGCGTCCTGCTCGTCGCGCTCGGCGTCCGCGAGTACTTCCACGGCCATACGCACGGGGGCCACGGCGGTCACGAACGCGGCGACGGGCACGAGCACAGCCACTCACGCGACCACGGCCACTCACACGACCGAGACGAGGGGGGACTGGGTTCCCGCCTGAAGGGCTTCGTGCCGTTCCTCGGCGGACACGCTCACGCGCACGACGACCCCGGCGAGGCCGCCGACCGGGGCCTCTTCGGCATCGCGTGGTTCGCCTTCGTCCTCGGGTTCGCCCACGAAGAGGAGTTCGAGATCATCGCGCTCTGTGCGGGGTCGAACCACTGCCTCGAACTGATGAGCGCGTACGCTCTCACCGTCGTCGCCGGCATCGTCGGGCTGACGATGCTCCTGATTGCGGGGTACCAGCGCTACGAGGAGCGAGTCGAGCGGTACGCGCCGTACCTCCCAGTGTTCTCCGCCGCCGTCCTCGTGACGATGGGACTCGGGTTCGTCGTCGGGCTGTTCTAGGCTGCCGGGGGCCGCACACTGCCGCGGGGCCGCAACGGGTATACGTTCCCTCGCACGATAGGTCGAGTAAGACCGGTATGAGTTCACAGGACAGGGCGATTTTGCTCTTCGCCGACGGGGACGCGTCGCGGATAGCCGACGCGCTGTCCCAGGACGGGGCGACGGTCGTCGTCGAGCGGGACGCGACGACCGCGGCGGGACCGCGGGAACCCTCGATCGACTGCGTCGTCTCTCACACCACTGGAGAGCGGCCGCTCGACGACATCGCCGCCGCGAGCGCGGCCCTACCCGGTGTCCCGCTCGTCGCGCTCACGGCTGACGACGGGCCGACACCGGCCGCTGTGCTGGAGGCGGGGGCGACGGACTGCGTCCAGATGCGGGGCGCAGTGGACGACTGGGCGCCGCTGCTGGCGCGACGGGTCGACGCCGCCGTCGACGCCGCGGAGACCGAGATGCGGTCGGCGTACCAGTCGGCGCTCGACTTCGCGGTCGGCGACCGCCCGGCGATAGTCGCGCTGTTCGACGCCGATCGCCGGCACGCGGCGGTCGTCGGCGGCTGGGAAGACGGGGGCGTCGACCCGGCGGACCTGGAGGGCTCGCGCGTGGACGACGCCCCGTTCGACCCCGCCGTAACCGCACACCTGCAGGCGCTCTACGAGGCCGCGCTCGGGGGCGAACGCCGCTCGACGACGCTCGCGGTCGAGAACCGACTCTGCGAGGTAGAGACGATGCCGGCCGAGGGAACGGACGAGTACGGTAAGGTCCGGTATCGTCCGGCGGGGAGCGCGACGGTGTTCGACGCGGGCGACGGCGCGGCCCTGCTGGGCGAGGTGGACGGCGGCATCGACGAGAAGGTCGAGCGCCTGCACGACGTCGCCTCGGTGCTCGAGGCGACGGACCGCGAGTCAGAGATCTACGAGATCGCGATCGAGAGCGCCAACAACGTCCTCGAGTTCGACGCCTGCGTCGTCGCGGAGCCCGTCGACGGGGAGTTCGTCCCGCTCGCGGCGACCGCCGACCGGCCGCAGTCGCTGAACGAGCGACTCGGCGTCGACGAGGGCGTCATCGGCCGGACGTACCGCGAGGGCCGAACCGTCCTCGTCGAGGACGTCCGGAAGGCGTCGGAGGCGGCGCCGACCGACTCGCGGTTCCGGTCGGCGCTGTCGATCCCCGTGGGCGATATCGGAGTGTTTCAGGCCGTGTCCGACGAGCCCGGCGCGTACACGGAGTCCGACCGGGAGCTCGCCGAACTCCTCGTCGCCCACGTCACCCACGCCGTCGAGCGCGTGCGGTACGAGCAGACGGTCACGCGGGAGCGCGACCGCTTCGCCGCGCTGTTTCAGAACATCCCCGACGCGGCGATCCAGTACGTCTTCGCCGACGGGGAGCCGCGGATCGAGCGCGTCAACTCCGCGTTCGTCCGTCTGTTCGGGTACGAACCGGACGACGCCGTCGGCGAGTCCGCGCTGGACCTGCTCGTTCGGAACGACGACCGGGACGAGGCACGGGAGCTGTACGCGTCCATCCGGAACGGGGAGCACCTCGACAGGGAGGTCGAGCGGCTGACTGTCGACGGCCCCGCGCCGTTTCTCCTCCGGAGCGTCCCCGTCTCCAGCGGCGACGACAGGCAGCGCGGGTACATCATCTACACCGACATCGGCGAGCTCGTCGAGCGGGAGCGCGAACTGGAGCGTCAGAACGACCGGCTCGACGCGTTCGCGTCGGTCGTCAGCCACGACCTCCGGAACCCGCTGTCGAGCGCGAGCGGCTACCTCGAACTGGCGCGCGAGACCGGAAACGACGAGCACCTGGCGGTGGTCGAGGAGGAGCACGAGCGGATGAGCCGCATGATAGAGGACATCCTCACGCTCGCCCGGGAGGGCGAGGCCGTCGGCGAGGTCGACCCGGTGGACCTCGCCGCCGTCGCCGAGGCGTCGTGGGAGAGCGCCGACACCGCGGACGCGACGGTGTCGATCGGGGACCTGCCGACGGTCGAGGGCGACGCCGAGCGGCTCCAGCAGCTGTTCGAGAACCTGTTCCGGAACGCCGCGTTCCACGGAGGCGACGACGTGTCGGTTCGCGTCGGCGCGTTCGAGGACGGGTTCTACGTCGCCGACGACGGCCCGGGCGTCCCCGACGACATGAAAGACGAGGTGACGGAGATGGGCGTCTCGACGGCGAAAGACCGGGGCGGAACCGGCTTCGGCCTCGCCATCGTCTCCGAGATCGCCGCCGGCCACGGCTGGACGGTCGAAGTGGCGGACGCCGCGGACGGCGGCGCGCGGTTCGAGGTGTACACGGACGCGAACGGAGGTAAGGCGACGTGATCGAGGTGGAGGTGGTCGACGCGACCGTCCGCGCGGTCGACCGCCGGAACAACGCCGCGGAGGTAGAGACCGTCGGCTGGGACGAAGTCGGGCGGACGCACTCGTTCCCGCAGCAGATCGACGCGGCAGTCGGAGGGCGGGTGACCGAACTGACGTTGCCGTCGAAGTACCCGCAGCTGGCCGAGGTCGACGCCGACGGGACGCTGGCGAACCGGACAGTCCTCGATTCGAAGGGTGAGCACCAGCTGTCCCGGGGGAACTACCAGCTTCGCGTGGAGCCGCCGATCCGTATCACGGTGCGGTTCGAGGGTCCAGCGACGGTCACGACGACGGACGACGACGAGGTCTCGCTGTCGTTCGAGCAGCCGGAGCGCGTCTCGATCGGGTTCCTGAGCTTCATTCGGGTCCCGCGGCAGACGATCACCGTCCCGCCGACGACGCGGGGACTCGCCGCCGCCGTCACGAACTTCTCCGCCGCGCTGCAGCGGACCGACTCCGCGCGAGCCATGGACGAGTTCAGGCGGCACCCGCCGCGGATCGCCTTCGGCGACGAGATCGACGTCCCCGCGGCCGTCACGGACTTCGTGCCGGAGACGGACCTCGTCGTCCGGGTCCCTGACAGGATGGACGCGCTGTTTCACGTCGCGCCGCTCGCGTACTACCTCGGCGCGCGGGTCGAGGTCGGAGCGGGAGACCCGCTACTGTACTCGCCGGGAACGGACTTCAGACACTCGCTCGCGCCGCCCCCGGAGTTCCGGTACGACGCCGCGACGCTGCTCAGGCGGGTGTTCCTCCTCGACAGCCTCGTGCAGTACGACCGGAACGCGACCGCGTCGCCGGAGCAGTCCGACCTGCTCTCCCTGGTGGACCTCGACACCGCGCGGTGCGACGACTACTCGGACGTCGAGCGGCTACGGGCGTACCTGGACGTCGACTTCGGCCGCATCAGCCCGGCGCTGCCCGAGTGGCACTTCGTGAGCTACGTCGAGCCGACCCCGGAGAACGCGACGGCGCTCCCGTACCTGCTCCGGTACCTGCCCGTGATCCTCCATCCGGACTCGGATCGGGGACGCGGGACGGACGGGGCGGCCGCGGCCGGCGAGGTCGCGGACCTCCTCCCCGACCGGCTCGCGACCGGCGCCCCGCACGGGAGCGCGATCGCCTGGATGGCGGACGACGCGGAGTCGGAACCGGTGGCGGACTGGTTCCGGCCGATCCCGGCGGCGTACGAGCACGCCTCCGCCTACCTCGACCGGAGCGACGGCACCGGGCGGGTGGTCGTCGTCTGCAACGACCCGTCGCGGCGCTCGGTCCGCGACGGCGCGGCGGCGCTCTTCCGGCGCCACGGGCCCGACTCCGTCGAGGTCGAGACGCGCGACGCGGTCCCCCGGGCGGACCTCGCCGCGCTGTTCGAGCGCGGGGCCGACTTCGTCCACTTCGTCGGCGACTGCGCGGGCGGGCTCGACTGCCCGGACGGCCGTCTGCGGCCTGACCGCCTCGAAGCGTCGAACGCCCGGCTGTTCTTCCTCGACGGCCCCGGCTCGGTCGAGACGGGCTTCGACTGCGTGCGAAGCGGGAGCGTCGGCGGGTTCGCGCTCGACGGCGACCGGCCGCTCGCGCCGGCGGTGCGCGAGCGGCTCCTCGGCCTCTTCGCCAGGGGGTTCACGGTCGACCAGGCACGTCGGTACGCGGTCGCCGCCGGGGAGTCCGATCCGGCCGACGGCGCCGGACTGCGAGCCGTCGGCGACGGGTTCCAGCAGCTGGTGCGGAACGTCACGCTCTACTGCACCCCGGCGACCGTCGAACCGATCGACGACAACCTGTTCGACGTGGAGGCGTACCCGTACATCCCCGAAGCGGGGTTCGTCTGGCGGCCGGAGCTGCGGGACCTCCCGGCGCGGTTCTGCGCCGCCCCCTCCCGGTTCGCGGCGACCGGGCCCGAACTGCGGGAGCTGATCGAGACCGAGAACCTCGTGCCGACGTTCGACGGTACCGTCCACTGGCGGGGCGACGAGGACCTCTTCTACCCGTTCGTCTGACGGCGCCGGGAGCGACGCAGTGGCGATGCGTAGCGCTCAATACGCTCAGTCCGGTAGCCGAGGGCAGTGGTACCGGAGTTCGTCGGAGCGCTGCTCGCCGACCCGTTCGCAGTGATGAACACGATCGGACTGGTCGCGTTCGCCCTCGTCGGGTCGACCAAGGCGATACGCGAGGAGTTCGACCTGTTCGGGATCGCCGTCGTCGGCCTCGTCACGGCGTTCGCCGGCGGGGCCACGCGGGACGTCCTCGTGAACCGCGTGCCGCTCGCGCTCAGGTCGATGGGCGAGATCAGCCTCGGGATGCTAGGCGTGGGGCTGGCCGTCGGGGCGAGCGTCGCGCTCGACTCGCCGGACGACCACCCACTCACGCTGGTCGCCGACGCCGTCGGGCTCGCCGCGTTCGCCACGGCCGGAGCGATCGTCGCGACCGACGCCGGCGTCTCGGCGTTCGGCGTCGTCGCGATCGCGACGATCAACGCGGTCGGGGGCGGCGCGTGCGCCGACGTCCTCCTCGACCGCTCGCCGTTCGTGCTGTTCGAGGACTTCTACGCGAGCCCCGCGGTGCTCGGCGGGACCGCGTACTGGGGAGTGACGGCCGTCGCCGGCGCGGAGGGCGTCGCCGCTGCCGCCTGCGCCGCCGTGACGGTCGGGACGCGGATGGCCGCCGTCGCCCGCGGGTGGACGCTGCCGACGGCGCGGGCGTTCGAACCGACGGGCGAGGAGCTCGGCGACGACGGGTAGCGCGGGCGGAGATAGCGGGCGGAACGGTCAGCGCTGTTCGGATTGCACGGACCGCCGCGGCGTCGCCGACGACTCCGAGTCCGACTCGCGGTAAAAGGAGAGGAGCTCTTCGAGCAGCACCGCGTCCCTGTCGACGGGGTCGTAGTGGTGGTCGATGAAGTCCTCCGCATCGCGGACGTTCCCGCGCAGCGCCTGCTTCCGGACGAACAGGAGGGATTCGAGGAAGGAGATGCTCTCCTCGTCCCGGCCGACGGAGTCCTCGATGAGCTCCGCCTTCAGGTCGTCGAAGTCGAGGGTCCGCGGCTCGTAATCGTCCAGCCGCTGGGCGAGGACGTACTCCGAGCAGAAGCGGTAGAACTCCGATTTGCTCTCCACGACGCCCTCGTCGACGAGTGCTTCGATTTCCTCGACGACCGCCTCAGGAAATCGAACGGTGCTCTTAACCATGCAACACTATTCAAAGCACCGTCAAATAAACCTTGTCACGACGTATCTAGGGCGCCGACGAGCCCGCGGCGCGGGCGAACGTAGAGAAGCGACCGCCTGTGACTGTGAGAGAAACGACCGCCCGCGACGGGTCGTCTAGGCGACGACCTCGTAGCCGGCGTCGCGCACCGCGTTCGCGAGGTCGTCGTCGCTCACGTCGTCGGCGACGACCTCGACGGTGCCGCCCTCGTGGTTCGCCTCGGCGCTCCGGACGCCGTCGAGGGCCTCCAGCGCGTCCTCGACGTTCTGTTCGCAGCCGTTGCAGGACATCCCCGTGACGTCGATGGTGCGGCTCTCGGACATGGTCGACCCTTGGGCGCTCGGACGTTTTACCCTTTTGACGACGCCCCGACCATCCCGACCGCCGCGCCCGGCGAAAACGCTTTGGCGGCGATGGCCGTCGGGACGACGCGATGGCCGACGCGATCGACCAACTGACCGCCCGCGCGAGAGGGCCGGGCGGCGCGACGGAACGGACGGTCCGACCGAAGGCGAGTCAGGAGGGGGTCCGAGCGTGACGGTGGAGGAGGCGACGCTGTGTCACCCGGTCGTCGACGGCGAACTCCTCCTCATCCGCAAGCAACGCGGCGTCGGCGAGGGGAAGCTCGTCGGCCCCGGCGGGAAGGTCGAACCCGGGGAGACGCCAGCGGAGGCCGCCCGGCGGGAAGTCCGGGAGGAGCTCCGCGTCGACCCGACGGGGGTGGAGAAGCGCGGCGAGTTCGGCTTCCACTTCCGCGACGGCGACCCGGACGACGACTCGATGCGCGTCCACGCGTTCGCCGCCGACGGCGTCGACGGCGAGCCGGTCGCGACCGAAGAGGCGGTCCCCGAGTGGCACCCCGCGGACGACCCGCCGTACGGGGAGATGTGGGTCGACGACCGGATCTGGTTCCCGCACCTCCTCGCCGGCGAGACGTTCGTGGGCGAGTTCGTCCTGAGCGACGACGGCGAGTCGCTGCTGCGGTACGAGGTGGACCTCGGCGTCGAGTTCTGATGGGGCGTACCGCTATGGCGGTAGCCGCCGTACGTCCCGCATGGCGCGTCCAACCTTCGCCGAGTACTGGAACGAGATCGAACCGTCGGTGCTGATCGTGGTCGGCTTCGTCCTGTTTATCGTCCCCGAGCCGCTCTCGTCCGCGCTCGGCGCCGGGCTGTTGCTGTGGGGGCTGAGCTGGTGGTTCTACGAGTGGCGACGGTAGTCGGCCCGCGGCGAAACCGTCATGCCTCCGGCGGTCGGTTCCCGCTATATGTCCTGGTACCTGCTGATCGTCGCCGGACTGTTCGAGATAGCGTGGGCCGTCGGGCTGGAGTACTCCGACGGACTGTCGAACCCCCTCCCGACCGCGGGGACCGTCGCGGCCCTCGCCATCAGCATGGTGTTGCTGGCGAAGGCAGTCGAAACCCTGCCCGTGGGGACCGCGTACGCCGTCTGGACGGGCATCGGCGCGGTCGGCACCGCCGCGCTCGGCATCGTCCTCTTCGACGAGCCCGCCGACCTCGCCCGACTGGCGTTCGTGGGCGTCATCGTGGTCGGCATCGTCGGCCTGCATTCGGTCTCCGGGACGCACTGATCCGCGACGACGGTCCGCGCGGCTCAGAACTCCGCCTCGCGGATCACGTCCACTGCAGTGAGGACGAACCAGCCCATCCACACGGCGAACGCCACGAGGAACGCGCCGTAGGTCGCCGTCCGGGAGGCGAGCAGGGCGGCGCAGCCGAAGGCAGCGGCGACCAGCAGCGCCGCGACGGCGTGGCGCCGCCAGTTGCCGAGGGCGCTCGCGATCGCGGTCCGCGCCGGTCTGTCCGTCACGGGCCCCGTTTGGAGCGGCGACGGCATATAGCTGGTCGCCGTTCAAACGATCGAGGCGTTTCCGCTGCGATTCACCAATAGTTTATTTCCCGATCGTTCGGAACGAACTGACATGACCGGCGTCACCGCGGTTCTGTTCGGCCTCGACGGGACGCTGTGCGAACAGCGCCGCCCGTCGAGGGAGGTCCTCGCGACCGCCTTCGACAGGGTCGGGGTCGACCCGTTCTTCACCGTCGAGGAGTACCGGCGGGAGGCCCGGGAGATCGGCGGGACGGGCAGCGTCGTCGACCGGCGGACGACCTGCTTCGAGCGGCTGGCCCGCCGGAAGGGACGGAGCCCGGATCTCGGGCGGCTCGTCGCGGACGCCTACGAGGTGACGCGGGACTACACCGACGTGCGCCTCCTGCCCGGCGCGGGGAAGGCGCTCGACGCGCTCGCCGACCGGTACGACCTCGGGCTGGTGACCAACGGGGGGCCGGACACGCAGTCGCCGAAGATAGACGCCTTGCGGCTCCGATCGGTGTTCGACGCGACGGTGCTGGCGGGGTACGAGACCGCGCCGAAGCCCGACCCCGAACCGTTCGAAGTGGCGATGGCGGCCCTGGACGCGTCGCCGGCCGAGACGGTCCACGTGGGGACATCGCCCCGCGCGGACGTCGCCGGCGCGGCGGCCAGCGGCGTCGAATCGGCGTGGATCGCGTCCGAGACCGACGGGAGCACGCCGAGCGGCGAGGAGCCGGACTACGTACGGCGATCGATCCGGGACCTGCTCCCGCCGCCGTGGCGACGGGAGTCCGCGCAGTCGACCGACCGGCAGGAGTGAGAGGACCCGCAGCGGGTCAGAGCGAGCGGGAGCCGCGTCGCCCCCGCCGGGTTCGCGCCGGCTACGTCGGGTCGGCGGTCGAGTCGGCCGCCGCGATCCCGGCCGAGGGCTCGGGCGGCGCGAGCGGGCTCGACGGCAGGTCCGCCGGGACCTCCGGGTCGTTGTAGCCGCCGGGCGCCACGTCGTTGGGCGAGTCGGGGTAGAACAGCGACGCGATCGCCTGTATCTGCCGGCGACCGACGCCGAGTTCGAACTGTCCGCCGCCGTACAGGCGGACGCCCCGCTCGCTCGCGTAGTCGAGGGTGTCGAACAGCAACTCGACCGACCCGAACCGCGACGGCTTGACGTTGAGCCAGTTCGGCTCGAACGGGAGCGACTCGACGCTGTCGACGCCGGTGATCGGGTAGTCCCAGGAGACGCGGTCGGCGACGTCGTCGACGACCGGCCGCGTCTCGTCGGTTATCGCGGGGTCCTCGATCACGGCCTCCGGGAACGCGTCGGCGACGAGGCGGTACAGCTCCGGGTCGGGCGACTGGTCGACGTCGGTCCCCTCGTACTTGCCCTTCAGGTCGAGCACTCGAACCGTCGCGACTTCGGCCAGTTCGTCGACCAGAGCGGCGTCCCAGTCGGATGTCGGGTCGAGCTTGAACGCCAGGTCCGGGACGACGTCGAGCAGGTCGCGCACGCGGTCCGCGGACGGCGGGTCGCCGAGGCGCGTCGACGCGACGAACTCGACGGGGTCGTACGACCGGTCGAGGGCGCTCCCGAGCGACTCGCCGGCCTGCTTCAGCGCCAGGTCGAGCGCCGCGCTCTCGACGGCCCACCGGCGGTAGTGCCGGGCCGCGGCCATCTCAGGGTCGCGGGCCGGGAACAGGTCGGCCGCGCCGACGGCGGTGGAGAACGAGTCGACCGTGTACTCGCCCGTCACGTCGAGGTCGGCGGCGTCGAACGCGTCGTGGTCCTCGGCGTCGTACGTCACGTCCTCGCCTCGGCCGGTCTCGCCCTCGCCCGAGAGGGCGACCTCGGTCGTCACGCGCGTGAACCCGCTCGACGTGTCCCGCTCGCGGCGGGTCAGCGCGACGTCGTCGATCCGAACCGGCAGGTCGGCGACGCTGTCGTAGGTTGTCACGACAGCGGATCCGCGGCGGACGGGCAAAACCGTACCGGCTATCGCCGCCGGGCGCCGAACTTCCGGCGCAGGTACCGGCAGAAGCGGAGCGCGGCGATCGCTCCGCCGGCGACGCCGACGAGCGGCGTCGCTGGAAGCGATACCTCCGCGACTGCGGCGAGGTCGACGGACACGATGGGGAAGCCGGCGAGCAGTATCGCCGTTCCCGCGGCGACGATACAGGCGAAACTAACGTGCGAGAACAGCTTTATTTTCGCCCTGGCTTCCATAGTTGTCCAGTTAGACAACTGATACTAAATAGGTTTCGGGGCGAAGCAAACGAACCGCCGGTGTCGACAGGGATTTAATCGTCTCGTACAACTATCGGTTATATGACAGCGATTCGCACCGAGCGGCTTCGGAAGTCCTACGGCGACCTCGAAGCTCTCTCGGGACTTTCCCTCTCGGTCGACGAGGGCGAACTGTTCGGCCTGCTCGGACCGAACGGCGCGGGCAAGTCCACGACGATCGGCATCCTCACGGGCCAGCTCCGGCCGGACGCCGGCGAGGTGTCCGTCCTCGGAAGCGACCCGGCGGTCGACCCGATCGAGACGCGACGCCGGGTCGGCATCCTGCCCGAGCGGGAGTCGCCGCCGAGCTTTCTGACGCCGCGGGAGTACTTCGAGTTCGTGGGGACCGTCCGCGGCCTCGATGACGAGACCCGCGAGGAGCGCGTCGCCGAGTGGGCCGACCGCCTCTCGTTCGCGGAGAAGCTCGACACGCTCTCGACGGACCTCTCGCGGGGGCAACAGCAGAAGGTGATGATCGCCGGCGCGTTCCTCCACGAGCCGGACCTCGTGTTCATCGACGAGCCGCTGGCGAACCTCGACCCCATCGTCCAGGAGCGCACCAAGCGCTACTTCGAGTCGTACGCGGCCGACGGGAACACGCTCTTCTTCTCGACGCACCACGTCGAGGTGGCCGAGGAGATCTGCACCCGCGTCGGCATCGTCAGCGGCGGCGAGCTGATCGCCGAGCGCGACCCGCGGGCGCTAGACGGCGAGGACTCCCTGCTCGACGCCTTCCTCGCGAACGTCGACGTGCCCGAGTCGACCGTGGACGAGGCGCTGGCCCCGGCGGGACGATGAGCCTGAACTGGACGCTGTTTCGCGGCATGCTCGCCGAGGAGTGGCGGCTCCACGCCGACCTGTTCGGCGGGCGGCGCTTCGCCGCGTTCCCGCTCGTCGTGGCGGCGCTCGGCGCGGCGACGACGTGGTTCCTCTCGCTGTCGGGCGTGACGGTCGCCACGGTCGTCGCGGGCGTCCACGCGCTTGCCTTCGCGTTCGGTCTGCACACGGGGTCGATCGGCTTCGTCGGACGCGACGCGCTGGAGAACCTGCTCGGCGACGTGACCCTGCTGGTGTTCTCGGCGCGGACGCTCCCCGTCTCGCGCCGCCGACTGCTCGGGGTCTTCCTCGTGAAGGACGTGGTCTACTACGCCGTGATCTTCCTCCTCCCGTTGACCGCGGCCGTCGCGCCGCTGGCGTACGCCCGCGACCCGGCGCTGCTCGGTCGCCTGCCGCTGCTGTGGGCGACGACGAGCGCCACCTTCCTGCTCGGGATCGCCGTCACGTTCGCACTCATCGGCCTCTCGACGCGTGGGCTCCCCGGCCGTGGCGTCGGCCTCGGCGCCGCCGCGGCGGTCGGCCTCGCGTGGGCGACGGGCGTCGATATCACGAGCGTCACGCCGTACGCGCTGTACGTCGACCCCTCGCCCGTCGCCGCCGCCGTCGCGGTCGTCCCCGCGGTCGCGCTCGCCGCGGTCGGCCTGCTGGCGTACGACCCGTCGACCAGGAGCGGCGCGCGCACCGCCGACGCGACGTTCGGCCGCTGGCGTCGCCGCCTGGGCGACGAGAACGGGCTGCTGACGAAGAGCCTGCTCGACGTGGCTCGCAGCAGCGGCGGCCTCTGGAAGGTGCTGTTCTCGGGGGGCGTCCTCTTCGCCGTCAGCGCCGCGCTCATCGGCCTCACTGAGACGATCACCGGGGTCGAACCGTCGACCGGGCTCTCGTTCGGGGCCATCCTCGGACTGACGGCCTTCACGACGTACAACTGGCTGACCCAGTTCGACGACCCCGACGAGTACCTCATCTACCCCGTCGACGTCGCCGACGCCTTCGCCGCGAAGTTCCGGGCCTTCCTCGTCCTCGCGGTTCCGAACGGGCTGGCGTACTTCGCGCTCGCCGTCGTCTGGTTCGGCGCCGAGACGGCCCACGTCGCGGTCGGCGCGGTCCTGCTGCTCGGCATCGAACTGTACCTGTTCGGCCTGACGGTGCTGCTCGCCGGGTTCTCGCCGAACGAGTTCCTCTTCGACAGCGTGCTGTTCGCCGGGTTCGGCCTCGCCGTGGCGGTCGCGCTCGTCCCGATCCTGATCGTCGCGCTCGTCGTGACGCCGGTGTCGGCGGCGCTACTCGGCGGCCTGGTCGCCGCGGGACTGGCGCTCGGCGGCGTCGGCCTCGGGCTCTACCGGCGCGCCGTCCCCCGCTGGGACCGGAAGCTGCTGGAGGGCTAAACGCTCAGTCCGGACCCCAGCTTACCGTCCTCGATGTTGGCGACGACCAGCGGTTCGTTGCCGTCCGAGAGCATCTCCCTGACGTTCTCCGCGTCGTCGCGCTCCTCGGCGGAGTTGAGCATCGCCTGCCGGTGGGCCGCTCGCGCGGCCGCCACGACGTCCTCGTCGTGCGATAGCTCGTCCCGGAACGTCGACCAGATGTGCTCGCTGCCGTAGAAGTAGTAGGCGTCGTCGTCCTGCCACCCGAAGTTGTGCTGCGTGGAGTATTCGTACTCGCCGCCCTCGCGCTCCATCGACGCCTGGATGTCGTCGAGACACGACTCCAGCGCGTCCAGGTCTACTGCGTGCTCGTCGGCGACGTCCGTGACGGTTGCGTCCGGGAGCGGGTGAGTCATACGCGACCCTACGACCGCATCCGGCGTAAGTCCCCTCTGTCGGTTACCCGACCCGTCGCCGAGCGAGCACCGCGAGCGAGAGCGCTAGCGCGACGAGCGCGCCGACCGGGCCGACGCCGGGTTGCCCGTCGCTCTCGGTGTCGGCGGCCGCGTCGCCGGTGGGGTCGCCGTCCCGTCCGTCCGTCCCCGTCGTCGCGTCCGTCGTCCGGTCGGGCGTCTCCGTCCCGTCCTGCGTCGCGTCGCCGACGGTGACGACCCCCGCGGTCGCGCTGCCGACGCGCAGTTCGTGGACGCCGGGGTCGAGCGCCGGCGCGAACGACACCGTCCGCGTCTCGCCGACCACGAGCGCGACCATCCGCTCGGCGACGACGGTGCCGTTCGCGGTGAGCGCGACCGTCCCGTTCCCGCCGGCCGACCCGACGTTGGTCACGGTCGCCTCGACGGGGACCGGTTCGCCGGCGGTGCGCGCCGCGCCGAGGGTCGCGTCCGAGACGGCGAACTCGGGGTGCGCGACGCCGACGACGAACGCCGAGAACCCCGGCGTCGTCGCGGCGTACCCGGACCCGTTCCGCGCCGTCGGGAGGTCGCGCCACTCGCCGTCGCGGTAGCGGTACAGCGTCACGTCGTCCGGGTCCGCGCCGTCCGGGAGCGCGGACGGGTCGACGTCGAACCGGATCGTCGCCCGGGCGATGGCCTCGTTCTCGATGCCGTCGCGCTCGACGGCGAGGTAGCCGAGCGCGGTCGACCGGTCGTACGCCGGCGCGCCCTCGGGCGGATCGGCGGACGCACCGACGGCGAGGCCGAACTCGTCGATACCGTCGGCCAGCGTGAGGTCGATGCCGGCCGCGCTCACGCCGCCGGTCCGGACGGTCGCCGGGAGGTCCGCCGAGGCGGTGTCGCCCCGCTGGCCGCGAACGACGGTGACCGTCGCTCCGTCGGGCGTGGCGTCAACGACTGCGTCGACGCCGAGCGCCGGATCGAGGTCGGAAGGGGGGCCTCCGCCGCCCCCGCCGCCTCCGCCCCCGTCGCCGCTTTCCGGCTTCGCCGCGACCGTGACCGGCACCGTCGTGGCGTTCGAGACGCCGTACTCGTCGGTGATCGTCAGGGTCGCCTCGTACCCGCCGGCCGCGTCGTAAGCGTGGGTGACGCGCTCGCCGGTCGCCGTCGCGCCGTCGCCGAACGCCCACTCGTAGGCGACGACTTCGCCCTGCACGACGCTGTCGGCGGCGTCGAACGTCACCGCCTCGCCGGCCGTAACCGTCGCGTCGGAGACGGCGGCGCGCGCGACGGGCGAGGGCTCGTCGAGCGCCACCGAGAGGTTCCACGGCCCGTCGACCGCGACGGTCCGCTCGACCGTCCGGCGCACCAGCGTCGTGTTCGCCGGTGGTGTCACGGCGACCGTCACGTCGCCGGCGAGTTCGATGCCGTCGGGCGGAAGGCGGCCGTCGGCGGTCGTCCGGAACTCGCCGACGGGGACCGTCGTCCCGTTCGCGGTCACGTCGACCGCGACGGACGCGTTCGCCACCGGCGCGCCGGACTCGTTCTCGACGCGGAGCGTCAGCGGGTGGCCCTCGGGGAGTGCGGTCTCCCCCAGATCGCGGTAAGTGTCTGCGGATACTGTTCCGACCGGATACGCGTCCGCCACGCCATCCTCGGGGTAGAATTTCCCCGCGGCCGCATCGTACTGGCGGTGGCCGACGGCGACTGTCTCGTTCCGCAGGACCTCGACGGCGAAGGTGCCGTTCTCGTCCGTCCGCGTGACGTTCGTCCGGCCCGCGGAGTCAGTCGCCGTCACGACGTCCGCGGCCGCAGCGGTCCCGTTCGGCCCGACGACCGCGCCAGAGAGCGTCGCCGTCGGTGAGTACGTCGACCGGAAGGCGTCGTAGACGGTCGACTGCGCGAGGTTGCCCGCCGCGTCGACCAGCGCCACGTCGAGGTGGAGGGTCGAGTCGTCGACGCGGGACCCGTTCAGCGCGACGGCGTACTCGCCGTCTGCGACGCGGGTGACGGTCGCCTCGTGCCACCCTGCCGTGGTGTTCGTGACGTTCTCGCCGCCGGGCGGGGCGTCGACGGACCCGTTCGCGTACCGGACGAGCACGGTCCCGTTCCGGAGGTCGCCGTCGTCGGTCGCGGTGAGCGAGAGCGTCACGGGGTCCCTGTACAGCGCGTTGCCCGAGGCGTTCTCGCCGGGTTCGATCCCGCGGAGTTCGGGCGGCGCGACGTCCGCGCCGGGGCGGTACGTCGCCGCGTAGCGGGTGACCGTTCGCGTCGAGAGATCGTCCGACCCCTCGCCGGTGAGCACCGCCTCGTAGGTCGCGTTCTCGACGACCGGGGCGTCGCTGGCGTAGTCGACGCGGCCGTCGCCAGTCGTTCCGTTGGCCAGAAGCGACCCGTTCCGGTACACCGCGTAATGGCCGTCCGCTCCGGATCGGTGACGGAATCTGGTCGGCGACTGGTCGGCCTGGAGGCGCGCGCCGACGCTGAGGTTGTCCTCGGTCGCGCTCGCGCCGAGGTGCCAGTCGGTCCGCTCGACCGTGAACGGGTGCGCGCGCACGTCGACCGCGCGGCGCTCGCCCGGCCCGAGCGACAGCATCGGCGAGACGAGCCGCCAGCTATCGTCCGCCGCGACGGCGGTGAGGCCGTACGCGGTCCGGTACTCGGTCGTCGCGGGCGTGACGTACACGGTCTGGCTCGTTCGGTCGCGCAGGTCCCAGCGGGCCGTCGTGAGCCCCCTCGTGGCGAACGCGTCGTGGGTGACCGTCCGGACGAGGTCGTACGCCTCGTCGCCGGTCCGGCCGTAGGTGACGTTCTGGACGGCGAGGTCCGACTCGTCCGGCACGAACGTGCGCGGGCCGTCGACGCCCACGGTCGGGAAGACGAGGTGGTACGCGGACGGCGCGTCGAGGTGGTGGGCGGGCGAGGACTCGTCGTACGCGTCCTCGGGCGCGAGCAGGTACGAGACGCTGGCGTTCGCCCCGCTCGCGCCGAACCGGACCGCGGTCGCGTCGCCGAACGTCCGGAACGACTCGTAGGTGATCGCGCGGCCGTCCGCGGTGGTCCGCTGGAGCTCGCCGGCGGTCCGCAGCGCGGTCAGGTTCGCCCTGTTCGCGAGGCCGCTCGCGTTCAGGTCGTGGGCGACCGCGTCGCCCTCGTCGAACGAAACGGTCGCGTCGCCGGTCACGTCCACCGTCTCCTCCATGAGGACCGTCTCCCCGGTCGACTCGTCGACGCCGCCGGTGACGACGGTGTAGGTGTCCTCGAAGACGAGGAACTCCTCGCGCCCGCCGGAGAGGGCGGCGACTTCCGTCGTCGATCCCTTACCGTGGCGGTAGAGGACGACCTCGTCGCCGCCGACGCTGGTCGACCCGGCGGGGTCCTTCGTGACGGTCAGGCGGTGCCCGATGGCGTAGCCGAAGCTCGCGCGGTACTCGCCGCCGTCGGCCAGCAGGCGGCCGGAGTAGACGCCCGCCGACGTGGTGCCGTTCACTCTGAGCGCCACGCACGCGGTCTCGTTCGGCGCGAGCGAGAGCGTCGTGCGGTTCAGCCGCAGGTCGCCGACGCCGTCCCCCTCGATCTCCGTCGCCGACGCGGAGAGGTTCAGCGTCTCGTTCGCCGCGCCGTCGTTCGTCACCTCGACCACGCGCGTCTCGTTCGTCGTCGGGCGCAAGACGCCGTAGTCGACCGTCGTCGGCGAGAGGGTGACGTTCGCGGTCAGCGCGGCGGTCGCGTTGGCGCGGCCCGACCCGGCCTGAAACGCGTCGTAGTCGCCGGCGAGGCGGTCGGTGCGGGAGACGAGCGCGCTCCGCACATCGGTCGGCGTCATGCCCGGGTCGCGGTCGAGCAGGAGCGCGGCCATCCCGCTGACCGCGGGCGTCGCCATGCTCGTCCCGCTGTAGCCGACGTACCCGTCGCTGCCGGCCTTCGCGCTGGCGACACCGACGCCGGGCGCGACGAGGTCCGGCTTGACTCCCACGCCCGGCGTCGGCCCGCGCGAGGAGAAGGAGGCGAGATCGTCCTCGTTGTCGCTCGCGCCCACTGTCAGGGCGGCGGGGACGACGCCCGGCGAGAGGACGGTGCCGTAGCCGTCGCGGCCGTCGTTGCCCGCCGCGACGACCACGGTGACGCCGTTGTCGACGGCGTACCGAACGGCGTCGTAGTACGGGTCGTTCTCGTAGACGGGGCCGCCGAGGCTCACGCTGATCACGTCGGCTCCGGTCCGGTCGACCGCGTACTCCATCGCGTCGATGACGTCCGAGCGACTGCCGTAGCCGTCGCTCCCGATGACCCGGAGGTTCAGGACGCTCGCGTTCGGCGCGACGCCGGTGTAGGTGCCGTCGCTGGCGGAGCCGTCGCCCGCGACGATACCGGCGACGTGCGTGCCGTGCCCGTGCGGGTCGTCCGTGGTCCCCTCCCCGGTGAAGTCGACCTGGTGGGTCACCGCGTCCCGCAGGTCCGGGTGGGAGTCGTCGACGCCCGTGTCGAGGACGGCGACGCTGACGTTCTCCCCGCTGACGCCGTAGCGCTCGCGGGCCGCGCCCGCGCCGGTCAGCTCCGAGACGTCGTCGAGGCTGACGCTCACGCGCGCGTCGAGCGAGACGCGCTCGACCTCGGTGCTGGTCCGCAGGCGCTCGTAGACCGCGGCGGAGCGGTCCTTGGCGACCGACGCGGAGACGGCGTTCGCCGAGTCGAGGGTGCGCTCCGCGGTCAGGCCGCGCGTCCGGTCCAGGTCGTCGCGCAGGGCGGCGGCAGGCGTCCGGTCGGCGTTACCGTCCGTGCGACCGACCTCGGCGGGACTCCCGCGGCGCTCCACGATGACGGGGAGCGCGTCGGCGCTCGCGTCCGTCAGGTTCTGTTCGAGCAGGAGGTCCACGTCGAACAGGCGCGCGTCGAACCGTTCCAGGTCGGCGTTCTCGGGGAACACGTACGTCCCGTCGGGCGTCGAGATCCGCCGCATCGGCTCCTCGGCGTCAGTGCTGTACACCGTTTCCTCCCCGCGCCGGTCGACGGTCACCGTCTGGCCCGTGATGAGCGTCACCTCGCGGACCGATCTGCTCGACGCGTCAGGGCTGGCGGTGCCGTCGCCGTCCTCGTGACCGGTCGGCCAGTCGAGGGTTCCCGCGCCGGCGGTATCGTTCGTGACCGACACGTTCGAGGTCTGGTCCGGGTTCCGAACCGACTGGTCGAACGACGCGTCGCCTGC
Organism: Halostella limicola; assembly: GCF_003675875.1. Classification (NCBI taxonomy): domain Archaea; kingdom Methanobacteriati; phylum Methanobacteriota; class Halobacteria; order Halobacteriales; family Natronoarchaeaceae; genus Halostella; species Halostella limicola. The sequence continues at coordinate 390,452 of NZ_RCDI01000003.1, read as the reverse complement.
CGAGAGCGCGACGGCGGGTACGGCCGTCGCCGAGACGAGGAGAAGGGCGACCAGAAACATCGCAGGGAGGGACGTAGCGAGGTGTTTCGGCGCTCCCGCACCGAAACCGTCCTCGGAATAATTATCAGATAACATTCTATTCCTAGATATCAGTTTTGGTAATCAGTACCGAAATTAGCTGCAAGCGACAAGTAAGTCTTGTGGTGATACCAGTTCGAACCAGTATTTGGAAATTTATGAATTCCGGATCGATACGGCCGGATCGAGTCCGAGAAACGGGGACCGGAGCAGGTGAACCGATCCTTCTCCCGGTTTCGAGAGAACTGGGTGACTTTCCCCGACGCCCCCTCGAAGCGGAGTTCAGATCGGTTAGTTATCCAAGCTATTCAAATTATAAATAGAAACTATGCTAGAAAATTCATTTATAATGTGGTAATGAACCGGATGTTACGTGGTAGTAATTACCACGTAGAGTACAATGAGTGGGGGTATGCACGATTCAGACCGATCAGTGGAACCGGAACCGAACGAAAACCAGAGCGGAAGCGACGAGGGAGACCCGTTCGAGGGCAGTCCCATCGATCGACGGACGTTCCTCGGCGTAGCGGCCGCGACCGGTGCATCGCTCGCGCTGCCGGGCGCCGTGTCCGCCGACGAGGCGGTCACCGACCCGGCGATGACCGACCGCTGTGAGTTCGTCGTCAACCACACGCCGGACGACTACGAGGCCTCCGTCGTTCTCGAGTTCGCCGACGCCGACGCGCTGGCGGCGTTCGCGGACGAGTACGAGGAACCGGTGGACGAGGAGGTACCGCGCCCGGCCAAGGCGGTGACGCGCGAGTCGCCGACGCTCGCGGGGCACGCACGTCTGACAGCCGACGAGCTCGCGGGGGTCCTCGACGCGGGCGGCGTCGAACACGTGGACTTCTCGCCCGGTGCGAACCCCTTCTGGAAGCTGGAGGAGCCGTACGCGGACGGCGTCTTCCCACCGGTGGAGGCGGCGCGCAACTTCGTCTCGTACCGGGAGACGGGACAGGGACTTCGCTATCTCGAGTCGGAGTTCCCCGACCGCGTCCGCGTCCACACCCTCGAGGAGTCGCCCGGCTGGGCCAACCGCTTCACCGGCGAGGACCCCGACCCGCAGGAGATCTACGTCGCCGACGTCACGAACGACGTCCGCGGCGACTCGTTCGCCGAGAAGGAGAAGGCGGTGTTCTCGCTCTCGATCCACGGCGACGAGCGGGCCGGCGCCGAGACCGGGTGCCGGCTCATCGAGGACATCGCGAGGGGCGAGGCGCCCGAGTTCGAGGAGCTGCTCGACGACATCGCCCTGGTCTTCGTCTTCACGAATCCCGACGGCTGGGTGTCACGGAAACTCGAGTACGAGATCCCCTGGGTCCCGGATGGCGTCACCAACTTCCAGCGGGGGAACGCCTCCGGCGTGGACACGAACCGCCAGTATCCGACGATGGGGTGGGTCGATCCGTCGTTCTGGCCGGCCGAACCCGACGGCGCGCCCGACGAGTACTACGACGTCGTCCCGGACTCGCTGGCGGTCGTCGACCACTTCCGCGGCTACGACAACGTGGAGTACCTCTGCGATTACCACGGGATGTACATCGCGGACTCGATGGTGTTCAACCTCGAGACGAACGCGCCGTTCGACCACGACGGCACGCACGACCTCGACGAGGTCAACATTCGGATCGGCGAGGGGATGGAGTCGCAGTGGGGCGGCGTCGACGCGATCGCCGACGACATCAGCCGCGCCGCCGGAGAGATGTACCCGTGGCCGTGGGCTCCCGACGACTACGCTCCCGACAGCCTGTTCGACTACGGCACGATATACGACTCGCTCGCGTACCAAGTCACCGGCGCGTTCCTCGGCTGGGCCGGCCAGCCCGAGGAGTTCGGCGGCCTCGGCGCGATCACGGTCGCACCGGAGATAATCCTCGCGAACAACCTCACCGCCGCTGAGATCGACTGGAAGCCGTACAGCGAGCGTCACCTCGTCACCGCCTACCGCATCTCGATGCGTGAGTACGCCCAGATGGCGGCCGCCGACACGGACGCGACCGTCGCCACCGGCGGTCAGGACACCGCGTACGTCACGACCGACGAACTCACGCGGTCGTCGGCCGACCTCTCGCACACCGACGAGAGCCCCGGAAAGGGGAACGGCCGCGGGCAAGACCGCGCGACCGAGGTGCGCCGGCGCCACGACGTCGTCCAACCCGGTCCGTCGGGACGGGCGAGCGTCGCCGAGGACGCGACCGGATCGTCGCACTCGCTGTCGGTGACCCTGTCCGGCGACGGAGACGCCGCCGAGGGAACCGTTCGTCTCGAAAACCCCGGCGGTCAGGTCGTCCGGGAGATCGACCTCGCCGAGAGGGCCGATCCCGACGCGGCGGGGAGACGACACGACTTCGAGGGCTGGTACGTCCGCCGCCCCGAGGCGGGGCAGTGGTCCGTCGAGGTCGAGGTCGAGGGCGACGCCGAGATCGAGGTCGAGATGACCGTCCTCGACTCCGACGAGGAGCACCCGGACCCCGAGGAGGTGCTCGGCTACTCGCAGCGGGAGTACACGGTCAACCCGATGCAGTTCTTCGCGGACCTCTCCGAGCACCTCGAAGACGGCGACATGGACGGCCTCCGGGTTCACGACGTTCGGGTCGGCCGGTTACTGCGCGGGAACTCGGGCGAGCGCCGCTACGACAAACTGGTCCTGTCCCACGACGGCGGCATCGACGATCAGCGGTACCTCGCTGCGATCGAGGCGTTCGTCGAGGCCGGCGGCGACCTCGTGCTGACGGACTCGGGTGTGAACCTGCTTTCGGCGCTCGACGTCGGCGACGCCGCCGATATCGAGGCCTCCGACGTTCGGGACGTCGACGTCCGGTTCGCCAACCTCGACGACAGGGACTTCGACCACCCGCTCCTCGACGGGATCAGGCCGAGACAGCAGGAGATGTGGAAGGGTCCGCAGCTGGGCTACACGACGGACGTCGACCAGCCCGCGACGGTCGTCGAGCCCGACGCCTTCGAGGCGGCCGGCGGTCGCGTCGCCGGCACCACCGGCGGCGGCGTCAGCGCCGGCACGCTCGCGGCCGGCGACGCCGAAATCAGCGTCCTCGGCTCGATCCTGCCGCCCGCCCAGCAGACCGAACTCCACCCGTTCGGCATGGGCGACTACGCCGTCTCGTTCATGGGTCACACCCTTCTGTGTAACGCGCTCGGCTTCGAGCAGCGGCGATACTACGAGGGGGAACTGATCAGGACGTACGGGGAGATCCGGTAGCGTCGCGATACGCGCGGCGCTCGCCGGTGAGAGTTGCGCGTAGAAGAGCCGGTGGAGGGGGATGTTGAACCACCCCGAGACTCGCTCCGCTCGTCTCGTCTACTCCAAATCCCTCACAGGCCGCTTCGCTCTTCACGTCCGTTCGTCGCAGAGGGCAAGCCGGTGGAGGGATTTGAACCCTCGACCTAATCCTTACGAAGGATTCGCTCTAGCCAGTCTGAGCTACACCGGCTGGGTGTAACGTAACTCAACATAGGCGCGATAATCGGTTTAAGGATTGCGAATTCCGCCGCCGTTAGCGAGACAGTCGCACGTCGAGACAGACGTTCACCTCGTGGGGCGCGTACGACCGGACGGTGCGTCCCGTCTCGACTGTCACCTCGTACTCGGGGGCGGCGGCGTCACGGATGGCCCGCTCGCCGGGACCGTACGGGTCGTCCTCGTGCTGGATGTCGTAGTAGTGGAGCACGCAGTCGTCGCCGGCGACGGCGACGGCCGCGTCGAGGAACTCGTCGGCGCTGTGCGGGAGGTTCATCACGACGCGGTCGGCCCAGTTCTCGTAGTCCGGTGCTACGTCTCTGACGTCTCCCGCGATCGCCGTCACGCGGTCGGCGACGCCGTTTCGCTCGGCGTTCTCCCGGAGGTACTCGACGGCGCGCTCGTTCAGGTCGACGCCGACGACCTCCGCGCCGCGCTTCGCCGCCGGAACGACGAACGGGCCGACGCCGGCGAACATGTCGAACACGCGCTCGCCGGCCTCGACCTGCTCGGTGACGCGGTGGCGCTCCGTGGCGAGTCGCGGGGAGAAGTACATCTCCGCGATGTCGAGGGCGTACTCGCAGCCGTACTCGCGGTGGACGGTCTCGGTCTCCTCGCCCGCGAGGACGTCCCAGTCCCGGATGCGGAGCTCGCCCTCGATCTTCGACGCGCGGTTGACGACCGTCTTCACCGGGATGTCAGACTCGACGACGGCGTCGGCGACGGCCCGCGCGCGCGCCGGGTCGTCCTCGTCGACGATGACGATGTCGCCCAGACGCTCGTAGCTCGGGTCGAAACCGAGCAGTTCGGTCGGCATCACCTGCACGTCGCGCTCGGCGACGTCGCGGACGACCACGTCGTACTCGTCCGGCACCGCCGCCGCGTCGGTGACGGGGATGTAGAGGTGGCCTTCCTCGAACTCGATCTCCAAGTCCTCGGCGACGAGGTCGTCGTCCGCGAGGGCGCGGCGGGTCGCCTCGCCGTCCTCCCGCGGGACGCGCACGCACGGCGCTTCCATACTACCCCGTCCGCCGGTTGCGGGGGTAAGCCTGACGCTTCCGCCGCCGAACCCGGAGCGTTAAGCGGGCGGGCGGCCGAGTCCGGGTATGCTCACGTTCATCGGACTCGGCCTCTACGACGAGCGGTCGATCACCGTGGAGGGACGGGACGCCCTCCGCGCGGCCGACCGCGCGTTCGCGGAGTTCTACACCAGCACGCTGGTCGCCACCACCGTCGAGGAGCTCGAAGAGTATCACGACACGCCTATCGATGTTCGGGAGCGCGCCGGCGTCGAGCAGGACCCCGCCGAGATCCTCGACGCCGCCGAATCGGCGGACGTCGCGTTCCTCACCGCCGGCGACACGATGATCTCGACGACCCACGTCGACCTCCGCCTGCGCGCGCACGACCGCGGCATCGAGACCAGAGTCGTCCACGGTACGACCGCCCAGGCCGCCGCGAGCGCGCTCACAGGGCTTCAGAACTACCGATTCGGCAAGGCGACGACGCTGCCGTTCGCGTACGCCCACGGGGCCGACGGCCTCCCTGCGAGCGTCACCGAGACGATCGACGCGAACCGCGAGCGCGGCCTGCACACCCTCGTCTACCTCGACATCAAGGTCGACAACGCGGCCGCGATCGCCCGCGCCGGCGACGAGGAATTAGAGGAGTACATGACCGCCGACACGGCCGCCGGGTATCTCGCGGAGGAGTACCCCGACGCGCTCGGCGTCGTCGTCGCGCGGGCCGGGAGTCCGGACCCGACCGTCGCGGCGGACCGGCTGGACGCGCTCGCAGACGGATCGTTCGGCGGTCCGCTACACCTCCTCGTCGTTCCGGGCGATCTCCATCACGTGGAACGCGACGCGCTCGCCGACCTCGCGGACGCGCCGGCGGAACTGCTCGACTGAGTACCGAAACGCGCTCTTTCTGCCGACAGCCGCGCTATCGGACGTAGCACGCGAAAGAATGGAACCGCGTCGAAAGCCGGCGTGAGCCGGTGGTTAGTTAACCGAGTTAGTCCTGACGGCGCAGGGCCAGCAGGGCAGCAGCGATGAGCGCCACGATGGCGACGCTGATGCCGAAGCCGGGCTGACCGCCGTCGTTGTCGGAGTCACCGTCACCGTCGCCGTCGGTGGCTTCGGTGGTGGTGGTCTCTTCGGTGGTGGTCTCCTCGGTGGTCGTCTCGGTGGTGGTGTCCTCGGTGGTCGTCTCGTTGTCCTCACCGGAGTCACCAACTTCGACGTCCGCGGAGTCGAGAACTGCTTCGTCGTTCTCGTCCGTGTACGGGACGTCTTCCTCACCCTCGGAGTCGACGAAGTCGTACTCCTGGTTGTCGTTGGTGTCCTGGTGGGCCATCGGGATCAGCGTCTGGGACTCGTTGAGAGCACCGTCGAGCTCGACCTGCACGTCGCTGTGCTGGCCGGCCTCGAGGTACTCGGAGGTGCCCAGGACGCTACCGAAGGCGTCGTCCTCGGAGACGAGGGTCTCGTCGTGGACCGTGACGAAGCCGCCGTTCGGCAGGAAGACCTCGTCAACCGTCACGACAGTACCGTCGTCGCTGATGCCGCCAGAGTAGGAGATCTGAGCGGGCTGAGCCTCACCGACGGTGCCGGCCTGGGCCTCGTCGAGGAGCGACGAGCCGCTCTCACGGACGTCGACGGTGAAGTTCGTGCCTTCCTCGGCCTCGCTGAAGTCGAAGTCAGCGCTGAAGGAGCCGCCGTCCTGGACCGTTGCGCGCTGCTCCAGGAGGAACGGGTTGGCGCTGGACTGGCTCTGGACACGGATGGTGACCTGGGAGCCAGCGGCGAGCGAGCTCTGACCCTGGATGGTCTGGCCAGCGTTGGCCTCGACCTCAGGCGGCTGGACGGTCGCCGTCGGCTCGACGAGGTTGAAGGAGTCGCTCACTTCCTCGTCGCTGCTGGCGAGGACGGTCTCCTCACCAACGGTCAGCGTCGTCGTGTAGCTGCCGTCGTCAACGTCGATGTTGTTCAGCTGTTCCGAGTCGACGACGATGTAGTACGAGTCGTTCGCGGTGTCGCTGTAGATCGTCGTGTTCTGACTACCGAGCGTCAGTTCCTTCTGGGGACGGTTCGGACGCTGGCGGTCCTGCTCGACCGTCAGCGTGATGTTACCGTTGTTGGCGATGGCGTTGAAGAGGCCATCGTTCTCCGCGGCGATGCCGGCGAGACCGCTGGCATCGAGCTCGTGGACGATGTAGTCGCCCTCGGCGACGGAGTTGTCGTCCGAGATGGCGCTAACGACGTCGGATGCTTCGCTGAAGTCCTCGCTACCGGGCGCGGTGCCGATGGTAAGCTCGTCGGTCGAGCGGCTGCGCAGGTTCAGCGTCGCCACGTCACTGGCGTCAGTGCTGACGTCAGTGCCGGAGCGGACGGACATGTCGTACGTGGTGTTCGCGAGGAGCGCGTTGGCGCTCAGTGCGGACTGGTTCTGAAGCGTCACGTCGTCGTCGCTGTCGGCTGCCTCAACGACGAACGAGTTGAGGTTGCCCGACGTGTTACCAGCCGTGTACGTGTTGAACCGGACGGTAACTTCGCCGTCACCGTCGCCGTCAGTGACAGTCGCGTTGGCCTGGTAGCCGTCGCTCTCGAAGTCACCGATGGTGATAGCGCCCTGGTCACTGTTCGAGAGTTCGACAGTAACCTCGGCGACGTCACCGACGTTCTCGGTAACGACGGACTGAGTGAACTCAGCCTCGCCCGTGTCCCGGGTGAGGTTCAGGTCGACGGTGTCTGCAGCGTCGGTGTCGTTGACCTCGACGTCGAGGGTGTACTCGCCAGCGCTGATCTGGCTGAAGTTGCCCTCGATGGTGGTGCCACCGGAAACCTGAATCTGGACGTTGTCACCGACCGCAGTTGCGCCCTCGCCCGCGAAAGCGGTCTCGAGTTCGCTTGCGTCGATGTCACCGTCAGCCTCGGAGACGTTCACCGTGAAGGAGCCACGGTTCGAATCGATGTTGAACGTCTCGTTGGTGTTGTCACCGGCGATGTTGACCTCGCCGTCGTCAGCGGTGACGTTGAAGTCCTGCACTGCGACCTCGAAGTCGACGCTCTTGTTCGAGCCGCTGCTCGACGTGGTGAGCGTGTAGTCGCCTTCGAGACCCGACGTGCTGATCAGCGCGGAGCCGTCGGAGTCGGCAGTACGTTCACGGACGAGGTTGCCGTCCTCGTCACGAATCTGATAGTCTTCTCCACCGTTCGCTGTATTGAATCCGTCCTCGTAGAGGACCTGACCTTGCCAGTACGTCTCTCCGTTATTCAGGTTCTCGTCGGCATCCACCTGGTTCGCCGCGGCGGCGGAACCAGCGAATGCGACAGAGCCTGCGAATACGGAGAAGACCATAAGCGCTGCAAGGAACAGGCCACGGAACTTCTCTGTGTTGCTTGTCATGTTTGTTGTTGTCGTGTTGCACCGGCAACAGCAGCTTTCTCTGACGCGAAAGCATCCGTGAACGGGATGCGGCCATCGATAATCGCTACTGTCACCATGGGTAGGGGTACGGTAGAAACCGATGTCCCGTCGTTATAAATGCTTTGTGGTGGTTGATGTGTGTGGTAATCCTTCACAAAGCCGGAGACAGCCACTAACGCCCGATATTTGCGAAATCAGTCGTCGGGGCCGGACGGAGGAGAGTATATAAACGAAACAGCGAGAATTCGTTCAAAGAATCCGACGGGTGTCTGACGCGGCGTCAGAGGTTCGTTCTGTCGGCCGTACTCACATGACGCGTTTCACCGTCCCGGGTGGCGAATTTCCCCTCGCGGGGACGGCCGACGGAATCAGTCTTCGGTAACTATCTCGACCTCGTGCCCGTCGGGATCTTCCGTGAAGGCGTACATGTTGTCGCACGACTCGGGGTCGCGGTAGTCCTCCGCGCCGCGCTCCATCGCAGTGTCCCAGAAGCCCTGCAGGTCGTCGACCTCGACGGCGACGTGCCCCCACGCGTCGCCCAGTTCGTACGTGCTGCCGTCGTAGTTGAAGGTGAGTTCGACGGACATCTGCTCGTCGGCGGCGTCGCGGGGTTTCATGAAGTAAAGCGCGAAGGTGTCGTGCTCGCTCCGGCGGAACATCTCGTAGTCGAGCACGCGCGCGAACCAGCCGATGGAACGCTCCACGTCCTCGACGCGGATCATCGTGTGGTCGAGACTCCACCGCGCGCCGTGGTCGCGCTCGACGATCTCGATCTCGTGGCCGTCCGGGTCCGTGACGAAGGCGTACTGCCCGCCGCAGGAGTCGGGGTCGCGGTAGTCCTCGACGCCCTGGTCCATCAGTTCGTCGTACGCCTCGTACACGTCCTCGACGCGGACGGCGATGTGGCCCCACGCGTCGCCCATGTCGTAGGAACGACCGTCGTGGTTGTAGGTGAGTTCGAGCAGCGCCCCCTCGTCGTGTTTGTCCTCGGGGCCGAGGAAGACGTTGGTGAAGGTGTCGGCCTCCCAGCGGCCCTTCTCCTCGTAGTCGAAGTGGGACTGGTACCACTCCAGCGATTCCTCCATGTCCTCGACGCGCATCATCACGTGGTCGAGCGGTGCGCTCATGGGCGAACGTTTCGCGGCCGGAGCGAAAAGAATACTGGAAGGAGCGGGCTGTTCCGCTTCGCCAGCGCGCGACACGCCGACTCAAGGGGCAGTGATCCGGCGGAGGTCGCCGGCGTGGAACCACCAGGCGACGAGGAGAAGCGCCGCGGGACCGACGGGGACCGACGTGATCCCGCCGTGGTCCGTCCCGACGGTGAACCGGAGGTGCGCCACGGCCGCGACCAGCAGGAGCGCCGCCGTGACTCGCCGGTCCTCCCGCCCCGTCGTCGTCCCGATAGCGGCGCTCACGACGGCGAACGCGTAGACGAGGGTCCCCACGCCCCAGGCGAGCAGGTGCGGCGGGAGGCCCTGCGCGTACGTGTGCGTAAAGTAATACTCGGTTATCGGCACGAGGCCGAACGTCGGCGACGTCGAGAGCAGTCCCCAGGGGAAGACGAGCCCGGTGCCGCCGGGGTATATCGTCGCGGTCCACGGAAGGAACGCGAGGAGACAGAGCGACGCGAGGCGGCGGCCGTCGCCACGGCCGGTCATTTCCGGGTCGTGATGCGGAGCACGTCCTCGTCGGCGAGTTCGTGGTCCAGTCCGACCTGCTGTTCGTCGTGTTTCGCGCTCGGGCCGCTGACGCGAGCGAAGCGGAACCGCTCCTCGAACTCGCCGCCGAGCTTGTGGCAGGCGTCCTCGATCGTGCTCCCCTGTTCGAGCACGAGCGGCTCCTCGTAGTCGACGCCGCGGCCGGGCTTGTCCATGTAGATGCGCATCAGGCCGAGTTCCTCCCAGATGCGCTCGGCCAGCGCGTCGAGGCCCTTCTGCTCCTCGGCGCTGATGAAGATGGCCTCGTCCGGGTCGATGTCGTGCTCGCGGAGGTTCTCGTTGACCGTCGGGAGGTAGTCGGGGTCGATGAGGTCCGCCTTGTTGACGGTGACGACGGAGGGCAGGTAGATCCGGTTGTCCATCACGCCGTCGATGAGCCGGTCGACGTCCATCCGCTCGCCGATGGCCACGTCGGCGTTGATGTAGCCCTGTTCGCGGAGGACCTCCTTGATCACGTCCTCGGAGACGTCGAGGTCGACGCTGGCGTTGACCTTCAGGCCGCCCTTCCCCTTCTTGTTGATCGAGACGCGCGGGGGCTCCTGGTCGAGGCGGATCTTGTTCTTGTACAGCTCCTCGCGCAGGCGCTCGTACTGGTCGATCTCGAAGGCGGAGAGGACGAAGACGACGAGGTCCGCGGCCCGAACGACCGACAGCACTTCCTGTCCGCCGCCGCGGCCGCTCGCGGCGCCCTCGATCAGGCCGGGGACGTCGAGCATCTGGATGTTCGCGCCGTTGTGCTCCAGCATGCCGGGGTTGACGTCGAGGGTGGTGAACTCGTAGGAGCCGACCTCGCTGTCGGCGTTGGTCATGGCGTTCAGAAGCGTCGACTTGCCGACGCTCGGGAACCCGACGAGGGCGACGGTGGCGTCGCCGTGCTTCTCGACGTGGTAGCCGGTGCCGCCGCCGGCGGAGGACTGGTTCTGGAGTTTCTCCTTCTTCTCCGCGAGCTTCGACTTCAGCCGGCCGATGTGGGCCTCGGTGGACTTGTTGTAGGGAGTGTTGGCGATTTCCTCCTCGAGTTCCTCGATCTCCTCTTCGAGCCCCATTAGGTGTGAATCGGCCACGGACGCCGAAAAACCCTTCCTTCCGCCCCGGTCCCCGCGGAACCGCTTCGGCACCGCCGTTCGAGAGGGAACTTCGATACGTTAATACGCCGGCCAACGCTCGCAACCACTAGAGGATGCCCGATCCGTCCAGGTTGCGTGACAGTACGCAGATCGTCCTCCCCCGAGACGACCTGGACGGGCGGGCCGAGGACATCAAGGCCGAGCTCCGCGAGCGGTTCGTGCTGACGATCTACGAGGAGGGCGAGTGCTACCGGATCATCGGCAGTCCCGTCGAGATTAAGGAGGCGAGCAAACACCTCTCGCGCCGCGGTATCAGCTTGCCCTGAGGCCGGCCGGACGACTCCGTCCGGTCACTCGCCGCGCACCGCTTCTATCGCTTCGAGGAACCCCGCAGCGTGTGCGCCGTCGGTTATCTCGTCTGCCGCGGTCCGCGCCGCATCGTCGGCGTTGGCGACGGCGAAACTCCGGCCGACCGTCGCGAACGTCGAGACGTCGTTCTCGCTGTCGCCGACCGCGACGAAGTCCTCGGGGTCGTGGCCGAGGAGGTCGCAGATGGCCTCCAGTCCGGCCCCCTTGCTCACGACCGGCGACTTCACGTGATAGGCGTAGCCCGTATCGACGACGGTGAGCCCGTGGTCCGCGGCGAGCTCTTCGAGCGGTTCCAGCGGAGCGGTCCGCCGGACCGCGATCTCGGTCTCCCGCCAGCGGTTGATCAGGTCGGCGTCGCCCCAGCCGAGGTCGTGGCCGAGCGTGACGAACTCCTCGGCGACCGCCCGCGCGGCCTCGCGGTCGCCCTCGACCGACACCTCGTCGCGGGTGCAGACGACGCCGCCGTTCTCCGCGATCACCCGCTCCTCGATGCCGACGAACTGACAGAGCGCGACCGGGTAGGGGAACGACTTGCCAGTGGCGACGACCACGTCCGCGGGCCAGTCCCGGATCGCGTCGAACGTCCGGGGGTCGATGCCGCCGTCCGGCCTGGTCAGCGTCCCGTCGATGTCCAGCGCGAGCGGGGGTACGTCCATACGCACCTCTCGCGGGGGGAGGCACTTAACCTCGTCAAAAGAGAGTCGCGGCGAAACCGGACGGCGTTACGGGAGCGGCACCCACACCGACGTGGGCAGCAGGCCGACGATGGCCATGATCCCGATGATGAACGTCCCGAAGACGATTGCCGCCGCGGGCGGGTCCCAGTGGGTGTCGCCGTGGGCGTAGAACACCCGCTGGAACAGTTCGCCGAACAGCGCGCAGACGACGCCCATGAGCGCACCGATGATCACCGCAGCGGGGTCCGAGAGCCCCGCGAGTGCGGCGTCGCCGCTCTCCACGACCGCGAGCGCGATCGTACTCGACGTGAGCGTCATGTGGTGGGTGACGGGGATCTGCTCGACGCCCAGGTTGAGGAACGTGAGCGACGCGGCGCTGATGCCGAACGCCAGGAACGCGCTCCCGGTCTGCAGGGCGGTGTACGCGCCCAGAATGCCGGTCACGAGCCCGATCATGGCGACGTTACCCCACTTGTACTGGTGGGGGAGCCACGGCTCGACGAGCAGGCGGTCCGACTGCACCGCGCCGCCGTCCGCCGCGCTCTCGGGACCGTCGGCGGCGCCGCCGCCGCCGGCGGCGGCCGTCCGCATCTCCTCGCGCTCGAACGGCGTCATGTCGAGGAGCCCGTTCTTCGTCACCCCGATAATGCTGTAGCCCAGGATGAGGCGATGGAACAGCGCCGAGAGCACGACGCCCATCGCGATCGGGTCCCAGGGCATGGCGAATCCGGCCGAGACTTGACGAATCACCATGCCGAGGATCCCGAAGAGCCCCCCGACGATCAGCACGTCGGGTTTCGTCCCCAGCGCGAAGGTGATGTTCTTGGCCTCGTGGTAGTCGAAGCCGGTGTCCATGTACCCTTTCTTCGCTGCGTAAGCCGCGGCCGCCGCGCCGCCCGCGAAGGAGATGTGCGGGCCGAACACCGGGCCGAACGCCACGGAACCGGTGATCCCGGTGCCGACCGCCTCCTCGATAGCGCCGGTCTGGGCGAGTTCGCCGGTGACGAGGTTGCTCGCCTCGCCGGCGATCACCATGAAGCCGGTGAAACAGAACGCGGGCAGCGCCCCGAGCGCCGCGCCGAACGCCCCGCCGGCGAAAGCGGCGATGATGAGCGACAGCGTGACGCTGTCGATGATCGCCTGGATACCCATCGGTCACTCACCCCCGTCGCGCGCCCAGTCGCTCGCGCGCTCGATCGCGTCGTCCCAGCGGCTGTACATCTTGTCGGCCTTCGAGTTCTCCATCTCCGGCTCGAACTCCCGGTCGATCTGCCAGTTGTCGCGGAGTTCGTCGACCGTCTCCCAGTAGCCCGTCGCCAGCCCCGCGGCGTACGCGGAGCCGAGCGCGGTCGTCTCGTCGACCTCGGGACGGACGATGCCGGTGTCGATGATGTCGGCCTGCAGCTGGCAGAGGAAGTTGTTCTTGACCGCGCCGCCGTCGACGCGCAGCTGACCCATCTCGATGCCGGAGTCCGCCTCCATCGCCTCGGCGACGTCGCGGGTCTGGTAGGCGATGCTCTCCAGCGTCGCGCGGACGATGTGCTCCTTGCGCGTGCCGCGGGTCATCCCCACGATGGTGCCGCGGGCGCGCTGGTCCCAGTGGGGCGCGCCGAGGCCCGTGAACGCCGGCACCATGTAGACGCCGTCCGTCGAGTCGACGCTGCGGGCGAGCGACGCCGTCTCGGCGGCGTCGTCGATGAGGTCCACGTCCTCCAGCCACTCGATCGCCGCGCCGGTGACGAAGATGGCCCCCTCCAGCGCGTACTGAACGGGTTCGCCGGAGCGCTGGAAGCCGATCGTCGTGAGGAGACCGTGGTCGCTCTCGACGGCCTCGTTGCCGGTGTTCATCAGGAAGAACGAGCCGGTCCCGTAGGTGTTCTTCGCGTCGCCCTCGTCGAAGCAGGTCTGGCCGAACAGCGCGGCCTGCTGGTCGCCGAGCGCGCCCGCGACCGGGATCTCGGCTTCGAGGAAGCCGTCGGGGTCGGTGTGTCCGTAGTAGTCGTCGTCGCTGGACGGGCGCACCTCCGGTAGCATCTCGCGGGGGACGTCGAACTCCCGGAGGAGGTCGTCGTCCCACTCCAGGTCGCGGATGTTGTACAGCATCGTCCGCGACGCGTTGGTCACCTCCGTCACGTGGTTGCCCGTCAGGTTGTAGATGAGCCAGGTGTCGATCGTCCCGAAGAGGATCTCGCCGCGCTCGGCGCGGTCCTCGATGTCCTCGGGACGGCTGCGCTCCATCTTGATCGGATCGGCGTTCTCGAGCAGCCACTCGGCCTTCGTCGCCGAGAAGTACGCGTCGGCCTCCAGCCCCGTCTTCTCGCGGATCTCCTCGACTTTCCCCTGATCTTCGAGTTCCTCGACGCGGTCGGTCGTCCGCCGGTCCTGCCAGACGATGGCGTTGTGGACCGGCTTGCCGGTCTCCGCGTCCCACAGGAGCGTCGTCTCGCGCTGGTTCGTGATGCCGAGTGCCTCCAGTTGGTCGGCCTCGAGGCCGGCCTCTTCGAGCGCGCGGGTGACGACTTCCTTCGTGTTCTCCCAGATCTCCATCGGGTCGTGCTCGACCCAGCCGGGTTCCGGGTAGATCTGTTCGTGTTTCTCGTACGCGTTCGCGACGACCTGCCCGCTGTGGTCGAAGACCATAAAGCGGGTCCCGGTCGTCCCCTGGTCGACCGCTCCTACGTATGTGTCGTTCGTCATTTGCTATCACCAGTGGTTAGCGCCGGCCACTGCCGGACGTACGGCCCCGCACTGTCTTTACGTGCAGTGCCGCTCTACGAATAAACAGTAAGCACTTTCATTATAAAACTTTCCCTGACACGCGTCTTCAGCGGGTTATATGGCCTTTCCCTCGCCCCAGAAGGTTATGAAATCGGATAATTTACTAGTTATCGAGTAGGGGCGGTAAAGTAAAGTGGTAGCATCACAACCTTCGATAAAACGGATGACTCACACAACTGAGGTACTGGTGATCGGCGGGGGGTCGACCGGCACCGGCATCGCTCGGGACCTGGCGATGCGCGGGGTCGAGGTCACCCTCGTCGAGAAAGGGAACCTCACGCACGGCACGACCGGGCGGATGCACGGCCTGCTCCACAGCGGCGGGCGCTACGCGGTCGCCGACCAGGCCAGCGCGGAGGAGTGCATTGAGGAGAACTACGTCCTCCGGGACATCGCGAGCCACTGCGTCGAGGAGACGGGCGGCCTCTTCGTCCAGCGGCCCGAGGACTCGGACGAGTACTTCCGGGAGAAACTGGAGGGCTGTCGGGAGTGTGGCATCCCGGCCGAGGAGCTCACCGCCGAGGAGGCCCGCGAGGTCGAACCGTACCTGGCGAAGGACGTGAAACGCGCCATCTGGGTGCCCGACGGGGCGATCGACCCGTTCCGTCTCTGCGTCGCCAACGCGGTCAGCGCCGAGAACCACGGCGCGCGGATCGAGACGCACGCCGAGGTCGTCGACCTGCTCGGCGACGAGGACCGCGTCACCGGCGTGACGGTGCGCCACGAGAGCGGGCCGGGCAAGCGCGAACACCAGAAAGTCGGGTCGACGGAGGACATCCACGCCGAGTACGTCGTCAACGCGACGGGCGCGTGGGCGGGACAGATCGGCGACATGGCCGGCGTCGACATCGAGGTACGCCCGTCGAAGGGCGTGATGACGATCATGAACTGCCGGCAGGTCGACACCGTCGTCAACCGGTGCCGGCCGAAAGGCGACGCGGACATCGTCGTCCCCCACGAGACGACGGCGATCCTCGGTACGACCGACGAGGAGGTGGAAGACCCCGAGAACTATCCCGAGGAGCAGTGGGAGGTCGACCTGATGATAGACACGCTGAAAGAACTCGTCCCCATCTTGGAGGAGGCCCGCACCATCCGGTCGTTCTGGGGCGTCCGACCGCTGTACGAGCCGCCGGAGGTCGGTAGCGACGACCCCACGGACATCACGCGGGACTACTTCCTGCTCGACCACGAGGACCGCGACGACCTGAACGGGATGACCTCCATCGTCGGCGGGAAGTTCACCACCTACCGGATGATGGCCGAGGAGATCAGCGACCACGTCTGCAACCAGCTCGGGGTCTCCGCGGAGTGTCGCACCGCGGACGTGCCGCTCCCCGGGAGCGAGGACGCGTCGGTGCTCGACGAGGGGATGGACCGCTTCGGCCTGCGCTCGCCGATCGCCCGCCGGAGCGCGAACCGCCTCGGCTCCCGCGCCGAGGAGGTGCTCTCCAGCGTCGACCCGAACCCCGTGGTCTGTGACTGCGAGGCCGTCACGCGCGCCGAGGTGCAGGACGCCATCGAGCAGTCCGGGACCGACCTGAACGCCGTCCGCATCCGCACCCGCGCGTCGATGGGCAACTGCCAGGGCGGCTTCTGCTGTCACCGGATGGCGGCGGAACTGCACCCCGAGTACGACGAGCCGACGGCCCGCCAGGCGCTCGACGAGCTGTACCAGGAGCGGTGGAAGGGCGAGCGCCACGCCCTCTGGGGCGAACAGCTCTCGCAGGCGATGCTGAACTACGCGCTCCACGCGACGACGATGAACCGCGACGCCGACCCCGCGGCGACCGGCGGCGTCGACTACGCTGCCTTCGACGACGGAACCGACGCGACGGCCGGCGGGGAGGGGGAGCGCGGCGTGGCGACCGACGGGGGCGACCATGGCGATTAGCGACGACGTGCTCGTGGTCGGCGGCGGCGTCGCGGGTGTCGCGGCCGCGCTCGCCGCGAGCGACCGCGCGGACGTGCGACTGATCTCTCACAAGCAGAGCACGCTCCGGTCCGCGAGCGGTCTCGTCGACGCGCTCGGCTACGCGCCCGACGGCGACGGCCCGATCGTCGACCCGTTCGACGCGATAGACGACCTCCCCGAAGGCCATCCCTACGAGCGCGTCGGGAAGACGGCCGTCCGCGAGGGGTTCTCGCTGTTCGACGACACGGTCGGCGATATGTATCGGGGGAGCCACACCGATACGAACGCCCTCGTGCCGACCCACGGCGGGACGGTGAAGCCGACGGCGCGCTACCCGGCATCGGCCGCGGCCGGCCTCGCCAGCGACGGACGGGACGCCCTGCTGGTCGGCTTCGAGGCGCTGACGGACTTCGACGCGCCGATGGCGGCGAGCCACCTCGACGCGGCGGGCGTCCCGTTCGACGCCCGCGGCGTCACGGTGCGGTTCCCCGGCGAGTTCCGCGCCGACGCGAAGGTGACGCGGTACGCCCACGCGCTCGACCGGGACGAGAACCTCGACGGAACGCCCGCGCGGACGGCGCTGGCGGAGACAGTGAAGCGGTACCTCGGCGACGAGGAGCGCGTCGGCTTCCCCGCCGTCCTCGGCGACGACGACCCCGCCGGGGTCCGTGCGGACCTCGAAGCCGAACTCGGCGCGGACGTGTTCGAGGTACCGATGGGGCCGCCGAGCCTCCCCGGCCTCCGCCTTGAGGACCGACTCTACAAAGCGCTGGAGGAGGCGGGCGTCCGCGTCGAGTCCGGAAACCCGGCGGTCGGCGCGGAGACGGACGGCGACCGGGTGGAGGCCGTGTACGTCGACCGGGGCCGCCGGAAGGTCCCCTACCACGCCGACCAGTTCGTCCTCGCGACGGGCGGACTCGTCGGCAAAGGGATCGACTCGGACCGGGACGGGGTGCGCGAAGCCGTCTTCGACTGCTACGTGCCACAGCCCGCGGACCGGTACGACTGGTTCGAGGACGACGCGTTCGACGACCACGCCTTCGCCCGCTTCGGCGTGGACGTCGACCGCGACCTGCACCCCCTGACTGCGGACGGGAGCATCGACTACGACAACCTCCGGGGCGCCGGGAGCGCGCTCGGCGGCTACGACTTCGCGGCCGAGAAGTCCGGCGGCGGCGTCTCCCTCGCGACCGGGTACGCCGCGGGGGACGCGGCGGGCGCGGCCGTCGCCGGCGCGACGGACGGAGCGACGATCCACGGTGATACACAATGAGCGACGCAGAATCTCCAGACGACGAGTTCGAACCGGTACAGGTGTTCGGCGACGAGACGGAGATGGACCTCCGCCCCGGCTCCGACGACTGCTACAAGTGCTCGACCTGCGATACGAACTGCCCCGTCGCGGAGGTCGACGACGACTTCCCCGGGCCGAAGTTTCAGGGCCCGGAGCAGTGGCGGCTCAAGCGCAAGGAGGACCGCGACATCGACGACTCCGTGATGAAGTGCTCGAACTGCATGCGCTGTGACGGCGCGTGCCCGTCGAACGTCCCCCTGAGCCAGATGCACAACACGGCCCGCGGGGAGTACGTCGACGAACAGATGGACAAGCTCTCGCGGGAGTACGTCCGCAACCGGATCCTCTCGAACTACCGTTTCTTCGCGAGCATCGCGAGCAAGATGCCCCGCGTCGCGAACTTCGTCGCCGGGCTCGGCGTCACGACGTGGCTCGGCGAGAAGGTGATGGGCATCTCCGGCGAGCGCGAGATGCCGGAGTTCGCCACCCAGACGTTCCGCGAGTGGTGGGAGGACCGCGGCGGCGCGCAGGTGTCGAACCCGGACAAGCGCGTCGCCTACTTCCACGGCTGTTACTCGAACTACAACACGCCGGAGGTCGGCAAGTCGATGGTCCGCGTCTTCGAACACTTCGGCTACGAGGTCATGGTGCCGCCCCAGCGCTGCTCGGGGACGCCGATGTTCGCGAACGGGATGCTCGACGACGCGCGCCGCGCCGCCGAGACCAACGTCGAGGAGCTCGTCGCGGCCATCGGCGAGGGCGCGGACGTGGTCGCCTCCTGCACCTCCTGCTCGATGTCGCTGCGCCAGGAGTACCCCGAACTGTTCGACATCCACGGGATCGAGGACCTGGCGGCGCACACCTACGAGGCCGTCGAGTACCTCCGCATCCACGAGGACCTGGACGGCGCACTGGAGGACGCCGACGCCGACTTCCCCGACCTCGCCTACCACGCCCCCTGTCACGCCCGCAACCAGGGGCTGGAGGGGCAGGCGGTCGAGGTCGCGGACCGGATCGACGGCGTCGAGGCGACCGACGTCGGCGACTCCTGCTCGGGCATCAGCGGCACGTACGGCTGGAAAGAGGAGAATTACGACACGTCTATGAAGATCGGGGAGGAGATGTTCGAGCACATGGAAGCCGCCGACGCCGAGACGGGGTTGACGGAGTGTCCGACCTGCGCGATGCAGATGGAACACGGGACGGGGTACGACGTCCGTCACACCCTCGAACTGCTGGACGCCGCCATCGTCGAGGAGTGACCGCGGAGCGATCCATGGACCTCACAGACCGCATCGCCAGGCGGCAGACGAGGACGCGAGAGGGCGGCCTCGTCGTCGACTGGAGCCCGTTGAACCCCGCCGTCCACATGGCCGAACCCGTCGGCCGCGGGCCCGTCCTCGAACGCCTGCTCGACGTGCTCGACCCCGTGTTCCACCAGGGGCTCCCCGACGACGTTGCGGTCTACGGTCCGAAGGGGTCCGGGAAGTCCGGGCTGGTCTCGGCGCTGTTCGCCGGCCTGAACGACCAGGTCGGCAGACAGCGCGAGCAGATCGGGACCACAACCCGCGCCGGGAGCGCGGAGCGGACCGTCCAGTTCGTCCGCGTCGACGCCTACGGCGCGACCAGCGAGTTCCGCTTCTACCACACGCTGCTCAACGCCGTCGTCGAGGAGTCGGTGCCAGAACGCGGCGTCGGCACCGATACGCTCCGCGAGCGCCTGCGCGGGCAGTTCCGCTCGCCGACGCGGCGGGCCGTCATCGCGGTCGACCACGTCGGTGAGACCGAGGACGTGTCCGTGAACGACGTCCGGGAGTGGCTCGCCCCCGTCGACGACGCGGTCGCCCTGCTCGCCATCGGCCGCGACGTCCCGGAGGACTGGACGGGCGAGACCGTCCACGTCCCCGAGTACCGACAGCACGCCCTCGTCGATATCCTGACGACCCGCGCCTCGCAGGCGCTGACCAGCGGCGCGCTCAGGCACGGACAGGCCCGGCGGATCGCGGAGTGGGCCGAGGGCGACGCCCACGACGCGCTGGCGGCCGCGTTCGGCGCCGCCGCCGTCGCCCACGGCGACGCCGCCGAGCGTATCCGCGCGAGCGACGTGGACGCCGGCATCGACGCCGTCCCCGAGAACTGCGTCCACGTCGGGCGCGTGCTCACACTTCCCGAGAACCGCCGGCGCGTGCTCTCGGAACTGCTGCGGCTCGACGGCACGCCGACGCTCCGCGAGGCCGCCGCCGCGGTCGCCGACGGGTCCGAACTCACCGAGGGCACCGTCGAGCGGTTCCTCTACGAACTCGCAGAGAGCGGGATCCTCGAACGCGTCCGTGCGGGCGACGCCGACGGGAGCGGCCGGCGACCCAGCCGCGTCGAACCGCGGTTCCCGACGCTCGTCTTCCGCCGCGTCGGGTAGGGTGAGTGCGGTGTGGTCGCGGTTCGAGAAAGGCGATCGGGCGGTTTCTACGCGTACTCCAGATCGTCAGTGAGGTGATCGACCGCGAACACCAGCGCCGCGCCGGCGACGAGACCGACGGCGACGAGCGTCGCGCTCGCGGACTCCGCGGCGAGTACCCGCTCGGCGGGCAGGCGAAGCCCGCCGACCATCAGGCTCACGAGGAAGGTCAGCGTCGCCGCCCGGTGGTTATCGAGCGCCCAGTCGACGACGTGCGCGAGCGTGAGCAGCCCCGCGAGCGCGCCGACCACGAACGTGACGACGGGCGGGGCGGCCCCGAGCACGTCCGCCGGCGTCCCGCCGCTTGCGAGGCCCACGATGGACCCGGTGAACCGGTTGAGCGCGCCGAGCATGTACTCGTACTGGCCGACCAGGATGAGCAGGAAGGAACCGGAGACGCCCGGCAGGATCATCGCGCAGACGGCGAGCGCGCCCGAGAAGAGGATCATCGGGAGCGCGTGGGAGACGCCCGCCGACGCCTGCCCCGTCACCGCGGCCGCGAACGCGACCCCGAAGACGGCGACGCCGAGTCGCCGCGGCGTGCTCACGTCGACCTGCTCGTAGAGGACCACCGCCGACGCGCCGATGAGGCCGAAGAAGAAGGCGTACGTCGGTGCGGGATACTGGTGGACGGCGCGCTCGAGCGCGTGCGCGAGGCTGACGAACGCGGTGATCATCCCGAGACCGAGCGTGAGCAGGAAGACCACGTCCATCCGCACGAGCTGGACTCGGACTCTCTCCCGCGCGTCGGCGTCGTGGGGGCGGACAACGTCGCGGAGTATCCGCGGGTCGATCGCCGTCAGCGCCGCGATGAGGCGCTCGTAGATCCCCGTTATCAGGGCGATGGTGCCGCCGGAGACGCCGGGGACGGTGTCGGCGCTCCCCATGAAGAACCCCTTCAGGTATATCGACGCCCACTCCCGGAGCGAGCCGACGGTACCCGAGACGGTGCTCTCGGCGTCGACGGAGCCGCGAACGCTCCGCTCGGAGTCCTCGGGGCCCCGGACCATCAGGCGATGAGCGTCCGGGCGCCGAGCGCCGCGTTCGTCCCGTCGTCCGAGGCGTTACCGTCGGTGTCGTTGCCGTCCGAGGTGTTACCGTCGCTGGTGTCGCCGTCCGTGGTGTTACTGTCGGTCGCGTTCCCGTCAGTGCCGTTCTCGGAGGCGTTCGGGACCATGTCCTCGCTGATCGACTCCATCTCGACCGTGACGGTGTCGCCCTCGTGGATGGCGGACTCGGGCACGTCGACGCGGCCGGTCTGGCCCGGCTGTTCGAGGTTCTGGAAGACCTGCCGGGCGCTGAGCGTCTGGACGTTCTGGTCGACGCTGCCGGTGAACACGGTGTAGTTAGTCGTCGCGCGGACGCTGGAGTTCGTGTACCCGTCGTCGGGGCCGAGCTGCTCCTCCGTGGCGTACGGCACGGTCACGTTGAAGTCGCCGTTCTCGTCCGTCTGAACGGTCTGGTAGTAGGTGAACTGGCGCTGGTCGTGAGTGCCGTTGAGGTGGACGAACGCCGTCACGTTGGTCGCGTTGTCGGCGTCGACGCTCCCCTCGATGGTGGCACCCTCGACGCGCTCGAAGGTCTTGACGCGCGACTCCTGCCGGACGTCGTAGTAGCCCAGGTCGGCGCGCTGGAGCAGGTTCGCGAGGCGGGTGGTGTACCGCCGGTTGATGATCCCCGTCGCCTGCGTCGTCGACTGGCCCCGCTGGGCGATGCTGAGGATGACCGAGTTGTCGCGGGTCTCGTGGACGAGGCGGTAGTGCGAGAGCCCCTGCGCGTCGTGGTAGTACAGTCGCGCGAGCATCGTGTTCTCGAACCGCTCGTTCATCGAGAGCACGTTGGCCTGCTGTTGGACGCCCTGGTTGGGGTAGGTGACGGTCTGCTCCTGTGTGCTGTAGTACTCGGAGCGGTCCGGGCCGGCCCATCGGGTGATCGGTCCGAACTTGTCACTCGCCATCTGGTCGTCGATCATCACGTAGCGGGTGTCCTCTCGCTGTTCGACCTCGTTCTGATTCTCGATTATCTGCCGGAGCTCGTCGTTGGAGAGGTTGCTGATGTGCTCGTCGCGCTCGTCGAGCGAGGGGAGCGCTTCGAGGACCAGTTCGGCGCGCTGTTCGGAGTTCGTCTGGAGGAACTCGGAGGCGGGCCGCGGGCCCTGCTGGAACGGGTTAGCGTTCGGGATACGCTCGCCCTCGACGGTGATCCAGTGCCCGTAGTCCCACCACGACATGACGCCGTAGGCGCCCTCGGGATAGTCGTAATCCTCGGTCTGCTCGAAGCCGTCGTTGTACTCCATCGGTTCGCCGTCCGGGTTCGCGTAGGTCCCCGGCGCGGGCGTGTTGTTCTGCATCCAGTCACCGCTCTGCGACCAGTAGACAGAGTCGCCGGGACCGGTGCTGTTCCCGGCGGCGACGGCCGTCGTCGGGGCCAGCGGCGGGGCCAGCGGGACGGTCACCAGCAGCAGGATGGCGAACAGCGTCAGCACCTGATAGCCCTCGACGTCCGAGAGGCGGTCGACGGTCGTCGGGAAGTCGATGAGGCGGATCGCCTGCCCGAACAGCCACGCGTTCAGCACGACGACGGAGATGGCGAGGTAGTAGTTGAAGCGCCGCTGGGTCAGCGCCATCAGCGTGAAGAAGACGGTGAGGACGACGAGGAACAGGTTCTCGGACCGGTAGCTGCGGCCGGAGAAGGCCACCTGTGAGGCCAGCCAGAACAGCGCGAACACCGCGGTGAGATACGTCAGGCCGTACTGGCCGGTCATGAAGTTACCGACGCTGTCGAGCGGCACGGACTGGACCTCGCCGACGGTTCGGGCGGTGTCGCTCTGGCCGAACGCGAGGACGCGAGTGACGTTTCGCTGGATGAGCGAGAAGGCGTCCGGGAGGACCACCGCGAACAGGCCGGTCCCGACGACCAGGATGCCGCCGATCGCGACCGGGTAGAGCAGGCGGTCGATCTCTCGGTCGTCCCACTCGCGGGCCAGCCACGCCATGAACGCCGTGCCCGCGGCGACCGCGAACACGATGAAGTACTGGATCAGCGAGATGGTCGTCGTCTCGAACCCGAGGGAGCCGGTCTTGAAGACCAGCAGCGGGAGGGTCGTCAGGAGGCTGACGACGCCGACGAACGCCGCGTGGTCCGGGCTCCGGCCGCGGACGTAGTCGAGAGTGAGCGCGACGGTGAAGAAGACGCCGAGGATGCCTACGAAGATGATCCCCGGCGGCCAGGTCCAGAGGTACAGCGCGATGGCGACGCCGGCCAGGACGCTGTAGAGACCGGGCTCGCGGAGCGCCGCCCAGTCGCGGTCCTCGACGAGTTCGTACACCGGCTTCTCGCGCTGGGCGACGCGGAGCGCCTTGACCACCGCGAGAATGGCGATAGAGACGAAGAAGGCCTCGGCGATGTGGTGGTCGCCGAACCCGACGGTCGAGCGGGAGAGGACGGTCCCCGGGAGCAGTGCGAGCACGAACACGCCGAAGACGCCGCCGATGCGCCCGGCGTAATGCTTGCCGAGATAGTAGATCGGAATCGCCATCAGCGTCCCGAAGACCGCCGGCGCGTACAGGAGAGTCAGTCGGACCGTCTCGGCGGAGGGGTCGCCGAGGCCGACCACCAGCGCGGCGGTCGCCACGATCTGGTCGAACAGCGACCCGAACTGACCGCCGGAACTGTTCCCGTAAGGGAAGTACGTCCACGGGTCGAAGCTCATCGTCCAGGGCCAGTTCGCGACCGTGTACTGAACCTCGCGGAGGTGGTAGTACGCGTCGTTACCTCTGAAAAGGACTTCGCCGGTTCGCGTGAAGTTATCGCGCGCCTGGATGCGGACCCAGAACATGAACGCGATAAGCACGGAGAGCACCGGCACGTGGTACCAGTCCTCCCAGATGTCGAGGACCGAGCTCTCGCTCGTGGACTCGTCCTCGACGGTTTCGGTCTCGCTACTCATTAGCTTGAGCAACTGCTAAGGCGCCTATAGGCCTTGTGATACGGACCAGAATTCCTGTACTTTATCTGGTACTGCAGCGGGGTCGGACGCGGTCGTCTCGGAGGGAAAACGACTACTGTCGCGGGGTCGAACCGAGTCGTAATGAGGGTTTCAGTCGTTCTGTGCACGTACTCCCTGGAGATGTACGACCACTTCCGGGAGGCCGCCGACGCCGTCCTCGACCAGACGCACGACGACGTGGAACTGGTCGTGGTCGTCGACGGCACCGAGGAGGTGTACGAGCGTGTGCGGGAGGACTACGGCGACCGCGACGGCGTCGTCCTCCACTGCAACGACGAGAACCTCGGGCTCCTGAAGTGCCGCAATCGGGGCGCCGAGATGGCCTCGGGCGACGTCGTCGCGTTCATCGACGACGACGCCGTGCCCGACGACGAGTGGGCCGCGGAACTCGTGGACACGTACGAGCGCCGCGACGCCGTCGCCGCTGGCGGGAAGATGACCCCCGCCTGGGTCGCCGGGAAGCCCGCCTTTCTCCCCGCGGAGTTCTACTGGCTGGTCGGCGTCACCCACCGCGGATTTGCTGACGGCGAAACCGAGGTGCGCAACACGTTCGGGTCGAACATCTCCTTCCGTCGCGACGCCTTCCTCGAACTCGACGGCTTTGACCCCGACATCGGTGGCCGGAAGGGCGACAAGAACCTGCAGGGCGGCGAAACGGAACTGTGCGCCCGACTGGAGCGCGAGTACGGCGAAGGCGTCTGGTACAACCCCGACGCAGAGGTCGCACACAAGGTGTTCGAATACCGCACCGACCCCGTCTGGCTCCTCGAACGGGCGTTCTGGCAGGGCTACTCGAAGCGCGCGATGGAGACGCTCGTGCCCGACTCGACCGGCGAGGAGAGCGAGTTCCTCGGCGACCTCTTGTTCCGGTTCGTCCCGGATCGGGCGAAGCGGACAGTGACGACGCGGTCGGGGACGGCGGTGCTCCAGTTGGTGATGCTCGGTGTCTTCACCGGCGTCGTCGGCCTCGGGTACCTCTACGGAGTGCTCAAATGGTGAGGAACGCACGCGGGGCGGAAGACGACCCGGGCGTCTGCGTCGTCACCCATCCACTCTCGGCTGCCGGAGAGAACGCAACCCGGACGCTTCTGGAGATCCTCGCCGCCGTGACGAGCGTCTCGCTGGTGACCGCCGATCTCCCGGCGGACTCGGTCATCCGCGACCGCCACGAAGTCGTCGAGATCACTCGCAAGGGCGCCGGCGACAACATCGCCGTCGCCGCCGGGCGGTTTCTGTTGAACCAGTTGCGGATGTGCCGCACGATCTCCTCCCGCGAGGAGGAGATCGTGCTCTTCTTCGGGGCCACATCCTACGTTCTGCCCGTTCTCGCCGCCAGGCTGCTCGGGAAGACCGTGGTCGTCGAACCGCGCGGCGACGTGCCGCTGACGCTCCGTCTCAACTGGGAGGAGTTGGTGCCGTCGCCAGTCGCCCGAACGCTCGCAGGGGGCGTTCGGGCGCTTGAGCGCTTGAACTACCGCCTCGCGGACGCCATCATCGCCTACACGCCGTCGATGGCCGAACAGTTCGACCTCGACGCGTATCGCCACAAGCTCTACCCGAACGGGGCCCGGTACGTCGACACGGACGCGTTCGACGTGACCGTCCCTTACGAGGAGCGCGATCGAACTGTCGGCTTCCTGGGTCGAATCGACGAGGAGAAAGGGGTTCGGGAACTCGCCGACGTCGCCCGCCGCCTTCCGGACGACGTGACGTTCCGGTTCATCGGCGACGGCGACCTCTCCGATTGGCTGGAGCGGGAGCTCGCGACGGAGATCGAGAGCGGGACCGTCGAACTTGCCGGATGGGTCGACCACGACGACGTGCCGTCGGAGCTGAACGACCTCCGCCTGCTCGTCATGCCGTCGCAACCGACGGAGGGGCTGCCGACGACGATCCTCGAGTCGCTCGCCTGCAGTACGCCCGTGTACGCGACGCCGGTGTCCGGCATCCCGGACGTCGTTCGGGATGGCGAGACCGGCGTCCTGATGACTGAGCAGTCGCCGCAGGAAATGGCGGCGGAGATAACCCAGGTATTAAACGAGGAGGACATCGCCGAGATGAGCGAGAACGGGCGGGAGCTGATAGAGGACGAGTACTCGTTCGAGGCCGCAGTCGAGCGGTACAAGGCGATCCTCGACGCTATCGCGCAGTGACATCTTCCGGGAGTAGCGCGACGGCCTTCTGTCGGACCCTATTCGAGAGCCCTACGAGAACGCCCGCGTATACGGCCCCGCCGACGAGGACGAGCGCGAGGGTTGTGTAGTGCGATCCCGGAAGCATTCCGGCCATCGCGTACACCGTACCCGCCATCACGAGACTCGCACTGAATTCGCGAGCGATCTCTCGGTATGGTATCTCCGGTCGACCGATGAGGGAGACGAGCGCAAGATAGCCGAGAGTCAGCGTTATCGTCGCAGAGAGTGCTGTCGCGGCGGCGGCGCCATACCACCCGAACTGCGAGATGAGGACGACGTTGAGGACGACGTTCGAGACGACGAAGACGAGGTTGATCCGAAAGGCGACATCGGGCCGGTCGATGGCATTGATAGCGCTGAGGAACTGCGTTCCGAACGCCGCGAGCGTGCGGGCGACGATGAGCACAAGTAGGATTGACGCACCGCGGGTGAACTCCGGCCGGTAGATCTTCAGGATTCGTGGGCCGATAACGGCGGCGCCGAATAGTCCGGGAATCGCGAATATCCCGGTGAACACCAGCCCCTCGTTGAGAAAGTGGTGAACGCGGTCGTAGTTTTCTTCGACGGAGAGTTCGCTCAGTTCCGGAAAGAGCGTCTTTTGGATCGAGTTGCTCACGAGCGCCAGCGTCGACGCGAGCGTCCACGTTACTTCATAGATGCCGATGAGGGCAGACGGTACGAAGAACGCGAGCACGATCGTGTCCATCCATCCGAACGCGCGGGTCTTGAGCGTACCGAGCCAGGAATACCGCGCGTACTTGAGCAGACTGCGTAGGTGCTCGCGAGCGGGCATCGAGGGCCGCACCTCGAATAGCACGACACCAAGGAGTGCCGCCACCGCGAGCGACGCGGCGTGGCCAACGAGGAGGCCGGTCAGGCCGTAACTGAGTAGGATGAGCGCCACCTGGAATCCCGTCCGACCGACGCGCTCGATGGCGCGGAGGACGCCGGTTTGGGCGACCTTCTTCTGACCGTTGAGAGCACCGACGACGGTTATCAGCGCGACGTTGCCGATGACGAGCGCGGCGACGAGATCACTGACTGACGCGCCGACGTAAGCATCCACCTGACCCGCGAAGATGACGATAGCGACCGCGACTACGGCCGCAATCGCGGCGTTCAGCACGAAGCCGGCCGTGAGATACGAGCCGCGGTCGATCCCCTCGCTGACGCGCTTGTTGATCGCGTTGCCGACGGCGCTCGCCGGCACGTTGAGCCAAAACAGGAGAGCGACGGCGATGGCGTACGTTCCGAGGCTCGAAGCACCGAGAAGGCGAGCGATCGCGAAGGTAGCAATAAATCCCGCGAGTGAAACCCCGACCTGCGACGCGAAGTGGATCAGCGTAGTTCTACCGAGGCGCATTATTCCATGTAGCCGAGATCCTGGAGTTGTTTCTGCATTTCGTCGGTGAGACGGGATTCTTCTCCGGTCGTTATCGGCTGACCGTCGGTAGCGAGCCACTCGGAGAGCTTGTTGTCGAAGTCGGCAGCCACGTCGGGGTACTGATCGGTAGTGTCGGTCGTCTCGTCGGGGAGTTCGAATAACTGCGAACTTCCGTTGCTCTTTTCATATCTGAACTCGCGAGTCCGTAGGCTCGTGAGCATGCCGGTGTGGTATCCGGACGTGTCGAAGTCGGGGTTGTGTTCCAGATAGGGATCGAAGTTCGCTTCTTGGCGTTGTGAGAGGACGTACTCGCGGGTTGTTTGTCGCATGTCGATCCCTTGCAGTCCGTCGGTTGACACCTCTGCGAACTCGGCGAGCGTCCGTACGAGATCAAGGTGTTGAATCAGTCCGTCGAACGGGTAGTCGACATCGGCGAGACCGTGTACCACGAGCGGTACGTGCGTCACCGCGTCGTTGATAGCGATGCGATGTGCGAGTAGACCGCGTTCACCGAACAACTCACCGTGGTCAGAGGTAATGACGACGACAGTGTTGTCGAGATCGAGTGACTGAACATGGTCGAACAGTTGACCGACCATCTCGTCGGTATAGGCGATTTCGGCGTCGTACATCGCTTCGATCGCACGCTGTTCCATCTCTGTGAGATCGTAGTCGTTCGCAACGATCTCATCCATCCGGTAGTGGACACGCATCGCGATATTAGCTGCCTCCTTGGCAGAGATCGCCAGGTCGTCAGTATACCTGCTGAGATACGGCAGAGGCGGATAGTATGGGCGATGTGGCTCGTTGTAGTGAAGGTAGAAGAAGAAGGGTTCTTCGCCTTCGAAGTCGGCGAGCCAGTTCTTCGTAACTTCGTTGAGCAAGTAGGGCGTCGCGTGTTTCGCCGTATCGGTCGTAACCCCGGCGGAGTGACGACGGATGTTTAGGAGGTACTTCGCTATCGTCATCGGATCTAGGACGTCGAGAAGCGTCGATGCGGCGAGCCATTCGAACCTGTCGAAACCCCTGTTGAGGCCGGTGCCGGAACTGACGTAGGAGTTACGGGAGAGACCGGCTGTCGCGTAACCGGCGTCCCGAAACCGTTCCGGAACCGTTTCGAGCACCTCGGGGATCGCCTCGTTGGAGATCTTTAACCCGTGGTGCGAGGGATACGTCCCGGTCAAAATCGAGGCGGCGGATAGCGCTGTCGCGTTTCCCGCAGCGAAGCAGTTCGAAAAGTACTCCCCACCCTCCGAATCGGCGATCCGCTGGAGGTTCGGCGTCGTGTCTCGATCGTACCCACCGACGGTGGTGTGGTCCGCGCGGACGCTATCGAGGGTTATCCAAAGGACGTTAGGGCGGGGCTGCATCATTGTCTACTGCACCGGGCCGTCATTTCCGTCTTTTCCTTCGGGATCATCCAGATCATAGGTAGCCCAGGTCGGAGAGTTGATCGCGCACGGCCTCCGCTTCGCCCGTCGTCGACGATGTCTCGCGGCGATAGGGGTCCCTGACCTCCGGAACGCCGGCATCGGTCCGAGATCGAGTAACCTCGTCGATGGCGGCCGCGACATCAAGGACGGTCTCCGTCTCCCGGGTCACGCCCTCGTCGTCGGCGCCGAAGAACGCGCTGTGGCTGTGGGTGCCGTCCTGAAGTCCGTGGTCGGACACGCAGAGCAACGTGTCCGCGTCGGTGAGATCGGATCGGACCTCTCGAGTCCACTTCGCCGCCTGTTCGTACGCCCGACGCTGCCATCCGTCTTCGTCGACAGTCGGAGCGAGATGGCCGACCGTGTCGAGGTAGCCGAGCCACACGAACACGAGGTCGTACTCCCGCTGGATCGCCGATCGAACCACGCCGAGTTTCCGCATCGCCTCGCTGACCAGCCGCTGCTCCAAGCGGTGGATCGGGACGGACGGCTCGTGACGTGTCCGCCCCTGCTCGTCGGTCGTGATGTTGAGGTACTCGCCGAGCTGCGCGCCGCGGTCGAAGTGCATATCCAACGCGTCGTCCGCGGTCGTTCGGTAGTTCGGAACGGCGAGCGACAGCGACTGACGCCCGTCGAACACCGTTTCGATCCCCCGGTCTCGGTAGTAGGCCGGCGTCTTGTAGTCGAGTTCGGCTCCGGCGTTTCGGATGGCCTTCCCTATCGAGGTCCGGATACGCTCTGGGACGACACCGTTGGTCAACCGCGCGGCGAGAGCGACAGTACGGCTGTTCCAGGCCGCACCTTCGTCCTCCGTCTTCGCGTAGATGCCGTGGTCTTCGGGCGGACGGCCGGTGATGATCGACGGCCATATCTCGTGGGTATGGGGTTTTCCGAGGAGGTCGTTGTCGAACGTTTCCAGTTCGCGAGTGTGTTCCCCGAACGCGCTGGCTACCTCCCACTCCGTGGCGAGTTCGTTGTCGATCCCGTCCCAACCGAGGACGACCGTCAGTCCGGAGTCGCTGCTCATTTGACGACCTCCAGCTTGAACTCGATCGGTCGCGACTTCCAGAACTGGAGGCGACGGACGCGCTGCGACCGACGGACGCGGAACTCGACGTCGAAGTACTCGAGGTCGCCGTATTCAGTCGTCGGATCCCAGTAGTCGAAGGTCCGCTCGTCGAAGAACCGCTTGTGAGTGGGGTCGATGTACGCGTTTCGATCCTTCCAGTGGGGAACTTTCCCCTCGACCACGGCGCCGTCCTCGGCGATTCGGTGGATCTTCTCCATCACGCTCGGCAAGTTTTCCATGTGTTCGAGCACCGAATACGTTAGAATCCGCTCGAAGCGATCGCTCTCGAACGGCAGTTCCTCCCGGTCGATGTCTGCGACCACGTCGACAGGGTCGTAGTCACGAATGTCGAGTCCGACCGCTTTCGGCTCCCGTTTGTTCTTCCCACAGCCGATATCGAGTATTTTTCGCGAATGGGCCTTAGACATAGTCTCCCTTGACGTAGCGAACGATACGCTCCTAATTATGACTGTTGACTCCCACCCTCTGCAGGAGAACGAAGTCGGAAACGAGTAAGCGGCCGGTCGTTCGCCCCCGTTACGGTCACTGGCCGATCGACGATAGCTCCCGAACGGCCCTGCCGACGACCCATCCCGCTGTCCGTCGGAGATGAGCGCCGGGATCACGACGAGTGAGGAGAGCGTACGGGACGTTGAGGGCGACGGTGTGGAACTGCGAGAGGTCGTACTTCCCGCCGAGGTACCCTTCGCACCACCCGATCGGATGACGGTCCTGGTTCGCGTGGTCGAACCGCGCTTGGTGGTTGAACACCCACAAGTAGCCACGGTCTTCCACGTACCGTCGCGTGTACTCGTCTTCGAGGACAGCGAGGTCGTCCGGATACGAGAGTCCGTCAACCGCCTCTCGGCGCACGAGCGTCGCGTGCGTTCCCCCGCGTCTCGACCGGCGCCGGACCCAGTCGGTGTTGCGCTCCGTTCGGGAGGACTTCCGGCCCTGTACCGCTCCGATCGTCGGTGCGGCCGTCGTCGTGAGCGTCCGAAGGTACGTCTCTCGGACTCGCGTGTCGTCGTCGAGAAACAGGAACCAGTCGCTCGTCACTCGATCGATAGCCATCTCACGCGCTTGGGGGAGGTTGCTGGACTCCGAGACGAAGTCGAGGTCCCAGTCGTACGTGTTGGTCCGTTCGCTCACGATCGCTTCGGTGTCGTCCTCGCTCTGGTTGTCGATGACGATTATTCGGACGATTCGACTGTCGCAGTTCCGTTCAGCGCACGCCAGCGAATCGAGCGTTCCCTTGAGAACGTCCCCCGAGTTGTACGTCGGTATTGCAACGTCGATCTCAGTGGGCACTGCCATTGATGGTATATTTCTGGGTCGACCGATAAACCTCTGGGAAAGACGGCAGCCGAAATTTGTAAGAGTCACGTTCGCGAGGACATACGTATGCAAGCCGTCATCCTCGCCGCGGGCAAGGGCACCCGGCTGCGCCCGCTCACCGACGACAAGCCGAAGGTCCTCGTCGAAGTCGACGGGAAGCCGCTGATCGAAGACGTCTTCGACAACCTCGTCGACATCGGCATCGACGAGTTCATCGTGGTCGTCGGCTACAAGAAAGAGCAGATCATCGAGCGGTACGACGACGAGTACCGCGGCGTGCCGATCACCTACGCCCACCAGCGCGAGCAGCTCGGCCTCGCGCACGCGCTCCTGCAGGCCGAACCTTACGTCGACGACGACTTCGTCCTCATGCTCGGCGACAACGTCTTCCGGGCGAACCTCGGCGACGTGGTCCGCCGCCAGCAGGAGGAACGCGCCGACGCGGCGTTTCTCGTCGAGGAGGTGCCGATGGAGGAAGCATCGCGGTACGGCGTCTGCGACACGAACGAGTACGGCGAGATAATCGAACTGATGGAGAAGCCGGACGACCCGCCGTCGAACCTCGTGATGACCGGTTTCTACTCGTTCACTCCCGCGATCTTCCACGCCTGTCACCTCGTCCAGCCCAGCGACCGCGGCGAGTACGAACTGCCCGACGCCGTGGACCTGCTGATCCAGTCCGGCCGCACCATCGACGCGATCCGGATGGACGGCTGGCGGATCGACGTGGGCTATCCCGACGACAAGGACGAGGCGGAACGGCGGATCAGCGAAGGCGAAACGCCGGAGCAGTAGGCCACGACCGATCGAACCGGAAATCACAAACCGGTCCCCGCCGAGGGTCCAGACATGAACGTTCTCGTGACAGGCGGTGCGGGTTTCATCGGCTCACACATCGCCGAGCGACTGCTGTCGGACGGTCACCGAGTAACGGTACTCGACAACCTCGATCCGTACTACGACGTCCGGATTAAGGAGCGCAACCTCGAGCGGTGTCGCGACACCGGCGGCGACCGGTTCCGGTTCGTCGAGGGATCGATCACGGACGAGGAACTGGTCCGTAGCATCGTGGCGGACGACGACGTTGAGTTCGTCTACCACGAGGCGGCGAAGGCGGGCGTCCGCACGAGCGTCGAGAACCCGCACGCGTACAACAAGAACAACGTCGGCGGCCTGCTGAACGTCCTCGAAGCGTCGGCCGACCACGGCGTCCGTCGAGTCGTGAACGCCTCCTCGTCGTCGGTGTACGGGAAAGACGACTACCTGCCGTACGACGAGGACCATGCGAACTATCCGCAGAGCCCCTACGCGATCACGAAGCTCGCCTCCGAACACTACTGTCGCGTCTGGGACAATCTCCACGACGTCGCGACGGTAAGCCTGCGCCACTTCACCGTTTACGGGCCCCGGATGCGGCCCAACATGGCGATCACGAACTTCACGTCGCGCTGTCTCAACGGGGAGCCACCGATCATCTACGGCGACGGTCAGCAGACGCGGGACTTCACGTACGTCGACGACATCGTCGACGCGAACCTCGCGCTGCTCGATACCGACGCGGCCGACGGCGAGGCGATAAACGTCGGGTCCAGCGGGAACATCACTATCCAGGAACTCGCGGAGCACATCGTCGCCGAGACGGGGGCCGACGTCGACATCGAGTACACGGAGCCGAACGAGGCCGACGCGCGACACACACACGCCGACGTGACGAAAGCCAGCGAACTCCTCGATTACGAACCGAGCGTGAGTATCCGGGACGGCGTCTCCCGCTTCGTCGACTGGTACGTCGAGAACCGCGAGTGGTACGAACCGCTGGTGATCGAGTCGTGAACGTCTCGATCGTCGGCAGCGGCTACGTCGGGACGACCGTGGCCGCCTGCCTCGCCGACCTCGGTCACGAGGTGGTGAACGTCGACATCGACGAGGAGGTCGTGGGGACGATCAACGACGGAGAAGCGCCGATCCACGAGGAAGGGCTGCAGGAGCGGATCGAGCGCAACGCCGGCGATCGACTGCGCGCGACGACCGACTACGGCGCGGTGGTCGACAGCGACCTCACGCTGCTGTGCCTGCCGACGCCCTCCCAGGAGGACGGCAGCATCGACCTCGCGGTGATGGAGGCCGGCGCGGAGGCGCTGGGCGACGCGCTGGGCGACAAAGCCGGGCGCCACGCCGTCGTCACCAAGAGCACAGTCGTGCCGGGGACGACTGACGAAGTGATCGGCCCCGCCGTCGAGCGGGCGTCCGGCAAGACCGTCGGGGAGGACCTCGGTCTCGGAATGAACCCCGAGTTCCTCCGGATGAGCACCGCGGTCGAGGACTTCCTCCATCCGGACAAGATCGTCGTCGGGTCCGAACAGGAGTGGGTTCGAGACCTGCTGCGGGACCTCTACGCCGACCTGCGCGAGCGGACGACGGTGGTCGACACCGGCCTGCGCGAGGCCGAGATGATCAAGTACGCCAACAACACGATGCTCGCGTCGAAGGTGTCGCTGGTGAACGAACTCGGCAACGTCTGCAAGGATCTCGACGTGGACGCCTACGAGGTGTTCGACGCCGTCGGCCTCGACGACCGCATCTCGGCGAAGTTCCTCCGGTCCGGCCTCGGCTGGGGTGGCTCCTGCTTCCCGAAAGACGTCGACGCCGTCCGCGCGCTCGCGCGGAAACAGGGGTACGAACCCGAACTGCTGAACGCCGTCGTCTCGGTCAACGACCTCCAGCCCCGACGGATGGTGGACCTGCTGGCGGGACACGTCGATCCCGAGGGCGCCCGCGTCGCGGTCCTCGGCGTCGCGTTCAAACCCGGCACCGACGACGTCCGCGGGTCCCGGGCGATGGACCTCATCGGCCACCTGCAAGAACGCGGCGCGGACGTCGTCGCGTACGACCCCGTCGCCACGGAGAACGCCCGCGAGAAGTACCCCGACGTGCGCTACGCCGCGTCCGCCGAGGCGGCGCTCGACGGGGCCGACGCCGCGATGGTCGCGACCGAGTGGCCGGAGTTCGCTGACCTCGACTTCTCGGGGATGGCCCGGAAGGTGCTGATCGACGGCCGCCGGATCGACGTGGATACGGACGCGCTCGACGCGTACGAGGGGCTGACCTGGTAGCGAGCGGGAAACGAGAAATCGAGAAACCGGCGGGGATCGCAGCAGTGAGGCGCGCTACTCGACGGTAACGCTCTTCGCAAGGTTCCGCGGCTTGTCGATGGAGCGGCCCTTCAGCTTCGCGACGTGGTAGGCGAACAGCTGCAGGTAGATGTTCGCCAGCAGCGGTTCGAGGCGGCCCAGGTCGGGAACCTCGAAGCTGGCGTCGAGGAACTTCTCCGCGGGGTCGTGCGAGGTGACGCCGATCACCGGCGCGCCGCGGGACTCGACCTCCTTCACGTTGTTGAGCGTCGCCTGCGGGTTCGCGCCCTCGGTGAGGACGGCGAGCACCGGCGTCTCGGGCGTCACCAGCGCGAGGGTGCCGTGTTTCAGTTCGCCGGCGGCGAACCCCTCGGCATGGGCGTAGGAGATTTCCTTCAGCTTGAGCGCCCCCTCCAGCGCGACCGGGCAGCCGAGCTTCCGGCCGATGAAGAAGAAGGCGTCGCCGTCGACGTACTCCTCGGCGACCGCCTTGATCTCGTCCTCGACGTCCAGTATCTGTTGGATCGCCCCCGGGAGGCCCCGGGCGTTCTCGAGCAGTTCGCTCGCCTCGTCGGCCGACAGCTTGCCCCGCTCGCGGCCGAGGTAGACGGACAGCAGCGAGAGCGTCGTCACCTGCGCCGCGAACGTCTTCGTCGCGGCGACGCCGATCTCCGGGCCGGCGCGGATGTAGACCACGTCGTCGGCCTCGCGGGCGGCCGTGCTCCCGACGGTGTTCGTGACCGCGAGCGTCCGCGCGCCGGCGCGGGCCGCCTCGCGCATCGCCGAGAGCGTGTCCGCCGTCTCGCCGCTCTGCGTGACGGCCATCACGAGCGTTCGCCACGGGTCGCGGCCCCCGTTGAACTCGTACTCGCTGGCGACGTGGACGGAGACGCGGACGTTCGCGAGCTCCTCGATCAGCTGCTGCGCGTAGAGGCCGGCGTGGTAGGACGTGCCGCAGGCGACGATCTGTATCTCCGTGACTGACTGGAGGTACTGCTCGGGCATGTCGAGGTCCAGGTCGACGTCGCCCTCGACCGCGTCGACGCGCCCGGACAGGGTCTGGCGGAGCGACCGGGGCTGCTCGTGGATCTCCTTGAGCATGTAGTGGTCGTAGCCGCCCTTCTCGGCGGCGTCGGCCTCCCAGTCGACGGTCTGGACCGCCCGGTCGACGACCCCCTCGGCGTCGTAGACGGTGACGCCGTCTGCGGTGACGGAGACGACGTCGCCGTCCTCCAGGTACGACACCTCGCGGGTGTGTTCGAGAAACGCCGTCACGTCGCTGGCGACGAAGTTGCCGTCCTCGCCGCGGCCGACGACCAGCGGGCTGTCCATCCGCGCGGCGACCATGCCGTCGTGGCCGGCGGCGGTCACCGCGAAGGCGTAACTCCCCTCCAGCCGTGGGAGGATGGCCTGCACCGCCCCGACGAGGTCGTCGCCGTCGTACGCCTCTTCGAGGAGGTGTGGGATGACCTCCGTGTCCGTCTCGCTGGTAAACTCGTGGTCGGAGAGCTCGTCCTTGAGGGCGTCGTAGTTCTCGATGATCCCGTTGTGGACGACGGCGATCCGGCCCGAGCAGTCGGTGTGCGGGTGCGCGTTCGCGTCGGTCGGCTTGCCGTGGGTCGACCAGCGGGTGTGGCCGATCCCGCAGGTCGCGTCCGACGATTCGGGGAGTTCGAGGTCGTCGATCTCGCCCTCCTGTTTGTACACCTCGATGCCGCCGTTGTTCAGCGCGATGCCCGCGGAGTCGTAGCCGCGGTACTCCAGGTTCTTCAGCCCCGTCGCGACAACCGAGAGCGGCGATTTCGTGCCGATGTAGCCGATGATTCCACACATGGTTATCCCCTCCGCACCTCCGCGTCCGTCGGGACGCGTCCCGAGACGGTCACCCCGTCCTGTACCGTCGCGCCGTCGCCGATGATGGTGCCGCCCACGAGGACGGACCCGCCGCCGACCGACGCGTTGTCGCCGACGACCGCGCCTAGATCGACCGACTCGCAGTAGGTGTCGTCGACGACCACGTCCGCCGGCCCGCCGGGCACCGTGGTGTTCGGCCCGACCGTCGCGTTCTCGGCGACGATGCAGTCACGCAGGACGGCGCCGTCGCCGATCGTCGCGTCGTCGAAGGCGACGACGTTCGACAGGACGGCGTTCGCGCCGACGGTGACGTTGTTCCCGAGCGCGGTCCCGCGGCGGATCGTCGCGTTCGCGCCGACGCGCGTGTCGGAGCCGATCCGGACGTCGTCGGCGACCCGCGCCCCCTCGTCGACGACGCCGTTCTGGATCGGGTCGTCGAGCTCGTCGAGTACCTGGGCGGTGACCGCAGTGACGTCCCAGAGGTAGGAGACGTCGACCCAGAGGCCGCGGTACCGCGCTGCCCGGACGGGTTCGTCGTCCAGATGGCGCTCGATGGCCGCGGTCAGCGCGAGCTCGCCCGCGGGATTGGGTTCGATCTCGCGGATGGCGTCGAACACGGACTGGTCGAAGGCGTACACGCCGGCGTTGACGATGTCCGACGGCGCGGCCGGCGCCCGCGGCTTCTCAGTGATCCCGGTGACGCGGTCGCCGTCGAGCGTGACGACGCCGTACTCCGTCGGGTCGTCGGCGCGGGTGACTGCCATCACCGTCTCGCTCGTCTCCGAGCGGGTCTCGACCAGTTGCTCGACCAGGTCCGCGGTGATGATCCGGTCGCCGTTGAGCACGAGGAACTCGTCGTCGACGTAGTCCTCGGCCTGCAGGACGGCGTGACCGGTGCCGAGCTGTTTCTCCTGGACCGCGTACTCGATGTCGACGCCCCAGCGGTGGCCGTCGCCGAAGTACGTCTGGATCCGCTCGCGCTTGTAGCCGACGACGAGGACGATCTCGTCGATCCCGGCGTCGGAGACGGAGTCGATGACGTACTCCAGCAGCGGCTGGTTCGCGATCGGCACCATCGGCTTGGGGCGGCGGTTCGTCAGCGGTTCGAGCCGCTGGCCCTCGCCGGCCGCCAGGATGACGGCCTTCATAGCGACTCACCCCTGTCTTCCATCACGCTCTCCCCGGGACGCGTCATGGCCCCGGCGCCGAGCTTCGTGCCGGCGTTGAGGCTGGTGTTGATGCCCGTCTTCACGCCGTCGGCGAGGACGACGCCGAGCTTCCGGCGGCCGGTGTCGACGCGCTCGCCTTTCACGTCCATCGCCACGTTCGCGTCGTCGTGACGGAGGTTCGCCACCGTGGTGCCGGCACCGAGGTTCGCGTCGCGGCCGATCACGGAGTCGCCGACGTACGAGAGGTGGCCCGCGGAGGCCCCCTCCATCATGATCGAGTTCTTCACCTCGACGGCGTTGCCGATCCGGACGTCCGGACCGATCACCGACGCGCCGCGCACGTAGGCGTTCGGGCCTACGTCCGCGCCGGACTGGATGACCGCCGGGCCCTCGACGTACGCGCCGTTGCGGACGCGCGCGCCCGCCTCGACCACGACGGACCCTTTCAGCGTCGCCCGCTCCTCGACCTCGCCCTCGATTCGGGGCTCCAGCCCCTCCAGTTCGGCCTCCGTGGCGTCTAACAGTTCCCACGGGCGACCGACGTCCAGCCAGCGGCCGTCGTGTTCGACGACGGCGACCGGGTGGTCGTCGTCGAGCAGCATCTCCAGCGACTCCGTTATCTCGTACTCGCCGCGCTGGCTCATCCCGGTGCGCTCGATGTAGTCGAAGATCACCGGATCGAACGCGTAGAGGCCGAGGTTGGCGAGGTTCGACGGCGGGTCGTCCGGCTTCTCGACGATGCTCGTCGCGCTCGGGCGGCCGTCGCCGGCGTCGTCCGTTCCGACCACGCCGTACGACGTGGGGTCGTCGACCCGCATCGTCGCGATGGCGGTCGTCCCCGTCTCGGCGAGCTGTTCGACGAGCTCGGGGTCGAAGACCACGTCGCCGTTCAGCGCGAGGAAGCGCTCGTCGACGTGCGCCTCGGCGCGCCCGATGGCGTGGGCCGTGCCCAGTTGCTCCTCCTGCTCGACGTAGTCGACGGGGAGCCCGCGAAACGACTCGCCGACGTGCTCGCGGATGGCGTCGGCGCGGTAGCCGACGACGAGCACGTAGCCGTCGACGACCCCCTCACAGGCGCTCATCACGCGTTCGAGCATCGGCGTCCCGGCGACCGGGAGCATCGGCTTGGGCCGCTCGGCGGTCAGCGGGCGCATCCGCGTCCCCTCGCCGGCGGCGACGACGACGGCCTTCATCGTACCATCTCCCTGACCGCGCGCTCGATGTCGTACTCCGGCTCGAAGCCGATCTCCTCGGCGGCCTCCGACGTGTCGACGGTGAAGTCGCTCACCTCCGTCTCGCTCTCGCGCGGGTTCTCGACCATCTCGATCGGCACTTCGTAGCCGCGCTCATCGGCGACGGTCTCCTGAACGACCTCCGCGATGTCGAGCACGCTCCGGTCGTCGCCGCTCGCCAGGGTGAACGTCGTCGCGCCGGGGTCGCTCCCGACGAGTTCGTCGAGCGAGAGCGCGTACGCGCGGGCGACGTCCTTCACGTGGATGAAGTCCCGCGCCTGCGTCCCGGGCTCGTGGACGGTCAGCGGCTCCTCGTTCAGCGCCTTGTCGACGAAGATGTTGATCACGGTGTTCTTGCCGATCGTCTGCCCGCCCAGCTCGTGGTGGCCGTAGAGGTTGGACTTGATGTACACGTGCGCGGGGAACTCACCCGCCGCGAGCTGGTGCACGTCGTCCTCCGAGAGCGCCTTGCTACGGCCGTAGAAGTTGAGCGGCTGTCGCGGGTGGTCGGCCGAGATAGGGAACTCGACGGGGTCGCCGACGGTCGCCATGCTACAGGGGAACACGAGCGGGACGCCCCACTCCCGACAGAGCCAGGCGGCGTTCTCCGTGCCGCCGACGTTCACGTCGAACGCGTGCTCGGGATCGTCCTCGCAGTCCGGCACGCCGCTTATCGCGGCCAGGTGCATCACGGCGTCGACGCCGGAGAGGGCCTCCCGGAGGGCGTCGCGGTCGCGGACGTCGACCGCCTCGACCGCGCGGCCGTCGATCTCCTCGACGGACCCCTCGGAGAAGTCGTCGACGGGGACCACCTCGTGGCCGTCGCCCTGGAGGATCTTGGCGACGCGGGAGCCGATGTAGCCGGCCGCTCCGGTCACGCCTACGGTGTACGTTTCTGTCATATCTTGTCCCTCAATGTGAGATCGGAAAGGCGTTCGGTCGCCGTCATTCTGTGATCTGCGAACGTGTCATCCATCGTGATCGAATCGTCGTTTCAGGTCGCGGATGCCGTCGTGGAGGCCGTACTCGGGTGCGAACTCGCGGTTCGCCATCCGGTCGAACGTCACGCTGTAGGACGGCCCGGGGTTCTCCTCTTCGAGGTAGTCCGTCTCGACGGGCGTGCCGACCACGTCGGAGACGGCCGCGGCGATCTCCTCGATGCGGTAGTTCCCCTCGCCGACGTTGTACACGCCCTCGGGCCAGTCGAGCGCGGCGGCGAACGCGCGGGCGGTGTCCTGGACGTGCAGGAACGGCCGCCAGTTCGACCCGTCGCCGTAGACGGTCAGGGGCTCGTCCATGACCGCCCGGAACACGAACGAGTTGACGACGAGGTTGAACCGGACGCCGGGGCTCCAGCCGTAGTTGGTCGCCAGCCGGAGCGCGACCGTCTCCACGTCCGCGTCGAAGCAGGCCTCCTCGGCGGCGAGTTTGGACTCGGCGTACGGGTTGCCCGGGTCCGTCGGGGACGACTCCGTCAGGTCCGTCTCGTAGGTCTCGCCGTACACGTTGCACGAGCTGGCGAGCACCACGCGCTCGACGCCCGCGTCCTCCGCGGCCGCGAGGACGGTCGCCGTCCCGCCGAGGTTGATGTCGAACGTCCGCTCCGGGATGTCGTGGGTCTGTGCCGCGCCGGTGACCGCCGCGAGGTGGATCACGGCGTCGACGCCGGCCATCGCCTCCCGGACCGGCTCCTCGTCGCGGACGTCGCCCCGGACGAACTCCACGGCCGGCGCGTCGATCAGGTTCCGCGGCGAGGACAGCGAGAAGTCGTCGAGGAGGGTGACCGCGTGGCCCTCCTCGCGGAGCACCGGGATCAGGGCGCTCCCGACGTAGCCCGCGCCCCCGGTGACCAGAACGTTAATCGAGCAACACCTCCGGCAGGAACCGGTCCTCGTGGGCGGTGATGCGGTCGCTGTGGCGGGTCAGCGTCGTCAGCACGTCCCGGATGCCCGCCTCGAGGGACTGCGGCTCGCCGACCAGGTCCTCGTACTTCTCGTTCTCCATCTCCATCTTGTGTTCCTCGTCCTCCTCGCGCGGGTTCTCGACGTGGGTGATCTCGACGTCGAGGTCGAACTCCTCGCCGACCTCCTGGATGGTCTCGGCGAGTTCGACGATGGCGACGGGGCGGGTGACCTGGTTGTACACCTCGACGCCAGCGTCGTCCCGGCCGCGCTCGACCAGCGTGGCGAGGCTCTCGACGGTGTCGCGGAGGCCGACCATCGGCTTGCGCTGCTCGCCCTTCCCGTAGACGGTCAGCGGGTAGCCCGCGACCGCCTGCGCGCAGAAGCGGTTGACGACGGTGCCGAAGTAGTAGTCGAAGTCGAACCGCGTCGGTAGCTCCGTCTCCTCGGTCTCCTCTGTCTCCGTACCGTAGACGATGGCGGTGCGGACGTCGCTGACGGGCTGGCCCCACTGCTTGGCGGCCAGCCGCGCGTTCGCGTTGTCGAAGGACTTGGTGACGTGGTACCAGGAGCCGCCCATCGCGGGGAACGGCACGTCGTCAGACTCGCCCTGGTTCTCCATCGTCGACCCGCCTTCAGGGATGGGGAACTGGGGCGCGCCGTAGACGCCGGTCGTCGTCGTCTCGATGAAGTGCGCGTCCTCCAGACCGGCCTCCTTCAGGCCGTGGAGCAGGTTGACGTTCATCGACACGTTGTTGCGCTGGGTGTACAGCGCGCGCTCCCCGTTGATCTGGGAGTAGGGGGCGCTCGGCTGGGCCGCCGCGTGGACGACCGTGTGGGGTTCGTGGACGTCGAGCAGTCGCGTCACCTCGTCGCGGTCGGCGAGGTTCGCGTAGACGAAGCTCAGGTTCGGCTCCGCGTCGAAGCGCCGCTCGGGGTCGTGGACGGGGACGGCGGAGACGCTCCCCGCGTCCTCCACCCAGTCGCGCCGCGCGAGGTTGTCCACGCCGACGACCCGCTCATCGAGTCGTCGCGCCAGTCTGAGAGCGGTCGGCCAGCCGACGTAGCCGTCGGCACCGGTGACGAGTACCGTCATAGTTACTCAGAAGGTGAGTAACTACCGGCATAAGCCTTTCGTCGCCGCGCTGATAGGCCGGGAAGACGGCGGTAGTCGACGCTACGGGATGAGGTGGCCGTCGGAACGCGTTCGACCCGGAAATAGCGGCTCAGCGCGCGTCGCCCGACCCGGTCCCGCTCACCGCGGGTACTCGTCCGCGCTCTCGTACTCCCAGACGAGGTCGAAGTAGCGCTTCATGCCGGCGACGAACGAGCCGTTCTCCGTGATGGCGGCCTGTCGCTTGTGGTTCGGCACGTCGCGCTCTTCGACGAGGAAGATGGCCTTGCCGGAGTCGTACTCCATGCTCGGGTCGACAAACGTCCCGCGCCAGGGGAGCCGCTCCTCCGAGAAGCGGACGCCGACCGACGGGTACTCGTCGATCAGGCGGTCGACGATCGCCGCCTGCTTCTCCCGTTTCTCCTCCGGGAGGTGTCGCGGGTGGAGGAAGAGCACGTCCACGTCGACCCGGTCGACGGCGTCGCTGAACGCCGGTTCGACCCCGTCGAAGTACTCGAAGCTGTTCGTGATGACGTGGACGTGCTCCTCGGCGGAGGCGTACAGCTGGCGGGTCTCGGACTCGCTCGGCTCGCCGACGTCGACGACGTAGAACAGCTCCGCCGTCGGCGAGAGGTCCTCCCCGGCCTGCTCGTAGCGCGGCTGGAACTCCGAGAGGAACTCCTCGCGCATGTCCTCGATCTCCTTTCGGAACTGCTCGTACTCCTGTCGCCGGTTCTCCTTGACTCGCTCCAGGATCGCCGCGGGCGACTTCGGCTGGTACTCCTTCGGCCGGCCCGGGTACACCTTGATGTAACCGAGGTCGGCGAGCGAGTCCAGCACGCCGTAGATCCGCGCCTTGGGGATCCCCGTCGCCTCCGAGATGTCCGGCGCCGTCGTCCGGCCGGCCGACAGCAGGTGGGTCAGTGCCGTCGCCTCGTACTCCTTCAGGTCGAGCCGTTCGAGGAGCTCTGACGGGTCGCGCGCGCTCATTGCTGGCGGGTTTCGGCCCCGATACCGTAAAACACGCGCCTCCACCCAAAGCCTTATTTCGAGCGGGTCCGATCGGTTACTCACGAACTGAGTAACTATGTCCGACGGTACACCCGAAGACGAA
This sequence comes from Halostella limicola, assembly GCF_003675875.1. NCBI lineage: Archaea > Methanobacteriati > Methanobacteriota > Halobacteria > Halobacteriales > Natronoarchaeaceae > Halostella > Halostella limicola. The sequence goes on along the minus strand of NZ_RCDI01000003.1, from coordinate 347,252 downwards.
TCGGAAGCGTGCAGGGTCGACGACCACGTCAGCGACGTCGCTGACGGTTGCGGGTGTACCGAGATTTGGGAGCATCTGAGCGAGCAGCGGGAGCAAGCCGACGACTGAGCGGTCGAGGGGTTCATCCCGAGACCGCGGTCGGCGGCTTGTAGTGGTCGACGACTGATCGGCCCAGACGATCATGTCGGCAATACGGCTATCGACTTTGCGGGGAAGACGTCTTCATGGAGCGCCGAATTTCACGTATCAGTTCTATCTCACTGGAACCACACACGTTATAAGATGTCAGCGTAATGTAACGGTAACCGTCCGGCCGGGCCCGGCGCCCGGCGCGGGGCGTCACCGAACACATGCAACTGAAACGACTCTTCACGGACGACGGTGCCGTCTCTTCGGTGCTGGCCGTCGTTCTCATGATCGCCGTCGCGATCGTCCTCGGATCGCTCGTCGGACTGTTCGTCTTCGACATCGCCGACAAGTTGCGAGCGTCGCCGCAGATGACGTTCGACTTCTCGCAGAACGAATCGGGCGGAACGCACGTCGAAATACTCTACGAGAGCGGCGACAACGTCGAGGAAGACCAGGTGAACGTGACGGTGAACGGGTACGACGCGGTCGACGACGCGGGCGCTCCCGTCTGGGACGGGGGCGGCGAAGTCGGGGCGGGAGACAGCGTCGTCGTGCACGGGTACGACGACGGAAGCGTCCAGAACCTGCAGTCGGACGACGAGATCCGTATCACGTGGACATCGAACGACGGCGACTCGTCCGCGACGGTCGGCGAGTACACCGTGGACTGACGCCGTCGCGGTCATCTGCGACGGCACAGTCCGGGCGAGCGGAGCGTTCGCGGCGGCCGTGAAAGCAAACCTTTTGCGCCTCTGCCGTGGAGTTCACGGCAATGGCGGACTACCGGGACGTCTGCGTCCTGATCCCGACGCTGAACGAGGCGGCGACCATCGGTGAGGTGATCGACGGGTTCCGCGAGCAGGGGCTCGACGACATTCTCGTCGTCGACGGCAACTCAACCGACGGCACGCGCGAGATCGCCGAGGAGCGCGGCGCTCGCGTCGTCGTCCAGTCGGGGTCCGGGAAGGGACAGGCGATCCAGGAGGCGATGGGCTACGTCGACAGCGAGTACGTGCTGATGCTCGACGGGGACGGCACGTACCGCCCGGAAGACGCGCCGACGATGCTCGAACCGCTGCTCTCGGGCGAGGCCGAACACGTCATCGGCAACCGGTTCGCCGACATGGAGGAGGGGGCGATGACCCGCCTCAACCAGTTCGGCAACGGGATCATCGACCGCGCGTTCCACTACATCCACGGCGAGGAGCGCTACGACATCCTGAGCGGCTACCGTGCGTTCACCCGCGACTCGGTGAGCCGACTCCGGCTGGAGTCGGAAGGGTTCGGCATCGAGACGGAACTCGCCGTCGAGTGCGTGAAAAACGGTATCGAGATGACTGAGGTGCCGATCACCTATCTGGCCCGGCCGGAGTCGTCCGAGACGAACCTCCACCCACTCTGGGACGGCGGGACGATCATCCTGACGCTGTACCGCCTCGCGAAGACGAACAACCCGCTGTTTTACTTCGGCAGCGTCGGGGCGACCGGCCTCCTCGTCGGCGGCGTCCTCGCCGCCTACGTCGGCGTCGAGTGGTTCACGCGGAGCGTGAGCCACGAGGTGATCGCCGTCGTCTCCGCGTTCTTCCTGCTGTTCGGCGTCCAGTTGCTCATCTTCGGCGTCCTCTCGGACATGATCGTGTCGCTGCACCGCGAGCAGATGCACCGCATGGAGCGCATCGAAGCGGAGCGGCGAGAACGCGTCGAGGCCGGCCGTCGAGAGACGGCGGAGGCGGAAGCCGACGGCTCCGGCGACTGACTCAGCGCGACAGCAGCGCCTTCACGCGGTCGATCAGCCCCATCGGCGACGAGCGGCGCTCCTCGAACACCGGGTGCAAGGCGTCGAGGAGGTCGCTCTCGGAGTCGAACTCCCGCCGACCGGTCCGCTCGATCGCGTCGTCGAACTGCATCGTCCTGCCGCGACCGTCGTACGGCACGCCGCCGTCGAGTTCCTCGACCAGATCCGCCCGAGTCGCCGGGAACGAGACGTCCGCCTCGTCGAGTCGGGCGTCCACAGCTGCGATACCGAACTCGATCGCCTCCGGGTCGTCCCCGCCGTCCGCCGGGGGCCGTACTCCCATACCCGCCGGTACGGGCAGGTGGTCCAAAAAACCTGTTCAGACGGCGATCGCCTCTCCCCGGCGGGGATCGTCACCGGTGACCGTGTCGCAAAGTCTTTCGGCCGGCCGTCCCCCAACACGGGTATGACCGAGTACACGACGGTCTCGATCCCGAAGGACCTCGCCGACCGCGTCGACGAGACGATCGAGGGGACGAGCTTCCAGAGCACGAGCGACCTCGTTCGCTTTCTCCTCCGGAGCATCGTCATCCAGCACCAGCAGGAAGGCGAGCTCACGGAGGCGGAGTTCGAGAACATCACCGCCCAGCTCAGGGACCTGGGCTATCTGGAGTGAGGAAGCGCCGCCGCGACCGGTGACCGGCGAACGCTCGCCCGCGGGAATGATCGCCCGTCCGCGGTGAATGACCGCCCGCAGTGAACGAACCCTCGCCTGCGGTCAGGCGAGCGACTCCTGCGGCGGTTCGGCGTCGATCACCGTCAGGTCACGGCGGCGGCCCCGGCGGTCGAACGCCGCGAGGTTCGACTCCTCCCACGGCGGCACGGCCACGAACACCGCCTCGTGGAGGTCGTCGGTCCGGGAGACTTCGAGGTTCCCCTGCGGGTGAGAGACGAACCGCCCCTGCGTCTGGCGCGACGGCGTCGAGAGGTCGACGCCGAAGACGGCGGTGACCGACTCCCCGCTGTCGGGGAGGTAGAAGTCCGTGAACACGGGCGCGTCCGCCGGGAGGTCCTCCGCGCCGTCGAGTTCGCCCGCCGGCGTGACCGCGATCCCGGCGGTGAGCGACGACGGTTCGGCGTCCACGGCCAGTTCCAGGAGGACCGTCACGAGTCCGCGCGTAGCGTATACCACGATCAGAGTTGGACGGGCGACGACAAAGGTGCACCGGCTCCGCGAACGAACGCGGCGGATAGGCGGGGATTACCCCGACCTCCGTCGCGGGCGGGAACGTTTTACGACGGATAACTACGTGTCTCACCGTCGGCATTGGATCCGTGATGACGACGATCGTCGCCGAGGTACTGGTCTGGGCGCTCCTCGCGGGAACGGTGTGGGTGATCGTGACCGCCGGGAACCGCCATCGCTGAGTCCGCTAACGGCGGCGTCCACGGCCGTCCAACCGCACGACCTCGGCGGAACGAATCCGAAAACCTATGTCCGACTGGTGACGGGAGTAGCGCATGGACCGCGCAACGCTCGTCGCCGTCGTCGCCGGCGCACTCCAGGGCGTCTTCGAGTGGCTGCCGATCTCCAGCGAGGGCAACGTCGCGGTCTTTCTCACCGCAGTCGGGGCCTCACCCGACGCGGCCGTCCGGTTCTCCCTGTTCCTGCACGTCGGGACGGCGTTCTCCGCCGCCGTCTACTACCGCACCCCGTTGCAGGACGCCCTCGCCGGGATCCCGTCGTGGCGACCGAGCGCCGCGTTCGACGACGAAACCGCTGACCTGTCCTTTCTCGGCATCGCGACCGCCGCCTCGTTCGCGGTCGGACTGGTCGCCTATCTCCTGATCGATCGCTTCGTGAGCGAACTCGGCGGCGGCGCGTTCGTCGTCATCGTCGGAATCCTGCTGATCGCCACCGGCGCGTTCCAGCGACTCGCCGACGACCGGTCGCTCGCCGGCCGACGGTCGCCGGATCTCGTCGACGCCCTGCTGGTGGGCGCGCTCCAGGGCCTCGCGGTGCTGCCCGGCGTCTCCCGCTCGGGGACGACCGCCGGGGCGCTCCTCCTCCGGGGCCACGACGGACCGGACGCGTTCCGACTCTCGTTCCTTCTCAGCGTCCCCGCGGCGCTTGGCGCCGGCGCCGTGACCGTCCTCGACGAGGGCGGCGTGCCGAGCGTCGACCTCGGCCCCGCGCTCGTCGCGCTGGCGACCGCCGCGGTCGTCGGCTATCTGACCATCGACGCCCTGATGCGGGTCGTCGAGCGCGTCGACTTCTGGGCCGTCTGCGTCGGCATCGGCGCGCTCGCCGTCCTCGGCGGCGCGCTGCTGGTCGTCTGAACCCGGAAGACATATCATCGATCCGTTGAGACTCGGCGGTATGACTCCGGCCGAACGCGGCGTCCTCGCGCTCGTCCTCCTCGGTGCCGTCTTCGGCCTGTGCGTCCACTACGACGCGACGGAAGAGCGGCGCTGGGCGTCGCCTACTGCCGAACAGGTCGCGGCGGACTACGAGGGTCAGGTCGGCGAAACCGCACTCCTGTTCGGGACCGTCGAGTCGGTCGACCGGGACGCGGGGACCGCGACGATCCGCGTCGAGCACGACGACGGCGAGTTCGCGATGGTGCTGGTCGGCTTCGACGCCGACGCGGCGCCCGGCGGCGTCGTTCAGGCGTACGGCACCCTCGAACCCGACCGACGGATGTCCGTCCGCGAGACGGTGGTCGTCAACGAGAGCGGCGGGGCGGAGCTGTACAAGTTCGTCGTCTCGATCCTCGGCGCAGCGCTCGTTCTGGTGCTGTTCTTCAGACACTGGCGGATCGATCTCGACTCCCCCGGATTCGAGGTGAGAGACGATGCCTGACCTGCTCTCGCACGTCCTCCTCGCGTACGCCGGTATGACGGCGGCGAGCTGGGTCGTCGACCCGCTGACCGACGAGTGGGTCGCGGTCGGCGCCGCCGGCGCGGCGATCCCGGACCTGGTCAAGGTCGAGATGGTGATCGGGTCCGGAACGGTCGGATCCCTGCTCGGCGTCCCGTTCGACTTCGGGGCGATCGGAACGCTAGGCGGGGTCCTCCTGGTCGCCGGCGTCATCGCGCTCTGTTTCGGCAGCCACCGCCGTCGCGCGTACGCGTGTCTCGTCGCCGGGGGCTTCACGGGGCTGTTCTTCGACGGGCTGCGAGCCTACGCCGGCGGCAGAGCGGGCTTCTGGCTGTACCCGGTCACGTGGCGGCCGCCGACGCCGAGCCTCTACGTCTCCTCGGATCCGCGCGTTCTGGGCGCGGCGATCGTCGTCGCTGCGCTCGTCTTCGTGCTGGACCGGCTCGCGCTCGACCGGCTCGCACTCGACCTGTGAAACGTCGGCGACGGCCGGTAGTCCGGGTCCGCGCCGGCGGCCGCGTGCGGAGTAGTTGGATTTAAGCGAGTGTGAGGACTCGCCGTGAACATGAGTCGATCGCGTGAGGAGATAGCAGCCCTCCTCACCGACCGCCCCGAGTTCGAACCCGCCCTCCGAGCGATCCTCGCCGCGAACGAGCGGCGCGAGACCTGGACGTTCGACGACGTGGACGTGGACTCCGGCACGTTCGGCGAGCTCGTCTCCCGCGGCGTCGTCGAGAGCGCGGGCGACGAGTACCGGCTGGCGGACCCCGACGCCGTCCGGGCGGCGCTCGACGGTGACGCCCGCGATCCCTCCGGAGGTGGTGCGGACGACGGCGCCGGGTTCGCCGCGGGACTCGGCGACAGAACGGGGCTCGCCGGGTCGTCATTCGGGCGCGCGCTCCCGACCGTCAGCCGCGACGCTGCGGTCGGCCTCGTCGCCGCGCTGGCGCTCGTCGCGCTCTTCCGGCTGATCGCCTACGCGAGCGTGTTCCGGAACGGCGACGTGGTGCTCCTCGCGAACGACCCCTACTTCTACCGACACTGGCTCCTCGTGCTCGCGGAGCGCAGCGCCGACGCGTTCGCCGTTCCTGACGGCATCCGGGAGGGGGAGCCCCTCCTCGTGGCCGTCCTGTGGACGGCCGCCCGAACCGTCGGTGCCGACGCGCGCGCCGTCGACCTGGTGCTCGCGTGGTACCCCGTCGCCGCCGCGCTCGGGACGGGGCTGGCGGTGTACGGCACCGCGAAGCGTCTCACGTCCGACGCACGCGTCGGCATCGCGGCAGTCGGTATCCTCGCCGTCACGCCGGTGCACGCCTACCGGTCGGCCGTCGGGTTCGGCGACCACCACGCGTTCGACTACCTGCTCGTCGGCGTCGCGCTGTACGCGCTCGTCGGTGCCGCCGCAGTGGACAGGGAGCTGTCGGGGCGGGAACTCGCGACCGCCGCCGGTCCGTGGGCGCTCCTGCTCGGCGCGAGCGTGGCGGCGCAGGTGCTCGCCTGGAACGCCGGACCGCTGCTCGTCCTGCCGGTCGGCCTGTACGCGGTCGGCCGCGCCCTTGCCGACGTTCGCGCCGGTCGGTCGCCGCTCCGCGGACTCGCGCCGACGGTCGTCGGCGTCGGCCTCGCCGCCGCGCTCGTCGCGGCCGCTCACGAGTCGTGGGGGTGGCAGGCCGACTACGTCGCGCTCACGCCCGCGCTGCTTCTCGCCGGCGTCGTCGCGGCGGCGCTGGTCGCGGAGGGCGCTCATCGCGCCGGGATCTCCTGGAAGATCGGCGGTGGCGGTCTCCTCGCGGCCGCGGGCGCGGTCTTCGCCGTCGCGTGGACGCAGTTCCCGGACTTCCGGGCCGAGTTCCGGCAGGAGGTCGAACGCCTCGCGACAAAGCCGGGACAGAGCGACATCACGGAGACTGCGTCTCTGTTCGACCCGGATCTGGGCGGCCCGCTCGCACCGATTTTCTACTTCGGGTTCGCGCTGTTCCTCGCGCTCCCGTACGTCGCCTGGGGCCTGTGGGCGGCCGCGTCGCGGGACCGGTTCGACTGGCTGGCGGCCTGCTCGTACGCCGCGGTACTCGTCGTCCTGGGCGGGATGCAGGTCCGCTTCGCGGGCGCGCTCGCCGTCGTCGTCGCCGTCTTCGCCGGTCTCGGGTTCGTCCACCTCGCGAGCGTCGTCGACCTCGCGCGGCGCCCTGCGGTGTTCGGGGAGAGTGAAGAGACGACGTCCGGATCGTCGTCCCGGGGGTCGTCGGGGTCATCTCGGAAGTCGACGGGGTCGCCCCGAGAGTCGACCGAGCGGTCGTTCCGGCTCGATCTTCCCGACAACCGCTCCCTGGGCCTGCTCGTCGCGCTCGCCGTCCTCGTCGCCGGTCTCGGGGCGGTGCTCACCCCGCCGCTCACCGACGACCTCACCGTCGAGGAGGAGTCCTACCGGGCGGCGTCGTGGATCCAGGACGACGTCGACGACCGCGGGCTGGCCGAGGACCGACGCTACGTGTTCAGCCGCTGGGACCGCAACCGTATGTACAACGCCTTCGCGAGCGGAAACTCGCTCTCCTACGGGTACGCCCGGTCGAGCTACGACGGGTTCCTCGCCGGGACGAACGAGACCGCCTGGTACCAGCGCCTCGACAGGCGCGGGGAGTACGTCGTCACCGGAGACAGGGAGACCGACGGCGCGCTCCGCGACGCGTCGCTGTACAACCGGCTGCACGATAACTACGGCGCGGACGCCGCGCACTTCCGCGCGGTGTACGCCACCGACGACGGCTCCCGGAAGGTGTTCACGCTCGTGCCGGGCGCGACGATCACCGGCGAGGCGGGATCGAACGAGACCGTGACCGCGACGACCGAAGTCGACATCGGCGGCACGACCGTCACCTACGAACGGACGGCGTCGGTCGAGAACGGGACGTACGCGGTGACCGTCGCCCAGCCCGGGGAGTACTCCGTCGGGAACGACACCGTTCGGGTGTCCGAAGAAGACGTGCGGAACGGTACGACCGTCGAACTACACCGGTAGCAGGTCGCGGACGGTTTTCGCGTAGAGCTCCGGTGCGGTCCGGCGCGCGTTGCGGAGCGCGGCGTCGAGCCGGGCACTCGCATCTGTGAAGACGCCCTCGCCGTGACCGACGAGAATGCGGTCCGCTGCCAGCCCGCCCAGCGCGGCGCGCGGCGGGAACGCCCGAAGCGCGGGATGGACGCCGAGCGTCGCGGCGCCCGCGGTGAAGTACTCCACTGTCCCCACAGCCTCGGGAACGACGAGGGTGGCCGAGTCGGCGTCGTACAGGGCGACTTCCGTCCAGAGCCTGTTGTCGACGACGGGGATCGTTCGGTAGCCCGTCTCGCCGAGCGTGTCCCGGAACGTTCGCGTCCGCGCGTCGACGTCGCCGGCGACGTCGCGGAGCCGCCGCGGGAGGTAGACGGAGGTGTCGTGTCGGCGCGCGATCGTCGCGGCGTCGCGCTTGTGGCGGTCGAGGAGGATGACGACGCCCGCCACCTCGCCGAACGGCGACACGAGATCGTCCAGCCCGTCGCAGTCGACCGGATCGACGAGCCAGACGCCGTCGTCACCCGCGAGGGCGTGGCTCGCGCGCTGCATCTGCTCGTCGGGATGAGCGATCCAGCCGACGCCGCCGTCCCAGCGATCGATCTCCATAATTTCGTCCCCCTCCGTCGTAGATTTGAACGGCATACTGTTGTCGAGGGGCTCGACAACTATAAACGTCAGTCTCGTGGGAAACGGGGCGAAAGCGTGCGTGAGGGATCGAGCGGCCCGCTCTTCGCCGTTCAACTTTCCCCGTGGCACGATCACGCTCGAAACTAAGTTCCTCCCGATAGTAGTCGAGGTATGCTCAGCGGACTGCGGTGGCTCGCCCTGGAAGTGAAGTCTCTGGACCGCGCTCGTCGGTTTTACGCGGACGCGCTGGACCTGACGGTCAAACGGGAGGGCGACCGCGAGGTGGTGCTCCGAGCGGGGGAAACCGAGCTGATACTCCGCCGGCCGCGAGCGGTCCCGCGCGGCGGGATACACACCCACTTCGCGTTCTCGATCCCCGAAGACGAGTACGACCGCTGGTGGGACCGACTCTCGCGGGACCACGACCTCGAGGAGCACCAGTTCGGTTCGGCGAAATCGCTCTACCTGTACGACCCCGACGGGAACTGCGTCGAACTGGGCCAGCGGCGGGTCGACGGCGAGGGGATCCGCGGCGTCTTCGAGGTCGTGCTCGAAGTGGCCGAGCTCGACCGTTCGGAGGCGTTCTACACGTCCCTCGGGTTCGAGGTGGTCGACCGCGGCGACGACAGGCGGCGGGTCCGACTCAGCGGTCCCGTCGACCTCGAACTCTGGGAACCGCAACTGGGGATCGCCGACGGCCGCGGCGGCGTCCACGTGGACCTCGGATTCGACACCGACGACAACCCCGGCGTCGCCGTCGACGCGGTGCTCGACCGCGCCTCGAAGGTGACCATGATAGGCGAGAACGTCCGGATAACCGATCCGGACGACCACGTTCTCACGTTCTGTTGACACAGCAACACGTAGACTGTTGATACAGTAACACGTAGACGCCGACGACGCGACGGCGAATCGGCCCGGTCGACCCCAGGCTTTTGCCAACTTCCGTAGAAGGGGCGGACACATGCGCGTGACTCTCTTGGGGACCGGTACCGCGTTGCCGACGAGCCGTCGAGTGCAAAGCGGCGCGCTCGTCGAGTCCGACGATCGGTCGCGACGGGTGCTCGTCGACTGCGGCAGCGGCGTCCTCCACCGGCTACCGCAGGCGGACACGGGCGTCGAAGACGTCGACGCGGCCCTCATCACACACACCCACCTCGACCACGTCGCCGACCTCGCTTCGCTCGTCAAGGCGCGAGTGCTCGCGGGAACGGCCGAGTTTCTGGTCGTGGGACCGCCCGGGATCGACGCCGCGCTCGACAACCTGCTCGCGGTCGACGACGTTCGCGAGCGGGCGGACCTGACCGTGCAGGAGATCGACGCCGGACCGGTCGACGTGGCCGGGTTCGACGTGACGGCGTTCGAGGCCGACCACTCGAAGCCGACGCTCGGCTACCGGTTCGACGGCGACGGGACGAACGACGGAGACGCCGCTGACGGGAGAGACGGCGGGGGCACGAGCGGTGGAGGAACGAAGGGCGGAGTCACGTTCAGCGGCGACACGACGCCCTCGGAGACCGTCGCGGAGGCGGCGGACGGGTCGGCGGTGCTGGTTCACGACTGCGCGCATCCGGACGGAGGGGACGTCGAGAACCACGCCACGCCGTCGGGGCTGGGCGGGGTACTCGCAGGTCGGGACGTCGGACGGGTCTACCTGACGCATCTCTATCCCGACACGCACGGGATGGAAGGCGCGATGACGGCTACCGTCGAGGGGCGGTTCGACGGCGAAGTGATGATCGCGAACGACCTCGAGACGTTCGAGGTGTGAGAGGCGTCGGAGAGAAAGTCTCCCGGGTAGTCGGAGGAAGGGAAACTAGAGACGTTGAGAGAAGGAAAGCTGGAGTCGTTGGGGCAAGGAACTCTGGGGAAGTCGGATAGCGAAGGCGGTCTGACGGGCGTACGAGGCGGCGATCACTCACCTTCGTCGTCGGCCCACTGCGACATCCGGGTGTCCTCGAGGAGGATCTCGCGGACGATGTCGGGGTCCTCGATGAGGCGGTTCTTCAGCGTGACACCGCCGGCGAGGCCCTGGTTCAGTTTCTCGACGTCGACGATGCCGAGGAACGCCTGCTCCTTGAGGATGTCCCGGAAACGCCGCTCGGAGAGGGTGTCCATGTCGATGGCCTCGCAGATGACGCGGTACTGCTTGAATACTTCGCGAGTGGGAAACGCCTCCGTGTCGTTGTTTAGGGACAGCTCGGCCAGCGCGAGCAGGGCCGTCTTCGCCTGCGTCGGCGCGCCGTCGATGAGTTCGCGGAAGCGGTCCTTCTCGGCGAGTTGCTGGGCGTCGCGGACGTGCTCTTCGGTGACCACGTCGGAGCCGTTCTTGTAGGCGATCTTCCCGGCGTGGCGGAGGATGTCGATGGCCTTGCGCGCGTCGCCATGTTCCTGCGCGGCGAACGCGGCACAGAGCGGGATCACGTCGTCGGTGAGCACGCCCTCCTGAAAGGCGTCCGCGCGGTTGCGCATGATTTCACGGAGCTGCGTGGCATCGTAGGGCTGGAAGAACAGCTCCTTGTGCTGGAGGCTGGACTTGACGCGCTCGTTCAGGTTCTCGGCGTACTGGATCTTGTTGCTGATCGCGATGACGCCGATGTGGCAGTCGACCTTGTTCGCCTCCTCCGCGCGGGAGAGCTTCATGAGGAGGTCGTCGTCGGCCATCAGGTCCACTTCGTCCAAGATCACCATCATCACGTCGTAGCGCCGGTCGAGGATCTGCCAGAGGCGCTTGTAGTACTTCGACGTGCTGAGGCCCGTCTGGGGCACGGAGATGTCGGTCTCGGCCTCGTCGTTGAGCGTCTTCGCGAGCGAGGAGACGGCCTGCGTCTCGGTGTTGTCCTCGGAGCAGTCGAGGTAGGCGGTGCCGACGGCGATGTCGGACTCCGAGAGGTCCTGCGCGCGACCCATGACGTACTTCGAGACGAGGGACTTTCCGGTCCCGGTCTTCCCGTAGACGATGACGTTGTCCGGGGAGTAGCCCTCGATGGCCCCCCGCAGCTGTTCTGCGAGGTCGCGGATCTCGTCGTCGCGGCCGACGATCCTGTCGGGCTCGGGGACGTGTCCGATGCTCAGGAGTTGCTTGTTCGCGAAGATCTGATCCTCCTGCTCGAACACTTCCTTCGCGATATCGGCTGACTCTCGACTTCCCATCGTATCCCTCGTTTGGACCCCCGGACATAAGTTGCGTGGTTTCTCCCACCCCGCGTTTCCGATGCTTCGGGCACGAAACCACTCGCTGAGGCTCCCTGTCCCTTCGCGACGGCACATTGCGCCACACAGTTCGGTCGGGACGACTCCGAATCCACCCTGGGTTTCCAATGCTGCCGACGGCCCGCAGGCCGCGTGAGAACCGGTTGCACCCACCCCGCGTTTCCGATGCTACCGGCGAGCGTTGCCGGCGCGTGCGGTAACGGGTTACACCCACCCCACGTTTCCGATGCTATTCGGCGCAAAGGAGGGACGCTTCCGTTCGGACCCTCTCGTTAGTGGTATCCCCTCACCCACCCCACGTTTCCGATGCTTTCCGGGTGAATAGGCGGGTGTCCGTGGCTTTACCGTACGCTTTGATATTGGTTAAATACGGATTCGGAGCAGCACTTATCAGACGAGCGGTAATAATTCGCCGACTGGGGCCGAATTTCGTCGAACTGTTTCATCGAACGCGTGCTCCGTCAGCACGCGCTCGAGCTGCGGAGTAAGTGAAATGATCTCAGTGATGCGATCGAACCTCATCTCGCGGATCACTCTTCCACCTCGATCTCGTGGCTGGGTCACGGACGAATTGCGATCTGATAACGATCAAATAGAGCCGATCAACTAGACGTCTGTTCCGATACTCCCACATTCTCTAGAATATCTCAATTAAGCTAGTGGACTGTTTCCTGACTGGGGTAGTAAAAGTTTTCTAAATAATATACGGATTATCGAGTTATTATCGGAAACCGGCGGTACTGCCGACCCATACGACTACGCGGCTCTCTACCCCCTCCCCTGCTATCGAGCAAAGCATCGGAAACCTCGGGTGGGGGAGTCGGCGGTAATCAGGAACAGTTAGAGCGACGGTCACAGCGTCGACCACTGCGAACTACGGGATCAGGGGCCGCAAACGACCTCAACTATCCGCTCGGATTCGGCGCTCGGCGTCCTCGATATCCGCTTCGGCGTTGACGTTCACCCGCCAACCGTCCAGTTCGACCGTCTCGACGCGGCGGCCGCTTCGCAACAGCAGGTCGATCGCGTCGGTGAGCTCGTATTCGCCGCGGTCGCTCGGCCGGACGAGGTGACAGGCGTGAAAGACCGCGGGCGAGAAGACGAAAAAGCCGGTCTGGACGAGCGTCGAAGGCGGGTCGTCGGGTTTCTCCACCAGCGAGACGACCTCTCCGTCCGGCGCAGTCTCGACGACACCGGTCGTTCCGGCCTCCGCTTCTGACACCTCTTCGACGAGCAGCGTCGCGTCCGCGCCGGTGTCGCGGTGGCGGTCCACCGCGGCCGTCAGATCCGCACGGAAGACGTTGTCGCCGAGCATCAGCGCGAAGTCGTCGTCGACGTGGGGTTCGGCCCGCAGGAGGGCGTGAGCGAGCCCGCGCTGCTCTCGCTGGTGGACGTACGTTATCGGCACGTCCCCGTACGCGTCGCCGTAACGGTCCACGATATCCGATTTCCGATACCCGACGACGACCACGAGTTCGTCGATCCCCAGTCCGTGCAGCGCGTCGAAGCAGTGGGTCAACAGCGGCTTCCCGGCGACCTCCACGAGTCCCTTCGGGCGCGTTTCGGTCTGCGGCCGAAGCCTCGTTCCCTCGCCGGCGGCGAGCACGACGGCGTCCATGAACGACAGACGGTCCTCGCGGGAGAAATAGGATCGGGGTAGGACGCGAGTTTCGGAACGAGAGCCTCGGATACTGGAACGCGAGCCTCGGATGAGGATACCGGAACGCGAGTTCCGGACGCGGATATCGGTACCCGGGTCGCGGCTATCCCAACCGGTCCGTGTCGATGCTGACGCCCGGCGGCGCGACGAGCAAGAACCCGCGGAAGTGAACGAGTTCGCCCCCACCGTCCTTCACGTCGCGCGCGAATCCCGCCGCCAGCTCGTTCACGTCGCCGTCCACGTTCAGCACGAGCACCGCACCTTCCTCGACGGTGTCGATCCACTCCCGGTCAGGCGTCGTTCCGTCGAGGACGCCGAGTTCGATCCGGTTCGGGCCCTCCCCCTCTTCCTCCTCCTCGATGTGGTCCTCGACCGACCGAAGGTCGAGACTGAAGTCGCTCATACACCACGGGTGCACCCCATCCGAGAAAAACCCTCGCCTCCGTGGAACGTTGCGGTGCGGGGCGCGTCGCCGCCGAACGACGAACCCGCTGTCCGCGGCGTCAGCCGTTGCGGTACTCCTTCCGGAAGCCGCGGAACTCGGTGCGGTGGGCCTCCTCGTCTGCCAGTATCGTCACGGCCAGGTCCTCCGTCACGGGGTCGTCCTCCTCGGCGGCGTCGATGAGCGACCGGTACGTCTCGATTGCGTCCTCCTCCGCCTCCAGAACGCCGTCGATGACCGAGAGGACGTCCGTCGAGTCCTCGGGCGGCTGAAGGCTCTGCTGGTTCGCCTGAAAGTCCATCGACGCGGGCGGCCGTTCGTCGAGTTGCTTCAGGCGACGACCGATGATCCGGGCGTGGTCGAGTTCCTCCTGGATGTCTGTCTCCAGGCTCTCCTTGACCTCCTCGGCGCTGACCCCGTCGAGCACGATGGAGTTGGTCAGGTAGTTCATCACCGTCTCGATCTCGTCCCCGTACGCCTTCTTGAGCAGTCGGGTGACCTCTTCGTTCGTCATGCCTCCGCGAGTAGCACGTCCAGCGGCTTATTTGCCGGCCCGACCTCCCGTCGCTCGAACAAAACGAACCCGTCACCGGTCGCAGCCGATCGATCGAAGCGGCGACGTCACCGCTCCGAACTCGTCATCACCACTCCGAACTCGTCATCACCACTCCGAACTCGTCACCACCGCTCCGAGCTTTTCCACCTCTTCGATCTCCCGATCACCACTTCGAGAGCGCCTGCTTCCCGTGGTCGTAGGTGAGGATGCCGACGAAGGCGGCGATCCCGCCGAACGCCGCGGCCGCGCCGACGTAGAATACCCACGCCATGCCGGCCCCGGTCATCAGCAACCCGCCGATCATCGGCGCGACGATGCTCCCCGGACGCCAGACGAGCTCGCGGACGCCGAAGCTGCTCGCGATGCCCCCGTTGTCGCTGCCCTCGTCCGCGAACAGCGCCATACTCGCGGGCTCGCGCAGGCTGTCGGCCGCCCCGAGCAGCCCGTTGAGCGCGACCAGCGGCAGGAACGCGGGGCCGAGTTCGCCGAGGAACGGTATCGCCGTAGGTACCGGCAGGAGCGCGCCGACGGCGGGCGAGAACGGCACGGCGAGCGCGACGAGACCGTAGAGGCCGCCGCCGACGAACACGAACCACGACCGACCGATCCGGTCAGAGAGCCGGCCGGTGTACGGCTGGCACAGCATGTTCGTGAACTTCTCCGCCGTGATCACGACGCTGACGGCGAGGGCGCTGTACGCGAGCCCGCCGCGAGCGGCCTCGACGCCAGCATAGATCGGTACCCACGTCCAACGAGCGTCACCGCGAGCGCGTACTGCGCGCGGAAGCTGGTAATGGTCAGGATGCGCCGGTTGAGTGCAAGATCCGTGAAGAGGAACCCGTGCACCCGCGTCTCGTCGTCCTCGACGAACAGCAGCACCGCGGCGAACGCTACGACGACGAGCGCGACGAGGACGCTGAACACGGCGTCGAACCGGAAGTTGTCGTAGAGGTACCCGGCGCTCAAGGTCCCGGCGATGGCGGCGGCGAACCGCCAGGCGTTCGCCGTCCCGATGTAGTTCGCGCGTTGACCCGACGGCGCGAATTGGCCGACCAGCGCGAGGCTCATCAGGCCCGCGCCGGT
Source organism: Halostella limicola (assembly GCF_003675875.1). NCBI lineage: Archaea > Methanobacteriati > Methanobacteriota > Halobacteria > Halobacteriales > Natronoarchaeaceae > Halostella > Halostella limicola. The sequence continues at coordinate 331,880 of NZ_RCDI01000003.1, read as the reverse complement.
GACGGCGACGCCCTGCAGTCCGCGGGTCAGGACGAACCCGGCGCTCGACCCGACGAACGCGAATGCCGCGTAGGCCGCGGCGCTGAGGGCGAGACTCGAAAGCAGCACGAGGCGCTTGTCGTGCCGGTCCCCGGCCCAAGTGTATGGCACGACAGCGACCGTCTGGGCGAGGGTGAGACCGGTGGTGAACAGCCCGATGACGAATCCGGAGGGATCGAAGAGGTTGATGTACTTCGGGAGGAGCGTCAACAGCGTCACCAGACCGAAGCCGCTCGCGAACCGCGCGAGATAGAGCGCATGCAACTGTCGCTTCTCTGTTGTCACCGGAGGACTTCCCGATAGGGCGGAAAAAGTAGTTCTGGTCTCTCCGTCGGATGCCGTCTCTCACGGCGAACCCTCCCAGCACGTTTCAACTGATCACTCCCCGCCGGCCAGAGCGCGCGCGAGACCACGAACGGATTATTCTGGTTCACTCAGTGGAAAATATTCAATATCATCATCGACAACTCTGTTCATCGACCACTTATCCCCCGGTAGTGTATAAGGGGATATGCAGAACACAAGGGCGACTACGTCTTGCGATTAGCCGATATCGCGGTTCCTTGCGATAATATATATTAACATACATTTCCTGTCGCAGGGACAGGCTTATATACCGGAAAGGCCCCCAGTCCAGATACCATGCCTAAGCGCAACACGCAGTCCATGGGTTCGTCCTCCGGTACAAGCCGGGGGGATCGAGTTCTTCCAGGGCACGTTAGATTCCACTAGCGAGATCGACAGCGCACGAGTTTTCGACACGACGCTCCGCGACGGGGAGCAGTCGCCGCGCACGTCATTCTCCTACGAGGACAAACGCGAGATAGCCGCGGCCTTAGACCGGATGGGAACCCACGTGATCGAAGCCGGGTTCCCCGTCAACTCCGACGCCGAGTTCGAGGCCGTGAGCGACATCGCTAACAGCACAGACACGACGGTGTGCGGGCTGGCCCGCGTCGTCGACAAGGACATCGAGGCCGCCCTCGACGCGGGCGTCGAGATGGTGCACGTGTTCGCGTCCACCAGCGACGTCCAGATCGAGGACTCGATGCACGCGACCCGCGAGCAGGTCGTCACTCGCTCGATCGACGCCGTCGAGCGGCTGGCCGACGCCGGCGTCGAAGTGATGTACTCGCCGATGGACGCCACGCGGACGGACGAGGACTTCCTGATCGAGGTCATCGAGGCCGTCACGGAGGCGGGCACCGACTGGATCAACATCCCGGACACCTGCGGCGTGGCGACGCCGCGGCGGTTCCACGACCTGATCGAGATGGTCTGTGACCACACGACCGCCCGCGTCGACGTCCACACGCACGACGACTTCGGGATGGCGACCGCGAACGCCATCTCCGGCATCGAGGCCGGGGCCGACCAGGCGCAGGTCAGCGTCAACTCCATCGGGGAACGCGCGGGCAACGCCGCCTACGAGGAGTTCGTGATGGCGATCGAGAGCGTCTACCAGGTCGACACCGGCATCGACACGACCGGCATCACCGCGCTCTCGCGACTGGTCGAGGAGAAGTCGGGCGTCGACGTGCCGGGCAACAAGCCCGTCGTCGGCGACAACGCCTTCGCCCACGAGAGCGGCATCCACGCCGCGGGCGTCATCGAGAACTCCGACACGTTCGAACCGGGCGTCATGACCCCGGAGATGGTCGGAGCGAAGCGCGAGCTGGTGCTGGGCAAGCACACCGGCAACCACTCGGTACGGGAGCGCCTGCAGGACGCGGGCTTCGCCCCGACCGACGACGAGGTACGCGCCGTGACCCGCCGCGTCAAGGACTACGGCGCGGAGAAACAGCGCGTCACCATGAGCGACCTGAAGGAGTTCGCTCGCGAGGAGGGCGTCGAGCGGGACCAAGAGGAGGTCCGCGCCTAATGACGCCAGCCCGGTTCGCCCTCGCCCCGCAGCGGCAGGTAGACCGCACCGCAGTCGACGGGGAAGCGCGCGGATCGGGCCCGCGCAATCGTTGCACCTCGCACAAGAGTTATATCGCCGGCAAACATGAGAGGACTAACAATGAGGCGGCAACCGACCACCGTTCGCACGCAGTCGGCGAGCGGCGGGGCCGTCCTTCCGATCCTTCTCGCGATCATTGTAGGGGCTCACTAGCCCCTGCAACACCTCCTCTCCGACCCGCGTTCGTATCGATTTCCGACCCAGCACGCGCTCCAGCAATGTCCAGCACACATCCACTAACCCGGCAGTATCGACCGACGAGCAGCCACCCGGCAACAGCGGCCGGAGAACCACGATGACCGAGCAAGTTCCCCCGACGACCCAGACCGAAGCCGAAGCGGCCGCCGAGGACGCCGACGCCGAGGAGGTCGCCGACAGCTCGGCCGGCACCGGCGCGGCGTCGGTCGTCACCGCGCTCGAAAACGCCGGCGTCGAGTACCTCTTCGGCGTTCAGGGCGGGGCGATCATGCCCGTCTACGACGCCCTGTACGACTCCGAACTGAGCCACGTGACGATGGCGCACGAGCAGGGGGCCGCCCACGCGGCCGACGCGTACGGCATCGTCTCGGGCGACCCCGGCGTCTGCCTGGCGACGTCCGGTCCCGGTGCGACGAACCTCGTGACGGGCATCGCGGACGCGAGCATGGACTCCGACCCCATGATCGCGCTGACCGGGCAGGTCCCGACGGACTTCGTCGGCAACGACGCCTTCCAGGAGACCGACACCACGGGCGTCACCGACCCGATCACGAAGACGAACTACTTCGCCAGCGACGAGGACACCGTCGGCGACGTGGTCGGCGAGGCGTTCGCCGTGGCCGACGAGGGCCGACAGGGACCGACGCTGGTCGACCTGCCGAAGGACGTCACGCAGGCCGATACCGAACGGGAGCCCGGCGAGGCGAAGACGCCGGACACGTACAACCCGCCCGAGGAGGCCGACGCCGAGGCCGTCGAGGCCGCCGCGGACGCCATCGCGGCCGCCGAGAAGCCCGTCGTCCTGGCGGGCGGCGGCGTCATCAAGGGCGAGGCGACCGACGAACTGCGGGCGTTCGCCCGCGAGTACGAGATCCCGGTCATCACGACGATGCCGGGCATCGGCGCGTTCCCCGAGGACGACGACCTGTCGCTGGAGGTCGCCGGCATGCACGGCACCGGCTACGCCAACATGGCGATCACCCACTGCGACGTCCTGGTCGGTATCGGCACGCGCTTCGACGACCGCCTCACCGGCGGCGTCGACTCGTTCGCGCCCGAGGCCGAGGTCGTCCACGTCGACATCGACCCCGCGGAGGTGTCGAAGAACGTCCACGCGGACTACCCGCTCATCGGCGACGCCGGCCGCGTCATCGACCAGCTGGACGACGAGCTCGACCGGCGGCCGGACCCGTCCGACCGCTACGCCCAGTGGCGCGAGCAGGTGCAGGCGTGGAAGGCGGAGTACCCGATGGACTACGCCACGCCCGACGACGAGCCGCTGAAGCCGCAGTTCGTCGTCGAGGTGTTAGACGAGGCGACCGGCGACGACACCGTCGTCACGACCGGTGTCGGCCAGCACCAGATGTGGGCGTTCCAGTTCTGGAACTACACCGAGCCCCGGACGTGGGTCTCCTCTCACGGCCTGGGCACGATGGGCTACGGCCTGCCGGCCGCCATCGGCGCGCGCCTCGCCGCGGACGACGACCAGTCGGTCGTCTGCTTCGAGGGCGACGGCTCGTTCCTGATGACGATCCAGGAGCTCTCCGTCGCGGTCCGCGAGAACATGGACATCACCGTCGCCGTGCTCAACAACGAGTACGTCGGCATGGTCCGGCAGTGGCAGGACGGCTTCTTCGAGGGCCGCCGGATGGCCTCGGAGTACTCCTGGTGCCCGGACTTCGCAAAACTCGCCGAGGCGTTCGGCGCGCGCGGGTTCACCGTCGCGGACTACGACGGCGTCGAGGAGGCCGTGCAGGAGGCCGTCGACTACGACGGCCCGTCGGTCATCGACTTCCACATCGACCCCGAGGAGAACGTCTTCCCGATGGTTCCCAGCGGCGGGAAAAACGGGAAGTTCGCGCTGCAGACCGAACACCTGGACCAGCTCTAACCATGACAGGAGGACTACCCGGCCCGTCGCCAGACGAGCGACCACACCCCGACGGCCGCCGCAACTCCCAAGGCGTCCGCATCGACCCCGCAGTCGAGGCGGAGCCGGAGCCCCGGCGAGCGGTGCTGTCGGCGACGGTCAAACACGAGCCCGGCGTGCTGGCCGCCGTCTCGGGGCTGTTCTCCCGGCGGCAGTTCAACATCGAGAGCCTCACCGTCGGACCGACCGAGGAGGAGAACCGCGCCCGGATCACCCTCGTCATCGAGGAGCCCGAACCGGGCATCGAACAGGCGAAGAAGCAACTGGAGAAGCTCATCCCCGTCGTCTCGGTGACGGAACTGGAGACCGACGCGACCCAGCGCGAGCTCGCGCTGATCAAGGTCGAGGGCGACAAACCCGACCAGGTCCAGTCCGTCGCGGAGATGTACGGCGGCGAGGCCGTCGACGTCAGCCAGGAGACGGTCACCGTCGAGATCACGGGGAGCAGGCAGAAGGTAGAGGCAGCGGTCGAGACCTTCCGGCGGTTCGAGATCCTGGAGGTCGTCCGCACCGGCACCGCAGCGCTCGAACGCGGCGCGGAGGAGACGAAATGACGAACGCGTTCACCCCCTATCGACACCAATGACGGAAGAATTCACCACGACGGTATACTACGACGAGGACGCGAACAGTGCGGCGATCGAGGACAAGACCGTGGCCGTCCTTGGCTACGGCAGCCAGGGCCACGCCCACGCGCTCAACCTGCACGAGAGCGGCGTGGACGTGGTCGTCGGCCTGCGCGAGGACTCCTCCTCGCGCGAGGCCGCCGAGGACGCGGGACTGAACGTCGCGACCCCGGACGACGCGGCGGCGGCGGCGGACGTCGTCTCCGTCCTCGTGCCCGACACCGTCCAGTCCGCCGTCTTCGAGGCCATCGAGGACGAACTGGACGAGGGCGACACCCTGCAGTTCGCCCACGGGTTCAACATCCACTACAACCAGATCGAGCCGCCGGAGCACGTCGACGTGACGATGGTCGCGCCGAAGTCACCGGGCCACCTCGTGCGGCGCAACTACGAGCAGAACCAGGGGACGCCCGGCCTCATCGCCGTCTACCAGGACGTCACCGGCGAGGCCAAGGAGGAGGCGCTGGCGTACGCCGAGGGCATCGGCTGCACCCGCGCGGGCGTCATCGAGACGACGTTCCAGGAGGAGGTCGAGACCGACCTCTTCGGAGAGCAGGCCGTCCTCTGCGGCGGCGTCACCAGCCTCGTCAAGCACGGCTACGAGACGCTCGTCGACGCTGGCTACAGCCCCGAGATGGCGTACTTCGAGTGCCTGAACGAGCTGAAGCTCATCGTCGACCTGATGTACGAGGGCGGGCTCGGCGGGATGTGGGACTCCGTCTCCGACACCGCCGAGTACGGCGGCCTCGTCAAGGGCGACGAGATCGTCGACGACCACGCACGCGAGAAGATGGAGGAGACGCTCGAGGAAGTGCAGACGGGCGAGTTCGCCCGCGAGTGGATCGCGGAGAACCAGGCCGGCCGCCCGAGCTACACCCAGCTCCGGCAGGCCGAGAAGGACCACGAGATCGAGGACGTCGGCGCGCGCCTGCGTGACCTGTTCGCGTGGGCCGAGGAAGAGAGCGAATCAGACACCGAGAAAGAACAAGTGAGAGCCGATGACTGATATGAAAAACGTCGACCACACGCACCCGTACAACGACCGATCCGCCAGCACCGTGTTCCGGCGCGGACCGACCGTCGTCGCCGACGGCGGTGAAGCGGAAGCAGAACCAACGCCGGAGGAGGACGCACAGCCCGAAGACGAGATGCGCGACGTGAGCCACGACGACCCCCACGGCGAGGGCGCGAACCGCGTCTTCGAGCGGGGTCGGGAACACGACGACGGCACAGGAGACGTAGCCGAAGAATGAGTGACGGCACGCTGTACGATAAGGTCTGGGAGCGACACAAGGTGACCGAACTGCCGACCGGACAGGACCAGCTGTTCGTCGGCCTCCACCTCATCCACGAGGTGACCAGCCCGCAGGCGTTCGGCATGCTCCGCGAGCGGGACCTGGAGGTCGCCTACCCCGAACTCACCCACGCGACGGTCGACCACATCGTTCCGACCGCGGACCAGTCCCGCCCCTACGAGGAGGACGCGGCCGAGGAGATGATGGCCGAACTGGAGGAGAACGTCCGCGACGCGGGCATCGACTTCTCCGACCCGACGACGGGCGACCAGGGCATCGTCCACGTCATCGGCCCGGAACAGGGGATCACCCAGCCCGGCAAGACGATCGTCTGCGGCGACAGTCACACCTCCACCCACGGCGCGTTCGGCGCGCTGGCGTTCGGGATCGGCACCAGCCAGATCCGCGACGTCCTCGCGACCGGCACCGTCGCGATGGAGAAACAGAAGGTCCGCAAGATCCAGGTCGACGGCGAGCTCGGCGAGGGCGTCGAGGCGAAGGACGTCATCCTGGAGATCATCCGCCGCCTCGGCACCGAGGGCGGCGTCGGCTACGTGTACGAGTACGCCGGCGAGGCCATCGAGAACCTCGGCATGGAGGGGCGGATGTCGATCTGCAACATGTCCATCGAGGGCGGCGCCCGCGCGGGCTACGTCAACCCGGACGAGACCACCTACGAGTGGCTGAAGGAGACGGACTACTTCCGGGAGAACCCCGAGAAGTTCGACGAGCTCAAGCCGTACTGGGAGTCGATCCGTTCGGACGAGGACGCCGAGTACGACGACGTCGTCACGATCGACGCGAACGAGCTCGAACCGGTCGTCACGTGGGGCACCACGCCCGGACAGGGCATCGGCATCACGGACCCGATCCCGTCGCCCGAGGAACTGCCCGAGGAGAAGCGGGACACCGCCCGGCGCGCGCAGGAGCACATGCGCGTCGAGCCCGGCGAACGGATGGAGGGCTACGACATCGACGTGGCCTTCCTCGGGTCCTGTACCAACGCCCGCCTGCCAGACCTGCGCCGCGCGGCCCGCATCGTCGAGGGCCGCGAGGTCCACGACGACGTCCGCGCGATGGTCGTCCCCGGCAGCCAGCGCGTCCAGAAGGCCGCCGAGGAGGAGGGTCTGAAGGACGTCTTCGAGGAGGCCGGCTTCGAGTGGCGCAACGCCGGCTGCTCGATGTGTCTCGGCATGAACGAGGACCAGCTGGAGGGCGACGAGGCCTGTGCGTCCTCGTCGAACCGGAACTTCGTCGGCCGGCAGGGGAGCAAGGACGGCCGCACCGTTCTGATGAACCCCCGGATGGTCGCCGCCGCGGCGATCACCGGCGAGGTCTCCGACGTGCGCGACCTGAAGGAGGTGACGACGGCATGAGCGACGAGGTCGAGATCCCCGAGGTCGACTACGTCTCCGGGTCGGGCATCCCGATCCGCGGGAACGACATCGACACGGACCAGATCATCCCCGCGCGGTTCATGAAGGTCGTCACCTTCGACGGCCTGGGCGAATTCGCCTTCTTCGACCTGCGGTTCGACGAGGAGGACAACCAGAAGGACCACCCGTTCAACGAGGAGCGGTTCCAGGACTCCTCGGTGATGGTGGTCAACGCGAACTTCGGCTGCGGCTCCTCCCGCGAGCACGCCCCGCAGGCGCTGATGCGCTGGGGCATCGACGCCATCATCGGCGAGTCGTTCGCGGAGATCTTCGCGGGCAACTGTCTCGCCCTCGGCATTCCGACCGTCACCGCCGACAGCGAGACTATCGAGGACCTGCAGGACTGGGTCGACGAGAACCCGGACGGCGAGATCGCGGTCGACGTCGAGGCGGAGACGGTCACCTACGGCGACGAGACCGTCGACGTCACCGTCGACGACGCCCAGCGGAAGGCGCTGGTCGACGGCGTCTGGGACACCACCGCGCTGATGAAATCGAACGCCGGCGCGGTGCGCGAGAAGGCCGAGGAACTGCCGTACGTCGAGGACTCGGCCATCCCCGAGGCGGAGTAGCGCCGTACTACTTCGGTACCCACACCGTCGGCGCGTGCCGCCACGCCCACCGCTTCTCGGGCTTGTCGGTCACTTCCCAGAAGCTCCTCGGCCACGTGCCGAGCGCGTCGCGTATCCGCCGGTACGAGAGCGTGCTCTCCCCCTCGCGGACGAGTTCGAACCGCTCTCGACGGCGTTCCAGCGCCGCTTCGTCGGCCTCGTTCCCGTCGGCTTCGGCCTCGGCTTTTCGGAGGACGCGCCGGTGGTGCGCGCGGCGAGTCGGTTCATGTACCCGAGAACCAGATAGCCGCCGGGCGCGACGGCGTCGTACAGGTTCCGGAGCGCGCGCTCGGACTCGGAGACGTAACAGAGCGTGCCGTAACAGAGCACGCAGTCGAACGCCCGGCCGGGGTCGAACTCGGGGAGGACGGCGCGCTCGAACCGCACGTTTTCGACTCAGTCTTCGCGTGCCCGCTCGCGGTTCTCCGCCAGGATCGGTTCGGCGGCGTCGTACCCGACCACGGTCGTCGCGGGGTGGCGTTCGGCCACGTCGAAGGCGACGACGCCCGGGCCGCACCCGACCGACGCGAACGAGTCGGGGGCGCCCTTCTCGGCGAAGAAGTCGGCGAGCATCCCGCGCACGTGGTGCGCGCTCGGGACGGCGCTCTCGCGAGCGTCGTCGTCCGCCTCGCGCCAGAACTGGTTCCAGTCGATCGTGTCGTCGTGGGTGTCGTCAGTCATGAAAACGGGGGTGGAGTCGCTGGTCGTCGCGCAGTGCCGAAACGGCCCTCAGTCGAGGAACCGGGCGACGTCGTTCGCCGACTGCATCCCGGCGTTCGCGAGGTCTTCCGGTAGCTCCGAGAGCCAGGTCGCGGTCACGTCCGCGTCGAGGTCGGCCGCCGCCGAAGCGGCCGGTTTGGGGTTATCTGTCGCCGGCGTCGCCCGGAAGACGACGTGTCGCGTCGTCTCGTCGAGGGCGTCCTCGTCCTCGATCCTGTGGCGCACCGTGCGGACGTACACCGGCGCCTCGATACGGACGGGGACGCCCGTCGCCTCCTCGACGGCTCGCTCGCCGGCGGCGACGTAGTCCTCGCCGGGTTCGACCTTCCCGTTCGGGAGCACCGCGGCGGGTTCCTCGGCGTCGACGAGGGCGAGGACCCCGTCGTCGGTCACGACGCCGACGATCGCCCGGCCCGCGTAGCCGGCCTCGCAGTAGTCCTCGCTCTCGTGGACGAACGTCTCCTCGCTGTGCTCGACGGCGGGGAGGTCGGCGAGTTCGGCGGGGTCCGTGATCTCGTCGAGGAAGGCGGTATCGTCAGCGGGGCCGTCGGACGCGGATGTGTGTCGTTCCATGGGTTGTGAGTCGCGGGTCGTTCGGGGAGCGATACGCCTCGGCGGCCGACCGGCGCAGTAGCCGTCCCGGTCCGGTCCAGCGTCGCCACTCCGCGGTGGACAGCGCGGTCACTGAACGCTGCTCGACGGCCGATCGAGGCCGTGACGGGTCGGGTTTCGAGCGCCGGAGCAGTAGCTACAGGGAACTCCTACAAGAAAACACCGGTTTCATTCCGACTGCACTCTCTGTGTAATAATTCGGCACCCGGGGATAAATAGCTTGGGGTGAGATACCCGTTTCGACCGTCGCGGACGGGCGAGCGCTGCGGTGGCCAACCGAACCACCGCCGGCGACCCGCCCCGTCGCGGGCAGAACACCTGCCGATACCGAACCCCTTTCCAACCCCGAATGCGTCGGAGAGAGCAATGACCCACGAAATTGCCGTCATCCCCGGTGACGGGATCGGCCAGGAAGTGACGCCCGCGGCGGTCGCGGTGCTCGAAGCGCTCGACGTCGACTTCGAGTTCGTCGAGGGCGAGGCCGGTGACGCGGTGAAGGAGGAGACGGGCGAGGCCCTGCCGCAGGAGACGCGGGACCTCGCCGCGAACGCCGACGCGACGCTGTTCGGCGCGGCCGGCGAGACGGCTGCCGACGTGATCCTCCCGCTGCGCGACGTCGTCGGGTCGTTCGCGAACGTCCGCCCGGCGGTGACCTACCCCGGCCTCGACGCCGTGCAGGCGGACACCGACCTCGTGTTCATACGGGAGAACACGGAGGGCGTGTACTCGGGCATCGAGTCGGAGATAACCGAGGGCGTCACGACGCTCACGCGCGTCATCACTGAGGAGGCGTCCCGCGACATCGCCGAGTTCGGCTTCGACTACGCCGAGGAGAACGGCTACGACGACGTCACCATCGCGCACAAGGCGAACGTGATGCGCACCACCGACGGCCTGTTCCTCGAAACGGTGGAGGAAGTCGCCGAGGAGCGCGGCGCGGACTACGACACGGCACTGATGGACGCGCTGGCGATGCACCTCGTCATGCACCCCGAAGACTACGGCGTCGTCATCTGCCCGAACCTCGCGGGGGACGTGCTCTCCGACCTCGCCGCGGGGCTCGTCGGCGGCCTCGGCCTGCTCCCGTCTGCCAACGTCGGGTCGGACAACGCCCTGTTCGAACCGGTCCACGGTTCCGCGCCGGACATCGCCGGTCAGGGCGTCGCCAACCCCACTGCGATGATCCTCTCGGCCGCGATGCTGCTGGACCACCTCGGCCACGGGGACGCGGCCGAACGCGTCCGCGACGCGACCGAGACCGTCCTCGACGAGGGGCCGCGCACCCCGGATCTGGGCGGGGACGGGACGACCGAGGACGTGACGAACGCTATCGTCGACGAACTCTGAGCGCGCCGGCACCCGCGGACCGCTCGCGGAGACGAGAAAATACTACTTTCCTCAGGACGTAGTACGTCGTGGGTGTACGACAGTGATAGAGACAGCAATGCCACTGTTTGCGGCGCCCGGCGGCGTCGAACTCGTCGCGATACTGCTGCTCGCGGCGCTCCTGTTCGGTGCGCAGAAGATCCCGAAGCTCGCCCGCTCCAGCGGGGAGGCGATAGGCGAGTTCAAGAAGGGTCGCGAGAAGACCCGTCAGGAGCTGGAGGAGCTCCGCGAGGAGGAGTGACGCCGCCGCCGTTTTCGACGCCGGAACGCCCCGGCAGCGACGCCGCTCCTCGTCGATCCCCTCTCCCGTCGCCCGCTAACGCGGGCCACGCTTAAGGCGGTCCCCCGCGTTAACTCAACCATGCCCAAGGTGCATCTGGACGAGGAGACCGTCGAGCGTCTGGACGGCCTGCGCGTCGACGACGAGACCTACGACGACCTCGTCAACGAACTGATCAACATCTATCAGGCCGAGGAGCTGACCCTGTTTCACTCGGGCGACGGCTAGCGCTGGGCGACCGTCCGGATCTCCTCCCACTTCCCCCGCTGTTCGAGATGGGACTGTAACTCGTCCGCGTAGTCCTGTGCGAGCGACACGGCGGCCCGCTCGCGCTCGTCGTTCCCGCCGCTGCCGCCTCCGAGGCCGAGCGCGTTCTTGATCCCGTCGAGGAAGCCGCCGCCGGAGGAGGCCCCGCCGGCCCCCCCGCCGCCGGCGCCGCCCATCTGGCCCATCTTTGAGCGCGACTCCTCGATGGCCGGCAGCACCTGCCCGATTTTGCTCGTGTCGGCGACGATGCGGGCGGCCTCGGGGTCGTCCGGGTTCTCGATCTCCAGTTCGACGGCGGTCATGATCATCCCCCACTCCTGGTTGGAGAACTGAGAGTTGCGGACGTGCTGGGAGAACTCCTGATCGACCGTCATCCGATCGCCGACGATGCGGTCGGTCCACTCGCTGTCTGCCATACCCGTCGGTTGGGAGAGAAGCAGTATCAGGGTTTCCCCCGGCGACCGCCGACCGCTGACCGCGGACTTGCTCGCCGCGGTCGGCCGTTCGGCTATCCGGTCGGCAGGTCGGTCACTGGATCGTCACGTCGGCTTCGAGGCTCTCCTTGAGCGCGTCCCCGACCTTGCAGAGCTCGTGGGCGCGCTCGATCACGGCCTCCTTCTTGTCGCCGTCGAGGTCCCCGTCCGTGCTGACGTCGAAGCTGATCGACTCCAGCTTGTCGTCGTCGTTCAGTTCGCCCGTCGCGTCGATGTCGATCCGGCCGAGGTCGCCGGCGTCGCGCTGCTGCGCGCCGACGCGGAGCGCGGGCACGTAACAGGCGGCGTACGCGGAGAGGAGCGCCTCGAGCGTGTCCGGCCCGTCCTCCCCCTGCGCGTCGATGGTCGACTCGAAGTCTCGGATCTGGCTCGTCGTGCTGTACCCCTCTTCGGAGACGCTGTGGACTTCCTTCGCCATGGCAGTTCGAGTTGTCAACGGCGGCCGTCGTAAGCGTTGTTCCACCGGCGGTACCGGCAGGTTCGCGGCCTCAGTACCCCTCGCCCAGATCGAACGTCTCGTCGCCGTCGAGCACGTGGACTTCGGCGTCGCTGCCGGTGCCTTTGACCTCGTTCACGAAGTCCTGCGTGTCGATCTCGATCGGCGGGAAGGTGTCGTAGTGCATCGGGAACGCGTGGTCGACGTCGAGCCAGTCGACCGCGATAGCGGCCTGCATCGGCCCCATCGTGAAGTGGTCGCCGACGGGGACGGCCGCGGCGTCGGGTTCGAGGAACGGGCCGATCACGTCGCGCATCTCGGTCATCAGGCCGGTGTCGCCGGCGTGGTAGAAGGTCGTGCTCTCCTCGTCGGCGACCTGCGTCGGCTTCGTGTCGCTGATGACGAAGCCCGCGGGCATGCCGCCCGAGGTGCCGTAGCTCGTGTCCATGCCGTTGGTGTGGTCGGCCCGGTGCATCGTGACGAAGGCGTCGCCGACCTCGACAGTGCCGCCGAGGTTCATCCCCATCCCGCCGACCGCGTCGAAGTCGCCGTACTCGTCGCGGCAGTACTCGACGACCTCCGGCGAGGCGATCAGGGTGTTGCCCTCGTAACGGTCCACGTCGCCGATGTGGTCCGCGTGCCCGTGCGTGAGCAGGACGTAGTCCGGGTCCAGTTCCTCCGGATCGGTGTCCGTCTTGGGGTTGTCGAAGAACGGGTCGATCAGCAGCGACGTGTCGCCGACCTCGACGTGCCAGGTCGAGTGTCCGTACCAGGTGAGTTGCATGGTTCGTTTCGAGGTACGGTCGATCGACACTTAAAGCCGGACGGTGGCCGGAACGGTTTGCCGCGTCCGCTCGGCCCCGCCCATCGTTATACGGGCCCCCGCCGAAGACCCGGTATGCTCACGCTCCAGCTGGACGACTTCATGGTGGAACTGAAAGACGGCGCTATCAAGAACGTCGGCCCGGCGAACAAGTCGGCGTCCGCGAAGCTGTTCGACGTGACCGACGCTCGTGCGCGGGAGTTCGGCGACAAGCGGGTCAAGCTCGTCTTCGAGGACGAGGACGGCAACGAGGTGCAGGTGGCGCTGTTCCCGGAGGACGTCCGCTCGATAGTCGCAGACGTGGAGGCCATGGAGGACGACAGCCCGGTGTTCGAGTGAGGCGCGGCGGCGAACGCGTTTCGACAACCGTTTTAGGCCGGGGGTATTTATCTCCGGCAAATGGGTACCTGTATCATCTGCGGTACGCCCGCGGACGGGCGGATCTGCAGTAGCCACGAAGAAGACGTCGCTTTCGAGTTCAGAGGCGACGACGCGAACGAACTGACCACCGGCCGCTACTACCGCGGCACCGTCGACGGCTTCGCCGACTTCGGCGTCTTCGTCGACATCGGCGACAGCGTCACCGGCCTGCTCCACAAGAGCGAGCTCGACCAGCGCCTCGAGAGCCTCGACTGGGACTCGGGCGACACCGTCTACGTGCAGGTGACGGACGTCCGTGACAACGGCAACGTCGACCTCGGCTGGTCCATCCGCCAGTCCGAGGACGAGTTCCGCGGCTCCCTGGTCGACGACCCGAACGGCGACGCGCCGGAGGCGAGCGCGGCGGGAAATGAAGACGCGGCCGCAGAGCCCTCGGGGGGCGGTGCGGCCGCAGCGTCGGCGAGCGCGGTGACGGCCGAAACGGTCGACGATCCCGAGGCCGTCGAGGAGGAACCGGAGCCGGTCGACGAGCCGGAAACCGAGGAGGAGACCGAGGAAGCGCTCGAGGAGGCCGACCCCTCGCGGGTCGCCATCGGGTCGCTCTCCGACCGCGTCGGCGACGTCGTCCGCATCGAGGGCGAGGTCACCGGCGTCCGACAGACCAGCGGTCCCACCGTCTTCGAGCTCCGCGACGAGACGAGCACCATCGAGTGCGCCGCCTTCGAGGAGGCCGGCGTCCGCGCCTACCCCGAGGTCGACGTGGACGACTACGTCCGCTTGGAGGGCGAGGTCGAACTCCGCCGCGACGACCTGCAGGTCGAGACCGAGACGCTGGTCGTCCTCGAGGGCGAGGACGCCGCCGCGGTCGAGGGCCGCCTGACGGCCGCGATGACCGACAAGGCGCGTCCCGACGAGGTCGCGCCGCTCGCCGACGACGACCCCGTCGCGGTCATCGAGAGCGAGGTCCGCGACGCCGCAGAGGCGATCCGCCGGGCCGTCTTCGAGGCCCGTCCCGTCGTGATCCGCCACAGCGCCACGGCCGACGGGTACGCCGCCGGCGCGGCCATCGAGCACGCCGTCCTGCCGCTGGTCCGCGAGGAGCACGTGCAGGCCGACGCCGAGTACCACTACGTCGAGCGCCGCCCGCTCGACGGCGAGGTGTACGACATGGACGCCGCGACGAACGACGTCACGCAGATGCTGGAGGCGCGCGAGCGCCACGGCGAGCAGCTGCCGCTGGTCGTCCTCGTCGACGCGGGGAGCACGCTGGAGTCCCGCGACGGCTACCGCCTGCTGGACATCTACGGCGCGGGCCGCGTCGCCATCGACGCGAGCCACCCCGACGAGGAGATCGTCGACGAGGTCGACAGCATCGTCAACCCCGCGCTCGCCGGCGACGGCGAGGGCGACGGCATCACCACCACGGCGCTCGCCGCGAACGTCGCCGCGAACGTCTACGGCGACGTCCGCGACGACCTCCGGCACCTGCCGGCCGTGAGCTACTGGGCGGACGCCCCCGGGCAGTACGTCGACCTCGCCGAGGCGGCGGGCTACGACGAGACGGCCGTCCGCGAGCGCCGCGAGGCCATCGCGCTGGAGGCGTACTACCAGTCCTACGACGACAAGCGCGAACTCGTCGCCGACCTGTTGTTCGGCGACGGCGCCGACGCGCCCGGCGACGCCGAGTCGCTGGCCGCTCACGTCAGCGAACAGTTCCGCGAGAAGCTCGACACCGAGGTCGAGACCGCCGACCGGAACCTCTCGCTGCGCGGCGAGAACGGCGTCACCTTCGCGGTGCTCGACACCGACTCGTTCACCCACCGCTTCGACTTCCCGCCGACGACGCTGCTGCTCGACGAACTCCACCGTCGCCGCCGGGAAGACGCCGACGAGCCGTTCGTCACGCTCGGCATCGGCGACGACGAACTGCACGTCCGCAGCACCGCGCCCGTCGACGTCCGCGCGGTCGGCGAGACCGCCCGCGAACACGCCGACGAGGCCGGCATCACCGTCGTTGGCGGTCGCGACGGTCACCTCGAATTCCTCACGGGCGAGCGCGACGCCGTCGTCGACGGCGTGGTCGCCGCCGTCGCCGAGGAACTGGGCGAGTAACCCGCATCGCTTCTCTCGCGCGCAACGCCAGACAGCGGTAGCACCGTCCTCCGCCGAGCGACACGCTTAACCCCGAGACGCCGCGAAAACTCAGTAATGAGTATCGAGTCGGACGCCACGGAGTCCGAGGCGTTCAAGCGGGTCTGCGAGGAGCTCGTCGACCGCATCCTCGCGGGCGATCTGGAGCGCGACGACGTGGAGTCGGCGAAGCTGGAGGTCTGCTCGGAGTACTCCTCCCCGAAGGTGCCGAAGAACTCCGAGATCCTCGACTACGCGCCGCAGGAGCGCCGCGAGGAGCTCGAATCGGTGCTGCAGCGAAAGCCGGTGCGGACGGCGTCGGGCGTCTCGCCGGTCGCCATCATGACCAGCCCGCACAACTGCCCGCACGGGAAGTGCCTGTACTGCCCGGGCGGTCCCGACTCGGAGTTCTCCAGTTCCCAGAGCTACACGGGCAACGAGCCCGCCGCCGCCCGCGGCGTGCAGAACGACTACGACCCGTACGGGCAGGTCCGCCTCCGCCTGGAGCAGCTCCGGGAGATCGGCCATCCCGTCGACAAGGTCGAGCTCATCCTGATGGGCGGGACGATGACCGCCCGGAGCCACGACTACCAGGAGTGGTTCGTGAAGCGCGCCCTGCAGGCGATGAACGAGTACGACGTCGACAAGCAGCCCGAACCCGCGGAGGGCGAGAGCTTCGCGCAAGCGCCCGAGGAGTACGACTTCGAGTACGTCGAGGACGTCATCGCCCGCAACGAGACCGCGGACGTCCGCAACATCGGGACGACGTTCGAGACGAAGCCGGACTGGTGCGACCAGGAGCAGATAGACCGGATGCTCCGCCTCGGCGGGACGAAAGTCGAGGTGGGCGTTCAGACGACCTTCGAGCGGATCAACCGCGAGATGCACCGCGGTCACGGCGCGCAGGCCTCCATCGACGCGAACCGACGCCTCCGCGACGCCGCGTTCAAGGTCGGGTTCCACATGATGCCGGGTCAGCCGGGCATGACCAAGGAGATGTGCCTGGAGGACTTCCGCCGCCTCTTCGAGGACGAGAAGTGGAAGCCCGACTACCTGAAGATCTACCCCACCCTCGTCGTCCGCGGCACGCAGACCTACGACATGTGGCACGAGGGCGACTACGACCCGCTCACAAACGAGGAGGCAGCCGAACTCGTCGCCGAGATCAAGTCGATGATCCCGAAGTACACGCGCCTCCAGCGCGTCCAGCGGGACATCCCCGCGGACTTCATCGACGCCGGGGTCTGGAAGTCCAACCTCCGCCAGCTCGCCAGACAGAAGATGGACGAGCACGGATGGACCTGCGACTGCATCCGCTGTCGCGAGGTCGGCATGAACGACGAGGCGCCCGGCGACGTGGAACTCGACGTCACGACCTACGAGGCCGCGGGCGGCACGGAGCACTTCATCAGCTACGAGGACCCGGAGAAGGACCTGCTGATCGGCTTCTGTCGCCTGCGGTTCCCGGGCGACCCCCAGCGCGCGGAACTGCGAGACGCCGCGCTCGTCCGAGAACTCCACGTGTACGGCCCGATGGTAGAGGTCGGCGACGAGAGCTACGACTGGCAGCACAAGGGGTACGGGCGGAAGCTCCTCCGGAAGGCCGAGGAACTCGCCGCCGACGCCGGCTACGGGAAGGTGAGCGTAATCAGCGGCATCGGCGCCCGGGAGTACTACCGGGAGAAGCTCGGCTACTACCAGGACGGCCCGTACGTGAGCAAGCGGCTGTAGCCCACGTGAGCGGCCGGAGGTGCGGGCCGAGACCGCCGGCGACGAGAGCCTACTCCTCGTCGGGCGCCCGAACGACGACGCGGCCGTCGCCGTGGACGGTCACGTCGCAGCCGTTCAGTCGGAACGAGAGCGTCGCCCCGTCCCTGCTGTTTCCGCCGTACGAATCGGCGAAGAGCGCGTTGAGCGCGTCGGGATCGACGGTCTCGTTGAGCGCGTCGACCGACGTCGGTTCCAGGTCGCGAACCGCGGCGACCGCGGTGACCACCGTCGCGCTGAGAGAGTCGTCCTCTCCCCAGTCGTGACGGACGATGTGGACGTTCTGCCCGGTGAGCGTGTCTTCGGCATTGGCGTCTGTCATGTGTCGGAGTAGTTTCCTTACGGATCCGCGATCCCCTGTCCGCCGGCCCCGTCGTCTAGTCGGCTGCGAAAACAGTTAAGAATTATGGCAAATGTTAACGTGTGAAAATGATAGGTCGGTCGGCAGAGCGATCACACCGTGAACGTCGTGTCGATGAACGTCATCACGGCGAACCCGGCGATGAAGGTGAGCGTCGCCGCGTCGGCGTAGCCGTGGGCGTGGCTCTCGGGGATCATCTCGCGGAAGATCACGGCCATCATCGCGCCCGCGGCGACGCCCGCCGCGAGCGGGAAGGCGTCCACGACGAACTCGACGAGCAGGAAGCCGACGATCGCCGCGATCGGTTCCGGGATCCCGCCCGACAGCGTCGTGTAGAACACCGTCTTGAGCTTCGAGACCCCGGCTTGGTTGGCCGGCACCGCCATCGCGAAGCCGTCGGGGACGTTCTGGACGGCGATGGCGCTTGCGATGGCGAAGCCGATGCCCTCCTGTCCGCTCGCGAACGCGATGCCGACCGCCAGCCCCTCCGGGATGTTGTGGATGGTGATCGCGCTCCCGACGAGGATCGCCTTCCGTATCTTGTCGTCCACGTCGGGGTCTTTCGGGACGTCGACGACCGCCTCCGCGTCCATCGGCGTCGCGTCCGTCCCCCGGCCCTCCCCACGCTCCCGGTCGAACAGCAGGTGGATGTGGGGCACGAGGCGGTTCGCGGCGAGCAGGAACAGCCCCCCGATGCCCAGCCCGGCGAGCACCTCCGACATCGACCCGATCTCGAGGCCGGGGATGACGAGCGTGAACACCGCCGCGCCGAACATGATCCCCGCCGCGAACCCGAGCGCCGAGTCGTACATTTTGTGGCTGATCCGGGACGTGACGAGGACGGGCAACGCGCCGATACCGGTCGCGCTCCCGGCCAGAACCGCGACCACGACCACTTCGCCGAGCGTCGACATGAGTGCGGCAACGATAGCCACAGATAAAAAGGGCAACGGCACGGCGTTTGGAGTCCTCTCCGCCGCTCTACAGGCCGAACCAATTTCGACTCACAGGGAGAGAATGTTAGATGACTAACTCTAATAATTAATATTTTTATTCGTGACGTGGCACCCCCGCCTGTCTCTCGCGGGAGAGGCTGACTACCATGACAATTCAAAGACGAGACTTCATCAAGGGAATCGCCGCCAGCGGCCTATCGCTCGCGTTCACCGGCCTCGTCGGCGCGCAAGACGACGCGACGTTCCTCGTCGTCGCGGACGGAGACGTACGTCGGGGGATCGAAGACGCCGGCTTCGCGGTACGGCAGGAACTCGCAGACGGATCGGTGTACGTCGTGGTCGGGTCAGAAGACGACCGAGACGACCTCGACGCGGTCGAGGGCGTGAGCGAAGTGGCCCGCGACGTTCGGTTCGAGTTCGAGGGCCCTGAACGCGTGGAACAAGCTGATACCACCACTGACGAAGATCGCTATCCGCTGCAGTGGGACAAGCAAGTCACCGATGTGGCGGAAGCGCACGAAACGACAGCGGGCGAAGGAACACGTCTGGCTATCATCGACACCGGGATCGACTTCGATCACCCCGATCTCAAAGATAATGTCAACGCAGAAGTGAGTCGACTGTTCAGATACGGTGAAGTAACGAGTGACGCGGAAGACGTCCACGGGCACGGCACTCACGTCGCCGGTATCGCAGCGGCCTCGGACGAGGGAACTACGGGCATCGTCGGCACCGCACCGGACGCGGAGCTGGTGTCGCTTCGCGTGTTCTACTACGACGACGTAGACGGTGACGGCGATCAGGAACTCACCACCACTACCGCCGACATCCTCACGGCCATCGACCACGCGGCGTCGCTCGACGCCGACGCCGCGAACCTCAGCATCGGGACGCCGCCGCTGCCGCCGGAGACCAACGCCACCGGCATCAAGGTCGCCTACCAGCGCGTGGCACAGGACGCCGTCCGCCGGGGGACGCTCGTGGTCGTCAGCGCCGGCAACTCCGACGCGAACCTGCAGCAGGGCGGGTACTTCACCGTCCCGAACAGCGTCGCCGGGGCGATGAGCGTCAGCGCGACCGGCCCGAACGACGAGCGGGTGTTCTACTCGAACTACGGCACCAACGAGATAGACGTCGGCGCGCCGGGCGGCGGGTACGAGACGCTGGAGAAGACGCTCGCGGACGATACCGAGTGGCCGTTCCCCACGAATCTCGTGCTGTCGTCGGTGCCGCCCGAACTGTACGATGGCGACTACTACGCCTACTTCGCCGGCACGTCGATGGCCGCGCCGCAGGTGACAGGCCTCGCGGGTCTGATCCGCGCCGCGGACTCGGGCCTGAACGCGAATCAGGTGGAGCAGGCGATCAAGGATGGGGCGGAACTGGTGGACGGCCAGAGCGACCCGGACCTCGGCGCGGGCAGGATCAACGCTGCGAACTCGCTCGACGAACTGTAGATCCGCGCCGGCGACCGCCAGCGAGGCGTAGCGACACGCCTTTCTGCCGGCGAGCAGACCGATCCCGTATGGACCAGAAGCGGGAACTGACGAGCGTCGACCTCGCGGCGCTCGTCGGCGAACTCGGCAGTTACGAGGGGGCCAAACTCGACAAGGCCTACCTCTACGGCGACGATTTCCTGCGGCTCAAGATGCGCGACTTCGACCGCGGGCGGGTGGAGCTGTTGGTGGAAGTCGGCGACGTGAAACGCGCGCACGTGGCGGCCCCCGAGAACGTCCCGGACGCGCCGGGGCGGCCGCCGAACTTCGCGATGATGCTCCGGAACCGCCTGTCGGGGGCCGACTTCGCGGGCGTGGAGCAGTTCGAGTTCGACCGGATCCTCCAGTTCCACTTCGAACGCGAGGACGAGGACACGACGATCATCGCGGAGCTGTTCGGCCCGGGCAACATCGCCGTCCTCGACGGCAACGACGAGGTGGTTGACTCGCTGGACACCGTCCGGCTGAAGTCCCGCACCGTGGCGCCGGGGTCGCAGTACGAGTTCCCGGACACGCGCGTGAACCCCCTCGACGTCGACTACGAGGGGTTCGCGGCGCTGATGGACGACTCCGACACCGACATCGTGCGGACGCTGGCGACCCAGCTGAACCTCGGCGGCCTCTACGCGGAGGAGGTCTGCACCCGCGCCGGCGTCGAGAAGGCGACCGACATCGCCGACGCCACCGAGGAGCAGTACGAGGTCGTGTTCGACGCGCTAGAGCGCCTCCGCGACGAGATGGAGAACGCCGAACTCGACCCCCGGATCTACGTCGAGGGCGACCGGTACGTCGACGTGACGCCGTTCCCGCTTTCGGAGCACGAGGACCTGGAGAGCGAGTCCTACGACACGTTCAACGCCGCGCTGGACGAGTACTTCCACGAGCTCGACCGCTCCGACGACGAGGACGACGCGGTCACCGACGACTCGCCGGACTTCGCGGGCGAGATCGAGAAGAAAGAGCGCATCATCGAGCAGCAGGAGCAGGCCATCGAGGGGTTCGAGCGGCAGGCCGAGCAGGAGCGCGAGCGCGCGGAACTGCTGTACGAGCGCTACGAGCTGGTCGACGACGTGCTCTCGACGATCCAGGACGCCCGCGAGCGGGACACGCCGTGGGACGAGATCGAGGAGCGCTTCGAGGAGGGCGCCGAGCGCGGCATCGAGGCTGCGGAGGCCGTCGTCGGCGTGAACGGCGACGAGGGGACCGTGACGGTTCGGCTCGACGGCACGGACGTCGAACTCGACGCGAGCGAGGGCGTCGAGCACAACGCCGACCGCCTCTACACCGAGGCCAAGCGCGTCGAGGAGAAAAAGGAGGGCGCGCTGGCGGCCATCGAGGACACCCGCGAGGAACTGGAGGAGGTGAAAGAGCGCAAGCGCCAGTGGGAAGAGGACGGTCCCGAAAGCGGGAACGACGATGACGAGGACGGGGAGACGGAAGACGTCGACTGGCTCTCCCGTCCGTCGATCCCGGTCCGCCGGTCCGAACAGTGGTTCGAGCGGTTCCGCTGGTTCTACACGAGCGACGACTTCCTCGTGATCGGCGGGCGCGACGCCGACCAGAACGAGGAACTCGTCAAGAAGTACCTCGAACCCGGCGACCTGTTCTTCCACGCGCAGGCCCACGGCGGTCCGGTCACGGTCCTCAAGGCGACGGACCCGTCGGAGGCGGCGAAGGACGTCGACATCCCTCAGCGGAGCAAGGAGGAGGCGGCGCAGTTCGCGGTGTCGTACTCCTCGGTGTGGAAGGACGGCCGCTTCGCCGGCGACGCGTACATGGTGACCCCTGACCAGGTGAGCAAGACGCCCGAGAGCGGCGAGTTCCTGGAGAAGGGCGGCTTCGCCATCCGCGGCGACCGGACGTACTTCCGGGACGTGGCCGCCGGCGTCGCCGTCGGCATCACCTGCGAGCCGTCCACCCGCGTCGTCGGCGGCCCGCCGTCGGCCGTCCGCGACCAGGCCGAGACGCACGTCGAGGTCGAACCCGGCCAGTACGCCCAGGCCGACGTCGGCAAGAAGCTCTACCGCGAGTTCCGGGAGCGTTTCGCCGACACCTCCTTCGTCCGGAAGGTGGCGAGCCCCGACCGCATCCAGCACTTCCTGCCGCCGGGCGGTAGCCGGATCAAGGAGGACTGATGGCGGACGGAGGTGAGGCCCGATGATGGCCGAAGACGCCCTCAAGTTCCCGTTCCGCGGCGACCGGACGGCGGACACGTTCGCCGTCGGCGGCGTCCTCGGGATCGCGACGCTGCTCCTGCTTCGCGTCGCCGCCAGCCTCTACCCGACGTGGCCCACGCTCGTCGCGGCGGCGCTCGCCGCAGTCCCCGCGACGGCGTTGTTCGGCTACCTGCTCAGGGTCGGCGACGCCACGGTGCGCGGTGACGAGTCGGTGCCTGAGTTCGGGAGTCCAGGTGACCTTTTCCGGAGCGGTCTCCGTGCCTGGGCCGTGGCGGCCGTCTACCTCGGTCTGCCTCTGCTCATACTGCTGGTGACGGTGCAGGGAGTGCTCGGATCGGGGATCGGTCCCGACGCCGGCACCGGTCAGCGGACCGCTCTCCTCGTCGGGTCGACGATGACGCTGTTTCTCGCGCTCGCCGTCGCGTACGTGTTCCCGGCGGCCCTGCTCAATGTCGCGCGCGGCGGAAGCCCGGTCGCGAGCCTCGACCCGCGCCGGGTCAAGCCGCTGCTCTCCAGCGGCGCCTACTTCGCCGCCTGGATGGCGGCGTTCGTCGCGGGCGTGCTCGGCTGGGGGCTCACGCTCAGCGCGCTCCGGAGCCACAGTCTGGGCGGCGTTATCGCCGTCTTCGCCGCGTTCTACTTCCACCTCGTCGCCGCGCGGTACGTCGGTCTCGCCTACGCGCGGGCGGTCGGCAGGGACGGCGGGCCGCTGTGACCGACCGCCGGCCTCGAACACGGTACCGCGCGAAAAAAACCGCGGCGACGGATGCCTACGGACCGAACGGCGGTTCTGACTCGACGCCCGTCAGGTCCTCCCAGGCGACCGTACCCTGATCGAGGACGTTCCCCGGCTCGAGCTCCGGGGCGTCGAGGACCGTCTGGGCGATCTCCGACGGCCCCATCTCGCCCTCGCCGGGGGCGGCCGGCGCTTCCGGTGCCTCGCCGCTCCCGTCGTCGACGACGACACGCATCACCATCCCCAGGGTCTCGTGCGGGAGGCACTGGAGGTCGTACACGCCCGGTTCGTCGAACCGGTAGTACCAGGCGTCGTTCTCCACGAAGGGCGGGGACGTGAAGCCCGGGACGCCCTCGGGAACGCGCTGTTGCACGCCGAAGAACCGCGGGTGGTACGCGGTGACGGTGTGGAAGTCCTCCACGGTGACGAACTCGACGACGTCCCCCGACTGGAGGCTGACGCCGACCGGATCGAAGTAGAAGTCGGGGAAGCCGCCGGGGCCGGCGAGCGGCCCCTCTGGCCCTTCGCCCGCCGTCTCGTTGCCCGCGGTTTCGTTGCCGCCGCCCGGCCCGTCGTCGACGGTTTCGTTGCCGGCCGGAGTCTCGTTCCCGTTCGCGGTCTCGTTGGGGACGGTCTGGTTCCCCTCCGTCTGGTTGCCCATCGGCCCGCCCGGTTGCTCCCCCTCCTCTTCGACGAACACCACGTCCGCGTCGGTCACCCGGAGGTCGACCGTCTGCGCGACGTCGAACGGGACCTCTTGCATCTGCCCGTTCGTGTCCGTCTCGTTGTCGGCCCCGGTCTGGTTCTCGGCGGTCTGATTCGTTGTCGTCTGGTTCTCGGTGACGTTCCCGCCGTCTGCCGTTTCCGCGTCGGCTCCGGGGCCAGCCTCCATCGGTGCGGGCAGCAGGTAGCCCGAGTACGCGTCGATGCACGGGTCGCACCGTTCCGCGACCGGTCCGCCGCCTCCGCCGTCGCCCTCGCCGTCGTCCTGCGCACCGACCATCCCCTGGCCCGCGAGCCCGATGGCAGCCCCGCCGCCGAGCGCCATCAGCATCTTCCGCCTGTTTACGCTGCCG
The DNA here is from genome assembly GCF_003675875.1 of Halostella limicola. Taxonomy (NCBI): domain Archaea; kingdom Methanobacteriati; phylum Methanobacteriota; class Halobacteria; order Halobacteriales; family Natronoarchaeaceae; genus Halostella; species Halostella limicola. Next base: position 307,684 of record NZ_RCDI01000003.1, on the reverse strand, counting down.
ATACGCCGCCGGTCGCCGCTGTCGTCGCGGGACATTGCGTCGATTCCTTAGAACGTTCACATGAATAGGTATGTGCTAACTATTCGCATGAAATTCGTGGTTAGCGGGCGGCGGCGACGGGGGGCGACTTGCCCCCGGGCCGGTGTGATCGGGTGACGTGACAATCATGAATTTCGCCGGAGTATAGGGCTGTTTCGGACGCGAAGTCGCCACAGTTCGCTTCGATCGATGAAGTCCAGAGCGGCGGTGAGTTTCGTTTCTGAGACGGGGCACTGCCGAAAGCGGGGCGAATTGGTGAAACGCGGATTACAGGAAACGGGGCGCTAACCGGAGCGCGAACGCGCGGCCGGCGGGAAAGTCCACGCTATTCCGCGGACGGTCGGAGCGACCCCGGACGGAACCGCCCGCGCGGAATGGCAGGGCACTTATCCGGGTAGGCCGGAGGTGAGGACATGAAGATACAGAGCCGGAGCCCCGCCGAGGAGGGCAAGGAGCGGGTCTCCCTGGTCCCCGAGAGCCTCGACGACCTCTGGCACCTGCAGTACGTGCTGGAGCCCGGCGACCTCGTCGCGGGCGACACGACACGGCGGATTCAGCGCGACGACGACAAGATGCGCGACACGGGCGGCCAGCGCGAGCACATGCACGTCACCATCGACGTCGACACGGTCGAGTTCGCCAAGTTCGCCAACCGGCTCCGGGTCGGCGGCGAGATCGTCGACGCCTCCCGCGAGGACCAGCTCGGTTTCCACCACACGATCAACGTGGAGGAGCGCGACGAGATCACCGTCACGAAGCGGTTCAAGCCGGACCAGATGGAGCGACTGGAGGAGGCCGCTGAGGCGACCGACGCGCCGGACGTCGCCATCGCGACCGTCGAGGAGGGCGAGGCTCACATCCACACCGTCGCCCAGTACGGCACCGACGAGTACGGGTCGTTCACGGGCACGACCGGGAAGGGCGAGTACGCCCGCTCCCGCGACGAGCTGTTCGGCGAAGTCACCGCGGCGCTCGGCCGCATGGACGTCGACGCGATCATCCTCGCCGGCCCCGGTTTCACGAAGCAGGACGCCCTCGACTTCATCGAGGACGAGGCCCCCGAACTGGCCGAGAAGATCACGACCGTCGACACCAGCGCCGTCGGCGACCGCGGCGTCCACGAGGTGCTCAAGCGCGGCGCGGTCGAGGACGTGCAACAGGAGACCCGCATCGCCGAGGAGGCGGAGCTCATCGACGAGCTCACCCGCCGAATCGGCGAGGGCGCGAAGGCCGCGTACGGCCCCGTGGAGGTCGCGAAGGCGGCGGACTTCGGCGCGGTGGAGACGCTACTCGTCCTCGACGAGCGCCTCAGGAAGGAGCGCGGCGCGGTGAGCGAGGACGAGGAGGGCCGGGAGTGGGACGTCGACGTGAACGAGATCGTGACGAACGTCGAACAGCAGGGCGGCGACGTCACGGTCTTCTCCTCGGACTTCGCGCCGGGGGATCAGCTCGCCAACCTCGGCGGCATCGCGGCGCTGCTGCGCTACCGGATGGAGTAGACCGGCAGGGGGCGAACGCGCCGGTTACCGGTCCGTGAGCGTCTCCGCACAGGACCGCTCGAGCGACCCGACGCTGTTTTCCATCAGCTCGATGAGGACCGACGCGAAGTTCGTGCCGACGCTCCAGAACGCCGTCTCGCTGTCGATGCCGGGGATCTCACCTTCGCCGAGCACGGAGAGGAGGACGCCGTCGCCGTCGACGCGGACGATCCGACCCGTGCTCGACCCGTCTTTCTCGAACATCGCCGGCGGCGTGGTGACGACGACGTTCTCGTCGCCGGCGAACGCGCCGCGGACCTCGTCGTCGACGCTGACGACCGTCGTCGGGATCCCGTCGGCGGCCCGGTCGCGCAGCGCCGCCGCGATGTCGTCGGTGAGCAGGTCGGCGTGGGGGGTGCCGAAGACGACCGACTCCTCGGCGTCGCCGATCAGTTCGACGATCCGGTCCTCGACCTGGTCGCGGCCGCGGATCGTCCAGATGTCCTCCTGCTCCTCGCCGCCGTCGCTGTGTTGCTCGCGGACGGTCTCGACGTAGTCGAACGCCTGCTCCTGTTCCCGCTCGAAGCGATCGCGCAGCGTCGAACGGGCCGCGTCGATGCTGACGGGGCGGTACCGCATCGGGTTCGACTGCTGTACCTCGACGAGCCCGCGCTGCTCCAGGCTCTCGGCTGCGCTGTACACCTGCGAGCGCGGGACCTCGGCGACGCGGTGGACCTCGCGGGCCGTGCCCGCGCCGAGTTTCTGCAGCGCGATGAACACCTTCGCCTCGTAGCCGGTGAGGCCGAGGCGTTCGAGCGACTCGACGGCGTCGCTCTCGTCCATCAGTTCTCACCACCGTCGGCTTGCACCGTCGCGTCGGCGTCCCGCTCCTCGGCGCCGACCCCGTCGGGCGCGAGATAGCGCAGCCACACGACGAGCAGGCTCGGCAGGACGACGACGCTCGCGACGAACGCGTAGATGATCGTCAGCCCGGTGATGACGCCGAACTGCTGGAGCGCCGGGAAGATGGCGAGCGAGAGCACGCCGAACCCGCCGACGGTCGTCGCGGCGCTGCCGAGCAGCGCCCCGCCGGTCCCCGTGACGCTCCTGTCCATCGCCTCCCACACCGATCCGGAGCGGTCGAGTTCGAGGTTGAACCGCTCGCTCAGGTGGATGCTGTAGGCGACCCCCAGCCCGATCGTCAGGCTGGTGATCATCCCCGTCAGGACGTTGAAGGGCATCCCGATCAGGTACATCGTGCCGAGGATCCACGAGACGGACAGCGCGACCGGCAGCAGCGTCACGACGCCGAGCGTCGCGCTGCCCTCGGTGATCCGGTAGGCGACCATCAGGAACCCGAACACCGCGATGAGCGTGATGATCAGGCTCTCGATGACGGTGTTCAGCAGCTGTTCCTGCACGATCTCGTTGATGATGGGGCTCCCGGTCGCGGTCGCGGTCCAGGCGTCGCTCTCGCCGTCGTCGTCGACAGCGGCCGCGGCCGTGCGCATCCGGTCGGTGGTCTCCGCCGTGGTGAGACCGCCCCTGACCGAGACCTCTATCTGCACAGCCCGGTACTCGCCGCCGTCGCGGTAGATCACGGTCGACGCTTGCTCCGGCGCCACCTCGTACAGCGTGTCGTACACGGCGGTCAGGTTCTCGTCGGGGAGCCCGTCGCCGTCGGCGTCGGTCCGGTTCACGACCGCCGCCATCGTGTCGTTCTGGGCGGCCACGTCGCTGATGACGGTGTTGGGGCTCGTCACAGCCGGGTTGCCGCCGGAGGTGACGAACGCCACCTCGTTCTCCTTCACGCTCTCCTCCGCGCGGTCGACGCGTTCGAGCGTCTCCGGGTCGGTGACGTCGCCTTCCACCAACAGGTTGGCGGTCTGGTCCTCCCGCTGGAAGTTGTCGTTGATGTACTCCAGGTTCTGCTTCACGGAGTACTCGCCGGGCCGGAACGGCTCCGGCAGGTCGTACATGTAGTCCGGCGGGTCGTCCGCGATGAAGTCCTCGTTCGAGAAGCTGGTGTCGACCTGCGTCGCGCCGTACGCGCCGGCGACGCTGACCGCGAGCGCCAGCGCGATGACGACGACGGGAGCGACCTTCGCGGCGGACGACCCGACGGCGAGGACCTGGCTGAAGCGGCCGCCGCCGGTACCGAACGCTCGCTTCTTCCGGTCGAAGCCGCGGCGCTCGAGGAAGCCGTCGAGTTCCACCTTCAGCGCGGGGATGAACGCCCCGAACACGAGCAGGGCGACGGCGATGCCGAAGGAGCTCACGATCCCGAAGTCCTGGATCGGACCGAGGGGGCTGGTGAGGTTCGACAGGAACCCGATGACGGTCGTCGCGGTCACCCACACCAGGGCGATGCCGACGCCGGCGAGCGCGGCCCGCATCGACCCGCGGACGCTCTCGCCCTCGACGGCGACGTTCTCCTGGCGCTGCTCGCGGTGGCGCATGAAGATGTGGATCGCGTAGTCGATGGAGAGCCCGATGAGCAGGACGGGCACCGCGATCATGATCTGGTTGAAGGTGATGTCGAACCAGCCCATGAAGCCGAACGTCCAGATCAGCACGGTGAAGATGCCGACGAACCCGAGGACGATGTCGAGCAGGTCGCGGTAGGCGACGAGCAGCGTCACGAGGACGAAAAGCAGCGCCAGCGGGCCGACGATGGCCAGGCTGTCGCTCATCGACTGATCGGTCTCCTCGCTGATGATGCCGAAGCCGAAGACGATGTACTCCTCGTCGCCGGCCGCCGCCCCGGCCTGATCCTGGATATGTAGCTGCGAGTTCGTCAGGTCCTCGGAGACGGCTCCGGGCGCCGCGGCGGCCGAATCGGTCGACTGGAACACGACCATCAGCCGGGCGTCGGCGGTCGTCGACCCCGGATCGTAGCTCGCCGACATGAAGCCGAGCGGGCCGTCACCACCGCCCTCACCGTCGGAGAGGAGCGTCTCGACCACCGACTCGACCTCCGAGGCGTTCATCTCCTCCAGCTGGCTCGTCTGCTCGTCGAGCGGCGGCAGATCGCCGGACTGGATCGCCTGATTCAGGTCGCGGAGCTCTTCGCCCTGCGCCTGAACCTCCTCCTGTCTGTCTTCGAGTTCCGCGGAGCGCTCCTGCAGCGCCGCGTACTCCTCGCTGAGGACGCTCTCGTTGCCCGGTTCGGCGTAGGTCGCGAGGGCGTACGCCGCCCGCCGCTCCCGTTCGGACTCGGCGTCGCGGACCATCTCGGCCGCCCGCTCGAACGTCGCCGCGTCGTCGTCGGAGAGGTTCGCCGGCGCGTCACTTCGCACCTGTTCGAACACCGCCTGCGGGTCGGCGTCGGGGTCCTGTTCGACCCGACCGAGCCCGCGCTGCAGGCGGTCGGACGTCTCGTTCAGCGCCTCTTGCCGTGCCTGCAGGGCCGCGTAGTCCTCCCGGAGGCTCTCGTTCATCGACTCGAACTCCCGCCGTTCCTCCTGGAGCATCCCGAACGCGGCGACGTAGTTCGAGACGCCGACGATGGGGTTCTCCTCGGCGAGGGAGGCGTTTATCGACTCGTTCTCCCGGAAGGACTCCTGGAGGCGAAGCGAACGCAGCAGCGACGCCTTCGAGAGGACGTTGCCGCTCTCGTTCCGGACGATCACCTGTACCGTCGTCGTGTTCTCGCGTCCGGACGTGAAGTTCTCCTCGACGTAGTCCTGCTTCTCCTCCTCGACCGACCCGGTCTCGAACTGGTCCAGCGAGGACGACTGTTCGACCATCCCGGCGCCGCTACCCACGATCACCGTGAGAACGAGCATCACCGCGATCAGGGACTTCGTGTGGCCCGTGATCGCCGCGGTGAGGCGGTCAGTAACGCTCACGACGCGACACCTCCGTCGTCGACTGAATCGTTGTTTCTCTCATACGACAGTTCTGTTGTTATAGCTCTACTAACAGCATGCTGGACTTAAGGGTGATGGTTTCGGCCACCGATGACGGAGAATTATCCGTTCGTCTACTCTATCCGAAGGGTCGTCAGGTCCGACGCGATCCGCACGTCGCCGTCGTACCCCTCGCGGACGGCATTGATCATCTCCTCGTGGTGTCCCTCCGCGTGCGGGTAGAAGTGCGTGAGGTAGACGCGGCCGATCTCCGCGCCGGCGAGCGCCTCGCCGAGCTGGGTTGGCGTCGGGTGGTTCGACACGTCCACGTCGTCGGGGAACGAGCAGTCGTGGGCGAGCACCGCAGCGCCGTCGGCGAAGTTCGCCAGCCCCTCGAACGCCTCGGAGTCCCCGCTGAAGACGAACGCGTCGCCGAACCGGTAGGCGAGACACGGCATCGAGTGACGGGTCTCGTAACCCTCGACGTCGAACCCGGCGACGGTGAACTCCTGCGCTCCGATCTCACGCACCTGCAGGTCGACCTTCCCCTTGAGGTAGTCGTGAACGTCGAGCATGTCGTCGACAAGCGCCTTCGTCCCGGTCGGGCCGACCACCTCGAGATGCTCCTCGCCGGCCAGCCAGCGCGCCTTCAGCAGCGGGAGTAGGTCGGCGACGTGGTCGAGGTGGTGGTGCGTGAGGAGCACCGTGGAGACGCCCTCGTACCCGGCATCGGTCCGCGCGAGGCGGTTGAGGACGCCGCTCCCGCAGTCGACCAGCAGCCGCCGGTCGCCGTCCTCCAGGAGGATGCCGGTCTGGGCCCGCTCGCCGGTCGGCATCGCGCTCCCGGTTCCGAGAAAGGTCACGTGCATGCCCGTACCTGCGGCCAGACGGGCGAAAAGGGTTGCGTCGTCCGGCCGACGGGGTGTCTCGTCCGACCGACCCGGAGCGTCGTCCGGCGAGCGCCGTCCGCCGCGATCGCGCCGGAGGGCCGACCTCGTCCGTCGCCGCGCCGTTTCACTTTCACTCCGCCGTCCAAACCCTCTTGCCTGACGGGACCAAGTAACCCCTGATGGACGAGAACGGGGTGCCGGTCGACGAGAGCGATCTGCCGTTCGACCCCGCCGACGCGACGATCACGGACGGGGACGTTCTCGAACTGCTGGAGCCCGCGGTGCGGGAGTGGTGGGTCGAGGAGTTCGGCGAGTTCGTCCCCGAGAACGACGGCTTCTTCACGCCGCCGCAGGAGGGCGCGATCCCCCTCGTCCACGAGGGGACGAACGCGCTCATCGCCGCGCCGACGGGCAGCGGCAAGACGCTCGCGTCGTTCACGTCGATAATCAACGAGCTGTTCCGACGCGAGAAGACGGCGGGGCTGGAGAACTCCGTCTACTGCCTCTACGTCTCGCCGCTGAAGTCGCTGGCCAACGACATCCACCGGAACCTGGAGGTGCCGCTTGACGGGATCACCGAGATCATGGAGCGCCGCGACGAGTCGGTCGGCGAGGTGCGCCACGCCATCCGGCACGGCGACACCAGCGACAGCGACCGCCAGAAGATGCTGACGGAGACGCCGCACATCCTCAACACGACGCCGGAGACGCTCGCCATCCTCCTCAACTCGCCGAAGTTCCGCGAGAAGCTCCGCACCGTCGAGTACGTCGTCGTCGACGAGATACACTCGATCGCCGACGGCAAGCGCGGGACGCACCTCTCGGTCAGCCTCGAACGCCTCGAACGGATCGCGAACACGTCGCCGACCCGCATCGGCTGTTCCGCGACGATCGAACCGCTCTCGGACGTCGCGGAGTTCCTCGTCGGCCAGGGCGACCCCGGCGGCGATCACCGCGACTACGAGATCGTCGACGCCCGCTTCGCCCGGGAGTTCGACATCGAACTCCACTGCCCCACGGACGACCTCATCAACACGCCGCGGGAGGTGGTGCAGGGCCGGTTCTACGACGAACTGCACGACTTGGTGCAGGCGAACACGAACACGCTCGTGTTCACGAACACGCGGTCGGGGGCGGAGCGCGTCCTCCAGAACCTCCGGGAGCGATACGACGCCTACGACGAGGGGAACTCCGGCTGTCACCACGGGAGCCTCTCGAAGGAGGCCCGCCAGGACATCGAACAGCGGCTGAAAGACGGGAGCCTCGACGTGGTCACCTCCTCGACCAGCCTCGAACTCGGCATCGACATGCCCCACGTCGACATGGTGGTGCAGGTCGGCTCGCCGAAGAGTGTCGCCGCCCTGCTCCAGCGGATCGGTCGCGCCGGCCACCGCGTCGGCCAGACCGTGACCGGGCGGGTCGTCGCGCTCGACCGCGACGAACTCGTCGAGTGCGCGGTCATGCTGAAGAAGGCCGAGGAGGGGTTCGTCGACAGCGTCTCGATCCCGGAGAACGCACAGGACGTGGCCGCCCAGCACGTCTACGGGATGGCGATCAACGAGGTGATGCCCGAGGACGAACTCCGCGGCGTCCTCCGGCGGGCGTACCCCTATCGGAACTACGGCGACGACCGGTGGGAACAGCTCATGCGCTATCTCACGGCCGACTACGAGGGGCTGGAGGACAAGAACGTCTACGCGAAGGTGTGGCGCGACGAGAACGACCCGCCGGACGGCGAGCACCACTACGACGACTTCCCGGTAGGCGAGCCGCTGATCGGCAAGCGCGGCCGCCTCGCCCGCGTCATCTACATGACGAACATCGGCACCATCCCGGACTCGTTCACCTGCGACGTGTACACCCGCGGGAGCAACGAGTGGGTCGGCAACCTGGACGAGAACTACCTCGACACGCTGGAGAAAGGCGACGTGTTCGTCCTCGGCGGCCAGAACTTCCAGTTCAGCTATCGCCGCGGGTCGAAGGTGTACGTCGACCGGACGAGCGCGCGCCCGACCGTCCCCTCGTGGTTCTCCGAGCGCCTGCCACTGTCGTACGACCTCGGCAAGGAGATCCTGGCGTTCCAGGGCGAACTCGTCGAGCGCCTGGAGGCGGGTGGCGCGCCCGCCGTGCGGCGCTGGCTCCGGGAGTACCCGCTGGACGACGACAGCGTGCGGGCCGTCGCTCGGATGTTCGATCAGCAGACCCGCTACGCCGGGCGCGAGAGCGTCAGCACGGACGAGCGCATCGCGATCGAGGAGGAGAAAGACCGCGACGAGTACGAGCGCCACTACTACGTCCACTCGAACTACGGCCGGCGGTTCAACGACGGCCTCTCGCGGGTCCTCGCCTACCGGTGCGCGCAGGAGGCGAACGCCAACGTCTCGGTCGCCGTCGCGGACAACGGGTTCACGCTCTCGATGCCGCTCAACCGGAAGGTGAACGTGGCGGGCATCCTGCGGGACCTGAAGGCCGACGACGTGCGCTCGCTCCTGCGCGAGAGCATCGAGGACACCGAGTTGCTCCAGCGGTACTTCCGGATCAACGCGACGCGCTCGCTGATGATCCTGAAGCGGTACAAGGGGTACGAGAAGTCCGCCCAGGAGCAGCAGGTCTCCAGCGAGATGCTGCTCGGCTTCGCGGAGGACCTCGACGACTTCGCCGTCATCGAGGAGACCTACCGCGAGATACTGGAGGACAAGCTGAACGTCGCCGGCATCGAGGAGGTCGTCGCGGCGATCTCCGCGGGCGACGTGACGGTCGCCGAGCGGTCGGTCGCGTCGCCGTCGCCGCGCGCGTTCGGCCTCGCGACGCTGATGGCCAGCGACGTGGTCCTCGCGGACGACGAGAGCGCCGCCCTGCAGGCGTTCCACGAGCGCGTCGTCGACGCCATCGGCGAGGAGGTCGACACGACGAGCGTCCTCGCCGGCGACGAGTGAGCGGTCCGGCCGCACCCGACCGACCTCTAAATGCCTCGCGGCCCTTGTGACGGTATGGGACCGTCGCTGCTGTCCATGGAGTGGCGCGACCTCCTGTTCGCACACTACCCGCTCGCGCCGGACCGCCTCCGCGCGCGACTGCCCGAGGGCGCCTCGCTCGACACCTACGACGGCCAGGCGTGGCTGGGCGTCGTCGCGCTCACGATGGGCGACGTGCGGCCGCGGTTCGCCCCGTTGGGTCTCACGTTCCCGCAGGTCAACCTCCGCACGTACGTCACGATAGACGGGGAGCCGGGCGTCTACTTCCTCAGCATGGACGCCGACGAGCGCCTGGCGGTCACCGCCGGTCGCCGCGCGCTCGGCGTCCCGTACTTCCTCGCGGACGCGTCCGTCAGCAGGCGTGGCGCGGAGGTCCGTTTCGAGAGCGAGCGGATCCACGCGGGCGAGGCTGACGCAGCATTTCGCGCCACCTACGGGCCCGACGGGCCGCCGGAACCCGTCCGCTCGGGGACGCTGGCGGAGTTCGCCATCGATCGCTACCGGTTCTACCTCCCCGGGCGAGACGCCGTCTACACAGGGGTCGTCGACCACGACCCGTGGACGCTCCGGACGGCGTCGGTGACGATAGACGAGAACACGCTGTTCGCCGCGAGCGACATCGGCCGCCCCGCGGCGGAGCCGCGCTGTCACGTCGCGCCCGCCCGGGAGGTGACGCTCGGCGACGTCGGGCGACGCAGGATCGAAGCGGAGCCGCGACAGGAGCCGGTCAGGATCTGACTACGCGCGGGCCCACTCGACCATGCGGGCGTACACGTCGTCGGTCGCGAGCGCGTCGGCGTCGCCGACGAGCACGAGCGCCCGCTTCGCCCGGGTCAGCGCAACGTTGACGCGGCGGTAGTCCTCGAAGATCGGGCTGTCGAGGTCGCCGCTGGCGACGAAGGAGACGACGATGACCTCCTTCGAGGAGCCCTGAAACCGGTCGACCGTGTCGACGGTGACCGCGTCCGGGACCCGCCGGGAGATCTCGGCGACCTGCGCGCGGAACGGCGCGATGACGCCGACGTCGCCGCGGTCGACCCCCGCCGCGGCGAACGCCTCGACCGTCTCTGCGACGCGGTCCGCCTCGACGGCGTCTGTGTGGCGCGACCCGTCGCCGGGCACGTCGATCATGGTGACGGGGTCCCGAAGGTGGTCTGGGAGCGCGTTCACGTCCACGTCCGGGAGGTCCGCGAGACGCTGGGCGGCCACTTCTCCGGTCGCGGGCCGGAGTTCGCCGTCGTAGAACTCCCGGGAGGCGTACGCCTGAATGCGCTGTGCCATGCGGTACTGGCGGTCGAGCATCACGCCCGCGTCCGGGTGCTCGTCGATGAGGCGCTCGAACAGCGACTCCGTGAGGTCGTTCTCGGCGCGGACGACGGGCGGCAGTTGCTCGTGGTCGCCGACGAGCACGAACCGGTCGGCGAGGTTGATCGCGGCGAGCGTCTCCGGCTCGGTGAGCTGGGCCGCCTCGTCGACGACGGCCACGTCGAACGACTGCTCGCGCATCACCCGGGACCCGCAGGTCGCCGTGGTGGCGGCGACCACGGGAGCCTCGCGGAGCTCGCGGACGCGCTCGCCCGGGTCGCCGCGCTGTTCGAGGCGCACGTCCTGCATGTCCTCGCGGACGCCGGACTTCGTCCCGACCCGGAGGACGTCGGCGGTCGCACCGCCTCCGTCTCGTCGGTCCTCCGGACCGACGCCGTCTTCGAACCACTGGTCCCGCACCGCCTCCAGCGCGTTGTCAACCGCGCGGTTTGTGAACGCCGACAGCAGGACGCGGTCGCCGCGCTCGACGAGCGCCCGGATCGTCCGGGCGATGGTGTAGGTCTTCCCCGTCCCCGGCGGCCCGTGGACCAGCGCGAAGTCCTCCGCGGCGACCGACTTCGTCACGGCCTCGTCCTGCGCCGCGTTGTTGTCGATGAACGTCTCGCTCACGTCGCGGAACTCGGGTTCGGCGCGGTCGAACAGCACGTCCTTCCGGCGCTCGCTCCCCTTCAGCAGCCCGTCGTGCAGCGCCGTGAGCATCCTGTCTGCGGAGAGCTCCGAGGGGTAAACGTCGAGCCGGCACAGGTCGACCGGCTCGTCCGCGGTGACGACGACCTCCTCGTCGAGGCGCTCGACGCGGGCGAGTTCGGCGTGCCCCGAGACGGGGTCGCCGTCGCTGGCGAGCACCACGTCGCCCTCGCGGATCTTCGAGACCGCGTCGTCCGTGCGCTCGGCGCGGAGCTCCCACCGGCCCCCGTCGAGCTGGCGGCGGTCGGTCGGTTCGAGGTTGATCAGCGCGCGGTCGTCGTCCGCGCGCTCCGCGCCGGTCTGCTCCCACAGCTTCGCGTACTCGCGGTGGGTCTCCCGGCGCTCCTCCTCGATAGCCCGGTAGAAGCGGTCGAAGTAGTCGCGCTCCTCCTGCGGGATGGGCCGACCGATCTGGCCGGCCTTCGACTCCTGGTCGAGGCGGCCCGACACCACCTGGCAGGTGTCCTGCTCGAAGCAGTAGTCGCAGGTGGCGTCCGCCTCGTACCCCGTCGGCACGTCCATGTCGTGCTCCATCGCCGCGATCTCGTTGCGGGTACGGACGACGAACTTCAGCAGGCCGTCGCCGACGGAGAACTCCTTTGCCGGCGAGAGGTCGCCGGTCGCCTCCGAGCGGTCGAGCGCGGAGTTCTTCGTGTACAGCAGAGTGCCGGTGTCCGTGGGGACGCCACGCTCCCGCAGGATGAGCGCGTAGCAGGCCGCCTGTATCTTGTCGTGGAACCGCGGGTCGCGCTTCGTGTTCTTCCCGGTCTTCAGCTCCACGGGCATGCCGCGCCGGATGGCGTCGGCCCGGCCCTTGATGCCGAACGTCTGGCTGATGAGCGTCTGCTCGCTGCGCCACTCGCTCTCCGCGGGCGCGAACGCCCGCTCCGAGGATTCGTCGGCGGCGGCCGACCTCTCCTCGTCGGTGAGGACTCCCTGATTCAGCCATCCCTCGATCGCCATCGCGTTCTGTCGCACCTCGTCCGCGACCTCCTCGCGGGTCTTCCCGAGCAGGCCGAGTTCGAGGCCGACCTCCTCGACGCGGTCGGCGATGGACTCGTCGAGGTCGCGGCCGCGCAGGAGGTCGCCGAACACCTCGTGGACGATCGTCCCCTTCACGACGGGGTAGACCAGCGGAATGCCCGACAGCTTGTTCAGGTAGTACATCCGCGGGCACTGCACCCACGAGCGGACGTCGGTCACGTCCACGAGGAAGTCCGGTTCGAGCACGACGTAGGAGTCGCCCGTCGTGGCGTAGCCGCCGTCGTAGTCGTCCTCCTCGGCGTCCGTGACGCGGAGCTCCATCCCCGGTTCGACGAGTTCGGCCGTCTCGGTCCACTTGCCCCACAGCGTCACCGGCACGGGGTCGGCGCCCTCCTCGAGCCGCAGGTCGACCTCCGCGAGGTCGCTCTCGCCGTACTGCGTGGAGACTGTCCGTACCTCCGCCTCGCCGACGGCGGTCCCCCGTATATTCACAGTACCGATACAGACGCGGCGGTCGAAAAACGCTGTCGGTTGGGGCGAGCGCCGCCCGAGATAGCGGCAAAACCGCACGAGTGCGGAAGGGAATCCTTTTCCGACCGACCGGCCTGACGACGGGTCGTGTCGCGTTCGCTCGTCGCACTCGGACTGGCGCTGCTGGGAACCGCCGCCGTCGGACTGACCGCCGTCGGGGCAGTGGACGCGCTGACGGGCGCGTCGCCGGTCGCCCTCGGCGGCGTCGCCGGCCTGGCTGTGCTCGGCCAGCTCCGCGTCGTTCGCGCGGAGGGGGGCCGACTGTACCGGACGGGCACCCGTTCTGGGTTCGGCCGCGGCGACGCGTTGACCGCCGGCGCGGTCGTCGCCGGAGCGCTCGTGACCTACCCCCTCAGCGTCGACGCGGGCCTCGGACCGGTCGTCGCCGCGGCGCTGGTCGGCATCGTCGCCCCCTTCGTCACCGACTACGACGTGCCGGCGTACTGCGGCGCGTTCGTCGGGATGGCCTCGGAATCGCTCGTCGGCTACGGGGGACTGGCGCTCGCGGCCGTCGTCGCGGGCGTCGCGTACGTCGTCTCCGGCGACGCGTTCGGCGGGTTCGGCGGCAAGCTCGGCACCGTCGCGTTCGTCGGGTGCACGGCGGCCGTCGCGGCGACCGGCGCGGGGTACCCCGAGGTCGCGACCGACTGGCGCGTCGGCTGGCCGCTGCTGCTCGTCACGACCCTCGCGGCGGTCGCGACCTACCTCGCGCACGCCCGACTCGGCTACAGCGTCGTGCTGTCGTCGGGCGCGGTGGGACTCGCCGGTGGCCTCTTGCTCCCCGCCGCCCCGCGGGGCGGACCGCTGGCGGCGGCCGCCTTCTGTGCCACGTTCGCCGGGATGTCGAGCGTCCGCCGCCTGCCGACGGTCGTCCACGCCGCGACCGCCGGCCTCCTCTGCGGCGTGCTGTTCGCGGCCGTCGCCGCGCGGTTCCCGGGATCGGGCGGGAAGCTCGGCACCGTCGCGTTCGCCGCCTGCCTCGGCGTGTACGGGGTCGACGACCTCCGCTCGGACGTCCGGACGGGGTCGTAAGCGTCTCTCCGACCGATACGTTCTTTCCCGTCGATTCGCAACGTCCTGCTATGCGGGTTCGAGAGTGGGACGACATCATGGAGGACGTCGTGGAACAGGACGTCGACCCCGAGGGCTGGCGCGCCGTCGCCGGCGACCGGGCCGGCGGCGTCGGCGAGGACCTCTACCTCGGTCACCCCCGCGGCGGCGTGTTCCACGTGAAGACCTACGCCAAGAACCCATTCGACGTCAGGGGCGTCGGCGCGCGCGTCGCGCGGAAGCTGGACGACGAGATCGGGTCGTACCTGCCAGAGGAGTCCGAGACGGGCCGCTTCGCCGTCCAGTCGCCGCCGGAGGACGAGGACGAAGCGAAGGAGCAGGCGACGCACCTGAAAGGCGTCGTCGAGGCGCACAGGGACGCACCGACGACGCCCGGTGACTTCTTCGACGACGTGATGGAGGCGCTCGACAGCCCCGCGTTCGGACCGATGGAGTACGACCAGTTCGACCGTCCCGACGAGCTCGACGGCCTCTCGGAGACGTTCGAGGAGGCCGAGGACCTCCTCGAGGCCGAGTTCGAGGACATCGTCGAGGAGGACGGCGTCGGTCGCGGGTTCCAGTAGCCGCGCACCGCGGCGTGACTCGCTTCGGGACGCTCCGTCTCCCCCGGACGTTCCAGTGCGTTCAAGCGCCCCCGCGGCGTGGATACCCGTATGACCGCCGCCGACACCGTGCGCGAGTACTACGAGTCCCTGCGACGGGGGGAACCGCTGTACACCTACTTCGCGGAGGACGCCCAGACGACCAAGTTCGGCATCGCGGAGTCGCTGGTCGGCTACGACGACGTGGCCGAGGGGCTGCGGGAGCAGAGCCGAACCACGGAGGAGTGGACGGTGGACACCCGACGGCTCAGCGTCACGGAGCGCGACGACTTCGCGTGGTTCAGCGACGAGGTAGACCTGGCCTGGACCGACGCGACGACCGGGCAGCGCCGCGCCTACGCGACCCGCTGGAGCGGGGCGCTGGAGCGCCGCGACGGCGAGTGGCTGTTCGTCGAACTGCACGTCAGCGCGCCGGACCGAACTCTCGCGAACGCCGGGAACGGGGACGGCGACTAAGATGGTCGGCCCGTCGCTCTCCGACGAGGAACGGCAGCGGCGGCGAAACCGCCTGAAGGCGGCGTTCGTCCTGCTGGTCGGCGGCTCAGCCGGGATGATCGCGGTGCAGGGCGGCGCGGACCCGGTCAGCATCGCGGTCGTGACCCTCGCCGGCCTCCTGCTGGGCGTGGTGCTCATCTACTACCTGTCGAGCATCGCGCCAGACCCGCAGTCCGGCAGAAAGACGGCGGAGGAACGCCGGACGGTCGACTTCGGCAAAGACGAGGACGACCGGCGCGACGATCGCTGAGCGTTCCGCGGGGAGAGCGGCCCGCCGATACTCGCTCCCCGCCGTCCCGACCCCTACTTCTCAAGTGCTGCCAGGAAGAACGGCTTCTGCGCCCCCTCCTCGTCGGCGAGCGTGTCGTCGACGGCCCACTGGTCGAGCACGTCGAACCCGGCCGTCCGCAGGTGCTCGCGCGTCGCCTCCGCGCCGGCGATGTGCCACTCCATCGCCGCGCCGGAGTCGAGCCAGTCCGGGTTTCTCCCCTCCCACTCCGTCAGGCCCTCTGAGACGAGGACTCGCCCGCCCGGCCGGAGGACGCGGGCGAACTCGTCGACGACCGTCTGGTGGTCGTCGAGCGGGACGTGGATCAGCGAGTGAAAGGCGGTGACGGCGTCGAACGAGTCGGCGCCGAACGGGAGCCGGCCCATGTCGCCCCGCAGGAGGGCGGCGCCCGGGGCGTTCTCCGACGCCAGCCGTAGCTGCGCGGGGGAGAAGTCGAGCCCGACCGCCTCGACGTCGGCGCGGGCGAGCACCGGCGTCCCCTGTCCGCACCCGGCGTCGAGCAGTCGCCCGTCGTCCGGGAGGTCGGCGAGCAGGTCGTCGAGCAGCGTCGTTCCGAGCGTCTCGTCGTCCGACCGCTGCCCGGCGTACGTCTCCGCGAGGGCGTCGTACCCTTCGCGCACGGCGTTCCGTTCGTCCATTTCCGACGACTGCCGGGGGAGCGCGCAAGTATCTTGTGGGGCTTCGAGAACGAGTACCGCGGGGACCGCCGCGAGAGATGACCGGTTCCGGAGACGGGGCGTCGGGCACCGCGCCGACCGTCAGTCGTCCGCGGGGACCGGGGGGAGGGACGCGTCGGTCGCGGACTTCGAGCAGTCGGTAGCGTGCACGCGGGGGCGCCGGAGGACCGCCGGTCGCCGTCGGTTCCGGATCACTCGACGGAGGTGACGGACTCGGCTGCGGAGGAGACGGCCTCAGCCGGCGCGACGACCACGCTCCGATCGCCGCGGACCGTGACCTCGCACCCTTCGTAGGTGACCGTCACCCGGTCGACGGCGGCGTCGCCCGTTTCGCCGACGAACCGCTCCAGCGCGTCGGGGTCGACGCTCTCGTAGAGCGGATCCAGATCGAGCGGGTCGACGCCCTTGGCGTCCGCAACCGCGATCGCGATGCTCTCGGTGAGCGTTTCGTTTCGGGCGCTTCGTTCGACGGTGGAGGGGGAGTCCGGGGTCATCGTACGCTTTCACTTACGGTCCTTCCCGTATGGGTCCCGTGGCTACAGTGATATAGCTCCCGTCTCCGCACCTTCTATATGTATAACCCGCGGCGGGTGACGGCCGGCCGCCCGCCGGGGCGGAGAGAAACGAAAACGAGAGTCTACGGCCGTTTCAAGGGTCGACGCGTCGGATCCACGTTCGCGGCGAGTCGATCTCGTCGGGCGTCGGCAGGTGCTCCGGACGCTCCCACACCGCGCCGGCGGCGGCGACGCCGCGCTCGTCGGCGACCGTCTCGAAGAAGGCCTTGCCGCGCTCGTACTGGCGGCGCTTCAGCCCGAGGCCGAGCGCGCGGCGGACGAGGCGGGCGAGGGGGCCGCGGCCCTGCCGGCGCTGGTCGAGCTTCTGCCGGAGGTCGGCGTACTCGTCGTCGAACGCGTGGTCCATCAGGAGTTCGGCGTACCCCTCGACGACTGTCATCACCGCGTCGAGTTCCCTGAACGCGTCGCGGTCGAGCGACCCGTCGGCCACCGCGCCGATGCCCCGTTCCATGTGCTCCTCCAGGTGGTCGGAGAGCCACGGCGCCGCGCCGAACTCGGCCGCGTGGGTCACCTCGTGGAACGCGATCCAGCGGCGGAACCGGGCGTACTCGACGTTCAGCGTGTCGGCCGTCCGGCGGATGTTCGGGCGGACGAAGTACAGCGCGTGGTCGTCCGGCTCCTCGGCGAGCAACAGCGGGTCGTACTGCCCGAGGACGTTGCGGGCGAGAAAGCCGAGCATGAAGCTCATCGACCCGGTGTTGACGACGCGCGCCGCGCCGGGGAAGATCTCGGCCGTCTCCTCCTCCAGAGGCTTCATCAGGCGCCCGAACGTCTCGACGTTGGCGTCGATCCAGTGGTGGCGGTTCTGGATCTCGACGGCGCGGGGCACGTCGAACTCGAGGGCGGCCACCTCGCGGACGCGGTTGCGCGCGTCGCGAACGTCGTCCGCGTAGCCGTCGGCCTCGGCCTCCGAGACGTCGATCGACCCGGCTTCCGTCGACGCCTTCGCGGCCTCCGCGACGGCGCTCCAGTCTATCGGTCCCTCGCCGGAGGCCGACGTGACGGCCCGGACGCTACGGTAGAGATTCACGGTAGATTCAATTGCGTCCGAGAGGACAAAACGCTTCTCCCGGCGGGAGGCGAGGATCGCCGCCCTTGACGGCGGTTACGCCGGCTCTTCGACGGTGTACTCTGGCTCGGTCTCGAACTCCTCCTCGTCGTCGCCGCCGCGGACCTTCCGGACGACCGCGGCGACGAGCATCAGCGCGACGAGGCCGATCAGGACCTTGCCGCCGTTGCCGCCCCCGTCCTCGCTCTCGACGTCGACGGTCGTTCCCCCGTCGGCGTGGGACCGGTCGTCGTCGCCGCCCAGCCAGCGCGGTGAGAACTGCGGATTGCCGTCAACTTCCACCTTCAGCAGGGTAATGTCGACCATGTACCGACCTTGAACGGGCACGGCCTTAGACGTGGGGGACGCCGCGAGCGACCCGCGCGCCGGACGGAAAGCGTTTCGTTCGCGCGGCGGCAAGCCGCCGGCATGGACGATTCCCGACGCGCCTTTCTCGACGACCTGCTCTCGGCGTCCACTCCGTCCGGCTACGAGGCCCCCGGACAGCGGGTGTGGGTCGACTACGTAAGCGACTTCGCCGACGAGGTCCGCACCGACGATTACGGCAACGCGGTCGCCGTCAGCGAGGGGAGCGGCCCCGAGATAGCCGTCGCCGGCCACGCGGACCAGATCGGCCTGCTCGTCCGTGAGATAGACGACGAGGGGCACCTCCACGTCTCCCCCGTGGGGTCGATGGACGCGACGGTGACCCGCGGCCAGCAGGTGACCGTCCACGCGGACGACGGCCCGGTCCCCGGCGTCATCGGACAGACCGCGATCCACGTCCGCGAGGACGAGGACGGTGACGACGAGGGGGTCGCCGACCAGCACGTCGACGTGGGCGCGGCGGACGGCGAGGCGGCCGGCGATCTGGTCGCCGTGGGCGACCCGATCACGATCGACGGCAGCGTGACCGACTTGCAGGGTTCGCGCGTCGCGGCTCCGGGGTTGGACAACCGCGCCGGGATGTGGACAGCGGCCGAAGCGTTCCGCCGCGCGGTCGCGGCCGACGCCGAGGCGACGGTGTACGCCGTCAGCACCGTGCAGGAGGAGGTCGGCCTGCAGGGCGCGCGGATGGTCGGGTTCGATCTGGACCCGGACGCGGTCGTCGCCGTCGACGTCACGCACGCGCTCGACTACCCGGACGCGCCCGACGACCGCGCCAGCGACGTGGCGCTCGGCGACGGCCCGGTCCTCTCGCGCGGGAGCGCGAACCACCCCGCGCTCGTCGACGCGCTCCGCGCGACGGCGGCCGACACGGGCGTCGGCGTGCAGTTGCAGTCGTCGCCGACCACCACGCGGACCGACGCTGACGCGTTCTACACGTCGAGAAGCGGGATCCCGTCGACGTATCTCGGGGTCCCGAACCGGTACATGCACACGCCGGTCGAGGTCGTCGACGCCGCCGACCTCGCCGCCGCGGCCGACCTGCTCGCGGCGTTTCTCGCCGACGCGGGGGATCACGCCCCCTTCACCGTGGATATCTGACCGGTCTTTCCGGTACGTTTAAGCACGAGTCGAAAGCCGTTCAGGGTATGAGCGAACGTCCGCTCGACGTCCTCGAGGCGTCCGTCGGCGAGGAAGTGACCGTCCGTCTCAAAGATGGCGAGGAGTACGACGGCCATCTCACGGGCTACGACCAGCACATGAACCTCGTGCTCGAAGACGCCGAGGGCGAAGACACAACGATTATACGCGGCGATAACGTCGTGTCGATCATCCCATGACTGGTGCAGGAACCCCGAGCCAGGGCAAAAAGAACACCACGACCCACACGAAGTGCCGTCGGTGTGGCGAGAAGTCGTATCACGTCAAGAAAAAGGAGTGCTCGTCGTGCGGATTCGGCAAGTCGAGCAAGCGGCGCGGCTACGAGTGGCAGTCGAAGGCCGGCGAGTAACCGGCGTCTGACGAGCTCTCCCTTCTCTCGAACGCTGCCCGCGTAGCGACCGCTCCGTCGCGAGCCGGGGGCCAGTCTCGTTCTCGTTCAGTCCCTCGGCTCTCCGTCCGCACGCGGTATGAGACGCGCTAACCCTCCCCTCGGTATTGCACGATCGTGCGTATTATAACCAGAAGAGACGGACGATAGCACACGATTGCGAGGATTTATCCCCGGTGGCTCTCTACCACCGACTATGTCAGACGGGCATGCCGAGAGGCAGTCCCAGACCGGAATGACGGAAAAGTGCGGCGTGGTCGGCATCTCGCTCGCCGACCGCGACGCGGCGCGCCCGCTCTACTACTCCCTGTACGCGCTCCAGCACCGCGGACAGGAGTCGGCGGGGATCGTCACTCACGACGGGTTCCAGCAGCACAGCCACGTCGAGATGGGGCTCGTCGGCGACGTCTTCTCCGAGGACGACATCGCGGGTCTGAACGGGTCGACCGGCATCGGTCACGTCCGCTATCCGACGTCCGGCAGCGTCGACTCCTGTTGCGCCCAGCCGTTCTCCGTCTCGTTCAAGAGCGGGTCGCTGGGGCTCTCGCACAACGGCAACCTCGTCAACGCCGACGAGATACGGGACGAGCTGGCCGAACTCGGCCACGCGTTCACCTCCGACGGCGACACCGAGGTGATCGCCCACGACCTCGCGCGCAACCTGCTGGAGGAGGACCTGGTCCGCGCGGTCAAGCGCACCATGGGGCGCATCCACGGGTCGTACTCGCTGACGATCACCCACGACGACACCGTGATGGGCGTCCGCGACCCGCAGGGCAACCGACCGCTCTGCATCGGGAAGCTCGACGACGGCTACATCCTCGCCAGCGAGTCCGCGGCGATCGACACGCTGGACGGCGAACTCGTCCGCGACGTGAAACCCGGTGAGCTCGTCGTCCTCCAGACGGACGGGCAGGGGTTCGACACCTACCAGCTCGTCGAGGAGGAGAACACCGCGCACTGCTTCTTCGAGCACATCTACTTCGCCCGCCCGGACAGCGTCATCGACGGCAAGCGCGTCTACGAGGTTCGCCGCGACCTCGGCCGCAAGCTCTGGGAGGAGAGCGGCATCGACAGCGACGTGGTCCTGCCGGTGCCCGACTCCGGGCGCGCGTTCGCCTCGGGTTACGCCGAGGCCGCCGACGGCGTGGAGTTCGCCGAGGGGCTGATGAAGAACCGCTACGTCGGCCGGACGTTCATCATGCCGACGCAGGACGAGCGCGAGCGCGCGGTGCGCCTGAAGCTCAACCCCATCAAGAGCACGGTCGAGGGAAAATCCGTCACGATCATCGACGACTCCATCGTCCGCGGAACAACGTCGACCCAGCTCGTCAAGCTCCTCAAGGACGTCGGCGCGGAGGAGGTCCACGTCCGCATCGGCGCGCCGCCGATCGTCGCGCCCTGCTACATGGGCATCGACATGGCCAGCCGCGACGAGCTCATCGCGGCCGACCGGACGGTCGAGGAGATCGCCGACGAGATACGGGCCGACAGCCTCGCCTACCTCTCGAAGGACGCCGTCGCCGAGGTACTCGAACAGTCACGCGACGACCTCTGCATGGGCTGTGTCACCGGCGAGTACCCCTACGAGATCGAGGGCGAGGAGACCGATCGCGACGTGTCGCGGCCGACGGCCCCGAGCGACGACTGAACCCCGGTTCTCGACGACGCCCGTTCTCTCGATACGGTAGCACACCTCAAACACGGATTTAGTGCGAGCCGACCGACACCGTTCCATGCCAGGCCCGGCGTTTCTGGAGGGCGAGACAGTGACGCTCCGAACGGTCGAGGAGGAGGACGTGGAGTTCCTCCGCGACGGCGTGAACGATCCGGACGTGTGGCGCACCACGCTGATGGCGGAGCCGCAGAACACGGAACAGGAGCGGGAGTTCTTCGAGGAAATCGTCTGCGAGGACGGCTCGGTCGACCTCATCGTCGCGGACGACGAGGACCCGGTCGGCATGATCGGACTGAACGGTCTCGACGAGGGCAACGGCGTCGCGGAACTCGGCTACTGGATAGCGCCCGAGCACTGGGGGAACGGCTACGCGACCGACGCGGCGCGGACGGTGACCGAGTACGCCTTCGCGCAGCGCCGCCTGCACCGCGTTGCGGCCCGCGTCGTCGACTTCAACGAGGCCTCGGCCCGGGTGCTGGAGAAGGCCGGCTTCGAGCGCGAGGGCGTCCACCGCGGGGCGGCGTTCGTCGACGGCGAGCACCGCGACGTCGTCTGGTACGGCCGCCTCGCGACCGACGAGTGACCCGTCTCCGCCGGGGTCAGTAGATCACGTAGAGCATCGCGTACACCACCTCGCCGAGCGCGAACGACACCAGCCACAGCGCGGCGGCGGCGCGCCCGACGCGCGCGTGGCGGGTCTCCCGGAGTTCGCTCACCGACCGCGTCCACGCGAGCAGGAGGGCGTAGTAGACGAGCGGCAGCGTCAGGATCGCGAGCAAGATGTGGATCGCCAGTATCGGGAGGTAGACGTACGCGTAGACGCCGTCCGGTCCGGGGAACGGCGCCGGCCCCTCCAGCGTGATCCGGTACAGGTACAGCACGAGGAAGCCGAGAAACAGGGCGAACGAGGCGAGCATCAGCCGCCGGTGGCGGTCGACCCGGCCGCGCCGGATCGCCCGGACGCCCGTCAGGATCGTCCCGATCGCCGCCGCGCTGATGACCGCGTTGACGTGCGGGATCGCCGACAGCACCGCGTCGGGCGCTCGCGGGAGCGCCGCCCCCGGCACCGCGCCGAGCGCGGCCCCGAACACGAGCGCGAGCGAGACGACCGTGAGCAGGCCCGTGGCCGCGGGGACGTGTCCCCTCATTCGGCGTTGCATGGGCGGGAGTTGGGACCGTGCCCCCAAAGACGTTCCTTTCGCGGACGCCGCGGCCGGTCCCCGGCGGAGGATCCTCGGATTTTGAATAGTCGAGGCGTTCATCGCACTATGATTAAGATACGAAGAAAAACTGCTACGTCATTTGGCACGACCGCACCCATTTGGGCGACCGTATCGTCGTCCAAGGTATGGTACGCGGTCACCGTGTCGTGCTCGCCGCGCTCCTCCTCGTGTTCGCCGGATGCGCCGGGGTCGCGGCCCCCGATATCGGGGCGGGGTCGACCGACGGCGGGAGCGCGACGACGGCCGACGACGGCGCGGGCGGCAACGGCACCGACGGGACGCTGTCGGTCCACTTCATCAACGTCGGGCAGGCGTCGGCGACGCTCGTGGTCGGGCCGACCGGGGAGACGATGCTCGTCGACACCGGCGACTACAGCGACGACGGGGAACACGTCCTCGACTACCTGCGCGACCGGGGGATCGACCGGATCGACTACCTGGTGACGACCCACGCCGACGCCGACCACATCGGCGGGCACGCGGCGGTCATCGAGTACTACGAGACGCAGGCCGACGGCGTCGGGGCCGTCTACGACCCCGGTATCGCGGCCAGTACCGCCACGTACGACGAGTATCTCGACGCCGTGGAGGAGCACGACGTGAGGCTGTACGAGACCAGAGCGGGCGACGCGATACCGATGGAAGGCGCCGTCGTCGACGTGCTCGGTCCGCCCGACCCGTACCTCGACGGCGGCGCGCGCAACGAGAACAACGTCGCCCTCCGCGTCGCGTACGGGGACACGTCCCTGCTCCTGCCGGGCGACGCCGAGGACGACCAGGAGCGACACCTCGTCGAGACCTACGGCGACGACCTGAACGCGACGCTGCTGGCCGCCGGCCACCACGGATCGCGGACAAGTTCGAGCGGCTCCTTCCTCGACGCCGTCGACCCGGAGGCGGCCGTGATCTCGAGCGCGTACGACTCGCGATACGGCCATCCGAACAACGAGACGCTCCGACGGCTCGACGAGCGGCTGATCCCGACGTTCTGGACCGCGGTCCACGGCGACGTCGTGGCCGAAAGCGACGGGGCCGAGATCACCGTGCGGACGAGACAGCCGGCGACGACCGAACCCCTCCGCCTCCGTGGCGAACCCGCGGTCGCGCCGGGGAACGAGAGCGACTTCGTCACGCGCGCGACCCTCGTCGACGGAGGCGGAGGGGAGCGAACCGCGACGGAGACCACGACGACGGACGCAGCCACCACGACGGAGTCCGCCACGACCACTGCCGCCGACGGCGGGACGGACGTGCGGATCGCCGAGATCAACGCCGACGCCGCGGGCGACGACTGGGAGAACCTGAACGACGAGTACGTCGTCTTGGAAAACGCCGGCGACGAAACGCTGGACCTCTCCGGATGGACGATATCGGACGGGTCGGGAGAGACGTACAGGATCCCGGACGGCGTCGCGCTCGACCCCGGCGAGACCGTCACGGTCCACAGCGGCGACGGGACCGACTCCGAGACGGATCTCTACTGGGACGCCGGCCGCCCCGTCTGGAACAACGGCGGCGACACCGTGACGATCCGAAACGACGAGGGCGAGCGCGTGGTACGGAGGTCGTACGAATGACCGAGTACACCGGAGTCGTCGACCGGTTCGAGGAGGACCAGGCCGTCGTGTTGCTCGAACGCGACGGGAGCGTCGTCGGCGACGTCGTCCTCGACCGCGACCGACTGCCGTCGGACGCCCGACGCGTCGACGCCGTCCTGACGGTGCGCGTCGAGGACGACCGCGTCGTCGAACTCACACACCGACCCGACGAGACCGAGGATCGGAAAGAGAGCGCCCAGGACCGGTTCGATCGGCTGTCTAGCCGACCACCGGACGAGGAGGACGCCGACGAACCTTAATTACTCAATAGTTTCGACGACCAAATTATTAGTAACATAATACATTAATTTATAGGAAAGATTAAGATATATTGATATTATCGCCCACCGAGGTACGAAGTGCAATGTCATCCACTGACTCATTCAAGGCGTACCTCGCAGACCACCCGCGAATGATCGGCGCGCTCTTCACGATCACGCTGCTGTTATCACAGGCCGGCTCCGTTGCGGCCAGCGGCGCTCAGGCACAGCCCGGACCGTAGAGGTCAAAAGTCGAATTCCGACATCTCGTCGTTCCAGTGTAGTTCTGAACGGAACTGTATCGGGAACTGATGTGAGGAGAGATACTCCTTCAGTTCCGATTTAGTTAGTTCGATCGTCTTCGTTTTCCCGGGCAACAAGATATTCTCGTCAATGCCTTCTACCGTCGGAGTGACGAACGATCCCAGCTGATACTCTTGGGTAGGATACGCCGCGATCTGGAGGTCGTACGTCTCTTTTCCGTTCGCGCTGATATCGCAAATGATGGTCGCTCCTCCACCCGATTGGGCCATATCCGCGCTGCCGTCCCCAACGATGAGGTACTGATCGCCGATCGACGTGTGGTCTCGAACGAGTTGCAGCGCCACGCGGAGCGGGAACCCGACGTGCAGAAGCCGAGCCATCGCCTTTCCGATCTCGACCGCGTGCTCGTTGACGATGTCGCTCAACGTGCCGACGCCGCCTGTTGCACCGCGTTCTGCCAGCGCCTTCGCCTGATTGTACGAGCGACAGGCGTTGAGCAGGAACACCTCGACGTCGACGGAGTCCAGTTCTCTCACGTCGAGCTTTCCGTCGGCACAGCGCAGCCCGTCGGGCGTCGCGTGGCCGATGTAGTGGAGGAAGTCGTGACCGCCGTCCCGAAGCACTGCGGCCAACTCCTCTTTCGACAACTGGGTGTGCGATTCGACGTTGAACGGGAGCTCCTCCCGGCTGCCGTAGACGCCGTCGAGCGAATCGTACTCGTCGAGCATCCGTTCGTCGTTGCAGACGACCGCGATGTCGATCTGGTTCGTCCGCTCGTCCCGGGACAGGCGGTTCTCGAACGCCTCGACCGTCGCCTTCGTCGCGCCCCGCGGAACGTGGTCGCCGAACCAGGCGTGTTCGATCGACTCGTTCGTCGTCTCCGGCTCGACCAGGACATTCGAATCGGTCACGTCCTGAGCGTCGGAGCGCAACAGCGGTTTCGAAGCGGTCTGCTGTCCCGCGCCGGCCGCGTTCCCGGGCGAACGGGAGTACGACGCCACGGGCGTTCTCGGCTGGGAGATCCGCGTCCCGCGGGGCTCCCGAACGATCCCGAGATCGTTGACGACGAACGGTAGCGGCCGGATGCCGTCGGGGCTCGACGGGATGTGTGCCGTGAGACTCCAGTCCGGGACGTACTCTGTCACGAGGTCGTACGGGACCTTCAGATACTGCTGGATCTGCTCTCGCAGCGGACGGCCGTACAGGTCCGACAGTTCGAACGGCAGGTGGGGTTCGACCATCTGCCGCTCCCGGAGGTCGATCTGGTACAGGCCCTCGGTGCGAACGATGCAGTCGAGGAAGAAGATCTGCTTGAGGACGCGGGCCACCTCGTCCTCGAACCACCGCCTACTCGCGAGTTCCCACTCGAACCCGCCGGCGGTCTCGATGCGCGGGACCTCGCCGGGTACGACGTCGGCGCCGAGGTAAAACGCCAGCGACGAGACGGTGTAGATGTGCCTGTACTCGGGAGGGACGTAGATCCGGATCCCTGTGTTCGGCGATTCGAGTTCGTCGGGAACGTGGAGTTCCTCACCGGGTGTGAGAAGCGGGGGATGGCCCCGGAGCGTGGGGTACGACCGCTCGCAGGAGGTCGTCTTCAGTGCCGAGGACAGGGCGCTGACGGCGGCCATCAGGTCGTACGGGTCGTCGGGAACCGTGATCGTCGCCGCCGGGGTTTTGTGGTACGACCGCGAACCGAAGTCGATCGTCGGCGTCCCGCCGAAGTCGATGTAGAGGTGGTTGGCTCCGGTTTCGAGGACCATCGAGTCGGCGACGCGGAAGTACACTTTGACGGGGCCGCCGATATCGACGCTGTACGACCCCGAGTCGAACGCGTGCCGTTCGTGAGAGTTTACCGTCGCGAGGAAGTCGCCGTCCGCGTTGCGAACGCAAACGCCGTCGAGCCTGTCGAAATACAGGCCGCCCGTTTCGAACCGACAGGCGTGCGTGACGGGGAACCGGAACCCGTCCGTGTCGATCGTCGACGGATCGACGGGATCCGCGGTGCGGAAGGTGAACTGGCGCTGTTCGACGCGGTCGACGATCTTGACGCCAGTCGGGTCGGTCGTCGCGGAGTAATTGATAGTCATTGCCCGATGTACCTGCAGATACGTCTCCTATTGCAGCGCAACGATAAAAGACTATTCCAGACATGAAGACAAATTATCAGTAATGCCGATCCGGGACCGGCTCCCGTCCCCGAGTTGTTGTTTCGTGGATACCGCCGTCGGCAGTCGTGCGCGAGTGGCGTACCGCGACGGCCGGCACCGCGTCGGCTTTTCAGACAACGACAGCCGACCCATCAGTTGTCACTTATCGAGTAGCTCCGTCAGAAGTTGTGCGTGGGTGATGTCCGCGAAGGGAGATCACCTGCATCGACTTCGGCGGCAGAGCCGCCTCAGTTCTGGCGGGCTTCGCCCGCCCATGCGATGCGTGGGACCGGATTTGAACCGGCGGACCCCTACGGGACAGCGCCCTCAACGCTGCGCCGTTGGCCTAGCTTGGCTACCCACGCTCGCGGCGTCTTGCTGCATTCTCTCCTATCCGGTGAAGGAATTAAAGGGCTTTCGTTTCGCTCCCCGGCGTCGGCGGCGGAGGCCGACGGATTTCGGTCGCTGGTATCACCTGACACGGAAAAGCGGACACTTAAAAACGCCTCGGCGTTAATCCCCGGTATGGCAAAGTACTCGACGGGCGGATCGTCGGGCTCCGGCGACGGCGACGCCTGCGAACTCTGCGGTACCGAGAGCGGGTCGCTCCGCGAGGCGAACGTCGCGGGGGCGCAGCTGCAGGTCTGTCCCGACTGTGCGCCGCACGACGACAACGCCTACAAGGACGAGAAGAAGCGGTCCGGGGGCGGTAGCGACGGCGACCGGACGCGCGAGGCGGTCCGCAACGCCGCGAAGGCGAGCCCGGCCTGGAACGACGACTCTGAGCACTGGGAGGAGGAAGGCACCAACTACGACGACGACCAGTTACCGTACCTCGTCTCGAACTACGGCGACGAGCTTCAGGCGGCCCGGCAGGACGCCGGGCTGCAGCGGTCGGAACTCGCCGAGGAACTCGACGCCGACGAGTCCGACCTCCTGGCGATCGAACAGGGGCGCGCGACTCAGGCCGGCGTTGGGGGGAGCCTCGTCCGCGCGCTCGAACAGCGCCTCGACGTGACGCTGGTCGAGTCGACGTAGCGGTCAGGTTTTTGCCCGTCGGCCGCGTGGACCCGTCCGATGACCACGTTAGCCGCCGCGGAACCGTACACGACGCGGTTTCAGACGGAGATCGCGGCAGTCGACGGCAGAGACGTGACGCTGGAGACGACGTACTTCTACCCCGAGAGCGGCGGCCAGCCGGCCGACCGCGGGAAGATCGACGGCGTCGACGTCGAACACGTCCGCAAAGACGGCGAGGCGGTCGTTCACACGCTGGCGACGGCCCCGGAGTGGAGCGCGGGACACCGCGCGCTCTGCGAGGTAGACTGGACGTTCCGCATGTACTGCATGCGGGCGCACACGGCGAGCCACGCGCTCTATGGCGCGGGCCGTCGCCTGCTGGACGACCTCGGCTACGGCGGCTTCGGTATCGACGAGGAGAAAGTGCGGATCGACTTCCGCACGTCGTCCGACGTGACCGACGAGACGCTCGTGGAACTGGAGCGACTGGTCAACGAGGCCGTGTGGGACTCCCGCGACGTGTCGTGGGAGGAGATCCCGCTCGCGGAGGCGCGCGACCGCGACGACGTGGCGTTCAACACGAAGACCGAGGAGGGCGTGTTCGGCGAGGCCGACACTGTGCGGATCGTCACGATCGAGGACTGGGACGTGGCCGCCTGCGGCGGGACGCACGTCCGGAACACGCGGGAGGTCGGCCCGGTGACGCTGCTCGACCGATCGAATCCCGGGGAGGGGCTCACTCGCGTCGAATTCGCCGTCGGGGCCGCCGGTATCGAGCGCCGCGCGACGGAGAAGACCGCTGCGCTCGACGCGAGCGCGGTGCTGGGGACGAACGTCGACGACCTCCCGGCGGCGGCCGAGCGCCTGCGGGAGGAGAACGCCGACCTGAAGGACGAGGTCGAGCGGCTTCGAGCGGAGGCGCTCGACAGGCGGTTGGAGCGACTGTGCGAGGACGCGGTAGAACGGGAGGGACGGACCTGGGTCGTAGGTACGGTCGACGGCGTGGGTCCGAACGACGTCGACGACCGCGCGAGACAGTTGGCGGGCGACCGCGCGGACGTCGTGGCGCTCGTCGGGAGGGACGACCCTCCGTTCGTGGTAGTGGGTGCTACGTCGGGCGCTGACGCCGTCGTCGACGACGTCACCGCCGCGTTCGGCGGAGGCGGTGGTGGTTCGGACCGCGTCGCACAGGCTGGCGGACTGACGGGCGATCCGGAGACCGTGGTCGCCTACCTGAAGTCGGGCGAGATGCCCGACGGGTGAGGGCCGTTACGGCAGGGTCGGGCGGCATCGGTGCCGCCACCACCGCCACACTGCAGAGGCATGACCTGACAGCAACTGTTACCTCTTCGTCCCCCGTTCTAAATTTTTTTATTCCGGGAGCAGTAAAACGGTCCAACGCGATCGGAAAGAAACGGTAGCGCCGGTTACAATGAGGATCAGAGTAACGACACGATCATCGATGATGGTCCCGGGCGATCGAACGAACGTG
The DNA here is from genome assembly GCF_003675875.1 of Halostella limicola. Classification (NCBI taxonomy): domain Archaea; kingdom Methanobacteriati; phylum Methanobacteriota; class Halobacteria; order Halobacteriales; family Natronoarchaeaceae; genus Halostella; species Halostella limicola. The sequence goes on along the minus strand of NZ_RCDI01000003.1, from coordinate 278,545 downwards.
CAACGTCCCTCCGATGGATAGCCTGAGTTTCGTCGTCGGTTCCGCGGCCCGCCGCGAGGTGCTGGCCGCGCTCGCCCCCGGCCCGGCGACCCGCGGCGAGGTGCTCGACGCCGCGCGGTCGAGCAAGTCGTCGGTGTACGACGCGCTGAACAAACTCGAGGAGCACGGTCTCGTCCACCAGCGCGCAGACGACACCTGGGCGACCACGTCGGCCGGACAGGTGCTCTCGGACGCGATAACGCGGTGCGAGCGGACGGGGGACGTGCTCGACAGCGAGGCCGCGTACTGGGAGGAACACGACGCCACCGATATCCCGGAACGGTTCCGCGCCGAGTTCCACGCGCTGGAGGGGTACGAGGTCGTCCGATCGCCCGATACCGACCCCTACCGAGCGTCGCGGGTCGTGGCCGACACGATCGCGTCGGTCGGTCGCGTCTCCGTCGTCGCGCCGGTGTATCACGACCGGTACGCGGACGCGATGAACCAGTCGCCGGACGCGGACCGCCGCCTCGTCATCACGCCGGACGTGCTCGAACAACTCGTCGAGGACGCGCCAGACGGCCCGGAAGGGGCGGACCACGTCGAGAGCAGGGTGTACGCGGCGGAGTTCGCGATGGTCGTCTCCGACGATACGCTCCTGTTGTCGCTCCCGACGCTCGACGGGTCCTACGACCCGCACACGGAGGTCGTCGCCGAAACCGACGCCGCGATCGACTGGGGAGAACGCCTCTTCGAACGGATCTGGGAGCGAGCCACCGACGCCGAGCGGTTCGTCGCGGACCGCTACGGCGAGGCCGCCCTCGACGAGTAACGTTCACCTTTTTTAATCCACCATCGAAGTGGGTGGTATGGAGCTATCCGAGGAGCAACGCGCGGTCCGGGACGTAGTCCGGGAGTTCGCAGAGGAGGAGATCCGTCCGCTGGCGCGCGAGGCCGACGAGACCCAAACGTTCCCCGAGGAGGTGTGGGACGGCCTGGCCGACCTCGACCTCACGGGCCTGACCGTGCCCGAGGAGTACGGCGGCTACGACGCCGGCCGCCTGACGTACAGCGTGGTGAACGAGCAGGTCGCCTACGGGATGCTGTCGGTCGCGACGGCGCTGTCGGTCCACTGCCTCGCGACCTCCTGCATCGCGACGTTCGGGAGCGAGGACCAGAAGGAGCGCTGGCTGCCGGAGATGGTCGACGGCCGACCGGTCGGCGCGTTCGCGCTCTCGGAGCCGGAAGCCGGGTCGAACCCGGCGGAGATGACCACCGAGGCGCGAAGGGAGGGCGACGAGTACGTCATCGACGGCGACAAGCAGTGGATCACGAACGGGGAGCGCGCCGGCGTCGTCGTCCTCTTCGCCAAGACCGACCGCGACGACCCGAACAGCGTCACGCAGTTTCTCGTCCCGAAGGACGCGGACGGGCTGGAGGTCGGCAAGAAGGAGGACAAACTCGGCCTCCGTGCGAGCGACACGACCTCGCTCACCTTCGACGGCGTGCGGATCCCCGCCGAGAACCGCCTGACTGAAGAGGGGAAGGGACTGAGCGCCGCCCTCGAGATCCTCACCGGCGGACGTATCGGCATCGCCTCGCAGGCGGTGGGCCTCGCACAGTCGGCGCTCGACGAGGCGGTCGAGTACGCGGGCGAGCGCGAGCAGTTCGGCAAGCCCATCGGCGACATCCAGACGATCCGCCACAAGCTCGCGGACATGCAGACGCAGGTGCGGGCGAGCCGCCTGCTGACCCGGGATGCCGCCGCCCGCGAGGACCGCGGCGACGACGTGCGTATGGCAGCGAGCATGGCGAAGTACTTCGCCAGCGAGGCCGCGATGGACGTGACCAACGAGGCGGTCCAGATCCACGGCGGCTACGGCTACGTCACCGAGGGCGACGTCGAGCGGCTCTACCGCGACGCGAAGATCACGACGATCTACGAGGGGACGAGCGAGATCCAGAAGACCGTGATCGCCCGCGAGATGCTGGACTAGTCGGGCGGAGAAGGGCCGTTCGGAGAGAGCGGCCTACTCGGAGACGGGCGATTCGTCGGGGTCGACGGGACCAGTGCCGATCTCACCGGACACCTCGGAGCCGTCGTCGGCCGACGACTCGCCACCCGATTCCGAGCTTTCCTCCGTCTCGGCCGACTCGTCGCCGCCGACCGGACTGGCGGGGACGCCGACCATCGTCTCGCCGGGGGCGACGTCGTCCACGACGACCGCGCCCGCGCCGATCGCCGCGTCCTCGCCGACGATGATGTCGCCGACGAGCGTCGCGTTCGCGCCCATGACGACCCCGTCCTCGACGGTCGGGTGGCGCTTCACCGGGCGGGGGTCGTTCCCGCCGAGCGTGCAGCCGTGGTGCATGTGCACGTCGTCGCCGACCTCGGCGGTTTCGCCGATGACGACGCCCGCGCCGTGGTCGATGAACAGGCGGCGACCGATCTCGGCGGCCGGGTGGATCTCGACGCCCGTGAGAAAGCGGCTGAACTGGGAGAGCACGCGCGCCGTCAGCCGGAACCCGCGGTTCCACAGCGCGTGGGCGATCCGGTGGAACCAGACGGCGTGTAGGCCGGCGTAGCAGAGCGCCACCTCCAGCCTGCTCTTGGCGGCGGGGTCGCGCTCAAGCGCGGCCCGCACGTCCTCTTGGGGGCCCTCAAGCATATCGGGTTCTCCGTCGGGGCGACGGCGTTCCGGCGCGCTGGGCGACCGCGACCCGTCCCGACGGCTGGCACCCGCAGCGACACCGCTTCCGGCGAGCGCTCTCGCGGTCGACGACGGTGCTCGCGGTGCGGGTGAACGACACCATGCGTTACGATCGACCGTTCGGCCCCAAAACCTGTTCGGTTCGTCGTGTCGACCGCAGTGCATTTGCGCCGGCGGCGCGTACGGGCGGACGTGCCGTACGAGGAGTACGACGGCGTCGTGTACGACCTGGACGGAACGCTCGTCGACCTGGTCGTCGACTGGGGCGTGGTCGCCGCTGACGTTGAAGCGGTGTACGAGGAGGCGGGGATCGACCCCGGGCGGCGGAGCCTCTGGGACCTGCTGGAGGCCGCCCGCGGGCACGACCTCTTCGACGAGGTGAACGAGGCGATCGCCGCGCACGAGCGCGAGGGGGCCCGCGAGTCGCGTCGCCTACCGCTCGCGGACGAACTGGCGGCGCTGGACCGGCCCGCGGCGGTCTGCTCGCTCAACTGCGCCGAGGCCTGCACCGTCGCGCTGGCCGAACACGGGCTGGAGGAGTACGTCGCGGCCGTCGTCGGCCGCGACACCGTCGCGACGTGGAAGCCCGACCCCGAATCGCTGCTGGCCGCCGTCGAAGCGACCGGGGCGGACCCGTCGCGCGCGGTGTTCGTCGGCGACTCCGAGCGCGACGCGCGGGCCGCCGAACGCGCCGGCGTCGACTTCGTCTACGTGGACTGAACCCGCCGGCGCTCGCGCAGGAACATGCCGATTCCGGTCGCGAGCCAGACGAACGCGCCGACCCGGACGGCGAACTCCGCGCGGGCGGCCCACGTGGGGAGCGTGACGAACAGCGACAGCGCGACGACGAGCGGGACGCCCGCGAGGATGGTCGTGACGAAGGTGAGCTGCATGACCCGCGTGTAGTCGACCTCGTCGGGGGGCGTATCGGACGCCGCATCGTCCGCGTCCGCGGTGTCGACGCGTTTTGGCACGCCGACAGCTTCGGAGCCAGCGGTATAATGCGTGGCGGTTCGCGGCGGGGACTCACAGCATCGGGCGGGCGAGGATGTACAGGCCGACGACGACGGCGGCCGCGCCGAACGCGCGGATAACGCGCGTGTACGTTGCGGGCGGCTCGTAATCCCGCCCGTACTCGCCAGGGTCTCTCGGCCCGCGGCCGACCATCTGCATCCTGAGGAACGCCTCGGGGAACCCGATCAGGATCAGTCCGAGGCCGACCGACAGCACGATAGCGAGGATCTCGCGAACGCCGTACATATTCGGGCGCTCGCGCCCCCGCACTGAAAAGGTATCCACGATGGAAGACGATGACTTTTATCGCGAGGGGGGCGAAGGTGGACGTATGCCAACCGTTCCGGAGGTCCGAGAGAAGGCCGGGTCGGAGCCGATCACGATGATCACCGCGTACGACGCGCCGACGGCGTCGCTGGTCGACCGGGCGGACATCGATATCGTTCTGGTGGGCGACAGCATGGGCAACGTCTCGCTGGGCTACGAGACGACGCTCCCGGTCACGGTCGAGGAGATGGCCAGCAGGACCGGCGCGGTCGTCCGCGGCACGGACGAGGCACTCGTCGTCGCCGACATGCCGTTCCTCTCTATCGGCGCGAGCCGCGAGCAGAGCGTCGAGAACGCGGGACGGATGATCAAAGAGGAGGGCGCGGACGCGGTGAAACTGGAGTGCGGACCCCACACCGTGGACCTGACCGAGCGCCTCGTCCAGTTAGGCGTCCCGGTGATGGCTCACCTCGGGCTCACGCCCCAGCACGTCAACCGGCTCGGCGGCTTCACGCGCCAGGGGACAAGCGACGACGCCGCGCAGGAGATCGTCGATCTGGCGGTCGAACACGAGAGGGCGGGCGCGTTCTCGCTCGTCCTCGAACACGTCCCGTCGAACCTGGCCGCGGAGGTCACCGAGGCGATCGACATCCCGACGATCGGCATCGGCGCGGGGCCCGAGACGGACGGACAGGTGCTCGTGTTCAACGACGTCATCGGCCTCAGCGAGCGCGCGCCGCCGTTCGCGGAGCAGTTCGGCGACGTCCGCAGCGAGATCGAGGGGGCGGTCGGCGACTACGCGGAGGCCGTGCGCTCAGGCGAGTACCCCGCCGAGGAGCACAGCCACGAGACGGAGTACGACGATCTCGGCTACTGACCGCGGATCGTCTGCGTCGACTACTCCAGACCGCTCAGGAAGTTCTTCACCGCGGCGTTGAACGACCCCGGCTGCTCCAGCATCGCGAGGTGCGCCGCGTCGTCGACGACGGCCAGCGCGGCGTCCGGCAGTTCGTCCGCGAGGAACTCGTGGAACCACGGTGGCGTGAGGCGGTCGTTCTCGCCGACGATCGCGAGCGCGGGGACCGCTATCTCGTCCACCCGATCCCTGACGTCGAACCCGTGGCAGGTCCGGAAGTCCCGCGCCGTCACCGCCCGGCCGCACTCGCGCATGGCGGCCTCGGAGAGATCGACCAGGTCGTCGTCGGGGTCGTCGAACAGCTTCCCGGGTTCGTGGAGGAACTCGACCGCGCGGTCGAAGTCGTCCGCGAGCCAGCCGAGCAGGTCCTCGTTGACCGAGAGCCGCGCGCCCGTCCCCGCGAGGACGAGCGCGTCGGGGTCGAAGTCGCGCTCCAGCGCGACGTGCATGACGACGGCCCCCCCGAGCGAGTTGCCGACGAGGACGCCGGCGTCGGTCTCCTCCGCGACGGCGATCACGTCGTCCGCGTACGCGGAGAGAGTACTGTACCCCTCGTCGGCGTCGATGTCGTCGGAGTCGCCGTGGCCGGAGAGGTCCATCGCGACGACGGGGCGGTCGTCCGCGAGCCGGAACTGCGACTTCCAGACGCCCTTGTTGCCGCCGCTCCCGTGAACACAGAGAAGCGGTACGCCGTCACCGCCCCTGTCGGAGCGCCGGTAGGCCGTCTCGCGGCCCTGATGCGTGACAGTTTCCATACCGATAGTTCGGCGGGGAACCCCTTAAATCTCGACGGGGATGCCCGGCCTGGGCGCGTGTGAACCGCAATTCAGCCGTTGTTCGGATATTCCGCCACGTAACGCGGTTTTCAGCGACAGGCTTATATACTACTAGAACTAACTTTGGGTTAGTCACATGAACATCAACCAACTTGCAGAGAAAGACGGGCGGGTCGTCCGCGAGTACCGCTACGACGACGGCGTGGTCGTCGCGGCCGACCTCGGCCCGTCGGTTGCCGACGCCCACGTCGACGTGCTGGCGGACACCGCTATCGTCGTCACCGGCGCGGACGACGAGGAGTCCCAGATCGAACTGGATCTGCCCGACGAGAACGCGGAAGTGTTTATCAAAAACGGCGTCCTCACTATCGAACTGGAGGAGGAGGAAGCATGAAACTCACTGTCAAACCACTCAAGCAGAAGGACGCGGGGCGGGGACTGGCGGCGATAGACCGAGGAACGATGCAGGAACTCGACCTCGAAAACGGGGACTACATCCTCATCGGTGCCGGCGAGGACCGCGCGGTCGCGCGCGTCTGGCCGGGCTACCCCGAGGACGAGGGCAAGGGCATCGTCCGAATCGACGGGCGCCTCCGGCAGGAGGCGAACGTCGGCATCGACGACCGCGTGAACGTCGAGAAGGCGGACGTGAACCCGGCGACCAGCGTGACGGTCGCGCTCCCCCAGAACCTCCGCATCCGGGGCAACATCGGACCGCTCGTCCGGGACAAGCTCTCCGGACAGGCCGTCACCGAGGGCCAGACGGTGCCGTTCCCCCTCTCGTTCGGCCCCATGTCCAGTAGCGGGCAGTCCGTCCCGCTGAAGATCGCGTCGACCGAGCCCAGCGGCACGGTCGTCATCACCGACTCGACCGACATCCAGATCAGCGAGAAGCCTGCCGAGCAGATCACCGGCGCGGAGGCGGGCGCCGGCGGCGGCGACACTCCCAACGTCACCTACGAGGACATCGGCGGCCTCGACGACGAACTGGAGCAGGTCCGCGAGATGATCGAGCTGCCGATGCGCCACCCCGAGCTGTTCCAGCAGCTCGGCATCGAGCCGCCGAAAGGCGTCCTCCTGCACGGCCCGCCCGGCACGGGGAAGACGCTCATGGCCAAGGCCGTCGCCAACGAGATCGACGCCTACTTCGACACCATCTCCGGCCCGGAGATCATGTCGAAGTACTACGGCGAGAGCGAGGAGCAGCTCCGCGAGGTGTTCGAGGAGGCCGAGGAGAACGCCCCCGCGATCATCTTCATCGACGAGCTCGACTCCATCGCACCCAAGCGCGAGGAGGCCGGCGGCGACGTCGAACGCCGCGTCGTGGCGCAGCTGCTCAGCCTGATGGACGGCCTCGACGAGCGCGGCGAGATCATCGTCATCGGCGCGACGAACCGCGTCGACGCCATCGACCCGGCGCTCCGCCGCGGCGGTCGCTTCGACCGCGAGATCGAGATCGGCGTGCCCGACAAGGAGGGCCGCCGGGAGATCCTGCAGGTCCACACCCGCGGGATGCCCCTGGTCGACGACATCGACCTGGAGCAGTACGCCGAGAACACCCACGGCTTCGTCGGCGCGGACCTGGAGTCCCTGACGAAGGAAGCGGCGATGAACGCGCTCCGGCGCATCCGGCCGGAACTCGACCTGGAGTCCGAGGAGATCGACGCCGACGTCCTCGACAAGCTGCAGGTCACCCAGGAGGACCTGAAGGAGGCGCTGAAGGGGATCGAGCCCTCCGCACTCCGGGAAGTGTTCGTCGAGGTCCCCGACGTCACGTGGGACCAGGTTGGCGGACTGGAGGACACCAAGGAGCGCCTCCGCGAGACCGTCCAGTGGCCGCTCGACTACCCCGAGGTGTTCGAGCAGATGGACATGGAGGCCGCCAAGGGCGTGCTGATGTACGGCCCGCCCGGCACCGGGAAGACGCTCATGGCCAAGGCCGTCGCCAACGAGAGCCAGAGCAACTTCATCTCCATCAAGGGGCCCGAGCTGCTCAACAAGTTCGTCGGGGAGTCCGAGAAGGGCGTCCGCGACGTGTTCAGCAAGGCCCGCGAGAACGCCCCGACGGTGGTGTTCTTCGACGAGATCGACTCCATCGCCGGCGAACGCGGCCGCGGCTCCGGCGGCGGCAGCGAGGTCAGCGAGCGCGTCGTCTCGCAGCTACTGACCGAACTCGACGGCCTCGAAGAGCTGGAGGACGTCGTCGTCATCGCGACGACCAACCGCCCGGACCTCATCGACAACGCCCTGCTCCGGCCGGGCCGCCTGGACCGTCACGTCCACGTGCCCGTCCCCGACGAGGAGGGCCGCGAGAAGATCTTCGAGGTCCACACCCGGAACAAGCCGCTGGCCGACGACGTCGAGCTCGAGTGGCTGGCCGGCGAGACCGAGGGCTTCGTCGGCGCCGACATCGAGGCGCTCGTCCGCGAGGCCTCGATGGCCGCGTCCCGCGAGTTCATCAACTCGGTCGACCCCGACGAGATCGGCGAGAGCGTCGGGAACGTCCGCGTCAGCCGCGAGCACTTCGAGCAGGCGCTCGACGATGTGACCCCCAGCGTCACCGAGGAGATCCGCGAGCAGTACGAGGAGATCGAGGAGCAGTTCGACCAGACGGAGGTCGAACCCGAAGAGAACGTCAGCCGGACGTTCCAGTAGTCCGACCTCTCCCCGTACGAGCGACCTCCGCAGTTCGCGGCGGCGATTCGGTTTCACCCGCCCCGCGTCTTTTTTGAGTCTGCGTCATAGAGCATAGAACATGAGCAGCACGAGCACAGACGCCCTCCTGAAAGCTATCGGCGCGGTCGTGGCCGCGCTGGTCCTCCTGAGCGTCGTGGGGACCATCGTCTCCGTCGTGATGGGGGTGGTCGCGACGGTCGTCTCGCTGGTCCTGTCGCTGATCGTCCTCGGGGTCATCGCGTGGGCCGTCCTCGGCCTGATCTCCTTTTTCACCGAGGACTCCGGGTCGTCGACCGGATACCGCGGGGAGCCGTGGGACGACACGGTGAGCCGGACTGGGGGATGGCGCGACCACCTCCCCGGCAGGACGGACTCGACCGCGTCCGGCCGCGCCGACCCGGCGGACCGGCTCCGCGAGCGCTACGTCGCGGGCGACATCGACGAGGCCGAGTTCGAGCGCCGGATGGACCGGCTGCTGGAGCGGGATTCCGCCGACAGCGCTGGTCGAAACGTCGGCTCCGGCCGGTCCCGGAGCCGCGACCGGAACTGGGAGCGATAGCCGCCGCGCGGGACCGCCCGTCGCTCGGGCCCGCTAGTCGTCGCTGGGAGCCGCCGCCACGTCCAGGTCCGCGAGGACGTCTTCGGCGTGGTCCTCGGGCGAGACGCCCTCATAGGCGCGCTCGACGGTGCCGTCCGGGCCGATGACGTACGTGTTCCGGAACACGCCGTCGAACGTGTTGCCGAACATCCGCTTCTCGCCGTAGGACTCGTACAGCGTCGACACCTCGCCGTACTCGTCCGACAGCAGCGTGTGCGGGAGGTCGTGGTCCTCCTCGAACTCCTTCAGGTCGTCGACGTCGTCGTCGCTGACGCCGAGGACGGCGACGTCGCGGTCCTCGAACGCGGCCCAGTTGTCGCGGAAGCTACAGGCCTGTTTCGTACACCCGTCGGTGTTGGCGCGCGGGTAGAAGTACAGCACGACGCGTCGGCCGCGGAAGTCGGAGAGCGAGACGAGGTCGCCGTTCTGGTCGGGGAGTTCGAACTCGGGGGCGGGTTCGCCTTCGTCGAGCATAGCCTCCGTCAGCGCTCGAAATTATAAACGAGTTGCGGTTTTCAGTCGAGGCGCTCGGCGGCGTCGCGCTGGACGAGCGGTTCCACGTTCTGCTCGGGGAGCGTGACCACGTCCTCGGCGGTGAGGTCGTACTCCCGCTCGTCGACGCCGAGGATCTGGCCGACGTCCTGCGTGATCCGGACGGTGGCCCGATCGGTCTCCGGTGCGACGCCTGATCCGCCGCCGGCCGCCGATCCGCCGGGTGCGTCGCCGCCGTCCCACTCGCCGTCCGCAACCGTCTCGTCGGCCGCGGGATCGCGTCCCGTCGGCGCGGGGCCGTCGGAACTGTCGGGGTCGGCAACGTTGGACGCCGTATCCGAGACCGGCGGCGCCTCGGACGGTGCGTCAGGGTCGGTCGGCACGCCGTCCGTCGGCGGTTCGGCACCAGCCGAGACAGGATCGTCCGAGGCCGAGTCGGTCGTTTCCGCGCCGGTCGCGTCCGCCCCGTCGTCCGCCGCGGCGCGCTGGCGCTCCGCCTCGGCGACGGGGTCCGGCACGTCGCTCCCGGCGTCCGACGTCGGGTCCGGCGGTGCCGGGTCGGGATCGCTCGCCGCGTCCGCCCCGTCGCCCATCAGGTCCGCGGCATTGACGCCGCCGTCGTCCGCCGCAGAGGGGTCGGTTGGGGGTGCGGCGTCGTCGGTACCGCCGCCGGACGCCGCATCCCCGTCGCCGGCCAGGACGTCGAGGACGCGGCCCTTGTTCGCCTCGATGCGGTCGACGATGTCCGCGAACAGCTCCTTCTCCTCGGTCGTCAGGCCCTCCTCGTCGGACGGCATCCCGGCGGCCGCGAGGCTGGCGCGTTTGACGATCTTGCCCATTCGGCGCTCGTACACCGCCTCGACGACCTCCTCGGCCGTCTCGATCTCGTCGGTGAGGCGACCGACCTCGGGGTTCGAGAACGGGTCGTCGGCCTCCTCGGCCGCGCGGTCGCGCTGGGCCTTGAGGTCGGCGACGTACTGCCCCACGTCCTCGTAGAACGAGTCGCGGAGATGCTGCAGGCTGTCCTTCTGGCGTTCCTTGTTCTGGACAGACCGCAGTTCGTCTAAGTTCATTCTTCACCTTTCTCCGCGGCGCCGCGGGCCATCAGGAAAACGCCCACGTGTTCTGGTACGGTCTGTGCACCCTCCGAAACCGTAAAAGTATCGCCGCCCAGAGAGACGTCGCCGTAGTCGGGGTTGCCGACCGGCGGCAGGTCGGTCACGTTCGTCACGTCGACGTTGATCGCGTTGCCCGTGAACGTCTCCGGGACGGCGTGGACCAGCGGGTCGAAGTCGTCGAGGTCGTCGCGGTCGATCCGCTGGACCTCCAGGCCGCTCCCGCCGTGGAGGCTCCCGGGCAGGCGGATGAGGCGGTTCGTGTCGGTGGTGACCGGCTCGTCGATGGGCGCGCTCTCCGTCTCCAGTACGTCCTCGGCGAGCGTCCGGGCGAGCTGAAAGAACGCGGGGTGGACGTCGACGTTGCCGGCCCGGATCTCGTCGGCGTTCGACTGCGCAGCCGTGAGCACCGCGTCGGCGCGGCCCTCGCCGATGCCGTCGAACTCCTGCAGGCGCTCCAGCGCCTCGCCCTCGTCCAGTTCGAGCAGGTCGTCGACGAACGCGCAGATCCGGTCGTTGACGCGCCTGCTCCAGCCGCCGCTCGGGTCGAGCGTCCGCTTCTGTGCCGGCGTCTCGCGACCCATCCCCGCGACCGCTTCCGTGTCGACGAGGTCCTCGAACTCGACGTCGATGCCGCGGACGTAGTCGACGATCTCGCGGCGGCGCTCGCTGTCGAGGCCGCGGACCCCATCGTCGCGGACGTGGACGTGGTAGCCGCGGCCGCCGGAGAAGACGACCGTCAGGTCCTCGAAGCCGAAGTCGTTCTCGAGGAAGTCGAGCAAGCGTACCAGGGCGTCCTTGCAGGCCGCGAGCATCTCCGGGTAACCGGTCTCCTCGGGGTCGACGCTCGGGAGGTGGTCGGCGTCCAGGTCGAAGACGAGGTCGGCGGAGCGCCACCCCTTCTCGCCCATCGAGTTCGCGCTCGGGTCCTCGTACCGCCCGGCGGAGAAGTAGACGTGCCGCGGGCGCTTGCGCCGGAGGAAGTCGTCGAGGGACCCCACGTCGAACAGCGACCGGTGGCGGACCATCGTCGTGCCCGGCCCTTCGGTCCAGGGGATGAACCCCCACTCGCGGTCGGGGGCGTCCGGCGGCGGGGTGATCGACGCGCGGCGGTAGTGGTCGCGGAACCGGCCGCGGAGATACCCCCGGGTGTGCTCCTCCATGTCGTCACCTCGGTTAACAGTGCGGCGATAAAACAGTGCCGAACCGGTCGTCGAACGGGGCCGTCCTCGGTGGTCGCCCGCGAGGAAGTCCACCGAGAGAATCGCTACCCGCGGATGATGTCCGAGAGGCGCTCCGCGATGCCGGCGTCGGTGCCGAGCTTCAGGTAGTACGCGTCACCGCCGTCCTCGTAGTAGTTGTCGATGCGGCGCTTGATCTCGAAGCCAAGGTGCTCGTAGAACTCCAGGGCGTTCTCGTTGGTCGTCCGCGCGTGGCAGGTGACGGTCGCGTGGTCGTCCGCGACGCGGGCGACCAGCTGCTCGCCCAGCCCCTCGTCGCGGTGTCCGGGCGCGACGGCGAGAAAGAGGATGTAGCCGTCGCGGCGGGCCGCGGCGAAGCCGACGAGTTCGTCGTCGGCGAAGGCGACGTGGACGGTCGAGCGGCGGTAGGCGTCGGTGAAGAAGCCGCGGCGCTGCTTGAGCACGCCGTCGCGGGTCCGGATCTGCTCTTTCAGGTCCCACGCGTCCTCGACGTACTCGTCGCTGCCGGCCCCGACGACCCGGATGTCGACCTTGACGCTCACTGCCTGCCACTAGTGGGCTCGCAAATATAATTCCACCGGCCCCCTCCCGCAGTCATGCGACAGCCAGCCCTCGACCGTCGGCGGCGAGACCCGAACCCACAAGCGGACGGCCCGGGAACCCCGACGTATGCCATACGAACTCCGTGACCACACCGCCGACGTCGCCGTGGCGGCCACCGGCGCGACGCTCGGCGATGTCTTCGCGGCCGTCGCCGACGGACTGGCGGCGGCGATGTGCGACGAGGTGCCGGCGAGCGGGGAGCGCTTCGACGTGACTGTCGCCGCCGAGAGCCGCGAGGCGCTCCTGTTCGACTACCTCGACGACCTGATCTACCAGCGCGACGTGCGGGGCGTCCTCCCCGTCGACCACGAGGCGACCGTCGAGCGCGCCGACGGTGCCGGCGGTGAAGCCGGCGAGACGCTGAACGGCGACGGCGAAAACGCCACCGAGTGGACGCTCTCCGGGAGCGCCCGCGGCGTCCCCCTCTCCGAGATCTACGCCCGGGAGATCAAAGCCGTCACCTACTCCGAGATGGACCTCTCCCGGACCGACGACGGCTGGCGCGCGTACGTCGTCTTCGACGTGTGAGCGAGGGGATCTTCGACGCGTGACGCGGACCGCGTGACCGCCCGAGACGAAACCTATTCCGGGCCAGCGGCGCGACTATCGCGTATGACCACCTACGACGCGGACGGCATCACCCTGCACAAGGTGCGGGACTACGTCTGGGAGATCCCGCAGGAGGGAGGCATGCGAGCGCCGGCGCGCGTGCTGGCCAGCGAGGCCCTGCTGGACGAGATCAGCGACGACGACACGCTCCAGCAGATCAAGAACACGACCCACCTGCCCGGAATCACCAAGTACGCCATCTGCATGCCCGACGGCCATCAGGGGTACGGCTTCCCCGTCGGCGGCGTCGGTGCGCTGGACGCCGAGAACGGCTGCATCTCGCCCGGAGCCGTGGGCTACGACATCAACTGCGGCGTCCGGATGATGACGACGAACCTCACGTACGACGACGTGAAGGGCAAGGAGGAGGAGCTCGTCGACTCGCTGTTCGCCAACGTCCCGTCTGGTCTCGGCGGCGGCGGCATCGTTCAGGGCGACGCCGAGACGGTCGAGCAGATCCTCGCCCGCGGCGTCGAGTGGGCCGTCGAGGAGGGGTACGGCGTCGAGGACGACCTGCGCGCCTGCGAGGACGAGGGCCGGCGGCCGGACGCCGACCCGTCGGCGGTCTCCCAGAAGGCGAAAGACCGCGGCCGCAACCAGATCGGCAGCCTCGGGAGCGGCAACCACTTCCTGGAGGTCCAGCGGGTCACCGACGTGTTCCGCGAGGACGTCGGCGCGGCGTACGGCCTCGAAGCGGACCAGATCGTCGTGCTGATCCACTGCGGGAGCCGCGGGCTGGGCCATCAGGTGTGCAACGACTACCTGCGGAAGATCGAGAAGGAACACGGCGACCTGCTCGCGCAGTTGCCCGACAAGGAACTCGCCGCCGCGCCCGCCGGCTCCGACCTCGCCGAGGAGTACTACGGCGCGATGTGCGCCGCAATCAACTTCGCGTGGGTGAACCGCCAGCTCATCATGCACCGCACCCGTCGGGTGTTCGAGCGCGTGTTCGACCGGACGTGGGAGCAGATGGAGATGGAACTGTTGTACGACGTGGCGCACAACATCGCGAAGAAGGAGACGCATAGCGTCGACGGCGAAGACAGGGAGCTGTACGTCCACCGCAAGGGCGCGACTCGGGCGTTCCCGGCCGGGCGACCGGAAGTGCCGGCAGCGTACCGCGACGTGGGGCAGCCCATCATCATCCCCGGGAGCATGGGCGCGGGCAGTTACGTCCTCCGCGGCGGCGAGGAGTCGATGGACCTCACGTTCGGGTCGACCGCTCACGGCGCCGGTCGCCTGATGAGCCGCACGCAGGCCAAGCAGGACTACTGGGGCGGCGACGTGCAGGACGACCTCGAACAGCAGGGCGTCTACGTGAAGGCCCAGAGCGGCGCGACGGTCGCCGAGGAGGCCCCGGGCGTCTACAAGGACGTGGACGAGGTCGTCCGCGTCTCGGACGCGCTGGGCATCGGCGACAAGGTCGCCCGGACGTTCCCGGTCTGCAACATCAAGGGTTAGCCGATCCGGAACTCGCTGATGTCGTCGTCACCGTCGCCGTCGTCCGACTCTTCTTCGAAGAGCTTCCGGGCGGTGAGCGACACCGTCGCCTCCGGCGAGTCGTCGTCCTCCCAGGGGCTCTCGTAGACGGACACCTCGGCCTCGGTGACGTCCCAGCCGGCGTCTTCCAGTAGCGATACGAGCTCGCGCTGTTCGTCGAGTACGTCGTCGTTCATGGGTTGAAGTCGAACCGCGGGGTGTCTTCGAGCGACGGACCGTCGTCGACCTCACGCCCGTCCTCGTACTTCACGTAGTTCAGGTAGAAGGTTCGCCCGCAGCCGTCGTCCGGATCGTCCGGATCACCGATACAGACGAACTCGATGCCGTCGGCGTCCTCGTAGTCGCCGGTCGTCGCGGCGTACTCGCGGTCGCCCTGCGGGTCCATCGTGACGGACTTGTCCCGCAGGTAGGGGTCCCGGTCGATGGACACGACGGCGTCGCAGTACGGGCAGGTGTAGGTGACGGAGACCACGACGACCCGTACGGGCCGCGCGAAGTTATCTCCGACGGGTCGGGTGCCGCTCGCAGACCGCTCCCTGACTGTAGTAGAAATTGAACGCGATGACACACTCGAACGGCACCCGGAGAGCCGTTCGATGTGTAACTGGTTTCAATTTCTACGATAGCGAACAGACGGCTCGTGAGTCCGCGAGGGGGATCGCCGTACACCCGCCTCGTCCGCCCTCGCGGCGGTTCGTCAGATCACGGCGGGTCTGGTCCCGGCCTCGTTGATAAACCCTCGGTGACCAGCACCCTCGAAGAGCCGAACGGCCGTGCTCGAGTGCGAAGGGTGGGAGGCAGTGACGCCGGACTATCCGAGTGCCTCGTGGTCCGACCGAAAACCCCGGCAGGGGGTCGCAAGGGCTTTGTCGGGCCGCGGTCAGGATCACGGTATGATCGACGAGACGGTCGAGGAGATCGAGGAGATGCAGACCCACAGCTCCTCCGTCGTCGCCGTCAAAGCGACGCGCGCGCTGGGGGAGCTGCTCGACCGGGAGTTCGCCACGGTCGAGGAGTTCCACCGCGACCTGGAGCGAAACAGCAGCACGCTCCGCCGGGCGAACCCCTCGCACGCCTCGCTTCAGAACGCCCTCCGCGAGGTCGAAGAGTCGGTGCTCGACGCCGACGACGAGACCGTCGGCGCGGCGAAAGATCGCCTCGCCGACGTGATCGAGCGGGTCGTCGACGACGTGGAGTCGGGCAAGAGACAGGCGGCGGCCAACGCCGCGTCGATGCTGCAGGACGGGACGACGCTGCTGACCCACGCCTACTCGTCGACGTTCCTCGAAGCGCTCGAACTCGCCGTGCAGGAGGGCAAGTACTTCGAGGTGTACGTGACGGAGGCGAGGCCCCGCTACCTCGGCCGGAAGACGGTGCGGACGCTGGCGCAGATGGACCGCGTCGATCCGACGCTCGTCGCCGACGCCGCAAGCGGGCACGTCCTGGAGAAGGTCGACCGGGTCGTCACCGGGATGACCTGCATCGCGGACGAGAAGCTGTACAACCGTGTCGGCACCTTCCCCATCGCGGCGACGGCGGAGCGGGTCGGCGTGCCGATGACCGTCGTCGGCTCCGGCGCGAAGATCATCGAGGAGGGGTTCGTCTTCGAGAACGAGTTCCGCTCCGCGAGCGAGGTGATCCGCGAGCCGACCGAGGGGTTCGACGTGGTGAACCCGAGCTACGACGCGACGCCGGTCGACCTGCTCGACGTGGTGATCACCGACACCGGTCGGCGCGAGCTTTAGGCCTCCTCCCTTTTCTTCCTGCCGCCCGTACACTCGAACGATGAGCGAAGCACTCGCGCGGACGGCCTGGACGCACGAACACGCGGCGGTCAACGGCGTTCGCCTGCACTACGTCGCTGCCGGGCCCGACGAGGGGACGCCGGTCGTGTTGCTCCACGGTTTCCCGGAGTTCTGGTACTCGTGGCGCCACCAGATCGACGCGCTCGCCGACGCCGGCTACCGCGTCGTCGCGCCGGACATGCGCGGCTACAACGTCTCCGAGAAGCCTCGCGGCGTGAGCGCCTACCGCGTCGGGACCTTGGCGCGCGACGTGGCGGCGCTGGTCGATCGGGTCGCGGGCGGCGAAGCCCACGTGGTCGGCCACGACTGGGGCGGCGTCGTCGCCTGGGAGACGGCGATCCGATACCCGGAGACGGTCGCCTCGCTGACGGCGATGAACGCGCCGCATCCCGGGCCGTTCCTGCGCGAACTCCGCACCCTCGACCAGGCGAAGCGGTCGTGGTACACGCTGTACTTCCAGCTGCCGCGGCTTCCGGAAGCGGGGTTCCGCGCAGGGGACTTCCGCGTGCTGGAGACGATGTTTCGCGATGGGGCCGTCCGCGCCGACGCGTTCACCGACGAGGACGTGCGCCGCTACAAGCGGGCGCTCGGCCGGCCCGGAGCGCTGACGGCCGCGCTGAACTACTACCGCGCCCTCGGCCGCGGCACGATACGGCAGCGGGTCCGGAAGGCCGTGTACGGCGGCGACGGCAGCGACGTGACGGACGCCACGCTGTCGCCGGTGCGGGTCGATCAGCCGTCGCTGGTGCTGTGGGGCATGGAGGACGAGGCGCTGTCCCCGCGGCTGCTCGACGGCATCGAAGAGTGGGTCCCCACCGTCCGGATCCAGCGGCTGGTCGACGCGAGCCACTGGGTGCAAAACGACGCGCCGACGGAGGTGAACGACCACCTCCTGTCGTTCCTCGACGGCGCGGCCGAGGCGTGACGAGCGTCGCCGTTCAGGCGACCTCAATCCACTCCCCGCTCTCTACCGAGAGTGGACCGGTGCGGTCGCCACTTAGGCGACCTCGATCCACTCCCCGCTCTCATCACTCCGCGCGATGGCGTCCAGCACCGTCTGCGCGGCGTAGCCCTCCTCGAAACCGGGAGTGAACTCGCCGTCGTTCGCGACGGCGGAGAGGAACTCGTAGTTCTCGTGGACGAACGTGTGCTCCCAGCCGATGACGTGGCCCGGCGGCCACCAGTGGTCGACGTAGGGGTCGTCCTCGTCCGTGACGAGGATCGTCTCGTACCCGCGGTCGCCCTCGCGGAGCAGTTCGAGTTCGTTCAGCCGCTCCAGCGAGAAGCGGAGGCTCCCCTCCGAACCGTGGATCTCGATCCGGTTGTCGTTCTTGTGCCCGGTCGCGAACCGCGAGGCCTCGAACGTCCCCATCGCGCCGTTCTCGAACGCCGCCTGCGCGCTGTAGGCGTCGTCGACGGTGACCGGGCGGGTCTCGTCTTCGCCCTCGACGGGCCGTTCGTCGACGAACGTCTTCAGGTGTCCGCTCACGCGCTCGACGTCGCCCACGAGGAAGCGCGCGAGGTCGACCGTGTGGGCGCCGAGGTCGCCAAGCGCACCGCTGCCGGCCATCTCCTCGTCGTTGCGCCACGACCACGGCGCTTCGGGGTCGACGAGCCAGTCCTGGAGGTACGTCCCGCGGAAGTGCCGTATCTCGCCGAGTTCGCCCGCCTCGATCAGGTTCTTCGCGTACTGGATCGCGGGGACGAAGCGGTAGTTGAACGCGCAGCCGGCCGGGACGCCCGCCTCGCGCGCGGCGTCGCGCATCTCGCGGGCCGACTCCAGCGTCGGCGCGAGCGGCTTCTCGCAGAACACGGGCGTGCCGGTGTCGAGCGCGGCGATCGAGGGCTCGGCGTGAACGTGGTTGGGTCCGAGGTTGTAGAAGACGTCGACCTCCTCGATCACGTCGCGCCAGTCCGTCGCGGTGCGGGAGAAGCCGAGGCGGTCTGCGGCGTCAGCAAGCGCCTCCTCGTCGCGGCCGACGATCACGTCGCGCTCGACGTCCGGCGCGTCCGGGAAGAACATCGGCAGGCGCGCCAGCGCGTTCGCGTGGGCCTTGCCCATGAACCGGTACCCGAGTACGCCGACCTGTAGGGTCATGGCCGTTGGTTCGGCGGGGCGGTCTTTCAGTGTTTCCTCGGTGGCTATCTGTGAGGATCGCACGCAGCGAGTGTAAGTCGCCGTGCCACGCGATCAGTCGGGGACGCACTCTACCGTTACTTCTCGTTCGAGGCCGACTCCCACGTTCGCGTCGCTCGCCTCGAAAGAGATGACGACCGTAGCGGCGGCTGATTGCTGGTCGCCACTGCCGAAACTACCGCTCGACGGACACCGGAAGTCACCGAGGACGACACGGAGCCCGTCTTGCGTCGACTCCGCGCGCACGCCGTCTCCGCCGGTGATGTCGTCGCCCGTTACCTGTACGTCGACGTTGTCGACCGACAGGTTCCCGGTCGGCGTCTGGTCAGAAAACAGGGCGACCTCCACATCGTCGTAGCGGTAGTTGAGGCAAATCCCGAAGAAACACCCCCCCGCCGCCGTCCGCGTTCTCGCTACGCAGTCGGACGGTTCTCGACTGGTCGGCCGCGGGATAGTCGACGCCCACGTACGCGCTCTCGTCGGGCACCGTCTCCACTGCCGTTCCCCGGTCAGCGGCCACGCCGTCGAACGCGCCGCTCCCCGCGACGATGCAGAGAGCACCGGCGAGCAGAAACGCCATGCCGATCGTTCGGAGAACTCTCATGGATCTATCTCCGTGTCTCCCGACGTCAGGGCGCCTGTGAGCGTCGTTCCGCTCTTGTCATTTTACTATCTTCTGTACCGCTCCCGTTATTCCTTTCGAGATGAGGATACTAAATAATACCTTAAGAATCAATTCCTCGTTCTGTTCAAAGGGAAAATAAAAAGTGCTAGTAGTTTCTGTAGTGACACAGGAGCGAGGTAATATTACCTTACCCGCTCGGCGAAATCATGAGAACGAATCGACGTAACCTTCTGATCGGACTGGCAACGGCAACGGTCGGCGGCGGCGCCGCGTTCGGCTCCGGCGCGTTCAGCCAAGTGGAGGCTGACCGAACGGTGAACATCTCCGTCACTGACGACAACAACTCGTCCACCCTGCTCCAGCTCAGCGCGAACGCGGACACCGCCCTCGTGACCAACGACGGCAACAGCAGTAGCGAACTGAAGTTCAATCTCGACAACCTGAACGACAACGCCGTCACGACCGTGGCCCCGGCCTTCACGGTCACCAACAACGGCGGCCAGAACGTCGCGGTCCGGGTCCGCGCGATGGACACCGACAATAATTCGGAGGTGTCGGCTTTCTCCTTCACCTCGAACACGAACAGCCATGACATGACCACCTACCCGGCATCGGGCGACGACAACAACCTCACCTCCGGTGGAAGCGTCACCGTCGACATGGAAGTCGACTCCGACACCGGGACGCCGACCAACGCGAACGTCATCCGGATCGAGGCCGACGAGTCGAAGTACCAGGCCTGACGGGACCGACTCGTCCGATCAGCGACCCGAGCAATGAAACGACGGCAACTCATCGTCGGACTCCTGGTTCTCGCGGGGATAGCCGCCGCCGTCGGCGGAGCCGTTTCCACCGGTGCGAGCAGCGTCGGCGAGGACCGAAACGAGGCGGTCACCCTCGCCCCGCACGACGGGCCGAACGGCGAGTACGCCAGCGTCGAGGACGGCGAGATCGCCGTCACGCTTGAGTCGCTGAACGACGAGGCGGAGACGACCGTCGACGACGTGTTCACGGTCACATCGACCTGCGACGAGAGGGCGCGGATCGCCGTCGTGCACGACGCCGAGGGCGTCACGTTCTACCGCGGCGGCGACCCGTCGCGGTCGATCGACGGCCGTTCGAACGCCGCTGGGGTGTCGCCGGGCGAGACGATAGCCGTCGGCGTTCGCGCGGACGCGCGCCACGGAGACGAACTCTCGCTCGATTCGGTCACCGTCGTCGCTCGGTGCGGAGAGCGCGACCCGGGCGACGCCGAGGACGAGGTCGACCGCGAGATAACGGTTGACGCGCGGTTCAACCGAACCGCGGTCCGGGCCGGCGAGGCCGTCGAAGTGACGGCGACGGTCTCGAACGTGGGCGAGCGGATCGTCCAGCACCCCGTCCGGCTCCGCGTCGACGGCGTCGTCGTCGACGAACGCCTGGTGTGGGTCGCGCCCGGCGAGACGCGCGAGGTGACCTTCGTCCGGCGGTTCCAGGGGGCCGGGGAGTACGAGGTCGGCGTCGTCGACGCAGACGCGACTGTCGTCACGGTGTCGCCGGCGAGCGACCCCGCGCCGTCGTTCTCGGTGACGAACGTCACGGTGAGCGACCGCGACCTGCGACCCGGCGACCGCCTCGCGGTCGCGGCGACGGTCGCGAACGAGGGGAACGCGAGCGGCGTCTTCACCGCGGAGCTGGCGGTCGCCGGGACCGTCGTGGAGACGAAGCGCGTCGCCGTGCCGGCCGGCGAGCGCCGCACCGTCGACTTCGAGCGTCGCGTCGAGCGGTCCGGGCGGTTCGCGGTGAGCGTGAGCGGGACGGACGCCGGGACGGTCGCGGTCGGGGACGACGCCCTGCTTCCGGCCGACGGACCGACGAGGTACGGGGCGTCGGCGCTCGCGCTCGTGCCGCTCGCGGCGTCCGGTTTCGCACTGGTGAGGTGGCGGAAACGATGACGGGGGGACGACCGTGACGCTCCGGTCGGCCGCGACCGCGGCGTTCGAGGCGGTCGCCGTCGTCGTGATCGTCTCGCTGCTCGTGGGGCAGGCGCTCGGCCAACCGATGCTGCTCGGCTACGTGGCGACCGACAGCATGGAGCCGACGATAGAGGCCGGCGACGGCTTCGTCGCCGTGCCGTCCGCGCTGGCGGGCGACGTCGAGGAGGGCGACGTGATCGTGTTCGAGGCACGGACCCTCCACGGCGGCGGCCTGACGACCCACCGCGTCGTGGACGAGACGCCGGAGGGGTACGTCACTCGCGGCGACGCGAACCCGTTCACGGACCAGGATTCCGACGAGCCTCCGGTCGGCGACGCACAGGTTCGCGCGAAGGCACTGCAGGTCGGCGGCAGCGTGGTCACGATACCGCACCTCGGAACCGCGATCATGGCCGTCGAGGGGGCCGTCGCGACCGTCGCCGGGCCGGTCGCCGGCGCCGGCGTCGGGGGAGTGCTCGTCGCGGTCGGTCTCCTGCTGTTCGCCATCGCCGGCGTCACCGGAAAGCAGGAGCGCGCCACGAGCAGGACGCGGCGCCGTCCCGGGGTGATCGACCGTCGCGTGCTGTTCGGCCTCCTGCTGCTCGTCGTGGTCGTTCCGACGACGGCGGCGATGCTGGTCCCCTCGGGCGCGACCGAGTACGGCGTGGTCGTCGGCGACCGGACCGAGGAGGACCCGCTGGCCGTCGAACCGGGGGAGCGAGCCACGGTGACCTACGAGGTGCACAACGACGGCGCGGTCCCGACCCTCGTCCTGCTCGAACCGGCGAGCGACGGGGTGTCGATCGAGACGCGCCGACACGGCGTCCCGGCAGGCGGGACGGCGGCGACGACCGTCACGCTGGACGGTGGCGACGCCGAGGGCGAGTATCGCCGGGCGGTGTCCGAGCGTCGTTACCTGGCGGTGCTGCCCGCGTCGACGCTGACGGCGCTGCACAGGGTCCACCCCCTGCTCGCCGTCGCCGCGGTCGACGCCGTGGTCGGGGCGCTCGCGGGCGTGCTCGCCGCGGCGGCCGTCGGCGTGGGGGACCAGCGACTCCGGTCGACAGCCGGGGCTCGGTCGGCGGTCGCGCGGCTCCGACGGAGGTTGATGTAACATGCTACGGGACGACACCGACACGACGGTTCGCAGTCCGCGCCGAACGGCGGACGCCGTGGTGATGCGATGAGCGGCGACCTCCCGCCGCGGGTTCGACTCCTCGCGGCGCGGTACGGGCGGGAGCTGGCGGTCGCGCTCGCCGTCGTCGCGCTCGTAGCGCTCGCCGCCGCCGGCGCGGCGGTCGCGAACTCGTCGACCACGGTGACGGAGGAACGGAACGTCCAGACGGTGTCGACGTCGGTGGAGACGAGCGCGGTCGTCACGGCCGAGGACTCCGCCTGGGAGACGGGGACGCGACTGGAGAACAGCCCGCGATACCTGCGGCGAGACGCGCCGGAGCTGACGCTGACGCCGACGACGCGTGCCCCCGATGGGACGAGCGTGACTCACGAGGTCCGCCTGGAGCTCCGCGCGACGGCAGACGGGGAGCCGTACTGGAACAGTTCGCGGGTGCTCGTCTCGGAGACGACGGAGGCGACGAACGGGACGGCCACCGCGACCGCCACCGTCGACGTGCCGGCGCTCGCCGAGCGCGTCAACGAGACCGCACACCGGCTCTCGCACGTCGGGTCGATGGAGGTCCGGCTCCGCGTGGTGACGACGTACGACACCGGCGACTACGTCGGCGAACTCGCCGCGAGCGCGCCCCTGCAGGTGACCGACCGCGCCTACTGGGTCGACGGCGACCTCGCGGCCGACAGAACCCACCGGACGACGGTTTCGCGTCGGGCCGACGCGGCCCCCGACTACCCGACCGTGCTGTCGCTCCTCGCGCTCGCCGGGGGCGCGGCCGCCGCCGCCGCGACCCTCTGGCGGCGCCGCGAGGCGGCGGTCGACGTCGACGCGATCCGACAGGAGATCCACCGGAAGCGTCACGCGGAGTGGATCTCCGCGGGGTCCATCCCGATGTGGATCGACCGGGACCGCGTCCGACTGAACACCTTGGAGGACGTGGTGGACGTGGCTATCGACGGCGACGGGCGGGTCGTCCACGACGAGCGGTGGGACCTGTTCGCCGTCTTCGACGGCGACGTGGTGTACTACTACTGCAGGACCGGCGAGTGGGAGGAGATCGCGTGGCCCAGCGTCGGCGCGACGGACGGCGTCGCCGGCGCTGGAGAGGGGCCGCAGGGGATCGGCGGCTCGGGGGGCGACCCGCCCGACGACGACTCTGACGACGGGCTCCCCGTCGACGAGGACGCGTGGGGACGGGTGTGAAACCGGGGAGCTGGCCGCGACTCACTCGGCCCAGTACGCGTCGCCGGGCTGTGTCTCGAAGACGGCCCGCCGGAGCACGTCGACCGCCTTCTCTAACCCCTCGGTCGAACTGGTGAGCGAGTCCTCGTGCTCGATCGAGAGCGCGCCGTCGTAGTCGACCATCCGGAGCGTCGAGACGACGTCCTTCCAGTGGCCCTCGCCGTGGCCGTAGCCGATGGAGCGGAACAGCCACGAGCGATTCGGTTCGTCGGTGTACGACGTCGTGTCGAGCACGCCCTTCTCGCGGGCGTTCGCGTCGTACACCTTCGTGTCCTTTGCGTGGAAGTGATGGATGGCGTCTTCCTCGCCGAGTAGGCGGATGGCGTCGGTCACCTCGATCCCCTGCCAGTAGAGGTGCGAGGGGTCGAAGTTCGCGCCGATGCGCTCGTTCGTCGCCTCCCGCAGGCGGAGCAGGCCGTGCGGTTCGTACACCAGCATGTTCGGGTGCATCTCGATGGCGACGTCGACCCCGCGGTCGGCGGCGTACTCGGCGATCTCCTCCCAGTAGGGGATGGCGACCTCCTCCCACTGGTACTCGTGGGCGTCGGCGTGCTCGCTCGGCCACGGCGCGGTGATCCAGTTGGGCACCTCGTCGTTCGGGCCGCCGGCGGGCAGGCCGGAGAAGGTCGTGACCGTGTTCACGTCGAGTTCGGCGGCGAGGTCGATCGCCTCGCGGAGCTCCCGGTCGGCCTCACTCGCCGTCTCCTCGTCGGGGTGGATCGGGTTGTTGTGGGTCGCGAGCGCGCTGACCCGCATGTCGTGCTGGGAGAGCAGCGCGTGCAGGTCCGTCTGGGCGTCCTCGTCGCCGAGGTACTCCTCGCGCGGCAGGTGGTCGTCGCCCGGGTGTCCGCCGCAGCCGAGTTCGACCGCGTCGACGCCGATGTCGTCCAGATACGCGAGCGCGTCGTCGAGGTCGCGACCGCCGAGCGGGACGGTCAGTACACCGATGTCCATGTGTACCCGTTCCGTCCGCGCTCAGCAAAAAGCAGGGGGGTGACGGCAGCGCTCTCAGCGGCTGCGGTCGGGCGCCGGGCGTTCGCCGAGGGTCACGGTCACAGTCGTCCTGTCCCCGTCGCGGATCACAGTCAGTTCGATCTCGTCGCCGGGCGAGGTCTCGGTAGCCAGGTAACTGCCGAGCTGCTCCTGCGAGGCGATCTCCCGGCCGTCGACGGCGACGATGACGTCACCACCCACCGGAGCCTCCTCGCCGGACACCGACGTGGTGCCGTTTATCCCCCGCAGCGTGCCGTCGGCGGGGCCGCCCTCGGTCGTCTCGATCACCATCACGCCCTCGCTCGCGTTCAGGTCGTTCGCCTCGGCGACGGTCGACGTCACGGGGACGGAGCGGATTCCGAGGTAGGGGTGGCTGTAGTTGCCTTCTTCGATGAGAGCGGGCACGACCCGCTCGACGAGTTCGGGTGAGATAGCGAAGCCGACGTTGTCCCCGCCACCGGCGCGGTTGACGCCGACGACCTCGCCCTCACAGGTCACCAGCGGTCCGCCGCTGTTCCCGGGGTTTATCGGCGCGTCGGTCTGGACCGTGTCGGGGATCGAAAAGCCGGCGCCCGTCGGCATGGACCGGTTGACCCCGCTGATGATGCCGTGCGTCATCGTCCCCTCCAGCCCGAAGGGGCTGCCGATGGCGGCCACGCGCTCGCCGATGGGCGGCCCCTCGTCGGCGACCGGCAGCGCGGCGGCCGACTCGGGCACATCGTCGACGCGCGCCACGGCGAGATCGGTGTAAACGTCGGTTCCGGTCAGGTTGCCCGTCCGCGTCGCGCCGTCGCTGAAGCGCACGTCGACCTGCTCGGCGGGTTGTCCCGACGCGGTTCGCTCGGGCCCGCCGGCGACGACGTGTTGGTTCGTCACTACGTACGCGGTGCCGTTGTCGAGTTCGTACACGAACCCTGACCCCTGCCCGCGGTCGGTCATTACCTGTACGACGCCGGGGCTCGTGTCGCGGTACAGGTCGGTGTAGTTGCAGGTAGCGGAGCCGTTCGTCGACTCGTTCTGTACGATGACTCGCTCGTCGGTCGACAGCTCCGCCAGCGCAGGCACAGCGACAGCGCCGAGGACGGTGAGAAGTACGACGGCTACGGCGACGCCGAGCGCCTTCCGTGACATAGTGACAACCCAGGGACGAAAGGGCGATAAACCGGGTCTATCGTTCCGTAGCGTTTCGGCCGTAACCGCGTCTTACCCCGCGGCGTCGGACAGCGTTGCCACTCTCGGGCGATCGAACGGCGTCCGAGAAGGCGGACGCCGGGTCTCACAGAGGCAGTCGCAGTCGTTCAGTCGGCCTGTACTTCGTCGGCCGCCCGGAGCTGGACGGCGCGGTTCTCCTCGCTGGAGCGGTAGATGGCGTCGATGACGCGCTGGACGGTCAGCGCCTGGTCCATGGTGTTGCGGTCGGGCGCCTCGCCGGCCTTGACGGCCGCGAGGAACGCCTCCTGCTCGGCCTTGTGCGCGTCGTTGGGGCGGGTCTCGACCTGCGTGTCGGTCAGGTGGTCCGTCCCGACGCCGCTGGACTCGTAGATGGTGAGGTCGCCGTTCGCCTTGTCGAACTTGGCGCCGGCCTCGGTGCCCCGGAGGATGAAGTCCTGGTTGTTCGTGCGATTCGTCGCCCACGCGGACTCGAGCGAGACCGTCGCTCCGTTCGCGCAGCGGATGAACGCGCTGGCGGAGTCGTCGACGTCGAACCCTTCAGGGCCGATGTCCTCCCCCCACATCTCGATGAAGGAGTACTCCTCGCGGTCGCCGAACTGGGCGCGGGTCTGGCCCGAGACCTCGACGACCTCGGGGAAATCGAGGAAGTACAGCGCGAGGTCGATCGCGTGGACGCCGATGTCGATCAGCGACCCGCCGCCGGCGACCTCCTTCGACGTGAACCACGACCCGCGACCGGGGATCCCCCGGCGGCGGATGTAGTTCGCCTCGACGTGGCGGACCTCGCCGAACCGGCCCTTCTGCTGGTGGCCCTTGATGACCTCGACGGGGCTCGCGAACCGGTTGTTGAACCCGGCCATGCAGAACGCGTCGGCCTCCTCGGCGGCGGCGGCGATGCGCTCGGCGCTCTCCATCGAGTGCGCGAGCGGCTTCTCCAGCAGCACGTCGATCCCGGCCTCGAGCGCGTCGGTCGCGTACTCCTCGTGGAACTTGTTCGGCGTGGTGATGATGACCGCGTCGGCCACCTCGAACAGCTCGTGGTGGTCGTCGTAGGCGGCGATACCGTACGTCGCCGTGAACTGCTCGCGGGCCTCGGCGTCGATGTCCATGCCGCCGACCACGTTCGCGCCGAGTTCGCGGAGCCGGTCGACGTGATACTGACCGATGTTCCCCAGCCCGATGATCCCGACCCGGGCCGACGTATTCTCGCTCATAGTTATGCTTCACCGATACCCGTGTTTAACTCTTTCACGTCGTCTCGTCGCGTCATACGTCGGTTCTGACAGGTCTTCGTCGGCATCTCAGTACAGTTGACGCTCCTGCTCCTCGCGCTCCTCCTCCTGCTCGGCCTGTCGCTTCAGTTTCCGCCGACCTCGCCGGTACTGGCGGATACCGGGGACGACCTTGTTTTTCAGGTCCAGAAAGAACGACACGATGCCGTAAATCCAGAAGAAAAACAGGATCGTCCCCCCGCCGAAGTAGACGAGTTCGGCGGTGCCGACCATCTCAGACGTCACCCCCGGTCTCACCGGTCTCCCGGCCGGCGCGCTCGCCGGTGACCTGTCGCGACGGCATTCCGTGGATGATCGCCTCGCCGGTGCCCGAGTCGAACAGGTGGACCTTCGACCGGTCGAGCACGACCTCGATGTCCTCCTCCTCGTGGACGTCGGAGTCCGGGTCGACGCTCATCAGCAGCTGGCCGGCGCCGCGGCCCTCCATGTCCATCGACGCGTCGCCGTCGCCGAGCAGGAGGTAGACGAATATCTCGTCGCCCATCGGCTCGAGGACGTCGGTGGTCGCGCCGATACGCTTCGTCGGCTCCGGGAGCGATCCCGCGGTGTCGATCGGGTACACGTCCTCCGGGCGGATCCCCATCGTGACGTCCTGCCCGGCCGCGATGCCGTCGACCGTCGCCGGGTCGAAATCGAGGTCGAAGTACTCCGTCTCCAGTCCCGTGTCGGTGATGGTGCCGCTCATGAAGTTCATCGAGGGCGACCCGATGAACCCGGCGACGAACAGGTTCGACGGCTCGTTGTAGCAGGTCAGCGGCGGGTCGATCTGCTGGAGTTCGCCGGCGTCCAGCACCGCGATGCGGTCGGCCATGGTCATCGCCTCCGCCTGGTCGTGGGTGACGTAGATGATCGTCGTGTCCAGTTCCTTGTGCAGGCGCTGCAGTTCCGTCCGCATGTGGACGCGGAGCTTCGCGTCGAGGTTGGCGAGCGGTTCGTCCATGAGGAACACGTCCGGCTCCCGGACGATGGCGCGGGCGATGGCGACGCGCTGGCGCTGGCCGCCCGACATCTCGTCCGGCATGCGGTCCAGCATCCCCTCCAGCTGAACGATGTCCGACGCCTTCTCGACGCGGCGGTCGATCTCGTCCTTGTCGTAGTCGCGGAGGCGGAGGCCGAAGCTGATGTTGTCGTACACGTCCATGTGGGGAAACAGCGCGATGTTTTGGAACACCATCGCGACGCCCCGGTCTTTCGGCGGCAGTTTCGTGACGTCCCTGTCGCCGATGTAGACGTTCCCCTCGCTGGGCTTGGTCAGTCCGGCGACCATCTCCATCGTGGTCGACTTGCCGCAGCCGGACGGGCCGACGAGACAGATGAACTCGCCGTCTCGCAGTTCGAGGTTCATGTCGTCGACGGCCGTGACGTCCTCGTACCGTTTCGTGATGTGTTCGAGTTTGACTTGTGCCATTGTGTATCACTCCTTGAGTGCTCCTGCGGTGAGGCCGCTGACGATCCGCTCCTGCGCGACGACGACCAGAATGACGACCGGGAGTACGCCGACGATGCTCGCCGCCGCCATCAGATTGAACGACGTGGTGTACTGCGTCTGGTAGCTCAGGATGCCGCCGACCAGCGGCGACCACTGGTCAGGCTGGTTGCCGAGCGCCATGATCGAACTGAAGAAGTACTCGTTGTACACCGAGATGAACGTCAGCACCGCCGCCGTCGCCACGCCGGGGGCCGACAGCGGGATGATCACCCGGAACAGCGCGCCGAGCCGCGTCGTCCCTTCGACGCGGGCGGCGTCCTCCAGTCCGTCCGGTATCTGCCCGTAGAACGTGGTGAGGATGAAGATCGACAGCGGCATGAACAGCGCGCTGAACGGTAGCACCATCGACGCCGGCGTGTTCACCAGTCGCGGGGGCTTGAACAGCTCTATCCCGAGGAACGGTATCTCGACGACGTTCCCGGTGAACGCGTTGAACAGCGGCACCAGGAACGCCGCCGGCGGGAAATAGGAGATGGCCAGGATCCCCAGCATCAACACCCCGCGGCCCGGGAACTCGAGCCGTCCGAAGACGTAGCCGGCGAGGCTAGCGATCGCTAGCACGATGATCGTCGTGATGATCGCCAGCACGAAGCTGTTGAAGATGTAGAGGTGGAACGGGATCTGCTGGAACACCTCGATGAACGCCTCCCAGTTGTACCCCTGCGGACGGAGGAACGGCAGGTCCCAGTTCCCGCTGGTGATCAGGCTGTTTGGCGTCAGTGCCAGCACGAGCAGCCAGTAGAACGGGAACAGCGTCGTCACGAGGAAGAAGGCGGTAACGACGTAGAACAGCGCACGGTACAGCCGCTTGCGCTTGTCTGCGTCGTTGACGACTCCCTGTGTCCACCGTGCGAGCGGTCCGTCGGACGTGTCTGATGACATCTCAGAATCCCTCCCTGTACTGCTGGTAGATCACGCCGGCCACCGCTATCGCGATGACGCCGGCGGTGACGAATGCGACGGCCGATGCCAGGCCGCGCTGTGTCGTGAACGTCGACACGACGATGCAGGACAGCGACGGGACCACGGTGCAGTCCGACGAGACGTCGATGAGTCCGTAGACCCGCATCGCCTGAATGGTCCGGAACAGCACGGCGACGCCGAGCGTCGGCAGGATCAGCGGGAACGTGATCAGTTTGAACTGCTGCCAGCGGGTCGCGCCGGCGACCCGCGCGACGTCGTAGAGGCTCCGGTCGATGCTCTGCAGCCCCGCCAGGATCAAAAGCGCCATGAACGCCGACGTCTTCCAGATGTCAGCGACGATCACGATGAGCAGGCCGCTCGCCGGGTCGTTGAGCGTGTTCCGTGCAGCCACGATGCCGTACGGCGCGAGGAACTGCGTCGCGAACCCGGCGCTCGGGTGGAACATCAGGTAGAAGATCATCCCCTGGATGACGATGGGGATGGCCCACGGGATGATGATCGCGACGCGCACCCAGCGCCGGCCGTAGAAGTCCTGATCCAGTACCAGCGCCTGTCCGAAACCGATGAGCGTCTCGAAGAAGACGCTCACGGCGGCGAAGATGAGCGTCACCGCGAGCGCGCTACTCAGGAGTCCCTGGACGTGGATGAACGGGAACGAGCTCTGTAGCGTCACCTCGCCCCAGAGGAAACGCGGTCCGCCGAAGTAGCGGTTGGCCTCGCCGGTGAACAGGTTCACGTAGTGCTGGAGGCCGACCCACTCCGGGTCGCCGGTGCCGATGATGTTCGTGTACAGCGACAGTTCGAACGTCCGTAACAGGGGGTACAGCGCCATCGCGCCCAGCAGGATGAACACGGGCGTCAACAGCAGGTACGCGAACCCCGTCTCCCCGAGGTTCTCCATCCAGCGTACGGCCGAGGCCATCGGCCCGGACTGCCGGGATTCGCGGGCGGTAGCCCCCTGTGGTCCTTCGGCGCTCATCGGTTACCCACTCTCGATGTCCTCGAGCTCACTTTGCAGGTCCGCCATCGCCTGAGAAGCGCTCTTCGAACCCGCGACCGTGGTGTTCGCCTGCTGGGCGATGACGCTCGCCTCGTTCGGCCACACCTGGGTTACGGGACGAGGCATCACGTTCTCGCCGGCGAGCTTCAGCGTGTCCATGTACTGCCCCATGGGTTCGATGTTGGTGGCCGTCTCCGACTCGAACAGTTCGGGCTTCGGCGGAAGCCAACCCCACAGCTCCAGCATACCGAGGTAGGTGTCGTCTTTCATCGCCGTCCGCATGACCTCCAGCGCCGCCTCCTTGTTCTCGGAGTTCGGATTGAGGACGATGTGCCATCCGCCGAGCGCGGAGGTGGTCCCTCCGGTGCCCGGTTGGGCCGCTTCGCTCTCGGGGACGGCGTAGGGTATCGGCATCGCGCCGTAGGCGTCCGTCCCGAGTTCGCCGGCGTTGAGGTTGATGGCGTACGGCCAGTTACGCTGCATCACCGCTTCTCCGTTGAGGATCCGCTGACGGGCGTCCTCCTCCTGCCAGGACGTTATCTCGGATGGAGCGATGTTGGTGGCGTAGTTCTGGAAGTTCTGGTCCACGCCCTCGGTGAACGTGCGCATCATCCGCAGCGAGTTGATCACTTCCGGCTCGTTGACGGTGACTGGCCGCTCGCCGACCGGCCCGAAGAGGTTGTCCCGGCCGCCGAAGTACGCCCCGCCCCAGGAGGACATCACCTCGTTGAACGTACAGCAGGAGGTGCCGTTGTAGTTCGCCCACTGCGTGGCTAAGCCGAACTGGGCGTCGGAGTTCTCCGTTATCTCCTTGGTGAGATGCGACCACTCCTCCCAGGTCATCGGCTCGGTCGCCCACTGCTCGAAGTCGGAGTCGGAGTATCCGGCCTGTCTGGCGAAGTCCTTCCGGTACTGCATCGTCGGGAAGTCGGGGAAGTACGGTACCCCGAACAGGTCACCGCTATTCGGGTCACGTGCCGTGGCGGTGAACCCCTCGAAGAACTGGTCCTCGATGGTCTGGAGTTCGCTTTCGTCGAGTTCCTCGCTCAGGTTCGCGATGAGGCCGTTCTGAATGAAGACGTTCACCCAGCCGTTGTCCATCAGCATCAGGTCGGGTTCGGTCTCGCCGGCGTTGAGGAGTTCCACGTAGTTGCTCCGACGCGCGCCGGTGTCGTTCGCGCCGGCGCGGAACTCGATCGTGATGTCGTCGCTGAGTCCGTTGTCGTGGTACAGTTGTTTGATGTCCTCGGACGCCTCCTGCACCGCGGTCGGGTCGTATCCCCAGACGACGGTGTTCCCGTCGCCGCCGCCGTCGTCGCCGTAGATACACCCGGCCAACCCCGTTGCGACGCCCGATGCCCCTGCAGCCTTCACGAACGTGCGTCGGGAGACGCCGCTGCGTCGCCCCGTGTTCTCGCTATTGCCAGCCATTGCCATGGAAATATGTGCTACATTGATACTTATAATTAATGGAGCAGATACTACAGGTGTTGTTAAAATATTCTAGGGGCGGACGGTTATCGAGGGAGGACTCCGGGGCGGATCGCCGCGACGGACCCGATCGAAGGAGCTCGGGGAGCGCGTCGACGCGAAAGGTAGCGGCCGCTGGGGAAGGTATCGATCCACGGGACGGCGACGATTCGGACGAGGATAGGCACCAAACCGGGCGGAACGGACGTCGACCCGGGCGAACCAGGTGCGGCGAAGCGGGCGGAACGCGGACTCAGGCGGAGACGTCGGTGACGGTGATCCGGACGGCCTCGATCTCCTCCAGCATCGCCCCCCAGCCCCCGACGACCCACTCGCGGTCGCCCGTGTCGACGACGACGTGCACCTGCCCGGCGAGTTGCGAGAGCGGCGGCTCGGTGGCGTCAGGCGACGAGACGCCGGCGTACTCCGTCTCGACGATCCGCCCGGAGAGCTGGACGCGTTCGTCGGTCGCGGTCTCGAACCCCTCGACGGCCACCTCGACTGTCGCCCCGTCGTCGAGCAGCGGCTCGACGTCGCGCACGCACTGCCGGATGTCGACGTACGTCATCGGCGGCCCGTCGCTGTTCTGCGCGTACAGGGGCTCCCACACCTCCCACAGGCAGGTGAGGAAGTACCAGTGAAAGACGTAGGTGTGCGTCCGGTCGTCGACGAGGATGCCGTACTCGTTGACGGATCTGGTGTGGGGCGTGAAGCACGTCCACGTCCGATCGACGAGGGCCACGAACGGCGAGGGGAGCCGCCTGTGGCGCGCCTGGGTACAGGTCTCGGCCAGGTCGGCCGCGTCGGGGAGGCTCGCGTCCGACCCGTCCGGCGTGTACAGGGAGAGCTTCACGTCGACGCCGTTGTCGAGGGCCGTCCGGAGCGCGGGCGCCAGTCGCTCGTACTGCTCGGGGTTCGCCGAGAGCTGGATCTGGTTCTCCGCCGTCTCGATCAGCGACTCCGCGTGGTCGAGCACGGTCTCGAACCGCTTGACGATGCTCACGCGGTGGTTCTCCATCGCCGGCTGGTTCCACCGCTCCTCTATCTCCTCGGCGGCCGACGAGAACCGCTCGGCGCGGGTCTGGAGGTCGTCCAGCACGTCGGCGGGGCTGTGCGCGCGGGCGTGGAGGCTCCCCTGCTCGTACGTCTCGATGTACCCCTTCCGTTCGAGGTCGCGAAGGACGTCGTAGATCCGCGGGTCCGGCACGGAACTCGCCTCCGCGATGTCGGTCGCGGGCGAGGCGCCGAGTTCCAGCACCGCGACGTACGCGTCGGCCTGATACGGCGAGAGGCCGGCGTCTTCGAGGACTTCGGTGAGTTCGTCGCTGTCCATTACCGTACGATTTCCAGCGGCGTTCGGTTCAAACCTCTGGTGGTTCGTCCCATCAGTCCTTCCCCTCCGCCGGCCACGAGGGCCGTTTCGGCTCCTCGATCCGGGCGATCTCCTCGTCGGTCAGGTCGACGTCGATCGCCGCGACGTTCTCCTCGAGGTGGTCGATCGTCCGCGGGCCGATGATCGGCGCGTCGACGACCGGCTTGTGCAACAGCCACGCGAGGCTCACCTGCGCCGGCGAGGCGTCCTTCTCGTCCGCGATCCCGCGGATCTCGTCCAGCACCGCCCAGTTCTCCTCGATGAAGCGGTTCCGCGTGTACTCGTCGGCGTCGGCCCGCAGGCCCTCCTCGGGGTCGGAGTCCCGCTCGTACTTGCCCGTCAGGAAACCCCCGGCAAGCGGCGACCAGGGGATCACGCCGACACCCTCCTCCTCGCAGACCGGCAGGAGGTTCGCCTCCTCGTGGCGGTCGACGGCGTTGTACTCCGGCTGCATGCAGACGAACCGCTCGTAGTTCTCCACGTCGGCCGCGTACAGCGCCCGCTGGAACTTCCAGTTCGGCATCGTGCTCGCGCCGATGTAGCGGACTTTCCCCTCGCTCACGAGGTGGTCCAGCGCGGACAGCGTCTCCTCGATCGGTGTGTTCTCGTCCCAGCGATGGATCTGGTAGAGGTCGACGTAGTCGGTGCCGAGGCGGTCGAGGCTCTTCTCGGCCTGTTCCAAGACGTGCTTGCGAGAGAGCCCCTGCCCGTTCGGCCCCTCGCGCATCGGCCCGTACACCTTCGTCGCGACCACCAGTTCGTCCCGTCGTCCGTCGATGGCCTCGCCGACGATCTCCTCGCTCTCGCCGCGCGAGTAGACGTTCGCGGTGTCGAGGAAGTTGATACCGAGGTCGATCGCGCGGTCGATTATCTCCCTGCTCTGCTCTCTGTCCCCGATCATCCACGGCTCCCCGGAGCCGAAGTTCATGCAGCCGAGGCAGAACCGCGACACCTCGAGGCCCGTGTCGCCGAGGTACGTGTACTCCATGTCAGTGTCTTGCACGAGATTAGGTACCACACCCGTAATTAAAAATTCTGCCGACTGGTACGCCGAGCGGGATCTCCGGCGTCGGAACGCTGAAAGGGCCGGGCTGACGAGTGAGAGAGCATGACGAGGTTACTCGACGCCGTCCGCCGGCCGGAGTACACCGGCGAGCGGCGGTGCTGGCCCTGCACGATCGTCAACGCGGCAGTCGTGGCGGTCGCGAGCGCCGCGGTGCTGGTCGTCTCGCTACCCGCGGCTGTAGTCGTCGCGGCGCTCGGCGGGGCGGCCGTCGCGCTGCGCGGCTACGTCGTACCGTACACGCCGCGGTTCGCGCCGAAACTCGCCGCCGCCCTGCCGGGCGACCTCTTTCACGAGGACGCCGGACCGAGCGACTCGCTCGGGGACGGCATCGACGGCGAGGCGGTGCTCGGCGCACTGGTCGACGCCGGCGTCGTCGTCCCAGAGGGAGATCAGCTGTTCCTCGACGACGAGTTCCGGGCGTCGTGGCGCGGGGAGACCGCCGCGCTCCGGGAGATGGACGACGACGCGCTCGCGGCGGCCGTCGACGACGCGGCGGTCCGGACCGACGGCGCTCGCGTCGACCGCCGTCGAAGGCGACCGACGGTCGTCCTCGAAGCGGACACGGGACAGACGATCGACCAGCGCCGGCTCTCCTACCCCGTCGCGCTCGCGGAGACCGGCGCGGCGAGGGCGCTCGCGGACCGGCTCCCGGACCCCGAACTCCGCGCGGCGGCCGCTGAACCGCTGCGGACCTTCCTCGAAGCGTGCCCCGCGTGCGGCGGCGACGTGGAGGAGACGACGGAGGCGAACTGCTGCGGGGGGCCGTCGCACCCCCGCGAGGGGCCGCGGGACGTGCTCGCCTGCGCGGACTGCGGCGAGCGGCTGCACACGTTCTGAACCGGAAAACAGCGAACTCCGAGCGGCGAGCCCCGCGCTCGGTCCTCAGGGCTCGTACTCCGGCGGCTCGTCGCGCCCGATCCGAATTTCGTGAGCCTCGACGTCCTCGAAGGCGGCGACCTGCCCGCCGATCTCGACCTCGCCAGCGTCCGTCTCGACGGTGAGCCCCGCGACCTCCTCGCTTGCCTCGAAGGCGATGTCGACGACTTTCCCCTCGACGAGGCGCGACTCGCCGGTCTCGACGTCACGCCCCTGGATCGTCGCGTAGAACTCGCCGCCGGACTCGATGAGGTGTTTCACGCACCGGCGGATGGAGGCGTAGCGCCGGGGGAACGGCCGGTCGTTGCCGTCCGCGGCCAGGGTCTCCTTCGCCGTCGTCCAGAGGACGGTGCCGAAGAACCCGCTGACGAGGAAGCCGAGCGCGGAGCGGTTGAAGATGACGCCGTAGCGGTCCTGGTCGTCCCGCAGCGCGTCCTGCGTGGCGTAGATGGAGTACTCGCCGTCGGCCACCGCGATGACCGGCGTCGTGATGCCGCGGCGCGCGCGGGCGGTCGTACAGACCTGCAGGTAGTCGAACTCGTCGGGGTCCGGCGCGGCCGCCGCCGGGGTCATCAGGAGCTCGATGCTCACACCCCGGCGCTGCGCGGCGACGAGGTCGTCCTCGAACCGCTCCAGCAGCTCCGGCGTCAGCGAGAGCGACAGCTCGTACTCGGCCTCCTCCACGATCTCCTCCAGGTAGCGAAGGATGGTCGAGCGGGACTTCACGAGCGACACCGCCTCGGTGTCGCGGGCGGGGGCGGTGTACCGGGATTCGAGCTCGGACACCATCTCCGACAGCGACGACTGGACGTCCGCGTAAGCGTCGTCCGGGTTCACCGCGATGATCTTCATCGGACGGGACTCGCGAAGCTCGACGAGGCCGCGGTCGCTCAGGCTCCGCACCGTGTCGTACACCCGCGGCTGGGGGATCTCCGTCCGGTCGGCGATCTCGCTCGCCGTCAGCTGACCGTGCTCTAACACCGTCAGGTAGGCCTCTATCTCGTACTCCCCGAGGTTGAAGCGTTCGCCGACCCGCTCCATCGTCGAGCGGAGGTCGTTCGTGGTCATGTCGCACACACCGTGCTCCCCCATTAAATGATTTACCGAAAATCGAGTAGCACGTCGTTTCGAAAACGAGTTTGTTCGGACCGATTACATGAACATCCGGTCGTCGGGCCGGTCCGCCTCGGCCTCCTTGTCGAGACGCTCCGAGAGGCCGGCGTAGTACTGCTTCACCCGGTCCGAGAACTCCCGGAGCGGGTCCGTGTCGAACTCCATCCCGTGGACCTCCTGGACGGTTTCGAGCAGGCGCAGCGCCGCGTCCGCGTCCGGTCCCTGAGCGTGGACCGGCGTGATGAGGACGCCCACCCGCATGTCGGTGGTCATCCCGTGCTCCACGAGCGCCGCTTCGACGCCGTCGAGGAAGCCGCTGCGCATCGGCGGCACGTCGGCGTCCGCGAGGCGCGCCTCGCGGTAGTCGTCGGCGGCGACGTGGAACGTCCTGTGGTCGTCCGGCCCGTGCGCGATCGGGATGCCCGACAGTATCGTCACCTCCTCGACGCCGGCGTCTTCGGTCCACTCGATGACGGCCTTCCCGAACCGCTCCGCCGCCCACACCGGGACGAACAGCTCCGACTTGAGCACCGCCGCGTCGAAGTCGTCGCCCGTCAGGATCTCCGTCGCGTGGCGCGGTCGCCCCTCCTCGAAGGGGGTGATCGTCGGGAGGCCCTCGGCCCGGACGTACCCGCTCGCCGCGAGGTCGAGGTGGTCCGCGAGGTAGTCGACGGCGGTCAGGCCGGCGAGGCCGAACGACGAGAAGCCGGCGATCACCGTCTTCGGTACGTCGCTGTCGGCTCGCACGTCGAAGCTCGGATCGCGTCGCGGTCCCGAAGGCATGCGTACCAGTACGGCGGGAACCCATATCAAGCGGTCGGGCCGTTTCCGGCGCTCCCCGGACCGTCCTCCGGAAGCGGCCGGAGCCGGGCATCTCGCCGGGATCGGACATCTCTTTTATCCCCCGGGTAGAGACGGTAGACGTGCGAACGTACGGCGTCCTCCAGTCGACCGTCGTCCGCTGGCTCCGGGACAACGTGCCGGGCTACCTCCTCGACACCGTGGCGGCGGCGCTCATCCTCGTCGCCGGCTGGTACGTCTCGAAGCTCGCGGTCCGCCTCCTCGGGCGCACGGTGGCGCGGCACTTCCGCCGCCCGAGCGTCACCCGGACCGTCCTCCGGTCGGTCCGAACCGCGATACTGCTCGTCACCGTCAGCGTGGCCGCCGTCCAGATCGGCTGGTTCCGCCCCGGCGACGTGCTCATCTCCGTCACCGTCTTCTCCGCGGTCATCGGTGTCATCCTCGCGCCCATCGTCGGGAGCATCATCAACGGCCTGTTCGTCCTCGCCGACCAGCCCTTCGAGATCGGCGACATGATCGAACTGGCCGACCGCGGCGAGCGGGGGTTCGTCGAGGACATCACGCTCCGGTACACGAAGATGTTCACGCTCGACAACACGTTCATCGTCATTCCGAACTCGACGGTCCGCGAGCGCGACGTGATCAACCACTCGGCGGAGGACGAGCGCACCCGACTCGCGCTGACGATACAGGTGACCTACGAGAGCAACGTCGAGCGCGCCCGAAACCTGATGGAACGCGCGGCCCGCGACGTCGACGACGTCATCTCCGGCGGCCCGAACATCCGCATCGGGGCCGCTCGCTACCCGGCCAGTCCGACCTGCTACATCGACGAGTACGCCGACAGCGGGGTGAACCTGACCCTCCGGTACTGGGCGAAGCAGCCGTACAAGCTCCTCACCGTCCGGTCGAAGGTCAACGAGCGCCTCCGGGCGTCGCTCGCGGACGCCGAGGACGTGGCGATCGCCTACCCCCATCAGCACCTCGTGTTCGACGAGACGAGCGGCACCGCGGACGTGCGTGTCAGCGGAGCGGAGGGCCCCGCCGACGGCGAGGGGCGCACGGACGACCCGACCGACGGCGAGCGATCGCCCCCGGGCGACGAAGTCGCAGACGGCGGTTCGGCGTCCTCACCGGACGCGGACTCTTCGGGCGACCCGAAGTGATCACCGCAGGCCGACGGTCACGATCTCGCAGGAGAGCCGCTGGTTGAGGTAGGTCTCGATGTCGGGTTCGCCGACGATCCGGCGGAGCATCCGCCGCCACCGGCCGACCTGCTTGTGGCCGATGACCACCACGTCCGCGTCCTCGGCGGCCACCTCCTCCAGGATCGACTCCTCGATGAGAAAGCCCGTCCGAACGGCGTAGCGCGCGTTCGGCAGGTCGCCGAACGCTTGCTCGACCGCGCGTTTCAGGTCTGACCGCCTGACGCTCTTCCCGTTCTGGTAGAGGTTGACATGAAGCACCGTCAGTTCGGCGTCGCGCTCGTCGGCGATCGAGACGGCCTCGGAGAGCGTCTTCTGTGAGTGTTCCGTGAGAGGGTAGCGAACGGGGACGACCACGCGATCCATTATGGAACAGTTCCGCATCGCAGTCGGTAAGTCTTCTCAATACTCGGCCGAGGCGACAGCATCCCGACGACCCGCGGCTCGCCGACCGCGTCGGCGTGCGCGTCACCGACCGGGCGTCGCCCAGTCGTCGAACAGCAGCGCGCAGAGCTTGCGCTGGGCGGCGCGCATGTGGTTGTTGAACGTCGGTTGCGAGACGTCGAGCGAGGCGGCGACCTCGCTCCCGGTGCGCTCGCGCGGCGACTCGAAGAACCCGCTGAAGAAGGCCACCTTCAGGACTTCGAGCTGGCGGTCCGTCAGCGTCTCCTCAAGGTCCGACCGGAACCCCCGACGCGACCGGAGGGTGCGCTCGCGCTCGCGCTTGCCCACGAGTTCGGACTCGGGATAGGCGTTTTCGAACGTCTCGACGAACCCGCGAACGTCGCTCTCGCTGCCGACGGTGATCGTGGCGGTGACCTCTCCGTCGGCGCCCTCGATCTCCTCGACGACGCCGCCGTGCTCGAGCACGGTCTCGAACACGTTGCCGCCGGTCAGCGTCGCCTCGAAGAGGCACTGGGGGCCGTCCTCGCCCGCGTACTCGGAGACGAGCGAGAGGTCGCGGACGCAGAGATCCGGGATGTGCTCCTCGACCGTCGCCGCCGGGACGCCGCGGGTCGAGAAGAACACGCGGAAGCCGCCGTCGGCCCCCGGAACGATCCGCTCGAAGGCGAACTCGCACCCGGTCTCCTCGGTCAGCGGGACGACGCCGAGCCCGGAGTCGCGGACGTCGAGTTCCAGCTCCACGACGCGCTCGCCGACCAGCGCCTTCTTGCTCTCGACGGCGTTGATGGCGTACGCGACGGTGTCCGACAGCTCCTCCAGGACGGCGCGCTCGATCCCCCGGAACGTCTCGGGGTCGGCGGCGTAGACGTTCAAAACGCCGTAGAGCGACCCCTCGTACAGGAGCGGGAGCGCGATGCTCGACCGAAAGCCGCGGTTCAGCGCCGCCTGCCGCCAGGGCTCGAACGGCGGATCGGTGAGCGCGTTCTCCGTCGCCTGCGGTTCGCGCGTCGCGACCGCCCGCCCGGTCGGGCCCTGTGCGGTCGGCTCGTCCCCGACCGTCACCGTGATCTCGTCCAGGTAGCCTCCGTTGGTTCCGGCCCACTCGGACGGCACCACCTCGCCGGTGACCTCGTCGTGGGTCCCGACCCAGGCCAGCTCGTACGGCCCCACGTCCGCGAGGTACTCGCAGACGACCCGCTCTATTTCCTCCCTGCTCGACGCGCGGACGAGCCCCTGATCGATGTTGCGGATGACGGTGTTGATTCGGTTCAGGCGCTCGAGCTTCTCGTTTTTCTCCTCCAGGGTCCGCTCTCGCTGCTGGATGAGCCGGGAGCGCTCCGAGCGCTCGAGCGCCGCCTGCAGGGTGGCGCCCGTCGTCTCGATGCAGTCGCGGTCCGTCGCGGCGAATCGCTCCCCCGTCGCGGTGAGGAAGGCGCCGTGCTTGCCCAGCGGGACGGCGACGAGTTCGCTGACGCCCTCGGGGAGCGACGCCTCGCCGTCGGTGACGGTGCGGACCTCGCTCGACACGAACGCGTCCCAGGCGAGCCCGTCGCCCGGGGCGCACAGCTCGGAGAGCGGCAGTACTTCGTCGCCGCACTCAGTCGTCGCGGCCGGTTTCAGGTCCCCGTCGTCGGGGTCGTACAGTACGACCGCCGACAGCGGCAGGTCGAGCGGCCCCGCGGCTCCCGCGATGACCCGTTCGCCGATCGCCTCCGACGTCTCGGCGCCCATCAGGTCGCGGCTCATCTCGTTGAGCGCGGCGAGTTGCGTCCGCCGGCGCTCGCGCTCCAGTCCCTGGCTCACCCACTGTCGCATCAGGTCGAGGAAGGTGATCTCGACCTCCGAGAACTCCCGATCCCGGGCGTCGTCGTCGGTGAACACGAGCGTCCCGTAGACGTCCTCGCTGACGGCGATTCCGGCGCCGAGGAAGCAGCCGAGGCCGTACTCTTCGGTCAGGGGGTCGTCCCCCCAGCCCGCCTCGCTCACGTCCTCAACGGCGACGGGGCCGTCCCCGCCGACGGTTTCGTGACAGTAGTTGCCGGGCGCGGGTCGAACCGTCGTGTCGCCCGCCTCGAACTCGTCCGGCGCGCCGCGGGAGTCGACGAGCCGGAAGCGGTCCCCCTCTTTTTTCCAGAGCATCCCCATCCCGAGGTCGAACATCTCGCAGCCGAGCGCCAGCACGCGGTCGAGTTGCTCCTCGAAGTCGAGGTCGGGATCGGACGTGATCTCGTACAGTTCGCGGAGGTGCTGCTCCCGTCGTCGCCGCTCGCGCGCGTCCTTCCGGAGTTCGGTCACGTCGCGGACGACGCAGACGAGCCCGCCGTCGTCGGTCTCCGCGAGCGAGTGGTCCTCCGGGAACGTGCTCCCGTCCGCGCGGAGACCGGTCGTCAGGCCGCGCCAGGTCCCCTGACCGTACACCTGCGGTAGCACGTTGTCGTGGATGTCGTCCGTGTGGCCCTCGGGGTACAGCGACTCCCAGGGCTCGCCGATCATCTCCTCGCGGTCGTATCCGTAGATGTCGGCGTACTCCTCGTTCACGTAGACGAAGTCGCCGTTCTCGTCGAGGATGCTGATCCCCTCCTGTGCCGTTTCGAGCGCGCGATACCCTCGCTGGAGTTCCCGCTCGGTCCGGTAGTTCTCGACGGCGCTGACGATCTTTCCGGCCAGTACCGTGACCTGCTCGTCGCTCCCGTCGCACGGGAGGTAATCGGTCACGCCGGCGGAGATGGCCCGGCTCGCTATCTCCTCGGTCCCGAACTGCGGCACGAGGATGAACGGGAGCTTCGGAACCCGTTTCCGGACCTCTTCCAGCAGCGACAGCCCGTTCTCGCTCCGGAGGCGGTACGGGCTGACGACGCAGTCCACGCCGAACTCCTCGAGGGCGGAGAGCGCTTCAGCCGCGGTCTCGACGCCGAGTACGTCGATGCCGCGGTCCCGCGCTACTGCCGTCGCCCCGATGCGAGCGGCGTGGTCGTCCGACCGGACGCCGTT
This sequence comes from Halostella limicola, assembly GCF_003675875.1. NCBI lineage: Archaea > Methanobacteriati > Methanobacteriota > Halobacteria > Halobacteriales > Natronoarchaeaceae > Halostella > Halostella limicola. Next base: position 237,021 of record NZ_RCDI01000003.1, on the reverse strand, counting down.
GACGCAGACGACGGTTATCTCCTCGCCCGAACCAGGACGACGGAGACCGGCCCCGACGTTCTCCTGTACGACTGTCTCTGTAGTGGGTTGTGCGGTCATGGTACTTGTTCGCGGCGGGTCATTACCGTATCGGTCGATCCCTCCCCGTAAGCGACCGTTACGGCCCCGTAGTCCCTGAAACACCGCGCGAACGGGTAGTCGATGTGGGATTCAGTCCCCGGACAGGCATAAACTCGATGGTCGCGAAGACTGTCGAGACGCCGGTATTACCGGATATACGGACTCTTCCCGGCCTTCGGGGTCGGCGCGGCGTCGGCGGTAGTCGCCGCACAGGCAGGTCTTAAGCGACTGGCGCTCCTACCCCGGACCCATGGAGACGCGAACGACGCCGGAGGGCGACACCGTACACGTCGATCGGGAGGCGGCCGAGCGCGGCTCTGACGGCCCCTTCTTCGTCGCCTACCTGACGCCGGACCGCGAGCGCAAGTACGGCTGGTTCTGCGCCAACTGCGAGACGTTCGACAACGCGATGGACTCGATGGGGCGCATCGAGTGCAATGTCTGCGGCAACTTCCGGAAGCCGACCGAGTGGGACGCCGCCCACGAGTGATAGGGACTGCTGTAACTGTTCAGTGGTATTCGGCGACCCGGTCGCCGAAATACCGAAATGCCTTACAGCAGTCCCTATGACAGCCGTCGGATGCTTTCGACAGCTGTCGTGTGAGAAAACTTATTACCCGAGACGTGGTATCCGGTATCGAATGGGACCTGTTAGCACGCCCCTCGACGAACAGGCCAGATCGATCTTCAACGACCTGGGGTACACCGTCACCGGCGACGGCGAGGAGTTCCGCGCCGAACGCGAGTGGAAGTCCGTCCGCGTGACGGTAACCGAAGACGCCGACGAGACCCCCGACTCCGGACGACTCCGCTGTTTCGTCACCTACCGTGAACAGGCCCCGCGTCTCCGCGACCGCCTCCAGCGCTCGGAGCCGGAGTACGAGTGGGCGATCATCTGCGTCGAGGACGACGACGAGTACGAGGTCGTCCGCGCGCCGCCCTGCCGCGACACCGCCGTCTAGCCGAGGCGGTCGCTCGTCGCCGAGAGGCCGGCGTCGACGTCCACGTCCGCGCCTTTTCTGTCTAGCACGTCGCCCAGCGCGCTCATGAGGAACGAGACGTTCTTCGGGCTCGCGGAGTGACCCATACAGCCGATGCGGAAGATTTCGCCCGACAGGTCGCCGAGGCCGCCTGCTATCTCCAGGTCGTAGTCGTCGAGCAGGGCCTCGATCACCTCGCCGTCGGTGACGCCGTCGGGGACGCGCACGGCGTTGAGGCTCGGGAGCCAGTAGTCGTCCGGCGCGTTCATCTCCAGGCCCATCGCCTCGACGCCGGCCTTGAGCGCGCCGGCGACCTCCAGATGGCGCTCCCAGCGGCTCTCGATGCCCTCCTCGGCGACTAGCCGCAGGGACTCGCGGAGCGCATACACGTTCGTGATCGGCGCGGTGTGGTGGTAGGCGCGCTCGTCGCCCCAGTACCCCTCCAAAAGCGAGAGGTCGAGGTACCACGAGCGGGCGGGCTCCTCGCGGGAGAGCACCTTGTCCATCGCCCGGTCGTTCAGGGTGAGCGGGCTCGCGCCCGGGGGACAGGAGAGGCACTTCTGCGGCCCGGAGTACGCGACGTCGACGTCCCACTCGTCCACGCGCAGCTCGACGCCGCCCAGCGACGTGACGCAGTCGGCGATCACGTACGCGTCGTGCTCGTGGGCGATCCGGGTCAGTTCCGGGACGTCCGGCTGCTTCACGCCCGTGCTCGTCTCGGCGTGGACGAACCCGAACACGTCGGGCTGGTGCTCGGCGAACGCCGCCTCGACGTCGGCGGGATCGAGCGGTTCGCCCCACGGTGCGTCGACGTGGACCACCTCGCCGCCGGCGCGCTCGGCCATGCTCTCCATGCGCCCGCCGAAGTAGCCGTTCGTCGGGACGAGCATGGTGTCGCCGGGCTCGACGAGGTTGCCGATGGCCGCCTCCATCGACGCCGATCCCGTCCCGGAGACGGGGATGGTCCACTGGTTGTCGGTGCGGAACGTGTATCGGAGCAGTTCCTGCACCTCGTCCATGATCTCGACGAACGACGGGTCGAGGTGTCCGACCAGCGGGGTACTCATCGCCCGAAGCACCCGGGGGTGTACGTCGCTCGGTCCGGGCCCCATCAGCGTCCTGTCCGGCGGTGTGAGCTCACCGACCTCCGGCGGGTCGTCGGGATTGCGATCCATGCTCCCACGTGCGTCGGAGTCTGTCAAAAACCCTCGTCTCGCGGAAGCGATCGGGGCTTAACTGTCTGGCCCGCGACGCGTCCGGCATGGCCATCGCACAGACCGCCGGCGATCCGGCGGGCATCGTGGAGCAGGCGATCGAACGGTTCGTCGGCGATCTCGCGGCCGCGCTGCCGCGCGTCATGGGGGGACTGGTGTTCCTCGCGCTCGCCGTGGTCGGGGTGAAAGTGGTCATGATGGTCGTCCGCGCGTTCCTGCGGCGGGCGTTCGCGAGCGAGGATCCGGTGTACCGCCAGTTCCTCGCCCGCGTCGTCGGCATCCTGCTGTGGTTCGCGGTCGCGCTCGCCTTCCTCTCCGTGCTCGGCCTCGGTCGCATCGCCGCGGCGCTCGGGACGGCGAGCGGGTTCGTCGCGCTCGGCGTCTCCTACGCGCTCTCCGGGATGATCGAGGACGCAGTCGCCGGGATCTACCTGCTTCGCGACCCCGACTTCATGCCCGGCGACAGGATAACGTCCGGCGAGAAGACGGGCGAGGTGAAAGCGATCGAACTCCGCAAGACGCGGATCGAGGTCGACGGCGACACGCTGGTCCGGGCGAACGGGAAGATAGAGTCCGAGTGGACGAAACACGAGGGGGCAGCGCTGACCGCCGACGACTGACCCCGGTCACCTCTCGTTCAAGGGGTCCGACAGTGCGGCTTCGATCGGGTCGTCGTCCGAGAGCATCTCGAAGGTACGCCCGTACGTGCTCTCCATCGGGAGCGCCGCGACGAGCGTCCGGGCGACGTCCTCCCGGGGAACGTCGCCGTCCTTGCGCTCCAGGTCCGCGCCGGTCCTGATCCGGCCGGTCCCGTCCTCGTTCGTCAGCGCTCCGGGGCGGACGACCGTGTACGTCAGGTCGCTCTCCCGGAGCCGCTCGTCGGCCTCCGCCTTCGCCCGCAGGTACTCGCGGAGCGCCTCTGGGCTGTCCTCGGGCGCGTCGGCGTTGATCGAGCTCAGCATGACGAACCGCTCGGCGCCGGCCGCCTCCGCGGTCTCGACGAGGTTGATCGCGCCGTCGCGGTCGACGCCCCACACGTCCTCCCCGCCGGAGCCGGCGGCGAACACGACCGCGTCGCAGCCCTCCACCGCGTGCGAGACGTCCTCGGTGAGGTCGGCGACGACCGGTTCGACCCCGAGAGCTTCTACGTCCTCGACCTGCGACTCGTCGCGGACCATCCCGCGTGCGTCGTGGTCGCTCTCTCCGAGGATCCGTGAGACGTGCTGTCCGACCTGCCCGTGTGACCCCGCTACGAGAACTCGCATGGTCGCTAGTGGGGTCGGCGTCCCGAAGTGGTTTGCGACGACTCTTAGCCGGCGCCCCCCTCGCAGTCGGCCGACTCCCGCCGCGTCGAGCGAACGCCGACGCGAGCTAACCGCCCGACGGCGGGCGCGGCGTGTGCTATCAAGCCGCCGAGGCACTTATGCGTCGGCACCCCCAACTTAAACTGTCATGATGGTCGGTCACGCGCTGCTCGCGTTCGCCCTCGTCGCCGGAGCGCTGTCTCTGGCGGGGTACGACCGCGAGCGGGCGCTCTCGGTCGGCCTCGTCGCCGGCGGGTTCGCCGCCGCCCCGGACGCGGACATGGCGTACGCGCTCGTCGGCTTCCTCGGTGCGGACTACGGGAGCGTCTTCGCCGTCACGGAGTCGTTCTGGGCGACGAGCACCGTCGTTCACCGCTCGGTGACGCACTCGCTGGTCGTCGCGGTGCCCGCGGCGCTGGCGTTCGCCGGCTGGACCGCAGACGTGCGAGAGTTCCGTGCCGCCGGCGCGGCCCTCGCGCTCGCCCTCGTCGTCGCGGCGTACTGGGTCACCGGGCCGCTCGCGGCGGTCGTGATGGCCGCGTTCGTCGCCGCGGGGCTTCTCGTCGCGTCGGTCGCTGACGCCTACGGCGACCTCGGCCCGCGCGCGGTGCTCGGGGCCGCACTCGTCGGCCTCTGGTCGCACCCCTGGGGCGACCTCGTCACCGGCGAGCCGCCGCGAGTGCTCTACCCGCTCTCGGACGGCGTGCTGGTGGAGCGCGTCGCCCTGTCGGCGGACCCGACGCTGCACCTGCTCGGCGCGTTCGGCCTCGAACTCGCGGCGATCTGGCTGGCGGCGGTCGTCTACTGCCGCCTGTCCGAGCGGTCGCTCCCGGGCTACGTCCGCCGCCGGGCGGCCGTCGGCGCCGGCTACGGCGTCGCAGTCCTGCTGATCGACCCGCCGACGCTCGCCGTGTCCTACCACTTCGTGTTCAGCATTCTCGCGGTCGGCGTCGCCGTCGCGGCGCCGTACCGATGGCCGCGCTCGCCCCTGTCGCGGCTCCGGCGCGACGACTGGATAACCGGATCCGACGACATCCGCACCAGCCTCCACCCCGCCGCCTGGCCCGCGAGCACCGACGACGCCCTCGCGGCGTCGCTGACCGGCCTTGCGGGACTAACCGCGGCCCTCGTCGCCTACGCCCTGGCGTACGGGTTGCTCGCGTAGCGCGATTCCCCTCTGGAGCGTTCCCGTCGGCGAGAAATAGTAAATATCTCGTCAATATCGAGATACAAAACCTTTTACAGCGATCCGCGCCATGGGAGTGTATGGCAGATGCGGACATCGATCGGCTGTTCCGCGACCGCCGGCTCAACGCCGGCCTCGCGTGGGTGCTCGTCGCTTTCCTCGCCCTCGTCACCGTCGAGGAGGTCGTCGCCGGCGAACTCCTCTGGGCGGGGTTCGCGGGCGCCGTCTGCGTGCTCACGCTGCTTCCCATCGTCGCGTACCGCGACCCCGAGGTGATGCTTCCATGGGAGGTCGTCGCGGTCGCCGCGCTCCCGGTGCTCGGGCGCGCGGTGGCGACGGTGCCGGTGACGGGGAACCTCGCCACCTACCTCTCGGTGGCCGCCGTCGCGCTCATCATCGCCGTCCAGTTGCACGTGTTCACGACCGTCGAGATGACCTACGGCTTCGCCGTCCTGTTCGTCGTCGTCACGACGATGGCGGCCGCCGGAACGTGGGCGGTCGTCCGCTGGGCCGCCGACCTCCGCCTGGGAACGGGCTTTCTCGCCGGCCACGCCGACCCCGAACACGCGCTCATGATCGAGTTCGTCTACTCGTTCGTCGCGGGGATCCTCGCCGGCGTCGTGTTCGAGTTCTACTTCCGCCGCCGGGTTAAACCGGAGGAGCGTCTCCCCGAGGAAGTCATGGAGGAGATAGCATGAGGGTCCGCGACCGCCTGGGTATCACCGATCAGCGGCAGAACCAGGTCACCCACGTCATGGAGATCGGGCTGATCGTGCTCTTTTTCCTCGGGATGGAGCGCGGCAGCGTCGGCGTCATGGTCAACTGCGCCGTCGGCCTGCTCGTCATCCAGTTGCCGCCGCTTTTAGAGCGCGACTACGGCGTCCCGATGGACCCCGCGCTCACGCTGTGGATCACGTCCGCCGCGTTCCTGCACGCGCTCGGCACCGTCGGGATCCCGGGGACGGGCGCGACGTTCTACCGGACGATAGGGTGGTGGGACCACATGACCCACGCGCTCTCCTCCTCGCTTGTCGCGGGCGCCGGCTACGCCACCGTCCGGGCCATCGAGGAGCACAGCGAGACGATCTACCTCCCGGGGCGGTTCATGTTCGTGTTCATCCTCATGTTCGTGATGGCCTTCGGCGTGTTCTGGGAGGTCGTCGAGTTCGCCATCGCGGAGGTCGCGCTCGCGACCGGCGCGCCGCGCGTTCTCACGCAGTACAGCCTCGAAGACACGATGAAGGACCTGCTGTTCAACTTGATGGGCGGCGTCATCGTCGCAGTGTGGGGGACGGCACACCTCACAGACGTGGTCAGCGCCATCGAGCGCCGCCTCGACACCCGTTCCGGGACCGAGTGAGCGAGTCGTATTCGCGCGTATCGGCAAGGAAACAATCAAATAGCACCCGGTTTTTCGTTAGGCCATGGACGGATGCGGAGCTCTCAGTAGACGAGAGTTGCTTGCGGGCCTCGGCACAGCGGCCGCTGCAGGCTCCGCAGGATGCGTAACGGAGCTGTGGGCGAGTTCGACGCGGGACGCTCCGCAACAGATATCCCTCAACGTGAAGACGCTTCCGGCCGACGCCGACTCGGCGTCGGTCCAGCTGGCGAGACAGTACGCGGAGCGACTGCAGGACGTCGGCATCAACGCGAACATCGAACTGAAGGCGGAGTCGGAACTGCTCCAGGACGTCCTCATCAACCACGAGTTCGACATCTTCGTCACGCGCCATCCGGGCGTCGACGCCCCCGAGGAACTGTACCCTCTGCTCCACTCCGTGTTCGTGGAGGAACAGGGGTGGCAGAACCCCTTCGGGATCACCAACGTGACGCTCGACGACAGGCTTCAGCAGCAACGAACCTCGGAAGGGAAGACCCGCGAGATGGCGATCGCGAGCGTTCTCCGGGGCGCCGTCTCCGTGCAGCCGTTCTCGGTCGTCGCCTACCCCGAGTACCTCACAGCGGTGGACCTGGAGTTCGACTCTGAGTGGAACACCACGCCGCTCCAGACGACGCTCGACTACCTCCGCCTCCGCCCGGAAGACCCGATGGCGGAGGACCGCGAGGAACTCGGCGTGGCCATCATGGACGGCAACATCACGTCGAACCGGAACCCGATCGCCGTCGAGTACCACGACCGCGGCGAACTCGTGGGGCTGCTGTACGACCAGCTCGCCGAGCGGATCGACGGCGAGGTGGTTCCCTGGCTCGCCGAGGACTGGCGGTGGCTGGACGAGGAGAGCGAAGCGGACGACACCCCGACGGCGGTCGTCACGCTGCGGGAGGACCTGCAGTGGCACGACGGTGAATCGATCACCGCCGAGGACGTCGCGTTCACCTTCGAGTTCCTCTCGGACACGTCGATGGGGAACGCGAACGGCACGGTGCCCGCGCCGAAGTTCCGCTCGCAGTCGAGCCTGGTCGCGGAAACCTCGGCGCTCTCGGAGCGCGAGTGCCGCCTCGACTTCGAGCAGTGCAGCCGGGAAGCGGCGACCCACGCGTTCACGGTCCCCCTGCTTCCGAAGCACATCTGGTCGGAGCAGACCGAACTGATGCAGGAGTACCTGACCCGCGCGATGGTCTGGGAGAACCGCCAGCCGGTCGGGAGCGGCCCGTTCGCGTTCGAGAGCGCGACCCAGGGGGAGTCGGTCACTTTCCAGCGGTTCGACGACCACTTCCTCCGGAGCGAGGCGAACTTCGACGACCCCGTCGCGGAGTTCGCCGGCGCGCCGCGGTACGAGTCGCTCACGCTGACCGTGACGCCGTCCGGCGCGGCGGCGATCGAACTCGTCGAGGAGGGCGACATGCAGATAGTCGGGTCGACGCTGGAGTCCGGCGACGCGCCGCGGGCGAACCGCTCCGACTCCGTTCGGCTGCTCGTCGGCGACCCCCGTGAGTTCTACATCGTCGGGTTCAACACCCGGCGGTCACCCCTGACGAACCCCCGTTTCCGACAGGCGCTCGGTCGACTGTTCGACCGCGACGACATCGCACAGGAGATGTTCGACGGGTACGCCTTCCCGGGAGACACGCCGCTCCGCGGGTCCGGCTACGTTCCGGACGACCTGGAGTGGGACGGGACGAGCGCCGTCGGCGCGTTCCCGGGCGAAGACGGCGAACTGGAGGTCGAGGCGGCGAAACAGATGTTCAAGGACGCCGGCTATCGCTACAGCAGCGAGGGGGAACTGCTGATCCGAGGGCAATCGTGATACGGTATCACGTCGCAACCACCGGCCTTAACCGCTCGCAGGCGAACTGATAGATATGGGCTTAGCAGACGTCGTGATGCGGCTCACGGTGATGGTCGTCATCCTGCTGAGCGTTAGCGCCAGCGTGATGGTCGGCCCGCGCCGCATCGTCCGCGCCGTCAGGGACTACCGCTGGCGCCTCGCCGAGATCGGTCCGTACCTGTCGGTGCTGCTCGTCGTTCTGGCCGTACGCAAACTGACGATGGACTACACCGGGCTCCTCTCGTGGGCGCTCGACTGGAACATCACCCTGATTATCTACAGTCTGGAGGGGGCGCTCGTGGCGGACGTCCAGTCGCTTCGCTCGCCGCTGCTCACCGATTACTTCGTGTTCATCTACCTCTACGGCTACGTCTTCCTCCTCCTCTTCCCGTTCGTCGCGTACTTCGCTCGCAGCGACATGACCTCGATGAAGGAGCTCATCGTTGCCTACACGTTCAACTACGGCGTCGGGCTGGTCTGTTACGTCCTCTTTATCGCCTACGGGCCGCGGAACCTCATCCCCGACATCGTCGACTCACTGCTGTACGTCACGTACCCGCAGTCGCAACTGCTCACCGGCGAGGTCAACCACAACACCAACGTCTTCCCGTCGCTACACGCCTCCCTCTCCATGACGACCTTCTTCCTCGCGTGGCGGACGCGGGACGAGTACCCTCTGTGGGCCCCCGTCTCGTTCGTTCTGGGCGTCAGCGTTGCCCTCTCCACGATGTACCTCGGGATCCACTGGGCGACCGACGTGGTCGCCGGCACGCTACTCGCGGTGTTGAGCATCCTCGTCACCGAGTACGTCGTCGAGCACGACCTGCTCGCCGAGTGGGGCCCGTTCGGCCGGGAGTGGGACCTCTTCGACAAGGCGCGGCGGTAGTCACCCCGAGCCGCCGCCCTCCGCTTCGTCGTCCTCTATGATCCGCTCCCGTTGCGGCGCTGGTACTCGTCGTCCTCGCGGACCCTGTCGAGGTACTCCTTGTACACGAGCGACACCTCGCGCTTCTTCCCGTCGTACCAGCGCTGCGGCTTCCGTTCCTCACCCTCGTCGCGCTTGCGGCCGCCGGGGTACTTCGCGTACCGGAGGCTCCGCGTCCACCCCATCTGGAGGTACTTGCGCGCCATGTCCATGCCGACGAAGTCCCCGTCGGCCCGGTACTCCCGGTAGCGCTCGTAGATCGCTTCCGCCGCCTCTCTGGCTTCCGACAGCGACTTGATCCCCCACAGTGGGAGGAGCTCGTCCTTGTAGGGCTGCACTTTGAACACCCCTTGCTCGCCGCGGCCGATCTCGTACTCCTCGGGGTGCTCGCGGAAGTCCACGTCGTACGACGGGTCCTCGCCCATGCCCGGACGTGCGGACCGTACGCAGTTAGGGCGACCGGGAGCGCACTCGATCGCGTCGGGCGGCCTCGCCTACGCCCCCCGCTATTAACAGGGACGACGGTGAAGTGAAACGCGTCTATGGTCTTCAAGAAGATCACGCTCATCGGCACGAGCCCCGAGAGCTTCGACGCCGCGGCGGACGACGCCATCGACCGAGCGGAGGACACCCTCCAGAACATCCAGTGGATCGAGGTCGACGAACTCGGCGTCGAAGTGGCGACCGCCGAGAACCGCGAGTACCAGGCCGAAGTGACGGTCGCGTTCAGGCTGGAAGACTAACCGTATCGACGCTGTCGGGTCCGTCCCGCTGACGGGCCTTGCCCGCGCGGCCCCTCGGTTCGGACCCCGTCCGACAGCGTATTCCGATCAGCGACGGAAGTACCGACAATGCCTGTAGCTGCCGGCGGCGACCCGCCGAGCGCCGTCGCCGCGACGCGTCGCGGGCCGGACGAGCGTCGACCGACCGGTGAGCGATGAGCGCGGACGGCCCAGAGAGCGGCGATAGCGGCGGCGACGGACGCGACGGCGGCCGCGCCGTCGTCCTCGCGGTTATCGCCTGTACCTTCTTCGTCGGGTTCGGCGGCGGCGTCGTGTTCCCCATCCTCCCGAACCTCGGGGCCGTCCTCGGCATCTCGCCGTTCATGGTCGGCCTGATCCTGAGCGCGAACCGGTTCACCCGGCTGTTCGCCAACGCGCCGTCCGGCGCGCTGGTCGACAGGGTCGGGACGCGGACCCCCTTCATCGTCGGCCTGTTCGTCGAGGGCGTCGCGACCCTCGGGTACAACGTCGCCATCGCGTCCGCCGCGCCCGAGGTCTGGTTCCTCCTCGCCCGGATCGCGTGGGGCGTCGGGAGCGCGCTCGTGTTCGCGACGGCGTACACGATCACCGCCGACGTGAGCGAGGCCGGGTCCCGGGGAACGAGCATGGGTCTCGTCCGGGCCGGTATCACGTTCGGCTTTCCCGCCGGCCTCGTGCTCGGCGGCGTCGTGAGCGACCGCTACAGCGTCGCCGCGGCGTTCGCGCTGGCGGCGGCGTTCGCGTTGGTCGCCAGCGTGCTGGCGTACGTCACTGTCCCCGAGACCCACGTCGAGGGGGGCCAGTCGAGCGTGAAGCCGTGGAACGTCGACCGGAGTCTCCCGGCGCTGACTGCGGGGCTGGTCAACTTCGGACTGTACTTCTCGTACGTCGGCGTGCTGTTCGCGACGCTCGTGCTCTTTCTCGACGCCAGAGGCGTCGCGCTGTTCGGCTACACCGCGCAGGGAACCTCGGGGTTCCTGATGGCGATCACGGTACTCGCGGGGTCGGTGTTCATGCTCGTCGGCGGGAAGGCGAGCGACGTGATCGGCGCGCGGGTGCCCGTGCTGCTCGCCTTCCTCGGCACGGCCTGCGTCGGCTTCCTGCTGCTCGCGGACGCGAACTCCGCCGCGACGCTCGCGGTCGCCTGCCTGTTCGTCGGCGCGGGACAGGGCGGCGTCGGCGGCCCCCTGATGGCCCTGCTCGCCGACCTGACGCCCGAGGACCGGATGGGCCGCGCGACCGGGACGAACAACGTCCTCGGCGACGTCGGCGGCGGCCTCGGCCCAATGGTGTCGCTTCCCGCCGTCGAGGCCGTCGGCTTCGGCCCCGTCTACGCGGCCTGCGCGGTCATCCCGGCGGCGGCGGGGCTGGTGCTGCTCGCGGGCGTCTACTCGCATACGGGGTCGCTGAATCCGCGGGTAGAAACAGGGACGGAGACGGCCGACTAGGTCCGGAACGACTCGCCGCACCCGCACTCGCTGACGACGTTCGGGTTCTCCACGTTGAACCCCTCGCCCTGGAGGCCCGTCTCGTAGTCCAGTACGCTCCCCTCGATGTAGTTCATGCTAGCGGGGTCGACGAACACCTGCAGGCCGTGGTGCTCGTAGATGGTGTCGTCCTCCTCGGCCTCGTCGTCGAAGCGCATCCCGTAGGAGAGGCCGGCACAGCCGCCCTGCTGGACGAACAGCCGGAGGCCCGCCTCGCCGGTGTCCAGATCCTCCTGTTCGAGCAGTTCGATCGCGCGCTCGGCGGCCTGTTCCGTGACGGTGATCTCGGGGCGGCTCTGCCCCTCACCCGCGGCGTCCGTGCTCATGCGTTACACGACGTAGCCGAACGTGTTAACCCTGACGCCGGTTGCGGAACGACCGACGGTATCCCCCGCCGCGCTCGGGGACGCCGCTCTCACGAACAGTCGCAGTCGCCTGAACAGCCACAGCTCGGCATCTGCGCGTAGAGCAGCCCGCCAGCGACGAGTCCGACGCCGCCGACCGCGACGCCCGGTACCGTCCCGACGAGCGGGACGGCCACCGGGTCCGGCGAGAGCAGCGTGCCGACGCCGAGGCCGATGAGCGCCGCGGCGAGGAACTTGACGAGCGTCCCGGCGTTCGCCCGCTTCCGGATCGTTTCCATGAGCGGTCGTTTCACCGGATCCGTATTAAATTCTGCGCGGCGCGAACAGAGAACATAGCATTTCGAGCGGGGCGAGCCCTTACCGTTCCGGAAGCACCCGCCGCTCGACCGTCAGGAGCGTCGCGGCGACGAGCGCGTACGCGACACCGACCGCGAGCACGCCCGGGGCCGGCGGGTCGCGAAGCAGTCGCACCGCGCCGAACGCGTATCCCAGACCGAGCAGCGCGCCCGTCGCGGTCCGGACCGCGTTCCCGCCGTCGGCCCCGGCGAACGCCGACGCCGCCCAGTCGACCAGCGCGAACGCCGGCAGGACCGCGATCAGCGACAGCGGAGCCGCCCACCGACTCCCCCCGGCGATCCAGAGCCCGAGCGCGATGCCCGGGTAGATCCCCGCGCACCGCGCGCAGAGCCGAACCGTCCGGCCCCGGACGCGGAGCGCGTGGCACCGGTCGCGCTCGTCGGCGTCGTGGTGCGAGAGGAGGTACGGCGCGGTCCGTCGCAGTCCGGCGGCGAGTTCCCGACGGAGCGACGCCATCTCAGTTGACGTACTGCGCCTGGAACTCCGCGTCGGACTTCGTGAGGTAGATGATGCCCTCGACCAGCGCGACGAGGCCGGGGATGAGCGTCCAGGAGAAACAGAGGTACAGCAGCCCCATCTTCGTATCGCCCATGTAGAACTTGTGCGCGCCCAGCGCGCCGAGCAGGAGCGCCAGAACGGCCGCGGGCACCCGCTCGACGTCGTTGCTCGCGCTCGCCTGCCGGACGCCGCACTCGGGACAGATCTCCGCCGCCTCGTCGATCTGGTCGCCGCAGTTCGAGCAGTACTTCTTCCCCGGCGCTCTGCCGCCGGACGACCCGCCAGCCGTCTTCTGTTCCACGCCGCACGCGACGCAGACGTCCGCCTCGGGATCCATCTCCTCGCCGCACGAGTAGCAGTAAGCCGTGTCGGAGCTCATACCGTCCGCAACTGAAGGAACTGTGATAAGTTTTCTTCATCGGTCAGATCGCGTCGCGGGGGGCGACGCGCTCCGACCCGATCCGTCTCGCAACGCGACGAGAGTCGGATCGCTACCGCTCGTCAAACCGCTCCCGCACGCTCTCGGCGTGAGCGTCGAGGCCCTCCGCTTCGGCGAGCGTCGTGATCGTGTCGCGCAGGTCGCCGAGCGCCGACTCGTCGAGGCGCTGGACGGTCGTCGACCGCAGGAACGTGTCGACCGAGAGGCCGCCGTGGCGCTTCGCGCCGCCGTTCGTCGGAAGGACGTGGTTGGTGCCGCTGGCGTAGTCGCCCGCGGCGACGGGCGTGTGCGGCCCGAGGAAGGCGCTGCCCGCGCTGTCGATGCGATCGAGGACCGACTCGTCGTCCTCGGCCTGGATCGAGAGGTGCTCGGCGGCGTACTCCTCCGCGAACAGGATCGCCTCGCTCATCGACCGGGCGTGGAAGACGCCGCTGGCGTCGTTGTCAAGCGCCGCGCGGATCGTCTCCGCGCGCTCGCGCTCGTCGACGCGCGCCTCGACGGCGTCGGCGACGGCCTCGGCGGTCCCCTCGTCGTCCGTGACGGCGACGACGGAGGCGTTCTCGTCGTGTTCGGCCTGCGCGACGAGATCCGCCGCGACGTACTCGGGGTCGGCCGTCTCGTCGGCCACGACCAGGATCTCGCTCGGCCCGGCGAGGAAGTCGATGTCGACGTCGCCCCGGACCTCCGCCTTCGCGGCGGTGACCCAGCGGTTGCCCGGGCCGACGACCTTCTGGACGCGGTGGACCGTCTCCGTGCCGTAGGCCAGCGCCGCGATCCCCTGCGCGCCGCCGACGCTGTACACCGCGTCCGCGCCGGCCGCGTGGATGGCGGCGAGCGTGACGGGGTTCATCTCCTCGGCCGGCGGGGTGACGACCGACACCTCGTCGACGCCGGCGACCTTCGCCGGGACGACGCCCATGATGGCGCTCGAGGGGTACGCCGCGGTGCCGCCGGGGACGTAGACGCCGACGCGCTCGATAGGGCGGAACCGCCGACCGAGCTCCCGGCCGTCGAAGTCCTCGCGCCAGTCTTCCGGCACCTGCGCCTCGTGGAACTCGCGAACGTTCGCGGCGGCGCGCTCGATGGTCTCGCGCATCTCGTCGTCCAGTTCGTCGTACGCGCGCTCCGCGCGGTCCGTGACGTCGATGTTGGCGACCTCGACGTCGTCGAACTCCCGCGAGAACTCCCGGACGGCGACGTCGCCCTCCGTCCGGACGCGCTCGACGATGTCGCGGGCGTCGCTCCGGACGGCCTCGACGCCGGCGTCGCGGTCGAACAGCGCCGCGCGGTCGTCCGGCCCGAGGTCCGCCACGCTTCTGACGTTCATACGGCCCGTTCGGTCGGCCGCGCGAAAGAGCGTTTCCCTCTCAGCCGGCGGCGGCCGCGTCTGGCCGGTTCAGCCGGGGAACCGCATCGCGACGCTGTACATCGTCCCGACCGATTCCTCGCTGATCCGGTCCGCGAGGCGGTCGGCCGACGAGGCAAGCGGGTCGCCGAGTTCGTCCGGGAGCGCCGACGCCGATCCGCGCGCCGCATCGGCGTGGGCCTCGACGTGGCGCTCGGTCCACGGCACGGGGTCCAGCAGCGTCCGCTCTCGGTCGAACTCCCAGCCGTATCCGGCGAACAGTCGGCGGAGCGCCTCGGCCGGGTAGAACGTCAGTGCGGGGCGTCCGTCCGCGAGTTCGGCGGCCGCGTTCTCGACGGCGAACAGGTCGCGTACGGCGGCGTCCTCTGGCGGCGGTTCGTAGTCGTCGACGACGAGGTGACAACCCGGGGCCGCGACGCGTGTCAACTCCGCCGCGACGGCCGGGAGCGACGCGGGCGAAATCACGTTGAACAGCCCGTGGGCGGTGATCACGTCGACGGACCCGGTCGGAAGCGGCGTCTCGAGCAGGTCCGCTTCGATCACCGCCGCGCGGTCGGCCGCGTCGCGACCGACTCGCTCGCGGACGGTCCGGGCGTGGTCGCGGTCGTCCGTGACGGCGTACACGCGGTCGGCACCCGCGGCGAGCAGTCCCGCGGTCGCGTTGCCGACGCCGGCCCCCGCCTCGAGGCAGGTCTTCCCCGCTACGGGGCGGTCTTCGAGGGCCGTCTCGACCGTTCGCGGCACGTCCATGGTCAGATCGGTCGCCGCTTCTCGGCTCAGTGATGTAACTGTTCGGGAACGGGACTGTCGTCGTGGCGCAGCCGTTCGATCAGCGAGCGCTGGGCCGCCTCGTCCATCCCGTCGTAGCGGGCGGCGGCGTCGAGGACCATCGCGACGAGCTTCGGGTCCCCCGGACTGACGACGCTCGTCAGCCCCTGCGCGGCGGCGAAGTCGAACCGCTCGCGGACCTCGTCGGGGCGGTCGACCGGCTCGTACCAGTTCGCGTACGGCCGGTCCGCCTCCGGCAGGTCGTCCGTCGACGGCCACGGCCCCTTCGCGAACGCCTTGATGCCGAGCGTGCCGATGCCCTCGGCCTCGGCGCGCTCGTACACCGCCTCGTAGTCGTACTCGTCGCCGTCCTTGCCGGCGACGACCGGGTTCATCGGGAACATCAGCGATTCGAGGTCGTCGATACGGTCGATCGCGTCGAGGATGAGCCGGGGAGTCCCGTGACTCGTGAGGCCGATGTGGTCGATCAGCCCCTCCTCCCGGGCGTCGCGGAAGGCTTCGAGCGCACCGCCGTCACCCGTGATCGTCTCCAGTTCCTCCTCGTACTCCAGCCCGTGGACCTGGTAGAGGTCGATGCTGTCGACGCCGAGGCGGTCGAGCGACCGTTCGAGCTTCCGCCGCGCCCCCTCGTACTCCCGCTCCTGGGTCTTGCAGCCGAGGAATATCTCCTCGCGGTGCTGGCGGAGTTTCGGCCCGAGCTTCAGCTCCGCGTCGCCGTACGTCGGCGCGACGTCGAAGTGGTTGACGCCGCGGTCGAGCAGCAGTTCGACCATCTGGTTCGCGCCCTCCTGCTCCAGCCAGTTCAGCGCGATGGCCCCGAACGTCATCACGGTGCTCTCGTGCCCGGTGTCGCCGAGTTCGCGCGTTTCCATAGGAAGTGATCGGGGGTAACGAACAAAAGGGTGTGTCATCGACACGCAAGCAGCGGTTCCGCGAAGCGTCGCTCTGGGGTGTGAAATGTGGGCCCGGAACACTAACGACCGACGTCATCCCTGGCTGCGTGCCGAGTCCGCCGGGAAACCCTCGTGCCGGGCCAGCGTCGCGCGCTCGCGACGCCGAGTGTATCGCGCGCCTGGGTTCTCCGCGCTCTCATCGCTCCCTGACGGGACTGCTCGGGCGGGGACTTGTGGCGCGCGTGAGGGAGTTGGCGGCGAACGGGTTAACCGCTTTCGGACGCCCGCGGTGGATCAGACCGTGTACTCCGACTCCTCGAACTGGACGTACTTCCCGTCGCGGTACTTCCGCTTCGTCTTCTTGTACGTCGCGAAGAGCTTCGCGCCGCGGAGCCCGCTCCGGAACCCGGACTTGAGCAGGCTCCCCTCGTCGCTGGCGGCGAGCATGTCGTCGACCATCCCGAACGCGCGGTCCCAGTCCGCGGGCCCGTAGTCGGCGACGATGTCGGCGAAGGAGACGTTCCGCAGGATCTCGTCGCCGATGGCCGCCTTCCAGGCGTCGTTGTACCGGTCGAGCGAGTCGGTCGCGGCGAGCTCCCCGGCGATCTTCCCCGAGCGGATGGCGACGTGGTAGCCGCCCTCGTGGAACGCCGAGGTGGTGCCCATCGCGCCGCCGGCGACGGCGACGTTGGCCGCCGTCGGCGAGTCGATGGGGCGGGTCGAGGAGATGGGGTACGTCTCCGTGCCGCCGGACTTCCCGCGGTCCTCGACGAGGGGGAAGTCCGTCTCGACGTCGTACTCGTCGCCGTACTCGCGTTCGAGCAGGCGGCGGACGTACTCGCCGGCCCGGGGGAGTTCGTCGTCCTCGGGGCGCAGCAGGTCGTACTTCTCGGGGTTCGCCACGTCGTCGAGCGTCATCCCGATCGGCATCGTCAGGCCCACGCGGGCGACCGTGCCGTCGTTGGGGAACACCCACGGGTACGCCGTCTCGCCGGGCATCACGCCCCACCAGAACTTCAGCGTGTCGTCGTCGAAGACCTCCTCGGGGAACTCACGGTACTCCTGGTAGGCGATGTGGTTCGCCTCGGTCGATTCGAGCACGTCCGCGATCCGCCGGTCCTCGGGGGTGAACTGGTCCAGCACGCGACCGGTGACGGTCCGCTGCGGGCCGTCGGCGAGCACCAGGTACTCCGCCTCGAACTCCGTCCCGTCGGCGAGCGCGACGCGGTGGGTCGGGGTCCCGGAGAGGTCCGTCTCGACGCGCTTGACGCTGGTGCCGACGCGGTACTCCGCGCCGGCTTCTTCGGCCCGCTCGCGCCACCAGTCGTCCATCCGGGCGCGGTGGAAGGTGAAGCCGAAGCCGGGGTACGAGGACTCGATGCCGGTGCTGTCGAGCGTGCACGACTCGGTCGGCCCGAGGAAGTCGACGTCGTCCAGCTCCCGCAGGATCACGTCGTCGGGGATGGTCTCGTGGTCGACGTCCATGATGTCGACCCAGTAGTCCAGCATGCCCGCGGCGTCCGTCGAGTCCGGCCCGAGTTCCTCGCGGTCCTCCCGTCGGACGCCCTTTTCGAAGACGACGGCGTCCGCGCCGTGTCGCGCCGCCTGAAACGCCGCCGCGGTGCCGGCCGGGCCACCGCCCACGACGGCAACGTCTGTCCGTTCCATACGCCCACCCGACTGGTTGCCCGGTATTAAATTCCCCTGACTCCGCCGCGTTCGTCCGCTCGCATCGGTTCCCGGGCTGACTCACTGCTTTCCCCTCCTCCGTTCGCCGCGTCGGCGGGCGTCCGACGCCGGGACTTTTGTCGGTCGGCGGCGCAGGATCGCGCATGTCCGATCACGACCACGTCACCGTCGAGCGCGTCGACGGCGTCGGACGGATCGTCATGGACCGGCCCGACCACCACAACGCTCTGAACCGGGAGATGGCCGCGGAGCTCCGCGACGCCACGGCGGACCTCGTCGAGGACGACGACGTGCGGTGTCTCGTCCTCACGGGCGAGGGGACGGCGTTCAACACCGGGGCCGACCTCTCGACGCTGGAGGGGGACGCCTCGGACGGCCGCCGCCTCCGGGGGCTGGCGTCGCGTCTCCACGGCGCGGTCCGGAACCTCGCCGCCGCGCCGATGCCCACGGTGACGGGGGTGAACGGCGTCGCCGCCGGCGGCGGGTTCGGCCTCGCGCTCGCGGCCGATCTGGTGCTGGTCGCCGACGAGGCGCGCTTCGAGTTCGCCTATCCCGAGATCGCGCTCTCCGGGGACGGCGGGTCGACGTACTTCCTGCCGCGGCTCGTGGGGCACCGCCGGGCGCGAGAGATCGCCCTGCTCGACGAGCCGATCCCTCCCGAGGAGGCCGTCTCGATGGGCCTCGCGACCGAGGTCGTCCCGGCCGGCGACTTCGACGACCGGCTCGCGGAACTGGCGGCGACGCTCGCCGACGGTCCGACGCGGGCCTACGGCGCGACGAAGCGCCTGCTCAACAGGAGCTACTCGCGGGAACTCCCCGCACAGCTCGCCGCCGAGACGGACAGCATCTCGTCGCTGGCGAGCACCGGGGACTACGCTCGCGGTCACGCGGCGTTTTTCGAGAAGGAAGATCCGCAGTTCGAGGGCCGCTGAGCGCTCGTCGGGGACGACGGGCGCTATTCGAGCGTCTCGGGGAGGTCGGTCGGGTAGACGACCTTCCGGTCGACGTCGTAGGCGATCAGTTCGGCGTCGGCCAGCATCGGCAGGTGCTGGTGGTGCAGCGAGATCCGGATCCGGTCGACGGCGTCCGGCTCGCCGGGCGAGGAGGCGGCCCCTTCCTCGGTCCGGTCGGCGACGGCGTGAGCGAGTTCGGTCAGGCTCGCGGGGCCGTCGCGGTCGGACAGTTCCGAGAGCGCCGCGCGACGGCGCTCGTCGGCGAGCACGTCGTAGGGGTCGACCGACGATTCGTTCTCGAACTCGGGACCGCGGACGACGGCGAAATCGGGCTGGCTGCTCATTGTCGTTACCGTAGGAAGACCCCTGCAGGGGTTAAGATATATCCCAACGTGATTTGGGTCTCCGGAGCGGCGGAGCGGATCGAAAGAAACCGTCCGATGATAGGTTGGTGTCTGCGACGCCGTCTCACAGGGGCGACTTCCGTCAACGGAACCCTTACAAGCGCGAGTCCGTTGCGTCCCCCATGACCCCGGATGACGGTCGGGAGTCGGCGGAGGAGGCGCTCGGCGCGGTCGCGGCCGCGGGAGGCGAACCGCTGACGACGAGCGAGGTCGCGGACGCGCTCGACTGTTCTCGACGCACGGCGTACAACCGACTCGAACGGCTCGCCGAACGCGACGAGATCGAATCGAAGAAGGTCGGCGCGCGCGGGCGGGTGTGGTGGCTGCACCGGGACGCCGAGCCACGCGACGACGCGCGGCCGGACGACGCACGGCCGAACGACGACGGTCCGCCGTTCGAACCGCGCGGCGAGACGGACCCCGTTCGGTACCCGGAAGCCCTCATCGACGCCGTCGACGACCTGCTGTACGTGATCGACGATTCGGGGGCGCTCAAGTGGTGGAACCGCTCCACCGTCGACGTGGCGGGCTACGACGACCACGAGATCGAGTCGATGCCGGCGACGGCGTTCTTCGAGGGCGACGACCGGGAGCGGATCGCCTCGGCCATCGCCGAGGGGTTCGAGACGGGAAGCGTCCGCGTCGAGGCGGACATGGTGACGAGCGCCGGCGAGCGCATCCCGTACGAGTTCGCCGCCACGCGGTTCGACGACCCTACCGGCGACACCGTCCTCGCGGGGATCGGGCGGGACGTCACCGAGCGGCGGGAGCGCGAGCGCGAACTCGAACGCCAGCGCGAGCGCCTGGCCGTGCTGAACGACCTGAACGCGGTCGTCAGGCGGATCAACGAGGCGATCGTGGACCAGTCGACGCGGGAGGGGATCGAGCGGACGGTCTGTGAATCGCTCGCTGCCGCGGACACCTACGAGTTCGCGTGGATCGCCGAGGTCGACCCCCGGACGGACGCGGTGACGATACGGGCGGAGGCGGCGACCCGCGGGTACACCGACGAGGTAACGCTCTCCGCGGACCCGGACGACCCGGCGGGACGCGGCCCGACGGGGAAGGCGGTCCGGACGCAGGAGGTACAGGTCGTCAGGAACGCGTTCGAGGACGAGTCGTTCGAGCCGTGGCGCGAGAAGGCCCGAGAGTACGGCTTCCGAGCGTCCGCCGCGATCCCCATCGTCAACGAGGGAACGCTGTACGGCGTCCTCGGCCTGTACGTCGACCGCGGCGACGCCTTCGACGAGGCGGAGTGCGAGGTGGTGAGCCAACTCGGCGAGGTCGTCGGGCACGCCATCGCCGCGGGCGAGCGCAAGCGGGCGCTGATGAGCGACGAACTCGTCGAGGTCGAGTTCCGCGTCGAGGACGTGTTCGACCGCCTCGACGCCGACGTGCGCGCGGCGGGAGCGATCGACCTCGACAGGACGGTGCCGCTGGGCGACGACGACTTCCTGGTGTTCGGAACCGCGGCCGCCGACGCCGTCGAGACGCTGGAGGCCGTCGGCGCCGAACTCCCCCACTGGGAGGATGTGACGCTGGTCGACTCGGACGAGGGTGACGAAACCCGCTTCGAACTCCGCCTCACGGATCCGCCCGTGCTGACGGCTGTCGCCGCCCAGGGCGGCTACGTCGAGCGGGCGACCTTCGCGGGCAGCGACTATCACCTCTCGCTCCGGCTGCCCCACAGCGTCGACGTTCGGCGGGTCATCGACACGGTGCGGGAGACCTATCCCGGGGCCGAGATGCTCTCCCGGCGGCAGGTGCGGGCGTCCGACGACGCTCGGATACGGGCGGGCGAGACCGTCCACGAGGACCTGACCGAACGACAGCGGAGCGCGCTCGAAGCCGCGCTGTTCTCCGGGCTCTTCGAGTGGCCCCGCGAGAGCGCCGGCGAGGACGTCGCTGCGTCGCTCGACGTGGCGCCGGCCACGTTCCACCAGCATCTCCGCAACGCCCAGCGGAAGGTGTTCGAGTCGGTCCTGACCGATCCGGCGTCGCGAGGGGAGTGATCGGACCGTACGGGGCCGGACGGGGGGTGAGAAGAACCAGCGGCGATTGCCCGTCGCGACCGATTTAACCGGCCGCCCGAGGAGGTTCGACCATGAGCGACGCACCGGCAGTGCTCGTCCTGCGCAAGGGCACCCACGGCACGCCGATCGAACAGTACGCCGACGCGCTCCGGGAGCGGCTCCCCGACGCCACCGTGACGCTCGCGCGCACCCCCGACGAGGAGCGGGACCTGATCGGCGACGCGCGGTACGTCACCGGGATGGAACTCGACGAGGACCTGCTGGCGCGGGCCGACGCGCTGGAGGTGTTCGCCTGCGCCTACGCCGGGACGGGCCACCTGCCGCTCGACGCGCTGGAGGAGCGCGGCGTCGCCGTGACGAACGCCTCGGGCGTCCACGGCCCGAACATCGGCGAGCACGTCCTCGGCGCCGTCCTCTCGTTCGCCCGGCGGTTCCACGAGGGGTGGCGCCGCCAGCGCCGCAGCGAGTGGCGCCATTACCAGGCGCACGAGCTTCAGGGGAGCACCGTCACGGTCGTCGGGATGGGCGCGATCGGTCGGTCCGTCGTCGACCGGCTGGAGCCGTTCGGCGTCGACACGGTCGGCGTCCGCTACAGCCCCGAGAAGGGCGGCCCGACCGACGAGGTGGTCGGCTTCGACGACCTCGGCGAGGTCGCGGCCCGCACCGACTACCTCGTGCTCGCCTGCCCGCTGACCGACGAGACGCGGGGGCTGGTCGGCCGCGAGGAGTTCGTCACGCTCCCGCCGAACGCCGTCCTCGTCAACGTCGCCCGCGGGCCGGTCGTCGACACCGACGCGCTGGTGACGGCCCTGCGGAGCAACTGGATCCGCGGCGCGTCGCTCGACGTCACCGACCCCGAACCGCTCCCGGAGGACCACGACCTGTGGAACCTGGGCAACGTCCAGATCACCCCGCACAACGCCGGCCACACCCCCGAGTACTACGAGCGGTTGGCCGACGTGGTCGCCGGCAACGCCGAGCGCCACGCCGCGGGCGAGGACCTGGAGAACCGCGTGATCTGAGGGCGCGACCGATCCCCCGGATTCGCCGCGTCCGACCCTGACGACCCCCAACGATAACCCGATCGACGGCGTAGGGGAGTGCCATGGCCGTCGACCGGGAGTGGTGGAAGGAGGGGGTCGTCTACCAGCTCTACGCGCAGAGCTTCAACGACAGCGACGGCGACGGCATCGGGGACCTGCCGGGGATCACCGAGAGGGTCGACTACCTCGACGAGCTCGGCGTCGACGTGGTCTGGTTGACCCCCGTCTACGACTCGCCGCTCGCGGACAACGGCTACGACATCCGCGACTACCGGTCCATCCACGACGATTACGGCACGATGGCCGACTGGGAGCGCCTGCGCGACGCGCTCCACGCGCGGGACATCCGGCTGGTCATGGACCTCGTCGTCAACCACACCTCCGACGAGCACGAGTGGTTCGAGCGCTCCCGCCGGCGCGAGGGGAAGTACGAGGACTACTACTACTGGCGCGAGGAGCCGCCGAACGACTGGGAGTCGCTGTGGGGCGACTCCGCGTGGGCCTACGACGAGGAGCGCGGGGAGTACTACCTGCACCTGTTCGACGCGAAGCAGCCGGACCTGAACTGGCGCAACCCCGACGTCCGCGAGGACGTCCACGAGATGATGCGCTGGTGGCTGGAGAAGGGCATCGACGGGTTCCGGATGGACGTCATCAACCTGATCGGCAAGCCCGACCCCATCCCGGAGGACCCGAACGGGCCGCGCTGGGGCGTCGACCACTTCGCGACCCACGAGACCACCCACGAGTTCATCCGCGAGATGTACGAGGAGGTCCTGTCGGACTACGACGTCATGACGGTCGGCGAGACGCCGCGAGTCACGATCGAGGACGCCCGGAAGCTCACCACGGAGGACGGCCTCGACATGGTGTTCCAGTTCGAGCATATGCACGTCGACCAACACCCGGAGGACC
This sequence comes from Halostella limicola, assembly GCF_003675875.1. Taxonomy (NCBI): domain Archaea; kingdom Methanobacteriati; phylum Methanobacteriota; class Halobacteria; order Halobacteriales; family Natronoarchaeaceae; genus Halostella; species Halostella limicola. The sequence goes on along the minus strand of NZ_RCDI01000003.1, from coordinate 214,070 downwards.
CGTGGGCGCGCACCGAGTTCGACCTGCGCGAGTTCAAGCGGATCATGTCGCGCTGGCAGACGGGCCTCGGCGAGGGGTGGAACAGCGTCTACCTCGGCAACCACGACCAGCCCCGCATCGTCTCCCGGTTCGGCGACGACGGCGAGTACCGCACCGAGTCCGCGAAGGCGCTGGCGACGTTCCTGCTCACCCTCGGCGGCACCCCCTTCCTCTATCAGGGCGACGAGATCGGGATGACGAACGTCCCGTTCGACTCGCTTGACGAACACCGCGACGTCTGGACCCACGACGAGATCGAGACCGCGCTCGAGACCGGCCGGATCGACTCGTTCGACGACATCGCGGACCAGGTCAACTACTGGACGCGAGACAACGCCCGGACCCCGATCCAGTGGACCGCAGCGGAGAACGCGGGCTTCACCGACGGTGAGCCGTGGATCAAGGTCAACCCCAATTACCCCGAGATCAACGTCGCCGACGCGCGCGGCGACCCCGACTCAGTATGGCACTACTACCGCGACCTGATCGCCGTGCGGGCCGAACACGACGCCATCATCTACGGGGATTACAGCCAGATCGCGGCCGAGAACGAGGACGTGTTCGCCTACGTGCGCTCGCTCGACGGCGAGCGGATCCTGGTCGTGATCGACTTCATCGGGCGCAGCGGCACCTTCGAACTCCCGGACGGCGTCGACCGGGAGGGGCTCGAACTCCTCGTCGCCAACTACGGCGTGTCGGACCCCGACCCCGCGGAGATCGACCTGCGGCCGTGGGAAGCGCGGGTGTACCACGACGAGTAGCTACTCTCGCCAGGCGATCCAGAGGAAGAGGGCGTTCGAAACCGACTTCACCAACTGGCCACGCTGGCGTTTCATCGCCAGCGTACGGGGAAGGGCAGGCACTCAAAGCGTGTCCTCGCGACCACGAGGACTCGCGCAAACTTGCGGACCTGGAACGAGCGCCGGAGGCGCTCGTTGGCGGACATTGAAAGGGCGAAGCGAGCGCTGCCAAGCGCTCGCGAGGGCTTTCAGAGGTAACCTTGTTCGCTCAGCAGTTCCCCGTTCAGCACGCTCGCGCCGGCGGCGCCGCGGATGGTGTTGTGAGCGAGGCAGTCGTACTGGATGCCGTCGCTGGTCTCCTGAACCGGCCCGGCCGCGATCCCCTGGCCGCCGTCGATGTTGCGGTCGAGGCGGGGCTGGGGGCGGCTCGGGTCATCGAAGACGCGGATGAGGTTCTCCGGCGAGGAGTGGAGGTCGAGGCCGGGCATCTCGCGGAACGCGTCCTCGGCGTCCGCGGCCGAGACGTCCTCCTTCGTCTCGGCCCAGACGTTTTCGAGGTGGCCGTCGAGCGTCGGGACGCGGTTGCACGAGGCGGCGACGTCCATTCCGTGCCACGAGACCTCCGCGCCGTCGAACTCGCCCAGCAGCTTGCGCGACTCGGTCTCCATCTTCTCTTCCTCGCCGCCGATGTGCGGGAGGACGTTGTCGATGATCTCCATCGAGGTGACGCCGTCGTAACCCGCGCCGGAGACGGCCTGTAGGGTGGAGACGGTGACCTTCTCCAGGCCGAACTGATCGAGCGCGGCCAGCGTCGGCACCATCGTGATCGTCGAGCAGTTCGGGTTCTTGATGAGCGCGCCGTCCCAGCCGCGCTCGTCGCGCTGGACCTCGATCAGGTCGAGGTGGTCGTGGTTCACCTCGGGGATGACGAGCGGCACGTCGTCGGCTAGCCGCGCGTTCGAGGAGTTCGAGGAGACGACGTAGCCCGCCTCGGCGAACGCCGGTTCGACCTGTTCGCCGACGCTGGAGGGGAGAGAGGAGAACAGCAGGTCGACGTCGTCCGGTACCGAGTCGGGCTCCGTCGCGCCGACGGTGATGTCGGCGGCCCCCTCGGGGATGGGGCTGTCGACGCGCCACTTGGCGGCGTCGCGGTACGTTCGCCCGGCGGAGCTTTCGCTCGCGGTGAGCGCCGCGATCTCGAAGTCGGGGTGCGGGTCGAGCAGTTGGATGAGGCGCTGACCGACCGCGCCGGTCGCGCCGAGAACGCCTACGGATACAGACATTGGCGTACCTACGACAGCGACGACGCAAAACCATTTGGATCAGGCCACCTTTTGCTGGCGATTCCGTACCGAACGATCGTCGGTATCCGCCCGAGAGCTCCCGGAGAGGCAGTCGGCTCGCGTGGGGGAGCAGCGAGACGGTGCGCGGCCGCAGAGTTGCCGAGCGCAGCGGCTGGTCGGCGCTACGTTCGCGGAGAACGACGCGACCTTACGCCTCGACCGTGCCGCTTTCCTTCCGCGTGACCCAGCCGGCGATGCGGTTGCGAACGCCCTTGGCCTCGATGTTCGTGAGCTCCTGCACGCTCTTTTTGTTCTGCTCGAAGTCTTCGTTGAACGCGTCCGGGTACCGCTCCAGGAGGATGTTCCCGGTCTTCTTGACGTAGTCGGGTTTGATCGGCATACCGAACCCTTACCCGGACTGGCCCTAAAATGATTCGTTCTGCGATTTCCACTCGGACAGTTCCGTCACGCGCCGGATGGCGGCGCGCTCGCGCTCGCCGCCGCAGGTCTCGACCACCTCCTCGAAGTACGCGAGGCGGTCCCGCAGGGCGTCGGCGTCGTAGGCGTCGACGCCGAGGCGGGAGGCGGCGACGGTCGCCTCGACGACGGCGTAGTAGCCGCGGTTGGTCGTCGGCACGGTCGTACGCTCGATTGCCGAGTCGACCGGTCGGAGCGCCCACTCCTCCCACCGCGTGCCGCCGTCCTCGCCCGCGTCGACCCGCTCCGCGTCGACCTCGGCCCAGGCGTCCGCGGCGTCGAGCACCGGCGCGTCGGTCTCGCGAACGGAGAGCGCGGCCTCGGCGAACAGCAGCGGGTCGCGCGCGAACTGGACGTAGCCTCCCCCCTGCCGGCGGAAGTTCCGGCGGGTACGGGTGTTCCCCCACGTCGTCGCGGTGACGGGGTCGCCGGCGTGGAGGCCGAGCGGGGCGACGTTCCAGCGGTCGTTCGGGCCGAGCGTGGCGACGAGCGACTCCGTCACGCCCCGCAGCTCGACGGGCCAGTCGCCGTCGCCGCTCATACCTCGATCCCGTCGCGTTCGAGCGCGACGAACAGGCCGGCGGCGACGATATCCGCCGTCGTCCCGGGGTTGACGCCGGACTCGACGAGCGACTCCGCGAACGCGTCGACGAGCTGGGGGCCGTCCTCCCGCGCCTCCTGCGCGCGGACCATGACGCTCCGGGCCGCCTCCGGCCCGTGCTGCTTTGCGACGAACGTGTCCGGTCGGCGCGAGAGCAGCCAGAGGAACGTCTCGGCGGCGCGCCCCGGGACCGGCCCCTCGCCGTCGGCGATGCGGTCGGCCGCGCGGAACGTCCGCTCGAAGCCGTCGACCCACTCGCGGGCGACGCCGTCGCGGTCGGCGCTCTCCGCTATCACCTCGTACAGCGTCAGGCCGCGTTCGCGCACTTCGGGGACGGCGTCGCTCCCGCGGCGCACGTCCAGCGCGTCGGCGTCCGCCGGCAGGTCGCCGGCGAACACGTCGACGTGGTCGAACGCGCGGTAGAAGTTCGCGGCGTCCTCGACCGTCGTGTCCTCGACGACCGCGGTGACGGCGTCGGGAGTGAGGTCCTCCGCCGCGCGGACGAGCGGCGTCAGGAGCAGCAGCGCCCCGAACTGCGTGTTGCCGCCGCGCTGCTGGCTCATCCCCTCGACCGCGCTTTCGAAGGCCTCCCCGACGGGCGCGCCGTCGGCCGCCGCGTCGAGGCCGTCGCGGGCGCCCACTGCGCCCGCAAGGAAGTGTTCGAACCGCAGGTCCGGGTACTCGCGCTCGCGGTCGACGTTGCCCGGTTTCGGCGTCCCCGCGACTTCGAGCAGAAGGGCGAGTTCGGCGTTCTGCGCCGGCGTTCTCATGGCCGTGGGTTTTCTCCCGCGGCCACTTAGGAGTGGGCTTCCGGCGCGAGGAGGTCGTCCGCAGCCGCGCGGACGCGCGACAGCACCGCCGGGTCATCGCTCGGCCGGCCGACGCTGACGGCGTCCGCGCCGTGCTCGACGTACTCGGCGACGGTCTCCCGGTCGCGCACGCCGTTGTTGGCGATCACGAACGCGTCCGTCGCCTCGACCACGTCGGCGACGACGCGCTCGGAGTCCATCGCGTCCACGTGGACGACGTCGGCCCCCGCCTCGTCGATCCGGCGAGCGGTCTCGGGCAGGTCGACGCCGCCGACCTCGGTGCGGACTTTCACGCTCACCGTCGCGTCGGTCTCCGCCGCCGCGCGGACGTACTCGCAGACCCGGTCCGTGTCGCGCAGGAGCGTCTGGCCGCAGCCGGCGGCGCAGAGTTCCTCCTGCCGGCAGTGGGCGTTGACTTCGAGGACGGCGTCGTGGGCGGCACAGACCGCGGCCGCCTCGCGGACCGGTTCCGGGGTCGCGCTCCGGACGTTGAACCCCGTCAGCAGCGGCGCGTCGTCGAGCGCCGCCAGTTGCTCGTCGATGAACGCGAGCGGGTCCGGCGGCAGGAACTCGGTCCGGTCGCGGCTCTCGACCATGTCGCGGGCGGCCGCGCGGGAGCGCTCGTCCAGCGCGATGCCGCCGAGGAAGGCGGCGCCCGCGAACTCGTCGGCCGCGCGGGCCCACTCGGCGTCGGCCTCGCCGCTGAGGCTCGCCAGGGCGACGCGGGGCGAGAACACTACGCGACCTCCGTCGCCTTCGCCTCCTCCAGGGCCTTCGCCGTCGCCTTCGCGACCCGGGCGGCGTCCTCGCGCCCGTTTATCTCCGTGTCCGTGCGGACGACCGGGCGGTCGAACTCCGTGCCGTCGTCCTCGTCGAGGACGAACGCGTCGGCGAAGGGGTACGCCGTCGTCAGGCCCGCGGTCGACGGCTCGCCGCCGACGGCCTCCATGAGGTCCCCGGCGGGGCCTGAGAACACCTCGTCCTCGACGAACGGCGAGACGGCGACGACGGTCGTCTCCTGGAGCTTCCCCCCGATGCCCTCGATAGAGAGCATCGGTCCGATGCTCGTCACCGGGTTCGACGGGCCGATCACGACGTCGTCCTCCAGCGCGTCGAGGACACCCGGCGCGGGCTCGGCCGCCGACGCGCCGCGGAACTCCACCTGCTCGACCTCGGGTTCGCCGCGGCGAGCGACCCAGTACTCCTGAAAGTGCATCTTCCCGTCGGGCGTGTGGATGAGGCTCGCGACCGGGTCGTCGCTCATCGGCAGGAGGTCGACGGAGAGGTCGAACCCGTCCGCGAACGTCTCGGTCACCTCGGAGAGCGTCTCCCCCCGGTCGAGCAGGCTCGTCCGGGTGATGTGGACCGCGCGGTCGCGGTCGCCGATCGTCATGAACTCCGCGACGCCGGAGAACCTGCGCCACGCGGCCAGGTCCCTGCCGGCGGTCTGCAGGTCGTCGGGGAGGTACTGCGGCCCCGTTTCGAGGCCCATCGCGCCGGCGATGTCGCCGAGCGCGCTGTGCGTGCGCTCCGTGTCGCCGCCGATCCCCCACCAGCTTTCCCGGTCCAGGATCCCTGCCCCCTGAAAGAGGAGGGTGTCGAGGTCGGGACAGACCATCAGCCCGCCGAGTTCGACGTCGTCGCCCGTGTTCGCGACCACTGTCGTGTCGTCCGGCGAGAACGCGGCGGCGGCACCGTCGAGGAGCTTCGGCGTGCCGGTGCCGCCCGAGAGAAACGTCACCATATATCCCCGTATTTCACCCGGGTGCCATATCGCTTCCGGCTAGCGCGGTCTCAGCGGTCGTCCACCCAGTCGGCGAAGCTCCCGTCGATCAGGGAATCGCGCTGGCGGTCGACGTACTCGCGCTGCATCCCGTAGACGGCTGCCTCGAAGGTGTCGCCGTTGTAGAGGCGCTTCCGGACCTGCTCGTGCTTCCAGTCCGCGGGGGTCAGCCGGTGGCGGGCGCGCTGGCGGAGCGGCCAGAGGTACTTCGCCGCCTCCTCGTCCGACAGCCCGCGGGCCTGCAGGCCCGCCTCGGCGTGGTCGAACAGGTCGGCGTACATGGCGTCGAACTCCGTCGTCGGCTCGCCGTCGTTGGTGATCCAGCGGAGGTCCGCGTCGAGGCCGTCCCGCATCGCGGCGTAGAAGTTGTCCCGCGCCACGTCCCAGTCCATGTCGGAGACGGGGTGTTCGAGCCGCGGCAGGCTCTCCATGAGGCCTGCAAAGGTAGCGAGCACGGCGACGGAGTCCCGGACCGTCGGCTGCGCCGCGACGGGGCGGAACTCGATGCGCGCGTTCGCCGACGAGCGGTCCGGCCCGCCGAACACGGGGCGGACCCACCGCCAGAACGTCCCGTGTTTCAGCCGGAAGTGGGCGAACTTGTCGTCGAAGCGGTCACCCTTCTCGACGGGCATCGGGACGAACGTGTCGTCCTCGGCGATCCGCTGGACGGCCTCCTCGACGGTCGAGATGTCCCGGGGGAACCGCACCTTCCCGGCCGTGTCGTGCTCGGCGTTGAGCACCGTCTCGAACACGCTGATCCGGTGTTCCATCCACGCGTCCGAGAGGATCGCCTCCGGGTCGGCGTCCTCGTCGTACAGGTCCGGCGGGAAGAACGGCGAGTTGACGCAGAGCGCGAGGATGGGACCGGCGACCCGCAGCGCGTACCGGAAGTAGCCGGGGAGGTCGACAGCCTGCGGCACCTGGTAGTGGGGCTGGATCGACGTGATGAGGCTCTCGGGCATCACCGTCGACGCGTCGAGGGTGACGTGCGGGGCGTCGAGGCGCATCCCGGCGACGTCCGCCCGGTCGGTGTTCGCCATCGCGTGGTACCGGACCGAGTCGCTCATGTTCGAGGCGATGCGGACGCCGCGGTCCTCGACGCTGTCGGTGAGGTACGACGCGGCCGTCTCCCCGGCGGGCGGGATGGTCCACATCCCGTCGCTGACCAGCCGCATCCCCTCCGCACCCGCCGTCTCCAGCGCGGTTGACAGGCGCGCTTTCACCTCCTCTTCCTGCGCGGCGATGCCGTGGGAGTTCATCGGCTGGGGGCTGACGGTCATCTCCGCGTTGTGCAGCCCGAGCTCCTTCTCGAAGCCGATGAGTTCGAGCAGTCGCCGGGGGACCCGCATCAGCGCGCAGGTGTCGCCGGCGTCCTGCTCGGAGCGGGTCTGCCGGGACTCCGGGCGCGGGTCGGCGACGGCGTAGAACTCGTACTCCAGCCCCAGAATGGCCTGCGGGTTGTCGAAGGTGCCGTCGCGTAGCTCTTCGACGATGACCTCGACCTCCTCGTCGACTCGCTCCTGAAACCGCTCGGCGTCGGTCGCCAGCACGTCGTCGACCGCCGCGGCGAGGTCCTCGTTCATTACCGTCTCCTGCGCCCGCGACGCTCTTGAAACCCGCGGCTGGCGTAGTTCTACGAGGTACGGACGTGCAGGCCGCGTGCGGCGACCTGGAAGGCAAAGTTCACCTGCGCGCTTCGACTACGAGGTGGTGATGGAGTTCGACGAGTTCGCCGAGCGCGCCGGAGAGATAGAGGCCGAGGCGGCCGACCTCGAAACCGTCGACCTGGTGACCGACCTGCTCGCGGCGGCCGGCGACGACCTGCCGACCGTCACCCGGTTCGTCCAGGGCCGGGTCTTCCCCGCGTGGGAGTCGACGACGCTCGACATCGGCCCGAACTACTGCTACGAGGCCATCGCCCGGGCCGCCGGACAGAACGTCTCCGCGGACGACGTCGAGGACCGCCTGGCGGAGCGCGGCGAGATCGGGGACGTGGCCGCCAGCTACGACTTCGGCGGGCAGCGGGGGCTCGGCGCGTTCGCCGGCGGCGAGGAGGCCGGCCTCACGGTCGGCGAGGTGGCCGACGAACTGGAGACGCTGGCCACTGCCGAGGGGGAAGGGAGTCAGGACAGGAAGATCGACCTCCTGTTCGGCCTGTTCAACCGGTGCGATCCGGAGGAGGCCCGCTACGTCGCGCGCATCGTCCTCTCGGAGATGCGCATCGGCGTCGGGGAGGGCACCGTCCGGGACGCCGTCGCGCAGGCGTTCGACGTGCCGGTCGAGTCCGTCGAGCGCGCCCTTCAGGTGTCGAACGACTACGGCCGCGTCGCGGTGGTCGCCCGCGACGAGGGCGAGGAGGGGCTGGACGCGATGCACCTCGACGTCGGCCGTCCCGTGCAGTCGATGCTGGCGCAGGCAGGCACCGTCTCGGGGGCGCTGGAGGACTGGGAGGAGGCCGCGGTGGAGTGGAAGTACGACGGTGCGCGGGTACAACTACACCACGACCCCGAGGGCGAGACGTGCGTCTTCTCCCGCAACATGGAGGACGTGACTGGCGCGCTCCCCGAGGTCGTCGAGTTCGCCGATGAGCGCGTCGACGAACCGGTCATCCTCGACGGCGAAGTCGTCGCCGTCGACGAGGACGGCGATCCGCTCCCCTTCCAGGAGGTCCTGCGGCGCTTCCGACGCAAGCACGACGTCGCCGCCGCCCGCGAGGAGGTCGCGGTGCGGCCGGTCTTCTTCGACTGTCTGCACCGCGGCGGCGACGACCTGCTCGACGCGCCGCTGACGGAGCGTCACGCGGAACTGACCGAGGTGCTCGGCGGCGGCGAGGGTCTCTCGAAGCTCTGGGTCACCGACGACCCCGACGAGATAGCCGATGTCGAGGCCGACTCCCTGGAGTCGGGGCACGAGGGGATCATGCTGAAGAACCCCGACTCGGCGTACTCGCCGGGCCGCCGCGGGAAGAACTGGCGCAAGCGCAAGCCCGACGTGGAGACGCTCGACCTCGTCGTCACCGGCGCGGAGTGGGGCGAGGGGCGCCGCGCGAACTTCCTCGGCACCTTCCTGCTCTCGGCGCGGACCGAAGACGTGTCCGAACAGGGTTCGGACGCTCGTGAGACCTCGTCTCACGGTGGGTACGAGACGCTCGGCAAGGTCGCGACGGGCATCACCGACGAGGAACTCGAGGAGCTGACCGAGCTGCTCGAACCCCACGTTCTCTCCGAGGACGGGCAGGACGTGGACGTCGAGCCCGCGGTCGTCTTCGAGGTCGGCTACGAGGAGATACAGGAGTCGCCCACCTACTCATCGGGCTACGCGCTCCGGTTCCCGCGCTTTCTGGCGGTCCGCGACGACGTTGACCCGGACGACGCGGACTCGCTCGAACGCGTGGAGCGACTGGCCGAGCAGCAGTGAGGCCGCCCCCGAACCCTTCCGCTTCGATACCGAACCTCACCCATGGTCGACCGAACCGATCAGGTGTACGATCGCGAAGCGGAGGGGTGGCAGCGGGGACTGTACGACGACGTGAAAGCGACGTTCCGCGCGCCGGTCGTCAACTGGATATTCCGGACCGCGGTGGCGAACGTTCCGGAGGTCACCCGCTACGCGTGGGGACAGGTGAAGCCCGTCTTCCAGACGCGGGCGTTCGCGGAGTTCACCGCCGAGTACCGCGACGCCGTCCTCGGGCCGCTGGAGGTCGGGGACGGCCTGCCGTCGTACCGCCGGGTCGACGTCGACGTATCGCCGGCCGAGTTCCGCGAACTGCGCGGCCAACTGGCGTCGTTCGACGTCGTCGCCCCGCGGCTCGCGGTGCTGTTCGAACTGCTCGACCGCGGCCTGTACGGCGACCTCTCGCCCGAACCGTCGACGGAGCGGGCGGACACTGCGCCGTTTCCGGAACACGTCGACCGCGACCGCGGGCGGTCACCGACGATGATCGACCCCGGAGACGTGCCGGACGGGGCCGAAGACGCGGCGTCCGGCCTCCGGTCGTTCCACGGCCTCGACTCCCTGCCGAGCGTCTACCGCTGTCTCGCGCAGTGGCCCGCCTACTTCGACCGGGCGTGGGGCGACCTCGAACCGACGCTGACCGGCGACGCGTTCTCCGACGCGCGGGAGCGCGCGGACGAGACGACCGCCGTGTTCGTCGACGGGATCGCCTACCGCCCTCGCATCGCCCCCGACGACCTGCGCGGGGCGGGGTTCACCGACGAACAGGTCGACGACTGCCTCGAACTGTTCCGGCCGTTCGTCGACGGCCCCGTCGGGAGCGTCCTGCCGGCCATCCACGCGTTCGCGGCGACGGTGGGCGTCGTCGGGGACCGCGGGACGGACTGACCGTCCGCGTCTGGGTCGCGCCGGGCCGTCGCCGATCCGGATCGTTATGGGGCGCTCGTCCCTCCGTTCGGGTATGACCGTTTCCTACGACGACCTGACGATCGACTGGCTCGGCTACGCGACCGCCAGGATCGAGGCGGACGGGACGGTGGTCTACGTCGACCCAGGCCGGTACGGCGTGCTCACCGGCGAATGGGAGCCCTCCACGCCCGGCGTCGGGCACCCGGAACCCCGGGACTACGCGCCCGGCGACGCCGACCTCGTCTGCGTCACCCACGACCACCACTACGACTCCGACGGGATCGAACGCGTGGCGAACGAGGAGACGACCGTCGTCGTGTACGATGCGGTGTACCCGCCGGGGATCGACCGCGACGTAGCGCCTCTGGACGACCTCCCCGGCGAGGTGGTCCGGGTCGGCGAGCACGACGACGAGCTGTTCGCCGACGTGGTCGTGCGGACCGTCCCCGCGTACAACGACCCCGACGGGCCGCACACCCGGACCGACGGCGAGCCGTACCACCCCGAGGGGTTCGGCGTCGGGTTCCACCTGACGCTCGGCGACGAGCGGGTGTTCTGGCCGGGCGACAGCGACGCGCTCCCGGGACACGAGGAGCTCGACGTCGACGTGTTCCTCCCGCCGATCGGCGGGAGCTTCACGATGGACCGCCGCGAGGCGGCCGACCTCGCCGCGGCGCTGGCGCCCGACCTCGTCGTGCCGATCCACTACAACACGTTCGAGGCGCTGGAGGCCGACTCGCGCGCGTTCGCCGCCGACATCGCCGCGGCCGGGGTGCCCGTCGCGCTGGACGAGCGCGGCGGCCGGCGATAGTTTCAGCGCGCCGTCGGAACAACTAAGCGGGGGACGGGCGTTCCTCGACGTATGGAAGACGGCGGGAACGAACGGGCCGGCGCCGACCGGGCCGGACCGAACGAGGCGTACTGCACCAGCTGCGGCGCCGTCGTGAACGCGAAGGCCGTCATCTGCCCCGAGTGCGGCGTCGAACAGGGGCCGAACGCCGGGAGCGACGGCGACTCCGAGTTCCAGCAGCGCCTCGTCGACGAGCAACTGCGCGGCTGGGAGGTGCAGGACCGCTACCGCGACAGCGTGGTGCTCGTCAAGCGGTCCCCCGGCAGCCTCGGGATGCACGCGCTCGTGTTTTTCCTCACGATCTGGTGGACCGGCGGCCTCGGCAACGCCCTCTACGCGGCCTACAAGTACTTCGTCGACGTCGACAGGAAGGTGATCCGCCGCGACGCGGACTCGGCGAGCGACCTCTCGGTCGCCGACGAGATCCACTGTCGCTCCTGCGGCGAGCAGATAAACGCGAGGGCGGACATCTGCCCGCACTGCGGCGTCCGCACCGTCACCACGGGCGAGACCGACCGGAGCCGAGTCGACGAGACGCTGTCGCCCGCCGACATCGAGGACTCGTCGGACACCGACGTCGTCTCCTGGATCCTGGGCGTACTGCTCACGATCGGCGGGATCGGCGCGGCGACCAGCGCAGGGATCGGTTCGATCCTCACTGGCATCTTCATGCTCGCCCTCGGTCTCTATCTCATCCCGCCGATCCGCGAGCGGGTCCGGAGCACCTACCCCCCGTCCGCGTTCGGTCGTCACCAGCGGGTCGAGGAGACCGTCCTCCGCGGCGGCGAGCGTCCCTGCTCCATCTGTTTCGACCCCGTCGAGGAAGGCGTCGAGCGGGAGTACCACGACGAGTTCGTCCTCTTCGGCGTCCCCGTGTACACCTACGAGAGCGGGACCAACGAGTACTGCCGCGACTGCGTCAGCGGCCGTGCCGTCGACGCCGGCGTCGGGGACCTCTCGGACGCGACCACCGCGAGCGACGGCGAGCGCGCGGTCGAGTTCGAGACGGAGTAGCTCGACCGCGATCGGCAGCCTCGTCCAGTGGTAACGATTAACGTGATATGTGTCGCCGCGATAGATGTACGTATGTCGGAATTCGATCTCGTAGAGGAACTACGAGACAGCGTCGGGGACGAGTTACGAATGGCGCTCGTGTACGGAGAAACGGAGTACGAGAACCTCTACCTCCGGGACGACATCCGCGACGAGTACACGGAGGCGGACCTCGAAGGGCTTCGACGCGAGATCATCGTCTTCGGTCTCGGGAAAGAGCGGATCGGGGACGTCACGCACGTCGGGGAGCTCCGGCACATCATCTACGACACGGAGGGCGCGCTGTCGATCCAGTTCCCGCTCGGCGAGTACGAGGGGGTGTTCGTCAGCATCGGAAACGAGGCCCAGAGCGAACTGTTCGACGTCATCGAGGCGACGCGGGCGTGGATCGACGTGTAGTGATCCGCGACCCGTCTCGCGGCCCCGCCCGTCACTCGTATCCGCTTTCCCGCTCCGCCCGAATCCACCGGTAGTCGTACCCGTCGAGGTCGAACTCGTACCGGCCGTCGTTCCGCCGTCGCCCGCCGTCGCCGAGGATCGCGCGGACCGGGCCGGCGGCGCCCGGATCGACGGCGACGGTCGTCGGGTCGTCGGCGAGGTTGTGCACGGCCGCGACGGATGCTTCACCGCCCTCGCAACGGTGGGCGAAGACGTTCGTGGCGTCGACGTCCGCTACCGCGAAGTCCCCGACTCCGATCCCCGGTGCGTCGTTTCGCGCCTCGATCAGGCGCTCGAAGAAAGCCAGCAGCGAATCGTCGTCCGCCCGCTGGTCGGCGACGTTGACGCGATCGTAGGCGAACGGGCCGTCGGATACCACGGGACGGACGAGATCCTCCGGGTCCGCTGTCGAGAAGCCCGCGTTCTCGTCGTCGCTCCACTGCATCGGCGTCCGGACGGCGGTGCGCCCCGCGAGCGAGAGGTCTTCGCCCATCCCGATCTCGTCGCCGTACACCAGCATCGGCGCGCCGGGGAGCGAGAACAGCAGGCTGTACGCGAGCTCGATCCGCCGACGGTCGCCGTCGAGCATTGGTGCGAGGCGCCGGCGGATCCCTCGACCGTAGATCCGCATCGACGGGTCCGGGGCGAACGCCTCGAAGACGGTCTCTTTCGCCGCGTCGTCGAGCGATCCGATGTTGAGCTCGTCGTAGTTCCGAAGGAAGTTCACCCAGTCGCCGCCGTCGGGGAGGTCGGGCAGGCCGGCGAGCAGCTCCCTGATCGGATCGCCGGACTCCGCCGCCAGCGAGTGGTATAGCGCGGCGTTCAGCACGAAGTTGAGGAGGAGATTCAGCTTCTCTGGGCCGGCGAACGACGGCAGCTCCTCGGTCGGCACGTCGGCCTCCCCCAGCAGGACGGCGTCCTCGCGGTACGCGGCGGCGGCCGACCGGAGGGTCCGGAGGAGGTCCGTCGGGTCTTCCGGGGCCGGCATACCCGGGCGCTTCTCCTGCACCATCAGTCCCGCGGCGTCGACCCGGAACCCCGATACGCCCAGCCGGAGCCAGAATCCCATGATCTTCCGGATCTCCTCCCGGACGTCCGGGTTCGTCAGGTCGAGGTCGGGCTGGAACGGGTAGAACCGGTGATGGTAGTACGCACCTGCCTCGGCGTCGAACGACCAGACGCGCTCGTCGTCCACCTCTCCGGGGAACACCTGTCCCCGCGACGGGTCGGCCGGCGGCGGGTCCGTCGACCAGACGTAGTAGTCGCGGTACTTCGAGTCGGGGTCCTCCCGGGCCCGCTTGAACCACGGGTGCTCGTTCGACGTGTGGTTGACCACCAGATCGATCAGGACGCGAACGTCCCGCTTCTCCGCGGCGCGGACGAACTCGACGAAGTCGCCGAGGGTCCCGTGTCGGGGGTCGACCCCGTAGTAGTTGGCCACGTCGTACCCGTTGTCCCTGTTCGGCGTCGGGTAGAAGGGAAGCAGCCAGAGGCAGTCGACGCCCAGCTGCGTGAGGTGGTCCAGCCGGTCGGCGAGCCCCTGAAAGTCCCCGACACCGTCGCCGTCCGAGTCCTGAAACGCCTCGACGTCGACCGCGTACACCGTCGCGTTCTCGTACCAGCCGGATCCGTGTTCGGCCACGCTCGGTCGTCCACGCCGAGGGTGAAAAACGGTCGCCCGTCGCGACGCGCGGACGGCCGTCGACGCGTGCCGCGCGTCCTTACTGGACGCCCATCTGGCTGAGACGCTCGGGCATCACCTTCCGAAACCTCTACTCGGTGCGCGTCCTTACAGGACGCCCATCTCGCTGAGACGTTCCGGAAGGTACGTCTCCGTCACGAAGTCCAACCCCCTCGACGCGAGCGCCTGCTGCTCGGCCTTCTTCCCGATGTCTAACTGCAGTTCGATCTGCTCCTCCCAGTAGTCGGTCTGGAAGCGGGGATCCTCGAGTTCGCTCTCCAGAGCGTTGATGTCGGAGTCCGAGAGGGGGTCCGTCGGCAGGTCGTACTCCACGATGTCCTCCGGCTGGATGCCGATGAACTGGGCCTCCGGCGTGGCGAGGTACTCCGAGAGGTGCGCGCTCTTGATCGACCCGTAGGAGACCGACCCGAAGATGCGGTACGACCAGGGGTCGCCGTCAGTGAACACCGTGACCGGGAGCTCCAGTTCGTCGTGCAGGCGCTTGATGAGCCGCCGGGTCGCCCGGGCGGGCTGGCCGCCGAGGTGGACGACCAGCGCGTCGTACTCGTCGTCGAAGCCGTTCTCGACCAGCCGGTCGCGCATGCCGCCGGTCTCCACGCAGAGGACGAACTCCGCGTCGTTGTCGAGGAACTCGATGGTGTCCGGGTTGTTCGGGATCTGGTAACCGCCCTGCCCGACGTCCTTCTGGCAGTGGATCTCCCGGTCGCCGCGGTTCGTCTGCTCGCGGAGAAGCAGCGGCCCCATCACCTTGGCCCCGGACTCCTCCGGGCGCATGTGGAAGTCCTCGCGTTTCACCTCCGAGACGATCTCCAGGTCCTCGATGAGCTGGTTCGACTCGTCCTGGTTGTTGAACTGCGCTTCCTCGGTCTCCCACGACTCCGAGAGGTAGTAGAGTTCACGCAGGGTCGACGAGCGGTCCTCGTCCAGTTGCTCGGCGAGGAAGTCGATCGTGTAGATCGCCTTCAGCAGCTTGCGCGCCCCGCGGACGCTTTTCGCGGACCGGGTGCTCTGGCGGTCGCCGTACACCCAGACGTTCTCGTTCTCGTCGTACTCGATGTTGCTCTTCGTCCGGGTGGGCAGCGTCATCTCCGGGACGTCGCCCTCCTCGAACTGGTCGTAAAACTCCGCCGCGAGTTCGATGAGTTCCTCGCGCGCGTCCGCGTCTGTGTCAGTGCTCATTGTTGATAGTCAGTTTCTCCGTCTCGACCCCGTCCACGTCGAGGTCGAACGATGCGTCGTCGGCCGTCTCGTAGGCGAGCGTCGCCTCGTCGCCGCTGCCCACGTCGACCGACCACTTGACGAACCACTCGCCGTCCATCTCGACGGCGGTGGCGTCGTCCGGCAGGTCCCGCGGTTCGGCGGTGACGATGTCGGTCAGCTCCAGGGACTCGCTCGCGTTCGAGTGGTTCTCGACGGTCACCTCGACGACGTTCCCGTCGCCGTTGGCCTTCACGTCGCGGCCGACGCGGACGTTGTTCATGATCCGGGCCATCGCGTCGCTGATGTCCGGCTCCTCGTTGTCGGTCACCGAGGCCACCTTCTCCGCCATCTCCGGCAGGATGGTCGCGAGCACGTCCTGTTTCTTCCGGCGTTTCTCCATCGACCGGCGCTTCTTCAGGTAGCTCTTCAGGTCGCGGGCTGCCTCCCGGATGGCGAGTTCGATCTCGTCCTCGATCTCGGGGATGTTGGCGATGGCGTCCTTCGACTCGCTGGTGAAGGGGACGTTCGTCGAGGCGACGTGGACCATGATGACGACCGGGCCGTTCGGGATGCCGCTTCCGCCGGGCTGGTCGAGGTTGTAGTTCCGCCAGCCGATCTGCTTGACCACGTCGGTTGTCGCGCAGGCCCCGCGCTGGTAGACCAGCGGCACGCGGTTGGCGAAGCGCATCACCTCGGCCTTGCCCTCGTCGGGCAGTTCGCCGCCGTAGGCGATGCCCGCCTCGACGATGAACGGGTCGCCGCCGGTGACCTCCGCGTCGCGGGTCGCCGCGGCGTAGAAGTCCGCGTCGAACTCCTTTTTCAGGCCCGCCTCGACCAGTTCGTCGGTGATGGGCGCGAGGCAGTTCGTCGGCGGGGCCATGATGTCCGTCGCGCGCATCGCTTCGAGCAGTTCGCTCGCCGCGTCCCGGTCGTCCGCGAGTTCGCGGACCTTCGGCACGTCGTCGGGCACGGTCGCCATCACGGACCAGATCGCCTCGACGACGTTCTCGCGGGCCGTCTCGCCGATGCTCACGTCCTCTCGCTCGGCGGTTCGGTCGGCCGCCCAGCCGACGTACTCGGCCAGTTCCTCGCGGGTCAGGCGGTCGCGGGCGTCCTCGTCGTTGCGGAAGCGGTTGGCGATCCGCGAGGCGAGCGACTCGACCGTCGCGTCGTCTTTCCGCCTGCTCGTGGCCTCGTCGACGAGGCCGTAGAGGTCGGCCGCGCGCCGCCCCTCGGGCACCTCGTCGTCATCGTCCGCGCCCAGGATCGCCGACCAGGCCGCCTCGACGGCGTTTTCCTGCACCGTCGAACCGAAGGTCGCGGCGAAGCCGTCGCCGACCTGCTCGGCCGCCTCGGCGACCGCGTCCCGTAGCTGGTAGTGGGCGATCCGGTCGTGGCTCGCGACGCGTTCGGCGACGGCCGCGCCGAAGGCGTCGGTCGCGTCGGCTCCCTTGTTCGCCGTGGCGTTCGCGACAGCTTCGGCGACGTCGGCGTCTTCGTGGTCGCGAGGCGGTTCCCACGTCATCTCGCGGCCGAAGTGCCGGTCCCGGAAGTTGTCGATGACGCTGTCGGAGGTCTTGGCGCCGACGCGGGTGAACTCCTCCTGGAGGAACCCGGAGACGGAGTGGGAGTTCGTCGCCGCTAGCATCTTCAGGACGGTGCCGAGTTCGACGCCGTGGGGATGCGGGCGGATCTCCTCGGTCTCGTCCGGGAGCTGGTCGGTCGCGCGCTCGAACTTGAAGTGCTCCTGGGGCTCGCGGAGTTCGAGGCGGGCGTGCGGGTTGACGACTGCCGTGTGCTTGATGTAGTCGTGGAGCTGCTGCCGGGCGCGCATGTTCGCCTCCATCTCCATCTCGATGCGCGTCCCGTGCGGGCGGTCCCACGAGGTGGTCTCCTCGACGCTGATCTCCGGCTCGTTCTCGTCCGTGTCGATGATCAGCTCGAAGTACTCGGCCTCGCTGGACCCCTGGGTGCGGCTGGTGATCTTCGCGGGTTTCCCGCTCGTCAGCTGAGAGTAGAGGACGGCGGCGGAGATACCGATACCCTGCTGACCGCGAGACTGCTCCCGGGCGTGGAAGCGAGACCCGTAGAGGAGTTTCCCGAAGACCTTGGGCAGTTGCTCTTTCGTGATGCCCGGCCCGTTGTCCTCGACGACGAGCTTGTAGTAGTCGCCGACCTCCTCTATCTCGACGTAGATATCGGGGAGGACGCCGGCCTCCTCCGCGGCGTCCAGCGCGTTGTCGACCGCCTCTTTGACCGCAGTTACCAACCCTCGGGCCCCGCTGTCGAACCCGAGCATGTGCTTGTTCTTCTCGAAGAACTCGGCGATGGAGATCTGGCGCTGGCTCTCGGCCAGCTCCTCCGCGATCTCCGATTCCTCGCCGAGCGTCGACTGGAACGAGGTCATCGTGTGCCCTCTGTTAGTCGTGGGGAGTTTAAAACCTGTATGCTACCGCGGTGAAAGTGAAGCGGGGCGCCGCCGTCCCGGGCCGCACGCGCCGCGGTGGGATCGGCCGTCGTCTCGCAGTGGAGGACATACTTCGCGGCCGCCACGTCGAGGACCGGGCTCGGCTCGCTCGTTCGTGCCGTCGAGGAGACACGTCACGGCCGACCCCCGGGAGACGGCCCCGGTTCCGCGAGGTACGCGTCCTGTCACGAATCCGCGCACGCGCGAGCGCGTACGTGACTTTTATTACCCCCGCAGGCCTAACCGGAAACAGATTTTATGAGCGAAGAGACAGAGTACGGTGCCGGCCAGATCCAGGTACTGGAAGGCCTGCAAGCCGTACAGAAACGTCCCGCGATGTACATCGGTTCTACGGACTCGCGAGGCCTACACCATCTCGTCTACGAGGTCGTCGACAACTCGATCGACGAAGCCCTCGCCGGTCACTGCGACGAGATCACCGTCACGATCCACGACGACGACTCCGTCAGCATTCACGACGACGGCCGCGGCATCCCGGTCGACACCCACGAGGAGTACGACAAGCCCGCCCTCGAGGTCATCATGACCGTCCTCCACGCGGGCGGGAAGTTCGACAACAAGTCCTACCAGGTCTCCGGCGGCCTCCACGGCGTCGGGGTCAGCGTGGTCAACGCGCTGTCGAAGTGGCTCGAAGTCGAGGTGAAACGGGACGGCGCCGTCTGGAAGCACCGCTACGACCACGGCGAACCCGAGTACGACATCGAGCGCGTCCGGGACATGGAACCGGACGAGGACACTGGCACCACCATTCGCTTCTGGCCTGACGACGACATCTTCGAGCACACCGACTTCACGTACTCGACGCTGGAGAGCCGCCTCCGAGAACTCGCCTTCCTCAACTCCGGCGTGGCGATCACGCTCCGCGACGAGCGCGACGAGACCGAGGACACGTTCCGGTACGAGGGCGGTATCCGCGAGTTCGTCGAGTACCTGAACGAGACCCGGACCGCGCTCCACGAGGACGTCATCTACTTCGAGGACGAGGAGGAGGGCATCCAGGTCGAGGTGGCGCTGCAGGCCACCGACGAACTGCAGGGCTCGCTCCACGCCTTCGCCAACAACATCAACACGCGCGAGGGCGGCACCCACCTCACCGGGTTCAAGACGGCCCTGACCCGCATCGTCAACGACTACGCGAGCGACAACGGCCTCCTCGGCGACTTAGACGAGAACCTCAAGGGCGAGGACATCCGCGAGGGGCTGACCGCGGTCATCTCTATCAAACACCCCGACCCGCAGTTCGAGGGGCAGACGAAGACGAAACTCGGCAACAGCGAGGTCCGCGGCATCGTCGAGAGCACCATGCACGACGGGCTCGGCACCTTCTTCGAGGAGAACCCCGACACCGCCGAGGCCATCGTCTCGAAGGCCGTCGAGGCCGCGAAGGCGCGCAAAGCCGCAAAGAAGGCCGAGGAGCTCACCCGCCGCAAGAGCGCGCTCGAGTCCACGGCGCTGCCCGGAAAGCTCGCCGACTGCCAGACCAAGGACCCGAGCGACTCGGAGCTGTTCATCGTGGAGGGCGACTCCGCGGGCGGCAGCGCGAAGCAGGGCCGCAACCCCGAAATACAGGCCATCCTCCCGCTCGGCGGGAAGATCCTCAACGTCGAGAAACACCGCCTCGACCGGATCCTGGAGAACGACGAGATCCGGAACATGATCACCGCCATCGGGACGGGGATCGGCGACGAGTTCGACATCGAGGACGCCCGCTACGAGAAGATCATCATGATGACGGACGCGGACGTCGACGGGGCCCACATCCGGACGCTCCTGCTGACGCTGTTCTACCGGCACATGAAGCCGCTGCTGGAGGCGGGCTACGTGTACGCCGCCCAGCCGCCGCTGTACCGCGTCCGGTACCGCGGGAACACGTACGACGCAATGACCGAGGCCGAGCGCGACCGGATCGTCGAGGAGAAGTGCAACGGCAATCCCACGCAGGTCCAGCGGTTCAAGGGCCTCGGCGAGATGAACCCCCAGCAGCTCTGGGACACGACGATGGACCCCGAGAACCGCGTCCTCAAGCAGATCACCATCGAGGACGCGGCCGCAGCGGACAAGATGTTCTCCGTGCTGATGGGCGACGCCGTCGAGCCGCGAAAGCAGTTCATCAAGGAGCACTCCCCCGAAGCCGAATGGGTGGACATCTAACATGAGTTCGGAATCGCCAGATCCGACGGACGTAGACGCCGACGCGGCGCGCGTCGAGCGCGTCCGCATCGAGGACGAGATGGAGCAGAGCTACATCGACTACGCGATGAGCGTCATCGCCGGCCGCGCCCTGCCGGACGTCCGGGACGGCCTCAAGCCGGTCCACCGGCGCATCCTCTACGCGATGCACGAGATGGGCGTGACCAGCGGATCGAGCCACCGCAAGTCCTCGTCCGTGGTGGGCGAGACGATGGGTGACTACCACCCGCACGGCGACGGCCCCATCTACGACACGCTGACGCGGATGGCCCAGGACTTCTCGATGCGCTACCCGCTGGTCGACGGCCAGGGGAACTTCGGCTCGATGGACGGCGACCCCGCGGCCGCAATGCGGTACACGGAAGCCCGGATGAGCCCCATCTCGGAGGAACTGCTCGCCGACATCGAGAAGGACACCGTCGACTACCAATCGAACTACGACGACCGGCTCATGGAGCCCGAGGTGCTGCCCTCGGCGTTCCCGAACCTGCTGGTCAACGGCTCGTCGGGCATCGCCGTCGGGATGTCGACGAACATCCCCCCGCACAACCTCGGCGAGGTGATCGACGCGACTGTCCACCTCATCGACAACCCGGACTGCGACGTCGACGACCTGATGGAGCACGTCAAGGGCCCCGACTTCCCGACCGGCGCGAACATCGTCGGCCGCGACGCCATCTACTCCGCGTACTCGACCGGTCGCGGTCGGGTCCGCGTCCGCGCCGAGTTCGAGGTCGAGGACGACGAGCGCATCGTCATCACGGAGGTCCCCTTCCAGGCGAACAAGGCCCGCCTCGTCGAGCGCATCGCCGAGGACGTCAACGAGGGGAAGATCGAGGGCGTCCGCGACCTGCGCGACGAGTCCGACCGCAACGGCGTCCGCGTCGTCATCGAACTCAAGCGCGGCGCGAACGCCGAGGTCGTGAAGAACCAGCTGCTCGAACACCACCTCGAAACCACCTTCGGCGTCATCAACCTCGCGCTGGTCGACGGCCAGCCCCGGGTCCTGACGCTGAAGGAGACCCTCGAGGAGTACGTCGCGCACCGCAAGGAGGTCGTTCGCCGGCGCAGCCAGTACGACCTCGACGAGGCCGAGGACCGCGCGCATATCCTCGAAGGCCGCCTGACGGCGCTGGAAAACGTCGACGACGTGGTCGACCGGATCCAGGACGCCGAGGACCGCGACGCCGCGAAGGAGGCGCTGATCGAGGCGTACGACTTCTCGCAGGACCAGGCCGACCACATCGTCCGGATGCAGCTCGGCAGCCTCACGTCGATGGAGGCCGCCGAGATCAAAGAGGAGTACGAGCAGGTCCAGGAGCGCATCGAGCGCCTCGAAACCATCCTCGGCGACGAGGACGAGCTCCTCGCCGTGATCAAAGAGGAGCTCCGCGAGATCAAAGAGGAGTACGCCGACGACCGCAAGACGAGCATCGTCGAAGACGAGGGCACCGTCACCCACGAGGACCTCATCCCCGAGGAGGACGTGATCGTCGTCGTCACCGAGGACGACTACGTGAAACGGATGCCTCTCGACCGCTTCGACCCGCAGAACCGCGGCGGGAAGGGGATCATCGGCGTCGACGTGAAGGAGGGCGACCGCGTCTCGAAGGTGTTCCGCGCGAACACGCACGACTACCTGCTCTGCTTCACGAACCAGGGGCAGGTGTACCGCCTGAAGACCTACGAGATCCCCGAGATGAGCCGGACCGCTCGCGGCAAGTCCGCGGTCAACCTCATCGACTTCGACGACGGCGAGGAGATAACCGCCGTCGTCGCCACCGACGAGTTCGAGGCCGACGAGTGCGTCACGACCGTCACCCGCGACGGCTACATCAAGCGCACCGCCGCCGCGGAGTTCGAGAACATCCTCTCGACCGGCATCATCGCCGCGGACTTAGAGGACGGCGACGAGCTCGTCGACGTGGCGGTGACCGACGGCAGCGAGGACCTCGTCGTCGCCACGCGGAACGGCATGACGATCCGGTTCGACGAGGCGGAGGTCCGCGAGATGGGCCGCAACGCCCGCGGCGTCGGCGCGATCAAGCTGGAGGGCGACGACGAGGTCGCGGGCCTCGTCGCGACCGACGAGGGCGACGACCGCGCCCTGCTGACCGTCACCGAGAACGGCTACGGGAAGCGCACGCCGCTGTCGGAGTACCGCACCCAGTCCCGTTACGGCAAGGGCCTCATCGACATCAAGACCGGCGAGCGCAACGGCCGCGTCGTCTCGGTGAAGTCCGTCGGCGAGGCAGACGACCTCGTCGCCATGAGCGACCGGGGCCAGATCATGCGCACCCGCGCGAACGACGTCTCCTCGGTCGGGCGGAACACGATGGGCGTCACCGTGATGGACGTCGTCGAGGGCGACACGGTCGCGAGCGTCGACGTCATTCCGGGAAGCGACGAGTAACGACCGCCGTCTTTCCGTCCGTTCTTTTTCGCCTTCACTGCCGGTCGCGCGCCCGCTCTATCGCCACGAGCAACGCGTCCGCGTCGGCCGTACCGACGAGCAGGGCGCTTCGTTCCGAGCGCCTTTCCGCGAGGCGGTCGTAGCGCGCGCATGCTCGTGCTCGGCGACGCGCACGCGTCCGACCCGGAGAACCGCGAGGCGCTCCTCGCCGCCTACGACGCCGCCGGCGCGGACGTCGCGCTTCACGTCGGCGATCTGGAGCACTACGACCTGCCGGTCCCGACGTACTTCGTCGCCGGCAACAACGAGGACTTCGACGTGATAGCGTCGATGCGGGAGAACGCAACGCTCGGGGAGCGAAACGCCCGCCTGTTAGCGAGCACCGCGGCGGACGTGGAGGGCATCAGGGTCGCCGGCCTCTCCGGCAACTACGCGCCGACGCAGTACGAGAAGTCGCGCGACGACCTCGCCGGCGACCGGCGCCGGCACTTCACGCACGAGGACGTGCGGGCGGCGATGGCGCTCGACGACGTCGACGTGTTCCTCACGCACGAGGCGCCGCAGGGGCTCATGGGGCGGGGGAGCGCCCACGTCGACGACATCCTGCGGACCCTTCGGCCGGATCTGTGTCTCGTGGGCCACCACCACCGCCACGCAGAGGGACGGTTCGAGGAAACACGGCTCGTCGGCCTGGAACCGGTCTGGGAGAGCTACTACCGGCTCGATCCGGCGACGCTGGAACTGGAGCGCTTCGACGCGCCGGACTAGAGGATACGGTCGCCGAACGCGCTGGCCGCCAGTTCGACGGCGAGCTGCGCGGTCTCGTTGTGCTCGTCGAGGATGGGGTTGACCTCCACGAGTTCCATCGACCGGAGGACCCCCTCGCGCTCGTCGCGCTCGGCGACTTTCTCCATCGCAGAGTGGGCCTCGCGGTAGCTGACGCCGCCCCGGACGGGTGTGCCGACGCCCGGCGCTTCCTTGGGGTCGAGCCAGTCCAGATCGAGGCTGACGTGGACGCCGTCGGTGCCGTCCGTCGCCACGTCGAGTGCGTCCTCGACCACGTCGTTGACGCCGCGATCGTCGATGTCAGACATCGTGAACGCGGTCACGTCGCTCTCGCGGATCGCCTGGCTCTCGGCGTCGTCGACGCTCCGCAGACCGACGATGGCGACGTTCTCCTCGGTGAGGCCGGGCGCGTGCGCCCAGTCCGTCGCGCCGAGTTCGCCGTGGCCCAGCGCCGCGGCAAGCGGCATCCCGTGGACGTTCCCGCTGGGGGAGGTCGCCGGCGTGTTGAAGTCGCCGTGGGCGTCGAACCACACGACCCCGATCGACGCGTCGCGGGCCGCGCCGCCGATGGTCCCCATGGCGATGGAGTGGTCGCCGCCGAGAGCGAGCGGCGTGTCGCCGTCGGCGATCGCGTCGGCCGTGGCGTCGGCGAGGCGGGTACAGACCTCCTCGATCTCGTTGACGTACTTCGCGTCGCCCGTGTCGGGTTCGATGTGGTCGGGGTCGCGCTCCTCCGCTCGCGGCGCCGGGAGGTCGCCCGCGTCGGCGACGTCGCCGCCCGCTCGCTCGATCGCCTCGGCGAGGCCGGCGTACCTGATAGCCGAGGGGCCCATGTCGACGCCCCGACGGTTCGCACCGTAGTCGGCGGGGACGCCCGTCACTCTGACAGTGTCGTTCATGGAGAGTTCTCCGCCGGCGGAGGGATTAAAACCCGCGAAACGCGCGGGAGCCGTCGCCGGAATCGAACGGATTCAGCGGTACGGTTCGCAGACCTGGCGGACGCCGACCTAACCGAACTATTTTGCGCCATTGGTCTTGATTCCGTACTACGACAGCATCGTTCGAACCGCTTCGCACCGCGTGGGTTGCTGTGACGATTACGAGTCGAAGCGACTGCAGGGGTTCGTCGCCGTCGCCTCCGTGGTGCTTGGATTCCTCATGTCGTGGGTACTCAGCCTCATTTGGATAGAAATATTCGGATTCCCCCGGATCATGACGACGCTCACGAGGTACGTTGCTATCTTCACTTTCTTCTTCCTCCTGAGCTATCCGGTCAACGAAACGTCACTGCTTGAATGAACGACTCCGAAGAGCGTCGAGCGAGGAGTATTACTCGTAGTGCGAGCAGACCCGCTCGAGACCTTCTCCGAAGCTTATCTCGGGTTCCCACCCGGTCGCCGCTTTCATCTTCGAGATGTCGGCCATCGTGTCGTGGACGTACACCTTCTCGGGAATGGGGTTCTCGACGTACTCGGGTTCCACGTCCGTCCCGAGTTCCTCGTTCAGGCGCTCGACCAGCTCGTTGATACTGTAGGACTCGCCGGTGCCGAGGTTGTATATGCCGTCGAGTTCGTGATCGGCCGCGAGCTCGAGACCGCGGACGATGTCGTCGACGTGGGTGAAGTCACGGGTCTGCGTACCGTCGCCGTAGATGACCGGCGACTCGCCGTGGGCGATGTCGTCGGCGAACTGCGCGATGAGGTTGGCGAACTCGCCCTTGTGTTCTTCCGCCCCACCGAACCCCTCGTAAACGCTGAAGAAGCGCATCCCCGCCATCGACATGTCGTAGTGGTACGAGAAGTAGTCGCCGTACTGCTCGCGCGAGAGCTTCGAGGCCTCGTAGCCGGTTCGAGCGTTCACGTCCATGGCCTCGGGCGAGGGTTCGGTGCGGTCCCCGTAGATAGAGGACGTCGAAGCGTAGACCACCGTGTCACACCCCTCCTCGCGGACCTGCTCCACGGCGTTGACGAACCCCTCGACGTTGACTCGCGCTCCCCGTTTCGGGTCCTCCTCGTGCATCTTGTACGACGACAGCGCCGCGAGGTGGAACAGCACGTCCACTCCTTCGGTCGGCAGGTCCTCGTCCAGCACGCTCGCGTCGCGAAACTCCACGTCGTCTCTGAGGTTCTCGGGCGTGCCGAGATAGAGGTCGTCGACGACGACCACGTCGTTCTCCTCGGCGAGGTGGTTCGCCAAGTTCGACCCGATGAATCCGGCACCGCCGGTGACGAGCACGCGCTTGCCGTTCATACTTCCGACCCCGGCGACCAACCGCAAAGGAGTATCGTTTCGTCCCGGCGGCGGCCCGGCTCGCGTCCCGCATCAGAAAGATTCACTACGCCGGTAGTACCTTCATAGTTGTACAGGAAACCCGGTGTTACCGCGGGATTTAAGAATATCTATTACGAAGGATTCCCCATGTCATCGATCGAGCTCACCCCTAGTCAGAAAACTATCCTAA
Source organism: Halostella limicola (assembly GCF_003675875.1). Taxonomy (NCBI): domain Archaea; kingdom Methanobacteriati; phylum Methanobacteriota; class Halobacteria; order Halobacteriales; family Natronoarchaeaceae; genus Halostella; species Halostella limicola. Next base: position 188,395 of record NZ_RCDI01000003.1, on the reverse strand, counting down.
ACGCTTTGATAAATCTCCACCGGGAGACGGAGGACGCTGTAAAGGGCGAGGACATCGCCGAGGAGGTCGACCGGAACCCCGGCACCATCCGCAACCAGATGCAGAGCCTGAAGGCGCTCCAGCTGGTTGAAGGCGTCCCCGGTCCGAAGGGCGGCTACAAGCCGACCGCGACGGCGTACGAGGCCCTGGAGATCCAGCAGATGGACGAGCCGGCCGCGGTCCCGCTGTTCCACGAGGGCGAGGAGGTCACCGAGGCCAACGTCGAGGAGATCGACCTGAGCAGCGTTCACCACCCCGAACTCTGTCGCGCCGAGATCCACCTCCAGGGCTCCGTCCGGGACTTCCACGAGGGCGACTCGGTGACGGTCGGGCCGACCCCGCTCTCGAAGCTGCTGATCGACGGCGTCGTCGACGGGAAAGACGACACCAGCAACATCCTCATTCTCCGGATCGAGGGAATGGAGGCGCCGGCCGGCGAACCCGATCACTGATCGTCTCCGCTCCTTTCTCTCTTCTCCCCGCCCGTGCAGCGGCGGCCGTCGCGGCCGCGGACCGAGCAGTGTGGTACCACTAACCACCGGATGCGTGTTTCAAAGGCTTTGTATCAGAGGGTGCCCGATTTCGAGTCATGACAACGAAGGTCGTCGTGCTCGGCGCGGGTTACGCCGGTGCGGGCGCTATCAAGCAACTCGAAGAGGAACTGGATAGCACTGCGGAGCTGACGTGGGTGTCGGAGACCGACTACCACCTCGTCCTCCACGAGTCCCACCGCTGCATCCGCGACCCGTCGGTCCAGGAGAACATCACGATCCCGGTCGACGAGATCAAGTCGCCGACGACCCGCTTCGTTCAGGACGAGGTCACGGGCCTGGACGTCGACGACCGAGAGGTGGAGCTCGCGAGCGGCGACACGATCGACTACGACTACGTCCTCGTCGGGCTCGGCAGCCAGACCGCGTTCTACGGCATCGACGGCATGCGCGAGAACGCGCTGACGCTGAAGAGCCTCGACGACGCCCTGGAGATCCACCAGTCGGTCAAGTCCGCCGCCCAGAAGGCGACGCGGAACGACCCCGCGCAGGTCGTCATCGGCGGCGCCGGCCTCTCGGGCATCCAGAGCGCCGGCGAGGTCGCGGAGTTCCGCGACAAGCACCAGGCACCCATCGACATCTACCTCGTCGAGGCGCTGGAGGAGATCTTCCCCGGCAACGACCCCGAGGTGCAGGGCGCGCTCCGCAAGCGCCTGCAGCAGGCCGACGTCGAGATCCTCACCGACGACCCCATCGTCGAGGCCAAAGAGGACGCCATCCACTTCGACGAGGGCGACCCGCTGGAGTACGACGTGTTCGTCTGGACCGGCGGCATCACCGGCCGCGACGCCCTGGACGACGCAGACCTCGACAAGGAGCACAACCGCGTCAACGCCGACGCGACGTTCCAGACCAGTGACGAGCGCGTGTTCGCCATCGGCGACTCCGCGATCATCGAGCAGAACGACAACCCCGCCCCGCCGACGGCCCAGGCCGCCTGGCAGGCCGCCGAGGTCGCCGGCGAGAACATCGCCCGCGCCGTCCAGAACCGCCCGCTCAAGTCCTGGACCCACAAGGACAAGGGGACGGTCATCTCCATCGGCGACAAGGCCGTCGCCCACGACGTGCAGGGCGTCCCGATCAACACCTTCGGCTCGTTCCCCGCCGAGACGCTGAAGAAGGGCATCGCCGCCCGCTGGATCGCCGACATCGCCGGCGTCGGCCGCGCGGCGAAGGCCTGGGGCGATCTTTAACGACCTTTTGCGCTGCGTGACGGGAAACACGGCGCTATCGCGCCGGTTTCCCGAGACTCGGCAAAAGCTCGACCAAAATCACTTCGTCACCGCCTCGCGACGGCTTCGCCGTCCCTCGACGGTTCCTCGGACCGTTCGTTCGCTTCGCTCACTCACGGGTCTATCGGTTATCCGTAGGCCTGCCCTCCCCCGACTCGGAACACGCTTCGCGCGGCGAAGCGGTTCCTCGCGGCCGAACGACGGTAGAAGAGCCGTCAGTCCAAACTCAGCTCGGCGTGCCACTCGTCGACGCCGGCTTCGGCCTTCTTCTCGTCCATCTTCGCGAGGAGTTTGACGGCGAGCGAGGCCGTCTCGGCGGCGCGGCTCTCGCCTTCGGTGCGGAACTCGCCGGTCTCGCGGTTGGCGTAGACGGAGCAGACCGCGCCGGCCCGGAGGCCGTAGATGTTCGCGAGCGTGAGGATGGCGCTCGCCTCCATCTCGAAGTTCGTGACGTTCGCCTCCTTCAGGCTCTCGATCAGTTCGTCGCTGCCGGCGGCCTCGAACCCCTCGAACCCGGGGCGGCCCTGGCCGGCGTAGAAGGAGTCGGTGCTCGTCGTGATGCCGGTGTGGTAGTCGTAGCCGAGGCGCTCGGCGGCGGCGACGAGCGCGGAGACGACTTCGTGGTTCGCGTTGGCGGGGTAGTCCTCGCGGACGTACTCCGCGCTGGTACCCTCCTGACGGACCGCGCCAGTCGTGATGACGAGGTCGCCGACCTCGGCCTCGGGCTTGATGGAGCCGCAGGAGCCGACGCGGATGTAGGTGTCGACGCCGATGCGGGCGAGCTCTTCGACGGCGATGGCCGCGGAGGGGCTGCCGATGCCGGTCGAGGTGACGCTGATCGGCGCGCCGTCGTAGGAGCCGGTGACGGTGCGGTACTCGCGGTGGTGGCCGCGCTCCTCGGCCTCGTCCCACAGGGCCGTGATCTTCTCGATGCGCTCGGGGTTCCCGGGCAGGAGAACGGCGTCGGCGACGTCGTCGGAGGCGACGCCGAGATGGTACTGTACGTCTTCGTTCGGGTCCTCGCTGTCCCCTGGCATGCGCGGGGTTTCGAGAGGGACCGCTAAATAGCCCTGCGGTCGACGCCGCGTCACTCGGCCGCCTGCGATTCCTCGGCCCGGCGGCGGTACTTCTCGCGGAACTCGTGGATGAGCTGGCCCATCTGCGCGTACCAGTCGTTCAGGAGCCGCTGCATCTCGTCGGCCAGCTCGTCGGGGTCCGTGGGGTAGAAGACGTGGTAGTAGCCGCCTTGCTTGTAGTTCACCTGCTCTTTCTGGACGAAGCCGGTGTTGACCAGCCGCTGGATCGACCGGTAGGCCGTCGACCGCTCGCGGTCGACCCGCTCGGCGACCTCGTCGACCGTCAGCGGCTCCGCGCTGTCGACGAGCACCAGAAAGCACTCGCGGTCGAGTTCCTTGAGGCCGTGGAGGCAGTGCAACAGCCCCTCGCACTCCATCTCCCGTTCGAGGTGGTCCGACATCGAACCAGCCATTTTACGCCGGGGATACGGTCCTGCCCGGTAAAGGACTTGCGACGAACGGGCACAACCACGCCCGCAGCGCCCCCGACGACTGCGATATTCACGCCCAAACGTCTCGACGGCGTCGTGTACCGATGCCCCCGGCACACCGACTGATCGCGTGTGGGTGCGGGAAGCAATACTCCGTCGCCGGGCGCCGTGGACTACGCTGAGCGCCGCAGTCGCCACGATACCCAGTCCGCCCGACGGCGGACGGTGACGGTCGTGCGCGAAAGCTTACCACCAGCGCGGTGCTTATACGTGGGCGGCCGCTTAGGATTATCTGAAGATATACTCTCACGGCAGAGTATAACTGATAGTATTAGAATGTTCGACGATGACCCCATCCCTGTTCGCGAAGAGCCCCCCGAGTACCCCGCCGAGTTCCGCGGTCAGCGGCTGCTCGGCGTCGACGCCTACCACTTCGCTCACTACTGGCGCGGCGACCGTATCGAGATCGTCGAGCGGACGAACGTCCTCCGCACCGAGGACGGCGACGCCCGGCTCGAAGCCGAGTTCGAGACGAAGGGGTTCGTCGCCGTCGACCGCATCCCCGGCGGGCCGGCGACGTACCTCCGCGAAATCGGGACCTACCTCGACGGCGTCGCGGACGACGCCGACCCGGTGTACGCCGCCGACGACTCGCAGTGGGAGCGAGTCACCGACTACGCCCGGTCACTGGCGTCGTCTTCGACCGATCCGAGTGCCGCCGACCGGTCGTACGGGGCCCGCTCGCGGTTCGGCCGGAACCACGGCTGAACGGGAACTCGCCGTCTCCCGACCGGTGGTCCGCGTCACGAAGGCAACGCACAGTGAACCGTAGCTATCCGGCCGGCAGGCGGTAACGACTCGGCGGTTTCGCATACGACCCTCGGCGTCGTAGTTCGACGGGCATGGTTCAGCACCTCACTCGCAAAGCGATACTCGCGGTCGCACTGTGCAGCGTCCTCGCCGTCGCCCCCGTCGCCGGGCTCGGAACGGCCGGTCCGGTCGACGCCGCGATACAGGAGGACGGTAACGAGACCGACGGTAACCAGACCGCCGCCAGCACCGAGGGCACGATTACGGTCACGGCGACCGGGGAGGCACAGGCCCAACCCGACGCCGCGGTCCTGTTCCTCGCGGTCGCCGCGACCGCCGAGACGCCGGAGAACGCCACCCGACAGGCTGCGGAGAACGCGTCTCGCCTCCGGACCGCGCTCACCGAGGCCAACGTCTCCGAGGATGCGGTCCGCACCACCGACTACAGCGTCTATCAGGAGGGGCGCTTCGACCCCCGTAACGCGTCCGGCGACTACGTGGCCGAACAGGGCTTCGCGGTCGAAGTGGACAACGTCAGCCGTGCCGGCGAACTCCTCGACGTGGCGACGTCGAACGGTGCGTCCGCCGTCCGGGGCGTGCAGCTCACCCTCTCAGACGAGACCCGCAGCGAACTCCGCAACGAGGCGCTCTCGAACGCCGTCGACAGCGCTCGGTCCCAGGCCGACGCTATCGCCGCGAGCGCCGACCTGCAGATCGACGGCGTTCACTCTGTCTCGACCGTCGAACCCCGGTTCGGGCCGTTCGAAGCGATGACCGAGGACGCGGCGCGTGAAGGCGCCAGTACCCAGATAGATCCTGGCCCGCTCACCGTCAGCGCGACGGTCGAGGTGACGTACCGGGCGACCAACGGAAGCGCGGCGTAACCGTCGGACGCCGCCGGCGTCGCGGCGTTTCGCTGCCGTCGCAGTTCACCCGCTGGCGCGGCCTTCGCGGCGCGTCGTGCGCCACCGACGCATTTCCTGCCAAGAATTAACACGCTTCTGGGCCGTAGTCGCGAGTATCAGATATGGATCTCGGGAGCTACTTCGAGGGGTTCACCCGCCGCGACTGGGAGACGACCGACGGGGGGACCGTCCGGATGGCGGTCGTCGGTCTCGGGGGGTTCGCGCGGAACCGCGCGCTGCCGGCGATCCGGGACGCGGAGTTCTGCGAGACGACGGTCCTCGTCAGCGGTTCGCCGGAGAAAGCCCAAACCCTCGCCGACGAGTACGGCGTCGCTCGGACGCTCACTTACGAGGCGTTCGAGGACGGGGAGGGCGCCGACGCCTACGACGCCGTCTACGTGTCGACACCGCCGGCGTACCACGACGACTACGCCGAGGCCGCCGCGCGGCTCGGCAAGCACGTCCTCTGCGAGAAACCGCTCGCGGCGGACGTCGACGCCGCAGAGCGGATGGTCCGGGCCTGTAATGACGCCGGCGTCGTACTGATGACCGCCTATCGACTCCGCACGGAGCCGTCGATCCGGCGGATGCGCGAGGCGATCCGCGACGGGGTGATCGGCGACCCGGTGCAGGTCCACGGCGGTTTCTCCACCCGATTGCTCGAAAACGTCGGGCGGGACACGTGGCGGCTCGACCCTGCGGTCGCTGGCGGCGGCGCGCTGATCGATCTCGGCATCTACCCGCTGAACACGAGCCGGTTCCTGCTGGATGCCACCCCGGTCAGCGTGCAGGCCGACACCACCTCGCCGGGCCCGCCGTTCGACCTCGTCGAGGAACACGCCGCCGTGCTCCTGACGTTTGTCGGGGGCACGACGGCCTCCTGTACCGCCAGCTTCAACGCGCACCCGGACAGCCGACTGCAGGTGCTCGGCACCGACGGCCAGGTCCTGATCCGCGACCCGTTCGGAGGTCACACCGCCCAGGAGATCGTGATCGAGCGCGGCGACTCGCGCACGGAGTACACCGGTCCGGTCGTCGACGAGGTGCGCGAGGAGTTCGACTACTTCGCCAACTGCGTCCTCGACGGCGGCGGCTGCGAGTCCGACGGCGAGGAGGGCCTCGCCGACCTCCGGATCGTACAGAACGCCTACCGGGCCGCCGAAACCGGCGAGGAACGACTGCTCTGAGTACTGCTTCTCCCGCCAGCCTACTCGGCCGCGGTGCCGCCCTCCGCGCGGGTCAGGTAGGTCACGTACAGCAGGGCGTCCGTCTTCAGTTCGTAGTCGACGTCGACGTGCAGGTCGTTGTAGTTGAACGGCTCGGCGACGACGTGGTAGCCGTTGGGCGTCTCCCGCCACGTGGCCACCGTCGTCCGCTCTGACAGCGCCGAGACGATCCGCTCGCGGTCCGCCGCCGACGCGTCGTCGAGGTCGAAGACGAACCGCGTCTCGTCTCTCGCCGCCGGCTTCTGCAGTTCGGACTTCCAGTACCCGTCCACCCGCTTGAACTTCCGCGGCGCGACCTCGTCGCCCTTGAACCGGTCCCGGACCCAGTCGTCGGTGCGCTCACGGAAGTTGAAGAAGGCGTCCACGGCGTTTCGCGCGTTGGCGGTGACGTACAGGCGGAAGGTCAGCGACTCGCCGAATTCGGTCTGGTATCCCCGCGTCAGGGTCCGGAGCCTGTCGTACTTGCGGCGGACGTCCGCCTCGTCCCTGACCACTTCGCGGAACGTGACCTCGGACCCGCCGTCGACGTGTGGGTTCTCCTTCGACCGCGCGATGGCGAGAAACAGGTACACGCGGTTCTCGTCGAACTCGCAGTACGCCTCCAGGTCGGCGACGGCGTCGTCGGCGTCCTCCATCGCTCGTCGGTTCCGGGCCGTCGGTCTTGAAGCTACCGCGGGGACGAGAGGCGGTACCACGCCGCGGCTCTCGCCGCCTCAGACCAGTTCGGGCTGGCTGAGCATGACGGCCATCTGCTGCTCGGCGACGTACTCGTCGTCGATCTTGTAGTGCGCCCGCCGGATCGCTTCGGTCTCCCAGCGGTGCTGCTCCAGGAACCGGACCGCCTCCTGGTTCGTCGCCGGCAGGCTCTGGTACACCTTCTCGTAGCCGCTCGACTCGGCCCACTCGAGGCCCCGCTCCATGAGGTGGCTCCCGATGCCGTGGCCGCGGTACTCGTCGAGGACCCCGATCGTCAGCTCCGCGGTGTGTTGCAGCTTCTCGAAGTTGGGCGACTGGAGGTGGACCCAGCCGACCACGTCGCCCGCGACGGTCGCGACGAAGAACGTCCGCGACTCGACGTCGTTGTTCCGGAAGACGACCTCCTCGTGGTCGAGCAGGTCCACCACGGTCTCGGCGGTCAGGTAGGCGTCCTCCTCCGCGACCTCGCGCATGACTCCCACCAGCCCCGTGAGGTCGGACTGCTCCGCCGGGCGGATGGTCACTTCGACCCCGTCGGCCTCGTAGGTCAGCTCCTCCCCGAGGTCGACCGCGATGCGATAGATCCCGTCGCGCTCTTCGAGGTATCCGTCCGCCTCCAGCGCCGAGAGCTCCTCGTCGATCCGGTCCCGGTCCATCCCGAACGCCTCGTCCAACTCGTCGCGCTCGACGGCCCCGTTGCGCTCGACGTGCTCGTACAGGCGCTTTCGGTCCTCGCTGTCGAACTGCAGTCGCTGTTGGGCCTGCATGGCGCGGGGAACTAGTTCGCGATGCAACATAGTCATTGTTGGTTGTTACCAAACACCAAGATTGCGGGCGGCGGGAACACAGAACGGGAGAAACGCTGTAGGGGGCCGACTCGAAGCAGAACTGATCGGCAGAAAGTGCGCCGGCCGGGGTTTGAACTCGATGGCGAGACTCGCTACGCTCGTCTCGCGTAGTTCAAATCACCGGCGTGACGGTGATGTCTCTCACGTCCGTTCGAGACAATCATGCGCCGGCCGGGATTTGAACCCGGGCCATGAGCTTGGAAGGCTCAGGTCCTGCCACTAGACCACCGGCGCTCGTTCGCTATGCTCACTCGCGCCGTGGATCGACGGACTCCGTCCGTCTCAACACCGGCGCGCTTCGCTCACTCGCGCACGCAAGCGCTCACCCACCGCTAAATCGCCCTGCAATAAGGGTGTTATCCTTTTCAGTCGTCGCCGTGGGCGCGGGCGGTCTCGCGGAGGTCCGGCGAGATGGCGGGGACCTCGGCCTCGTCAACCGCCTCGTCGAGTTCGTCCAGCGACTTCGGGAAGGTCCGGAGGTCCTTGTGGATCGCGATGCCGGCCTTCGCGCCCTGGCCCATCGCGACGGGGATCTGGTTGTGGCCGGGCGTCAGGTCGCCGACGGCGTAGAGGCCGTCGACGCTGGTGCGGCCGTGGTCGTCCACCGCGACGGTGCCGTCGTCGTTGATGTCGGCGCCGAGGTCGGCGGCGAGGTCGTTGTTGTAGTTCGACCCGTACATCGGGAACCCGCCGCGGTACTCGCGGGTGGTGCCGTCCGAGAACTCCAGTCCGCCGAGCCAGTCGGGGTCGTCCTCGTCCTGGAACGTGCCGGTGACTTCCTCCTCGACGACGTCGACGGGGTGGGCGCGGAGGAGTTCGTCCGTCTCGTCGCTCCACGTGGGGTCGTCGCCGTCGAGCAGGAGGTCCACCTCGTCGGTGAAGTTGAGCATGATCATCGCCACGTAGGCGGCGCTGTCGCCGTGGCCCATCACGAAGACGGACTCGTCGACGAACATGTAGGCGTCGCAGTGGAGGCAGTAGTGCAGGCCGCGTCCCGTCCGCGGGAGCGGCGGGTCGGGCCGGGCGTCCGTGAACCCCGTGGCGAGGACGACGCGGTCCGCGGCGTACTCCCCGTCGCCGGTCTCTAACCGGAACAGCGGGTCCTCCGAGCCCCCGCTCACGTCGGTCACGTCCGTGACGAGTTCCTGACGGATGTCCGCGCCGTAGCCCTCGATCTGCGCTCTCGCGCGACCGAGGAGGTCGTTGCCCGACACGTCCTCGGTGACGCCGATGACGTTGTGCGTGTCGAGCATCATCGCGGCGCGGCCGCCGCCCCGGTCGATCAGGACGGTGTCGTGGCCGAGTCGCGTCGCGTACAGCGCTGTCGTCAGGCCGGCCGGTCCGCCGCCGACGACCGCCACCTCGTACTCCCGGAGTTCCTGGCTCATAACTACCAGATCGTAGACGTTCGGGAGGGATAAACCCAGAGCGGTCGTGCGGCGAGCGCGACCGGCCGCCGCGGTCGGCCGCCGTCTCACTCGACGACGGCGTAGCAGTTCCCGCTGGAGACGAACGATCTCCGGACGCCGAGGGCGCTCTCGCGGAGGTCCGCCTCGAACTCGTCGGGCGCGTAGATGTGGTAGAAGCGCGGCACGGTCTCGCCGCCTGGGAGCGTCCAGTCGACCGTCGTGTCGAACCCCGCCTCGGCGTCGAAGCGGTCGTGGGCGGTGCTCCACGCGCTGACGAGCGCGCGCCCGCCGGGAGCGAGGACGCGAGCGAGTTCGTTCAGGCTCGCGACGCGGGCGTCGCGCTCGGGCAGGTGGTGGATCGTGGCGACGTACACCGCGACCGAGACGGCGCCGTCGCGGATCGGCAGCGCGCTCGCGTCCGCCTGCACGAGGTCGGCGTCGAAGCCGCGTTTCGACGCCCGCTCGCAGGCGGTTTCGAGGAGCCCCCGACTGAGGTCGCAGGCGAGGACGCGGTCGCGCCGCTCGGCGAGGAGTTCCGCGTGGCGGCCGTTCCCGCAGCCGAGGTCGAGCGCGACGCCGCCGTCGGGGGCGTCACCGAGGAACGACTCGACCTCCGGCCAGGGGTACTCGCGGGTCTCGGCGAAGTGGCCGGCGATACGGTCGTAGGTGTCGCGCACCGCGGCGGGGTCCCGGTCCATGGACGGCGTTCGGGCCGAAGGGGCCTAAAGGATGACGAGGAAGGCCGCGTACGCCAGCGCGAGCAGGATGGCGGCGTGTTTCGCCCCGTCGCGCACGTCTCCCCCGCTCATCTGGCCTGCGACCATGCCGGAGAGCACCCCCTGGATGAGCGTCGTGTGGAAGAACACGAGCGTGTACGCACCCTCGTCGATGCTGCCGAGATTGCTGACCGTCTGGATCGCGCCGATGTTGCCGGCCCGGTCGCTCGTGGCGTTCGGCACGACGCTCCCCTCGGGGAGGTTCGGGATCAGCACGTTGTTCAGCGCGGCGATGATGACGAGGAAGACGCCGAACGAGACGTACACGACCACGAGGTAGGTGAGCATCTCCTGTCGGCGCTCGCGCTTGAGCCGCCGGTCGGCCTTCGCCTGCGCGGCCGAGATCCGCAGCACCGTGCCGAGGTTGCCGCTGGCGTTCATCGCCTTCGTCGTGAGCGTGACGACCCGCGAGACGGTCGGCGTGCGCATCCGCGCCTCGAAGCGCCGCAGCGCGGTCTCGACGTCCGCGCCCCACTGGATGTCGGCCCACACGCGGTCGAGTTCACGGTTGAGCGCGCCGAGTTCGCTCGTTCGGACGCGGTTCAGGCTCTCGACGACGGTCATCCCGGCCTCGTTGACGCTCGCGAGGCGGTCGAGGAAGTCGGGGATCGACGCCTCGATCGCCTCGATGCGGCGCTTGTGGACCTCGTAGGCGAGCGCGAACGTCCCGATGACGAACAGCCCAGCCTGGATGAGCAGGTCGTCGACGGCGGCGGGCGTCAGCCCGCCGGCCGCGACCGCCTGCGGGAGTCGCCACGCCGTGACGGCGACGGCAAGGGGGACCGTCACCCACAGCAGCGCGACCGGGCGGTCGAGCACCGTCTGGAGCGGTTGGCCGAGCCGGGTTCGCACCCACCGGAACCGCTGGTAGGCCCGGAGCCGCTCGACGTTGGGGTCGGCGGTGCGACCCTCCGTCGGCCCCCGTCCTCCGTCGGTCCGGGGTCGCGGCCCCTCGACGCGGCGGATGCCCGAGAGGTCGGACAGCGCCGACTCGATCTTCTCGGGGGTCGTCGCGCCGGTCATCGAGGCCATCACCGTGTCGAGATAGAGGATGAACCCGAGGTTGGCGAGTGGCAAGAGGAAGTACGCGAGCAACTGCAACACCGGGAGCGTGTCGTTGACCGTGATCCCGATGATGACGAGGATGGTTATCAGAAACAGCGGGCCGGCGACGAGCACCGTCACGTACGCCTCGGCCATCGTCGCGAGCAGGTTGAGCAGCTGTTCTTGCTGGGCCTCGGCCTCCTCCCGGTACTCCTCGTACTGCTGGCGGAGGAACTCGGAGAGGCTCCGTCCGCTCTGGAGGACGCCGGTGAGGTTCTCGCCGAACTCCCTGAAGTTCTCGCTGGGCGTCCGGCGGGACATCGTCTTGATCGCGGAGATCATGTCCATGCCGAACATGTCCATGTTCCGGACGGCGACCTGGACCTCGTCCGCGGCGGCCCCGTACACCCGGCGGTTGTCCGAGAGGATCCGCAACACCTTCGGAAACGCCATTCCGCTCCGGGAAAGCGCGTAGACGAACGCCACGGTCTGGGGCATGCTGGCGTCGATCCGCTCCGCGCGCTGTTCGGCCCGGTGGCGCGGGAACCACCAGCGCGCCCAGTAGGTGAGAACGCCCCCCGCCGTCCCGAGGGTGAGACCGGCGATGAGCAGGAGGCCGAACAGCTGTTCCAGCGGGACGGTCGTCACGCCGCCGAACGTCGCCAGCACGGAGAGACGGTCGGGCAGCACCGCGCGGAGGGTCTCGGGGTCGAGCGCGAGCAGGCGAAGGATCGCCCAGATGACGTACGTCGCGAGGACGCCACCCGCGAGCGCGGCGAGCGCGGCGTACAGGGCGGTCTTCGCCGCGTACACGCGAAACGTCGTCGGCATGTGCGCCGCGCGGAGCATCTGTCGGCGGCGGGCGCGCTTGCGACCCGTGTCGCTGACGTAGTCGCCGAAAAGCACCATCGCGAACCGCGTGACGATCCGTTCGGCGCGGGCGCTCAGCGGCGCGAGCAGCGCGGGCAGGAACGCGGCGACGGCGACGACCAGCGGGAGGTAGTTCGCGAGCGCCATCAGTCGGTCGGGAGGAGCTCCGACTCGGCGCCGTCGTCGATCGAGGCCATCGCGGCGTCCGGGTCGGAGTAGTACTCGTTTATCATCGCGGTGAACCGCCGGTAGTCCGTCACGTCGTTGTCCCAGAGGTATCGCAGGAACTCCCGGCGTCGCTGCAGTTCGCGCAGGAGCTCGGACTGGTCCCACCCGTTGTCGTCGCGGATCTCGTCTAAGACCTCGCTGTCGCCGCCCTCGAACGAGTCGTCGTCGGGGTTCCAGGAGTAGGCGTTCGAGTAGTCGAGCTCGCCGGTCCGCTGGTCGATCCCCTCTATCTCGGCGATCGTCTTGTTCCGGCGGACGCGCTCGTCCTCGAAGCGGGTGAGCGTCTGGACGCAGAGGACGTCGAGGCTCTGAACCATCGCCCGCGGGACGTTGATCGGCTCGTTCTCCAGTCGGTTGATCACCGTCCGTACGCTGTCGGCGTGCATCGTCGAGTACGTCGTGTGCCCCGTGTTCATCGCCTGGAACAGGGTGATCGCCTCCTCGCCGCGGACCTCGCCGACGACGATGTACTCCGGGCGGTGGCGAAGCGCCGACCGCAGGAGGTCGTACATGGTGATGTCGCTGCCCTCGGACATGCGGTCGCGGGTGACGCTGGAGAGCCAGTTGTCGTGGTACAGCGCGAGCTCGCGGGTGTCCTCGATGGTCAGCACCTTCGAGCGCGGCGGGATGAACATCGAGATGGCGTTCATCGACGTCGTCTTCCCCGACGCCGTGCCGCCGGCGAAGATGAGGCTCTTGTTGTTCTCGATAGCGAGCCAGAGATAGGCCATCTGGTCGACGCTGAACGTGCCGTACTCCAGCAGATCGACGGGCGTGAACGGCTCGTCGGCGTACTTCCGGATGGTGAACGCGGAGCCGCGGGGCGTCACTTCCTCGCCGAGCGCGAGCTCCGCGCGGCTCCCGTCCGGCAGCGTCGTCTCGACCATCGGGTCGCCGATGGAAATGTGCCGGCCGGAGTGCTGGGCGAGGCGGATGACGAAGTTGTCGAGTTCGTCCTGTCCGAACGAGACGTTCGTCTCGATGTCTGTGTACTCGTCGTGGTAGACGAAGATGGGGAGGTCGTAGCCGTCACAGGAGATGTCCTCGATGTGGGGGTCCCGCATGATCGGGTCGATCTTGTTGAACCCGCGGAACGCCCGGTAGAGGTAGTAAAACAGCTTGTAGAACGTCTGCATGTCGACCTCGGCCCCGTAGCGTTCGAGGTGTTCACGGAGCTCGTCGGCGAGCACCGACTCCACGTCGCCGTCGTCGACGTCCTGCCGGTAGACCAAGGGGTCGCGGATGTCGTCGAACAGCGCCTCCAGGAGGGCGTACTCGTACTCCTCCAGCTGCGGTTCGACGGCGTGGTAGACGTGCTTGTTCTCCTCGGGGTCGCGGTTTATCGACACGAACGCGAAGGGGGCGTTCACCCAGTACCGGTCTATCTCCTCGTAGCCGTCGAGGCCGTCGAACGTGACGAGGTTGCCGTGGCGGTCGGGGTCGTAGTTCTCCGGGTCGACGTTCGACCCGCGGAGCATCTCGACCGCGCGTCGGATCCGTCGTCTGACGGCGTCGAAGCGGCCGTCGTCGGAGTCCCGCGGCTCGGCGGCGGTCTCGTCGCGCGACGGCGCGTCGCTCGGCTGGGAGTCCTGGGTGTCGTCCATCTGTATGATCCGTATCTGAGAGGTTGCTACCGGATATTGCAGCGAGAGGACTTAAATTAGGCGGCCGACCGCTCACCGGTCGATCGTCAACAGGGTGCCGGCGAAGACGAAGTACAGCGCGGGGCCGAGCGGGACGAACAGCCCCGGGTAGTTCCGCCAGAGGAGGACGGTCGCCGCCGAGTACAGGACCGCGGCGACGAGGAGGAGGACCCCCATCAACCGCACCACGTCGACCGGGGCGGCGTCGAGGGCGTCGACCTCGAAGTACATGAGCAGGCTCAGGACGACCGCGGCGAGCAGCGCGAGGATGCCGACGGTCCACGCGACGTAGGCCCAGACCTGTCCGGCGTTCCCCGTCCCGAGGGCGTCGACGAGCGTCTCCACGGTCAGGCCGGTGTCCGTGGACCCGTAACGCGACTCCAGTTCGGCGGCGGCGTACTCCTGCTGGAGGCCGAGTTCGACGGCCCGCTCCAGCGCGTCGAACGGCGTGATGAGCCGGGTGCCGTCGAACTGCTCGGAGAACCCGCGGAGGTTCTCGTAGAGGAGGACCGGAAACCTGATGACGACGAACCGGGAGCCTCCCGGCGACCCGTAGGTGAACGACCACGGCAGCAGGGCTGAGAGCCAGGCGAAAAGCACCGCCGCTTCCTCGGCGTACTCGGAGCGAACCAGTTCCATGGTGGGTGGGGATACCCGCCGGACAAAAAACCTTCGAGGCGTTTGCGCGGCCGCGGCCTCGTCGGCGACCGGGGACCGCCGTTCCCGGCGACCGACCGACTGGGTCGGTCCCGACTGCCGGATCGGGCGACGCCGTCGAACTGTCAGCGTTCCGCGAGTCGGGCGTTCCCACCTCGGGCGTTACGTTCATACCCGCTGAGACCGTACAACGTGGTAGGGAATGAGGCGCGATTATTTCACGCTTGACGTGAGCGACGTGGACTGGGTGGACGAGGACGGCGAACCCGCGCAACCGACGGTCGAGATCGACTTCGAGGGCCCGGCGTCGACGCTTCGGGAGCGCCTCACGGGGCCCGACGGGGAGTTCCTCGACGCGGAAGGGACGGACGTCGCCTACCGACTCCAGTCCTCGCTCGACGCCGACGACGCAAGCGGCGTCGTGAGCGTCACGAACCGCATCACCGGCGACTTCATCATCGAACTGAACGAGGACGCGGACGACGTCCTCACGTTCATCCGCGCCGCCCGGCGCTACGGCGAGGAGTCGTCGGAGTCCGACGGTCGCTACGAGGTCCGCATCTACGTCGACGGGGAGGAGCTCGTCGTCTACGACAAGCGGACCTTCCTCGTGTACAACAGCGAGGGGAACCTGCTCCGACAGCACAGCCTCATTCCGAGCGGCGTCGAACTCTAAAACGACGTCCACTCTCCGTCCGCGTCGCCGAGGCCTCGTAGCCGGAACGACCGGTCGCCGTCACCGTTTCTCGTCTCTATCACCCCGTCGAACAGCTGCCGGACCGTGTGGTCGGTCTGGTCGTCGTGTGCCTCGCTGTCGAGGGTACAGACGCCGAGCCCGTTCGCCGAGCTGATCCGCCCCGTGAGGATGTGCAGGAAGCGGAAGACGGTCTTGACGTCGGCGTACATGAGCAGCTGGGACAGCGAGTGTAGGCCCGTCCGGACACCCAGTCCGCGGTCGGCGAACGTCTCGATCAGCCCGGAGCTGGCCATCCCGATGCCCGTCAGGTCTGCCGGTGAGGAGACGTAGCGGATCCGGTCGTCCCCGGACCGGCCGCCTTCCCGACCGGTGCAGTCGACGACGCCGAGCTCGGCTACCGAGTCGACGCCGGCGCGATCGGTGACGTGTGCGTGCACGCGGTCCGGTCCCTCCTTCGTCGTGACGACGACCGCGCCGTCGCCGTGGCGGAATCCCTCGGCGAGCAGCCGGATCAGCAGGTCGTACTTGCCCGTCATCGGCGGCCCAGTGACGAGCAGGTTCGTCCCGGGGGGGATCGAGTCGACTGGAAAGTCAGCGTCGACGGTGTACATGCCAGGTCAGTCGCGTACCGACGGTGGTCGCTTACCGACCCCCTACTAACCACACCCGCTTAAACCCAGGTGGTACACGTTAACGGTAATACTGGCCGACGGCGTGGCGTCGTCGCGCGGAGCACACTGCCGTGCGGGCGAAGTGTCGCCGTGGACGTGCGGCCGCGAAATCGCCCCAACCTAAGTACTCGGGACCGAAACGGGCAGGTATGACTCTGTTCGGAACTGCAGGTATCCGTGGCCCCGTCCGCGACGACGTGACGCCGGAACTCGCGCTCGCGGTCGGTCGCGCCGCGGGCGTGGACGGCGAGACGTTCGTCGTCGGCCGGGACGGCCGCGTCAGCGGGCCGGCGCTCTCGGCCGCAGTGGAAGCGGGACTGGAGAGCGCCGGCGCCGACGTGCGACGACTCGGGCAGCTACCGACGCCGGCGGTGGCGTTCGCCTCGCAGGGGCGACGCGGTGCCATGATCACAGCGAGCCACAACCCCCCGCAGGACAACGGGATCAAGCTGTTCGTCGACGGCGTCGAGTACGACCGCGAGGCCGAGGAGGCCGTCGAGCGCCGCGTCGAGGAGGGGACGTCGCCGGCCCCCTGGGACGAGTGGGGCGACGGCGAGGACCTCGACGTGCTGGGCGCCTACCGCGACGCGGTCGTCGGCTACGCCCGGGAGGCCGTCACCGACGCGGCGGAACCGCTCGACGGCCTCTCCGTGGCCGTCGACTGCGGCAACGGGATGGCGAGCCTCGCCACCCCGCAAGTACTCCGCGAGCTCGGCGCGCACGTCGTCGCGCTGAACGCCAACGTCGACGGCCACTTCCCGGGCCGCGAGAGCAAGCCGACGCCGGAGTCGCTCGCCGACCTCCGGGAGTTCGTCGGCGACGACGACGCGTTCGACTTCGGGATCGGCCACGACGGCGACGCCGACCGCATCGTGATCGTCGGTCCGGGCGGCGACGTGATCCACGAGGACACGGTCCTGGCGATACTGGCGCACCACTACGTCGAGACGAGCAACGCCGACGACCCCGTCGTCGTGACGACGCCGAACGCCTCGGCCCGCATCGACGACCGGGTGCGGGAAGCCGGCGGCCGCGTCGAGCGGGTCCGCCTCGGCTCCCTCCACGAGGGGATCGCCCGCGAGCGGGAGGCGGGCGACGAGTCGACGGAGATAGCCTTCGCCGCCGAGCCGTGGAAGCACATCCACACCCGCTTCGGCGGGTGGATCGACGGCGTGACCAGCGCCGCGGTGTTCGCGAGCCTCGTCGCGAGGGAGGGCGGCACCGCGCCGCTTCGCGATCCTGTCACCGAGCGCCCCTACCGGAAGGTCAGCGTCGAGTGCCCCGACGACCGCAAGGCGGCCGCGATGGAGCGGCTGGCGGAGAGCCTCCCCGAGCGGTTCCCGGAGGCCGACGCGAACACCGACTACGGCGTCCGGGTCGAACTCCCGGACAGCTCCTGGGTGCTCGTCCGTCCCAGCGGGACGGAGCCGTACGTCCGCGTCTACGCCGAGAGCGACGACGTTGACGACCTGATCGATACGGCCACCGACGCCGTCGAGGCCGCGGTCGAGGACGCCGGCGCGGCCTGAACTTCGGGCCCGGCCGTCGGCGGACCACTCTTCACCCGGCAAGGCCGTCGCACGTCGGTGCCTACTTTTCCCCGGCCCGCGAACCCCGTCCCATGGACGAACTGATCGAGGCGGCCCGCGAGGCCCTCGACGAGGCGTACGTCCCGTACTCCGAGTACCGCGTCGGCGCGGCGCTCCGGACCGAGGACGGGACCGTGTACACCGGCTGCAACATCGAGAACGCGAACTACTCGAACAGCCTCCACGCCGAGGAGGTTGCGATCGGGTCGGCCGTCAGGGACGGCCACACCTCGTTCGACCGCGTCGCGGTCACGTCCGACCGGCGCGACGGCGTCACGCCCTGCGGGATGTGCCGGCAGACGTTCGCGGAGTTCTGCGACGAGTCCTTCGTCGTGATCTGCGACGAGGGCGGCGAGACGACCGAGTACGAGCTCGGCGAGCTCCTGCCGAACACCATCACGCAGGACATGCTCGACTGACGGTCGTCGCGCGCCGCGGCGGCCCGTGCCGCGGCTCGCCGTCGACCCGCTCCGTTACCCGGTCTCCGGCCTGACGGAGTCGACGGTCGGCGGCGCGTGCAGGTCCGCCAGCTCCCCGGGGTCCGCGTCGACGCAGTACGTCGTGACGCGCTCCTCGTCGGCGTCGAGGCGGCCGGTCCAGGCGATCCTGCCGCCGCCGACCGCCTCCCAGTCGCCGCTCCCGCGGTCAGCGAGCGCGACGCTCGCAGGCACGGTCTCCTCGATGCGGACCGTCACCGGCTCGTCGTGGAGCGAATCGACCGAGAGCGCGACCGCGGGCTCCGGAAACGCGTCGGTGACGAGGCTCTTCTCGACGCGGACCCCCGCGACGACCACCGTGATCGACACGGACGGTTCCGCGGCGTCCGTCAGGTCACTGCCGGAATCGCTCGTAACCCCCATGTACCCCGCTGCACCGACCACGACCATTGTTATGGAGCGTTTACGCCCCGGATCCGAGTTCCGTTTTGGTATCGAAAATGAACTCGTGAAACGCCGTATAGAACGAAAGAATTCGCGGAGGGAGGTTCGGTATCGGGACCGAGGCGGCCCGACGGCGGTCAGGCGATGTCCCGGCTGTTGTCGACCGTGACGCGCCGCCGGAAGTCGAGCTTGAGCGCGGCCCGCGGGGCGTCGCCGCGGCGGAACTTCGGCACCGTCAGCCGCGTCCGGAGGCGGTCGCGCTCCACCTCCACCGACAGGTCGAAGATCAGGTCGGCCATGTACTCGGTCACGTCCCGTCCCTCGGGGACAGCGCGACCGTCGACGCAGTGGAGGACCGCGGCGCTCCCCTTCTCCCGGAGCACCTTCCGGAGGTCGACCAGCGCGGCGCGGTACTCCGACTCGCGCTCCAGCGGTGCCGCGGGGTCGACGACGATCAGCGTCCCGTCGGCGACCGCTCGGGCCAGTTCCAGTAGCTCCCGCAGCGGGTCGTCACCGCCGACGCCGCGGACGCGGACGGCCCCGGGGTCGGCGGTCTCGCGCAGGGCCGCCTCGACGGGCTCCGGTGCCCGTTCGGTCGTCACGTACAGCGTCCGCTGCTCGTTCGTGAGTTCGTACAGCAGCCGTTCCGACTGGCTGGCCGGCGGCGCGGACAGCGCCGCGACGCTGCCCGCCGGTATCCCCCCGTCGAGTTCCCTGTCCAGCATGTCGACGCCGGTTGCGAAGCACCCTCCCATCTCTACCACCGGTACCACGAATGTTACTATAGTTACACGCCGTTTAACGGCGCCGAGGGCGCCGGTATCGTAGTGATGAAGCGAGTCGAGTGACCGCGAACCGGCGGCCCGGGACTGCAACGACCGCCAGCGTGAAACCGGGCGCGGACGAACGGCCGCCATGGAGTTCGAGGTCCTCGGCTGGCCGCCGGACGGTCCCACGCTCGATCTCGACCACCGGGAGTTCAGCTACGCCGGCAAGTTCGTCATGTCGAACACGGGGAAAGCCGTGGTTCGCGACGGCGGATCGGTGGTCGCCGCCGCGGCGTTCAACGAGGACCGGACCGACGACTCCGTCCTCTGGATCCGGTACATCACGGCGAGACAGGACCGGCGGGGCGACGGGATCGGCCCTCGACTGGCCGACTTCGTGGCGGACGCGGCGGCGGACCGCGGCTACGACCGGGTCCGGATCGCGGTGAACAACCCGTTCGCGTACCGCGCGCTGTACAAGGCGCGGTTCGGCTACACCGGCGAGACGACCGGCATCGCAGAGGTCGTGCTGGAGCGCCCCGGCGACCCGAGCGAGGAGCGCTACCGCGCCGGACTGGACGAGTTCCGCGGCCGCGAGTCCCTGTCCGAGAGCGAGCGGGCGCTGCTCGCCGACGCGTCGGGGCCGCCGGATCCGGTCGCGTGACGATCCATTACCATTGTTAACGCGTGACAAATTTTATGTCCGGCGAGGTGAAACAGGTCCGCACGCGCGCTGCGAGCCTCGCAGTCCGACCGGCGCTCGCGCGAGCGCTCCCCGAGGTGATCCCCGATGGCAAACGAGGACGACCTTCCACCGGCCGAGACCACGAAACCGCCCGACGAGTGCGTCGACAGCGCCTTCCGGCAGGAGGCGTCGGTGTCGCCGGCGGACCTGTTCGGCGTGCTCGCTGACGACCGTACCCGGTACGCGCTGTATTACCTGATCGAGAGCGACGGCGCCGCGTCGGTCGAGGAGATCGCGTCGCGGGTCGCGGAACGAGAGCGCGCCGCGAGGCCGGCGACCGCGGACGCGACTCGACGCGTCCACACGAGCCTCTACCACGCGAAGCTGCCGAAGTTAGAGGACCACGGGTTCGTCGAGTACGACGTCGACGCCGGGACGGTAGAGACGACCGACCGGGCCGCGGAGCTCACGCCCTACCTGCGCGTCGCCGAGCGGTTGGAGAGCGACGAGTTCACCGAGCGCCCGTAGCGGTCGCTCCCCGCGGACGGTTCCCGCCGCTCCGACGCCGTCAGAGGCGTTCCAGGTTGACCGCTCGCGGCCCCTTGTCGGCCTGCTCGATGTCGAACTCGACCTCCTGTCCCTCCTCCAGGTCCGGGCCGCCGACGTCCTCCATGTGGAAGAAGATGTCCTCCTCCTCCTCGTCCGTCTCGATGAACCCGTAGCCCTTCCGGTCGTGGAAGAAGGCCACCGTTCCTTGTGGCATGTGAACTTCGTGCACAGTTCTCGCCACGGACGTATATAGCCATCGCCGGAAGTGCGACCTTTCAAACCGTTCCCGCCCCTACCCCGGCACAATGGGTAACTCGGACCTGCGCGACCTCGCCGTCATCGAGCCGGTCCCGTTCGACGACCTGAGCGGGGCCGTCGTCGGCGTCGACGCGCACAACTGGCTGTACCGCTACCTGACGACGACGGTCCGCTGGACGAGCGACGACGCCTACACGACCGCCGACGGGACGGAGGTAGCGAACCTGATCGGTGTCGTCCAGGGCCTCCCGAAGTTCTTCGATCACGACGTGACGCCCGTGTTCGTCTTCGACGGCGGCCCCTCGGAACTGAAGCAGGCGGAGATCGAGGAGCGCCGCGAGGCACGGGCCGAGCGCGAGGAGCGCCTCGAAGACGCCCGCGAGCGCGGCGACGCGGTCGAGGCGGCGCGGCTCGACTCCCAGACCCAGCGCCTCACCGACGTCATCCACCGGACGACGCGGGAACTGCTCCGTCGCCTCGACGTCCCCATCGTCGAAGCGCCCGCCGAGGGCGAGGCGCAGGCCGCCCACATGGCCCGACAGGAGGCCATCGACTACGCCGGGACGGAGGACTACGACGCCCTGCTGTTCGGCTCGCCCGTGACGCTCCGGCAACTGACCAGCAAGGGCGACCCCGAGCGGATGGACTTCCAGGCGACGCTCGACCGACACGACCTCACCTGGGAGCAACTGGTCGACGTGGGCATCCTCTGCGGGACGGACTTCAACGAGGGCGTCACCGGCATCGGCCCGAAGACGGCGGTGAAAGCCGTCAAGGAGCACGGCGACCTCTGGGGCGTGTTGGAGGCCCGCGACGCCTACGTGGAGAACGCCGACGTGGTGCGGACGCTGTTTCTGAACCCGACGGTGACGGACGACTACGAGTTCGACCGGGAGATCGACCCGGACCTCGCGGCCGCCCGCGAGTACGTCACAGAGGAGTGGGGCGTCGCT
The DNA here is from genome assembly GCF_003675875.1 of Halostella limicola. Lineage (NCBI taxonomy): Archaea > Methanobacteriati > Methanobacteriota > Halobacteria > Halobacteriales > Natronoarchaeaceae > Halostella > Halostella limicola. The sequence goes on along the minus strand of NZ_RCDI01000003.1, from coordinate 166,904 downwards.
CCCGACGAGGTCGAACGCGGGTTCGAACGGATAGAAGAGTCGGTCAGCCAGACCGGGCTCGACCGCTGGACCTAGATCTTCGGTTCGAGCGTCTCGACGGAGTCGAGGCGGCGGTTCCGCAGGGCCTCGCCGGTGTTGCCGTCGAAGATGTGGATCGCCTCCTCCGGGATGTGCGCGACCGCCGGCTGCCCGGCTTCGACGTGACGCATCCCGCTGACCGTCACGGTGAACGTGCGCGTGCCGGCGCTCCCGTCGAACGTGAGGTGGATGTTGTTCTCGTCGCCCATCGGTTCGACGACGTCCACCGTCGTCTGGAAGTAGTGGTCGCCGCTCCCGTCGGACGTGAGTTCGATGTCCTCCGGCCGGATGCCGAGCGTGAGGTCCTTCTTCCCCTCGACGGCCTGCGCCGTCTCGGTGGAGAGCGGGTACTCGAAGTCGTCGTGGACGAGCGTCCGGTCCCGCTTCTCGACGTCGAAGAAGTTCATCGACGGCTCCCCGATGAAGCCGGCGACGAACTCGTTGTTCGGCTCGTGGTAACACTCAAGCGGCGTGCCGACCTGCTGGAGCTGGCCGTCGTCGAGGACGGCGATCTGGTCGCCCATCGTCATCGCCTCCGTCTGGTCGTGAGTGACGTAGATCGTCGTCGTGCTCAGGTCCTCCTGGATGCGCTGGAGCTCCGTCCGCATCTGCGCGCGGAGCTTCGCGTCCAGGTTCGACAGCGGCTCGTCCATCAGGAACACCTCGGGGTCGCGCACGATGGCGCGGCCCAGCGCGACGCGCTGCTGCTGGCCGCCGGAGAGCTCGCTCGGCTTCCGGTCGAGCAGTTCGGCGATGCCCATCATCGAGGCGGCCTCCTCGACGCGCGCCTGTATCTCGTCGTCGGGCATGTCCGTCGACTCCTCCAGCCCGAAGGCCATGTTGTCGCGGACGGTCATGTGCGGGTACAGCGCGTAGGACTGGAACACCATCGCGATGTCCCGGTCCGACGGCTTCTTCTCGTTCAGCAGCGTGCCGCCGAGGCGGATCTCGCCGCTCGTGACGGTCTCGAGCCCGGCGACCATCCGCAGCGTCGTCGACTTACCGCAGCCCGAGGGGCCGACGAGCACGAGGAAGTCCCCGTCGTCGATGTCGACGGACACGTCGTCGACGGCGACGATGTCGCTGCCGTCGTCGTCCGTGAATACTTTCGTCAGGTGGTCCAGTGTGAGTTCTGCCATGGTTGTTATCTCCGAAGTTCGATTTCGTGGGTCATAGTCATGTTGCCGCTCCCTCGGCGAACTCCTCGCCGAACAAGACGTAGACGATCAGGGTGGGCAGCGCCGTGAGCAGCGCCCCGGCCATCCGGAGCGCGAAGTCCAGGCCTTCCTGGGACTCGCCGAGACCCGCCAGCACCAGCGTCACCGGCGCGGCCTCGCTGGTTCCGCTGGATATCAGGATGAGCGCGAACAGCAGCTCGTTCCAGATCTGGGTGAACTGATAGATGAGGACGACGGCGAACATCGGCGTGGACAGCGGCAGGACGATCCGCCGGTAGATCCGCCGGATGCTCGCGCCGTCGAGGCGCGCCGCCTCGATCATCTCCTCGGACATCCCCTTGTAGAACGACCTGAACAGGATCGTACAGATGGGGATCCCGTAGGCGATGTGCGTGATGATCAGCTTGAGCAGTTCGCCGTACTCCTCTGAAATGCCGAGGCCCGCCCACACGAACCACAGCAGGTCGGTCAGCGGGAAGTAGATCGACCAGAACTGGGTCAGCGGCACCAGCACTGCCTGGTACGGGATGAAGATCGCGGCCACGAACAGCGAGAGGATCGGGATCTGCCCCTTCCAGCTGATCTGCGTGAGGCCGTACGCGGCCATGCTCCCGAGCAGCGCCGAGAACACGGTCGCCGGCACGGCCATGATGACGCTGTTGAACAGGCCGGACGAGAGCGCCTCGAACGCCGTCCCCCACTTCTCGAACGTGAGCCCGCTCGCGGACGGCGGCAGGAACGGTACGCCCGCCGTCGGGTCGGATTTCAGCGAGGTGACCAGCCCCATCTCGATCGGCCCCAGGAAGAAGCCGACCAGCAGGGCCAGCGTCGCGTAGAGGCCGAGGCGCTTGGCGTCGAAGTCGAAACCGCTCTCGGTCCGTTCGTCGGTCGTCGTTTCCCCTGTCATAGGTTACCGTGTTTGTGCTGGTGGTAGAGGTACGGTGCGACGATGCCGAGCGCGAGCAGGAACAGCAGGATGGCGATCGCGGAACCGTACGCCCACTCGTTGTTCTGGTACGCCATACGCACCATCAGCGTCGGCAGGATGTCCGCCCCCTTGGGCGGCCGGTACCCGCCGACGAGCGCGTACAGGAAGTCGAACGCTTTGAGCGCGAACACCATCAGTACGACCGTCGCGCTGATCATCGCGTTTCTCAACTGCGGGATGATGACCCGCCAGTACATCTTGATCGTGCTCGCGCCGTCGACGCGAGCCGCTTCGTAGTGCGCGTTCGGGATGGACTGGAGCGTGGCGAGGTAGACGACCATCGTGTAGCCGCTGAACTGCCACACCAGCGCGAAGATCACCGCGCCGAGAATCAGTTCGGGGTTCCCGATCCAGTTGTAGGGCCCGAGGCCGACCAGGCCGAGGATCTGATTGATGATCCCGCTGTTGACGTTGTACATCCAGAGCCAGAACTGCGCGGTGACGACGAACGACAGGCTCATCGGCAGGAGGTAGATCGTCCGGAATCCGTTCTTGAACCGGATCTGGCGGTCGAGCAGGATCGCAAGCAAGAGCCCGATGACGAGACACACTCCGATGAACCCGACGATCAGGACGACCGTGTTCCTCGCCGCGAAGATGAACTGCGGGTCGCTGAACGCCCGCGAGTACATCTCGAAGTCGAGGCTCGAGTAGTCGATCTCGCCGAACCCGGTGTGGTCCGTCAGCGAGATGAGCAGGTTCCAGGCGATCGCGCCGTACACGAAAAAGCCCATCAGCAGGAACGGCGGCAGCCAGAACGGACTCGACTCTACGAGGTCGCTGTCGAACAGCCCGCTGCCGTCGTCCCGAGCGGCCTGCTCGGACCCCTCTACGGTACCGCCGTCCGCGCGCACCTCCTCGTTGCGTTTGCTTGCGAGTAGCCGTCGTATTGCTGTCAATAAATAACGCATTTGAGGTTTGTCCCCGTGTTACTGCTGGACGACGTCCAGCATTCCCTGGGTTGCTGCGTCGACGTTGTAGGGGCCGGTGAACTCCGACGTGATGACCTCCTTGAGGCTGGTCATCTGCGACGGGCTCACGGCGAGACCGTGCGCGAGCGTCGGCGGGAGCTCCTCCGCGTTGGCGAAGTCCTCCATCGTCTCGGTGAGGAACGGCCCGAACTCATCCGCGGAGACGTCCGTCCGCGTCGGGATCGACCCCTTGCGGCTGTTGAAGTCGATCTGGGCCTGCTTCCCGCCGGCGTAGCGGAGGAACGTCTTCGACACCTCGGGCGTGGGGTTCTCCTCCCCGTCGGTCGGGTAGATGAACGAGTCGATGTGGAACGTGTACATGCCCTCGGTGCCGGGGAACGGGACGAAGCCCCAGTCCTCGTCGTAGGTCATGTCGTCGTTCTTGTAGGCGCCGGCCGCCCAGTTACCCTGGTGGATGAACGCCGCGCTCCCGTCCATGATCATGCCGTTGGACTCGGTGAGACCGATGGAGGAAGCGTCGGAGTTGATGTAGTTCTCCAGGATCTCCCTCGTCGTCTCCAGCGCGCTGCTGACCGCGCTCTCGGCGTCGCCGCCCTCGACGAAGTTCATGTAGGAGTCGTAGCCTTCCTGCCCGAGCAGGACGACCGCGAACAGCTGCAGGGTCGTCCACGGGGCCTTCATCGCGTGGGCCATCGGCGTCGCGTCCGTCTCGGACGAGACCGTCTCCAGCGCATCGACGAGGTCGGAGACCGACGACAGCGAGTCGGGGTCGACGCCCGCGTCCTCGACGACGCTGACGTTGTAGAACAGGCAGTTCAGCCTGTGGGAGCCGATCGGGACGGCGGCGTAGTTGCCGTTATACTGGCAGAGTTCCGCCGCTTCGTCGACGTGGGCGTCGCCGATGTCGTTCCAGACGTCCTCGACGTCGCCGAGCACGCCATCGTACTGCTCCAGGTTACGACCGGGCCATCCGGCGAACGAGCTCGGCGGGTCGTTGCTGCTAAGCCGGTTGCTGACGACCGTGTCGAGGTTCTCGTTGCCGCCGCCGCCGATGGGCTCGATGTTCGTTTCGACGTCGGAGTGCTCCTCCTCGAATCCGCTGAACAGGGCCTCCGCGGCGGTCGCGCCGTCGCCACCGGTCCAGCCGTGCAGCACGTTGAGGGTGCCGTCGCCGCCGCCGTCGCCGCCACTGCCGGTGATGTTGCTGAGGCAGCCGGCGGTGCCGACGAGACCGACCGCACCCGCTGCTCCTGTCGTTTGTAGAATCCTACGCCGCGAAACGTCGTGATTTCCGTTGTCCTCTGTCATGCTCCTGCCTCTGTGAGAGACTCACAAGTAGCATCTTATGGCAATCACATAAAGGTTTCCCAAATTAATTCGTGAACGAGTGAACTTTCAACCCCGATACGGGCGCGTCGCTATCCGCCCAGATGAGCCGATAGAATGTTTCTGTCGGCGTATATCGGGACCTCTCGGATAAATGACTTTCGGCGAATCGCGGCGTGCGCGGCGAGCCGTTCCGGTGGCTTTTACCCCCCACCCGTCCCTGTCTCAGGTATGTCCGACGACTACCGCACCGAGCGGGACAGTCTTGGCGAGATGCGCGTGCCGGCGGACGCGTACTGGGGCGCACAGACCCAGCGCGCGGTCGAGAACTTCCCGATCAGCGGGCTGACGTTCGGACGGCGGTTCGTCCGCGCGCTCGGCGTCGTGAAGAAGGCTGCCGCGAAGGCCAACCTCGACCTCGACCTGATCCCCGAGGACAAGGGCGAGGCCATCGTCGAGGCCGCCGACGAGGTCATCGCGGGCGAGCACGACGAGCAGTTCCCCGTCGACGTGTTCCAGACGGGGTCCGGCACCTCGACCAACATGAACGCCAACGAGGTCATCGCCAACCGCGCCACCGAGATCTACGGCGGCGAGGTCGGCACCCGCGAGATCCACCCGAACGACCACGTCAACTTCGGCCAGTCCAGCAACGACGTGATCCCGACGGCGATGCACGTCGCCGCGCTCGAGGCCGTCGAGAAGGACCTGCTCCCAGCGCTGGACACGCTCCGCGAGGCGCTCGAAGCCAAGGAGGAGGAGTTCGACGGCGTCGTCAAGACGGGCCGCACCCACCTTCAGGACGCGACGCCCGTCCGCCTCGGGCAGGAGTTCGGCGGCTACCGCACGCAGGTCGCGAAGGGTCTCGCGCGCGTGGACAACACCCGGGAGCGCCTCGCGGAACTCGCACTCGGCGGCACCGCCGTCGGCACCGGGCTGAACACCCACGAGGACTTCCCCGGCCTCGCCGCCGAGTACATCACGAAGGAGACGGGCGTCCAGTTCCGTGAGGCCGACGACCACTTCGAGGCCCAGGCCGCCCACGACGCGATGAGCGAGGCCCACGGCGCCCTGCGGACGGTCGCCGGGTCGCTCAACAAGATCGCGAACGACCTCCGCCTGCTCGCGTCCGGCCCGCGCAACGGCCTCGGCGAGATCGAACAGCCGGAGAACCAGCCCGGCTCCTCGATCATGCCCGGCAAGATCAACCCCGTCGTCGCGGAGGCCGTCAATCAGGTCCACAAGCAGGTCGTCGGCAACGACGCCGCCGTCTCCGCCGGCGCGGCCGAGGGCCAGATCGACCTCAACCTGTACAAGCCGGTGCTCGCGTACAACTTCCTGCAGTCCGCGGAGCTGCTCGCGAACTCCAGCGAGGCGTTCGCCAACAAGTTCGTCGCCAAGCTGGAAGCCAACGAGGAGCACTGCGAGACGCAGGTCGAGCAGAGCATGGCGCTGGCGACCGCGCTCAACCCCGCCATCGGCTACGACAAGGCCAGCGACGTGGCGAAGACGGCGCTCAAGGAGGACAAGACGGTCCGCGAGGTCGTGCTCGAAAAGGGCTACCTCGACGAGGACGAGGTCGACGAGGTGCTCGACCCCGAGAAGATGACCCACCGCGGCATCCTCGGCGACGACGAGTAGCCCGACCCGACCGCCGGCCCGCGGTTCCAGTTCGACCGACTCACGCCTCGTGCTAGCCGTTCTCGGGGCGTAAACGAACAGGAGATGTTTTGAGTGATGACGTAATATCCACGAGTATGCACACCTGTCGCAACTGCAATCAGAGCTTCTCCACCGAACTCGCGCTCGACCTCCACCGGGACACCTGCGCCGACGCTGACCTGTTCTGCCGGGTCTGCGGCGACCGGTTCCGCGAGGGCGCGGCTACGCGAGACGGCTGGCACTATCGATGTCCGAACGAGGACTGCGAGGGCGAGGGCCGCGGCGAGGACGTCCTCGCCGTGGAGGACGCGAAGGTAGCCACTCACTGAGCGGGCTTCTGACCGCCGCCCGGGCCGCTACACGGCTCGCCTACAGGTATCCGTCGTCCCACTCGTCTGCGCGGTGCACGTTGCCGCACTCCGAGCACTCCAGTCGGCCCTGGTCGTCGCCCGCGGCGACGACGTTCTCGGAGTGCGAGCACCAGTAGGCGTAGAGGTCCTCCAGCGCCTCGTCCGAGTACAGTTCGAAGAACGGCCCCTTCTCCCCCGGTATCTCGTGGTCCCGTTTCACGTACTTCGTCTCCCCCTCGTCCTCCACCGTTTCCGGTATCTCGCCCGGGTCTAGCCGCTGGTCCCCGGCGTCGCTCTCTGACTCGTCCTCTGGCACGAACACGTTGACGGCGTGGTCCTCGCCGTCGATCTCCACGTCGGAGGTGTGGTCCTCGGCGTAACCGAACCGCTCGAAGAACTGCGCGCCCTCCATGTTGTCCGAGAGGACGTTCGCGCGGATCGACTCGCCGCCGCGGTCCTGTAATGCCGCCTCGATCTCCTCGAAGAGTTCCGTCCCGACGCCCTGGCCGCGCGCCTCGGGGGCGACGTGGTGCCAGTTCACCTCGCCGTGACCGTCGTCGGCCAGTTCTCCCTGGGCGAACCCGACGACCTCCTCCTCGCCCTCGAACTCGTCCTCGGCGACGACGAGCACGCTGTCCTCGTCGTCGATCAGTTCGTCGAGGCGCTCGTCGTCGTGGAACTGTCGGACCGTCGCGTCGATGGTGTCCGGACTGAGTCCGTAGGACGCGCGGAGCGACCGTCCCGCGATGTCCCTGATGACCTCGCCGTCGACCGAGTCGGGTTCGCGAACTTCCATACCCATCTGTAGCCCGTCCGGGCGAATAAACGCCCGTATCAGCCGACTTATACTCTCCCCGCGGCGACGAATGGCACGGTTTAATCATCCGTCCGCTGCCATGCCGTGACATGGAGAAGCTTCACTCGCGGGTCCGCGTCGTCTGGGCCGTGGGCGCGGCGGTCGGCGCGGCGGTGCTGGCCGGAGTTATCGCCCTCGTCGACCGGTTCCTCCTCGAACTCGGACTCGCGCTCCCCGTCGCGGCGGGCGCGGTCGTCCTCGTCCTCGGGATCGTCCACGCGCTGGCGCGGTACCGGATCTGGCGGTTCGACATACAGGACGACGCGCTGTACCTGGAACGCGGCGTCGTCACGCGGGTCGACACCGTCGTCCCGTTCGTCCGCGTCCAGCACGTCGACACCCAGCGGGGCCCCCTCGAACGCGCGACGGGGCTGGCGAGCGTCGTCGTCTACACCGCCGGCTCCCGCGGCGCGGACGTGACGATCCCCGGCCTGACCCCCGAGCGCGCACAGCGCATCCAGACCGAACTGCGCGAACTCGCCAGGGAGAGCGAGCGGACCGACGCCGTATGAAGCTCCACCCCATCTCCGTCCCGTACCGCGCGGTCTCCCGGGGCGTCACCTTCGCGTCCACGCTGTTTTTCGTCGGCGTGGTCGCGTCGGGGGCGTTAGACGCCGTCGACGCGGCGGCGACGGTCCCGCTGCTGATCGGGGGCTTTCTCGCCGGCGGCGCGTACGAGGTGGCGTACTACCGCCGGTTCGAGTACGACCTGACCCCGGACACGTTCGACATCAGGTCCGGCGTCCTCGGGCGACGCGAGCGGGAGATCCCGCTCCACCGGATCCAGAACGTCGACATCAGCCAGAACCTCCTCCAGCGCGCGCTCGGCGTCGCCGTCCTCACCATCGAGACGGCGGGCGGCGGCGAGACGGAGGCGTCCCTGCAGTACGTCGGCTACGACGAGGCCAAGCGCCTCCAGCGCGACCTCCGTCAGGACGCCGACCGCCGGGAGCCGGAGCCCGCGAAGGAAGGAGCGACGCCGGCGACCGGGGGCGCCGACCGAGAGCCGGGCGCCCCGGCGACGACCGCCGAGTGGTCGCGAGAGGAATCGGAGGAGCTGCTCTTCTCCATCAGGCCCCACGAGCTCGTCCTCCTGAGCGTCGCCTCCGTCAACCCCGGGGCGCTCGTGCTGTCGGTGATATTCTTCCCGTACGTCGAGCTCGTGGACGTCTCGACGCTGGTCGCGTTCATCGTGCCCGGCGGGGCGCGGCCGGCCATCACCCTCGTCGCCACGCGACTCGCCGCCCTCGTCCTCGGCGCGTGGCTCATCAGCGCCGCGATGACGCTGGCGCGCTACTACGACTTCACGCTGTCGCGTGTCGGCGACGAGCTCCGGTACGAGCGCGGCCTGCTCCAGCGCTACAGCGGCTCGATCCCGCTGGAGAAAGTCCAGACGATCACCGTCACCGACAACCCCGTCACCCGGACGGCGGGGTACGCCACCCTCGTCGTGGAGACGGCGGGCTACACGGCCGGGCAGAGCGGGGCGGAGTCGGCGGTCCCGCTGGCCGACCGCGAGCGGGTGTACAGCCTCGCGCAGTCGATCGAGTCGTTCGAGGACCCCGAGTTCACCCGGCCGCCGAAGCGCGCCCGCGAGCGGTACGCCGTCAGGTACTCGCTCGCCGTCGGGGCGCTGACCGCCACGCTGTACGCGCTCTCGCTCGCGTACGAGGGGTTCGAGCGGTGGTACGCGGCGGTCGCCCTGCTCGCGGTCGTCCCCGTCGCGGCCCACGTCGCCTGGCGCAACCGGGGGTACCAGACCCAGGGCGAGCACGTCCTCACGCGGGTCGGCTTCTGGACCCGGACGACGAAGGTGGTGCCGTACTACCGGCTCCAGACCGTCGTGCGTAGCCGGAGCCTCTTCCAGCGCCGGCGGACCCTCGCGAACCTCACGGCCGACACCGCGGGGTCGTTCAGCCTCCGCCAGCGCGACGCGACGGCGGTCGACATCGACGACGAGGACGCCGCCCGCCTGCGCGAACTGCTCCGCGACAGGCTGCAGGAGAGCCTACGCACCCGGCGCCGGAAACTGCGCTCGGCGGCCGAGCGACGCGAGCGGGACAGCCCCGAGACCGGCGACAATCCGCCACGCGACGCCGAACGGGACGACGAATCGCCGCGCGACGTCGACCCGGACGGCCTCCCCCCGCGCGACCGCGACGACGAGTCTGACGAGTCGCCGCCGAACTGAACGGTTTTTTACTCCTCGCCCTCTGACTGTCCGCCAATGACCGACTACGACTACGAGGACCTGGGTCTCGTGGCCGGCCTCGAGATCCACCAGCAGTTAGACACCGCGACGAAGCTGTTCTGCGAGTGTCCGACGGACCTGCGCGACCCCGCGGAGTCCGGGCGCTCGTTCACCCGCTACCTCCACCCCACCAAGAGCGAACTGGGTGAGATAGACGAGGCCGCTCTGGAGGAGAGCCAGGTCGAGCGCGAGTTCGAGTACCTGGCGTACGACACGACCTGCCTCGTCGAGGAGGACGACGAGCCGCCCCACCGCCTCGACGAGGAGGCGACGGAGGTCGCCCTGGAGATCGCACAGCTGCTCGACATGAACGTGGTCGACCAGGCCCACGTCATGCGGAAGATCGTCGTCGACGGGTCGAACACCTCCGGCTTCCAGCGGACGACGAAGGTCGCCAGCGACGGCGCGATCGAGACCGACGAGGGGACGGTCCGCATCGAGGACCTGATGCTCGAAGAGGAGAGCGCCCAGCGCGTCGAGGAGACCGGGGAGGGCGTCCGCTACAGCCTCGACCGCCTCGGCATCCCGCTCGTCGAGATCGGCACCAAGCCCGACATCCGCTCGCCCGAGCAGGCCCGCGCCGCCGCCGAGCGGATCGGCATGCTGCTGCGCTCGACCGGCGCGGTCAAGCGCGGCCTCGGCACCATCCGACAGGACGTGAACGTCTCCATCGCGGAGGGTGCCCGCGTCGAGATGAAGGGCGTCCAGAGCCTCGACGACATCGACGACCTCGTCCGCAACGAGGTGCGCCGACAGGTCGAGCTGCTGGATATCGCCGACGAACTGCAGGCCCGCGACGCGAGCGTCGGCGAGGTCGTCGACGTGAGCGAAACCTTCGCGGACACCGACAGCGGCGTCATCCGCGGCGCGCTCGACGCCGGCGGCGCGGTGAAGGCCGTCCCGCTGTACGGCTTCGACGGCCTCGTCGGCCGCGAGATCCAGCCCGATCGCCGCCTCGGAACCGAACTGTCGGACCACGCGAAGCGACACGGCGCGGGCGGCATCTTCCACACCGACGAGCTGCCGGCCTACGGCGTCACCGAGGAGGAGGTCGAGGCCCTGCGCGAGGCCGTCGGCGCGGGCTCGGAGGACGCCGTCGCAATCGTCGCCGACGACGAGGCGACGGCCGCCGGAGCCATCGAGGCCGCGGCCGAGCGCGCCGAGGTGGCCGTCGAGGACGTGCCCGAAGAGACCCGCGGCGCGAACGAGGACGGCACGTCGCGGTACCTCCGCCCGCTCCCCGGCGCGGCGCGGATGTACCCCGAGACGGACGTGCCGCCGGTCGAACCCGACGTCAGCGAGGTCGAGACGCCGGAGCTGCTCACCGAGAAGGTCGACCGCTACCAGGAGGAGTACGGCCTGGACGCCGGCCTCGCCGAGCAGGTCGCCTACGGCCGCCGGATGCCGCTGTTCGAGGACCTCGTCGCGGCGGGCGCGGACGCGACGCTCGCCGCACAGACGCTGGAGTCGACGCTCACGGCGCTCCGGCGCGACGACGTGCCCGTCGAGAACCTGACCGACGACCACCTCCGCGACGCCGTGACGCTCGTGGACGGGGGCGAGGTGCCGAACGAGGGGATGGAGGACCTGCTGACCGCGCTGGCCGAGGACCCCGACCTCACGGCCGAGGAGGCCGTCGAGGCCGAGGACCTGGGCGGCGTCGACGAGAGCGAGGTTCGCGACGCCGTCGTCGAGGTCGTGGACCGCAACGAGGAGCAGGTCGCCGAGGAGGGGATGGGCGCGTTCTCCGGCCTGATGGGCGAGGCGATGGGCGCGCTACGGGGGAAAGCGGACGGCGACCTCGTTAGCGAGGTACTGCGCGAGGAGATCCAGAAGCGGGCGTAATCACTCTTCTCCGTCGTCCAGCCGCGCCGCCGCCTTCCTGAACAGGCCGGTCATGCGTGACGCCTCCCGCTCGGTGGGGTGCGCGCGCCCGACGACCCGGCGGAGCATCCGCTCGGTCTTGGGGCGCTTCTCCTCGGGGTGGGAGACGGCGGCGAGGAAGTTCGAGAACTCGTCGTACAGGCGCTCGACGGCAGGCTGGGCGGCGCGCTCGCGCTCCCGGTCCGGAAGCTGCGTCTCGTCGAGGGTGAGGTCCCGCAGTTCGTACAGCGTCACCGTCGCTGCCTGCCCGAGGTTGAGCGACGAGTACTCCGCGCTTGCGGGGATCGCGCCGATCTGGTCGACGCGTTCGAGCTCGTCGTTCGCGAGGCCGTTGTCCTCGCGGCCGAACAGCAGGGCCGTGTCCGTCTCGACGGTCGCCAGCTCCTCGGCGAGTTCGTCGGGCGTGGCGAACGGGAACCGGGTGTGCTTCCGGCAGTCCTCGTTCGTGATGGCGGTCATCCCGACAGTGTGGTAGTTCTCGACGACCTCGTCGAAGGTGACCTCGTCCGCGTTCGGGAGCACGTCCTCGCGGGCCTGCCCGGCGAAGCCGTACGCCTCGCCGTCGCGGTCCAGTTCCGGCGGGTCGACGAGCTTCAGGTCGGAGAACCCGAAGTTCTTCATCGCCCGGGCGATGGTGCCGACGTTGCCGGGCGTCTGCGGCTCGACGACGACGACCGTCGGCGCGCTCATGACGACGGGTAGTCGGTCGAGAGGTCGAGGTCCCCCAGGTCCACCTCGTCGATGTCGCCCCCTCCGCCGTCGCGGTCGAGCCCCTCGCGGAGGTCGATCCGGTAGCGGTCCTCGTTGTCCTCGTTGGGGTTCGGCGGATCGGGCAGCGTCTCGGGGTCGGTGTCGACGTGGTCGACGCCGCCGTAGCCCTCGGGCGCGCGCTCGCCGGCGGCGAACCACTCGTGGAACTCGTCCTGCAGTTCGTCCTCGCCAACGTGGGCGTCGCCGCCCGCCTCGCGGAACCAGTAGAGGAAGTCGGCCTCGTGGTCGTCGCAGAGGACGACCTCGGAGTACGGTTCGCCGTAGACGATCGCCGCCTCGCGACAGCGTTCCATCTCCTCCTCGCCGTGGATCAGGAAACAGCAGTCGCAGGGCTTGTTCACGAGCGTCCGGAGCCGGATGAGCCGCTCACGCGTCTCGTCGGGTATCTCCTCGAACGGCCGCCAGTCGCCGTCCTCGGCGAACACTTCGGACTCCTCGAAGCGCCACCCGCGGAGCCCGATGCTGACCTTTGCCATGTCCGGCCCTTGCCGTCGGGAGGGTAAAAAGCGATTGAAACGACCGGCGACGAACCGCGAAGAGCCGTATCGTACGCGATGTCGAGAGCAATCTCACTCGAATTACAGCGATAACCAATCTGTTGAGGTAGGATACCTAATCCCGGGGACCGACTATTAGAAGGTACGATGGATCCCAAATCGTCGAAGAGGCAGGTGCTGTTTCTCGGGTTCCTGTCGATCGCCGTCGCCGGACTGACCGTCGCACTCACCGACATCATGGGCAAGTGGCCGACGGAGTTCGGACCCTGGGGGGCCGCCTTCTTCCTCGTGATCGGCGTCGTTCTCGTCGGACAGTACGCCGGAGCGTACACGACCGAGGACGAGACCGCCGTCAGCGACGCCGACTGACCGCCGCGTCCCGCCGGGAACGCACGCCTTTTGGTCCAGTAGTCCTGCGGTACAGCCATGCGAAACGTTGAGGCCGCGGGCCTCGGGATCGGGGACGACCACCCGCCGCGGATCATGGGCGTGCTGAACGTCAGCGAGGAGTCGCCGTACGACCCGAGCGTCTACGACGACCCCGGCGAGGCGGCCGCGTACGTCGACGACGAACTGGTCGGCGAGGGAGCCGACATCGTCGACGTGGGACTGGAGTCGGCGAACAAGCGCTTCGAGGTGCTCTCGGCCGAGGAGGAACTCGACCGCCTGGACACGGCGGTCGAGGCGATGGAGAGCGTGAGCGGCGACGCCGTCTTCTCGATCGAGACGCGCTACGCCGAGGTCGCCGACGAGGCGCTCGCGCGAGGGTTCGACATGGTCAATGACATCTGCGGCTTCGCCGACCCGGCGATGCCCGACGTGTGTGAGGAGTACGACGCCGCCGTCGCGAAGATGGCGAGTCCGCCGGACCTGGAGCGCCCCGGTGCGATCGAGGACGTCGACGACATCTACGAGGCGCTGCAGCGCAACGGCCTCACCGACAAGACGATCGTCGACCCCGCCTTCGGCGGGTGGAGCGAGGAGAAGACGCTCGAAGACGACCGCGAGACGCTCCGCCGCCTCCGTGAGTTCCGCGGGCTGGATCGTCCGATCCTCGTCTCGATCAACCGGAAGAACTTCCTCCGGGAGATCGCCGACCGCTCGACCGAGGAGGCCCTGCCCGTCAGCCTCGCGGCCACCTCGATGGCCGTCGAACGCGGCGCGCACGTCGTCCGGACCCACGACGTGGCCGAGACGCGAGACGCGGCGCTGATCGGCGACGCCTTCGCCTGCGAGCGCGTCCGCGGCGGCGACGGCGTCACCGTGGAGGAACTCGACGTCACCGGCACCGCGGAGGCGCGGCGTCACATCGAGCGCATCGGCGGCGATCCCGACGGGGCGGCGGACTGTGCGACCCGCGTGTTCGAACTCGGCGGCCTGACCCCCGACGTCCGGCGCGAACTCGCCGCCGCGGCGGACGAGCGCGGCGCAGCGTTCGTTCCGGGCGACGACGCCGCCATCATCGCCGGTCCGCCCGCGCGCGTAGAGGCCGTCGCCGCCGCCGTCGCGGAAGTTGCACCCGAGTTCCGATCGGTCGAAGAACAGATCAGAAACCCTCCGAATTAAGAGAAAACTTATGCCGGATGGGTGTCAAAGCACGCGTGGTAGCCGGAAGGGCCCCTCGGGTAGGGGTACTTGGAGGAGCCACTCCGGCTCACGAAACATCGGCGTTCTACCGACCCAAACTCACCAGCGACGGCCATGAACTTCGAGGAGTGGACCCCCGCCTACGAGGCGATCCTGGCGGACTTCGGATTCGACCGCGCGGCCGACGAGCGCGCTCGCGACCTGCTCGCCGACCTCGCGACGCCGTTCGACTGCGACCGCCTCGCCGCCTTCGACGGCGCGACGGTCGCCGTCGCCGGGGCCGGCCCCTCGCTTGACGAAGAGGCCGATCGGGCCCGCGACGCCGACCTCGTCGTCGCGGCCTCGACCGCCGCCGACGTCCTCGCGGACCGCGGCGTCGCCGTCGACCTGATGGTGACGGACCTCGACAAGAACGTCGACACCGCCGTCTCGCTCTCGGAGCGCGGCGTCCCCGTCGCGGTCCACGCCCACGGCGACAACGTCCCGGCGCTTCGCTCGGCGGTGCCGGAGTTCGACCCCGAGTACCTGCTCCCGACGACGCAGGCCGAACCGGCGGGTCCCGTCAGGAACTTCGGCGGGTTCACCGACGGCGACCGGGGGGCCTTCCTCGCGGATCACCTCGGCGCCGCGGAGCTCCGCTTTCCGGGCTGGGACTTCGACGACGAAGCGGTCGGGCCGACGAAGGCGAAGAAACTCGACTGGGCGGAGCGACTGCTGCGCTGGCTGGAAGTGCGCCGCGACGAACGCTTCGCGGTGCTCGACGGGCGGCGGGACGGCGTCGAACCGGTGCCGCGGCCCTAGCTACCGAGACGACGCGTCGTCCAGTTGCTCCTGGAGTGTCGCGCAGGTCTCGATCGCGCTTCCGTACTCCAGATGTTCCGCGTGTTCGCGAAGCGGCACCCACTCCAGTTCGGCGTACCGCTCCCCGTCCTCGACCGTGTGGTCCGGCACCGTCCCGTTCCAGTCGGTCACCGCGTAGGAGTGAAACCAGATAGCCGGCTCTTCGACCCTGTACTCGCACATCTTTTCGATGTCGGTCGCCCGCACTCGCCCGGCGAACTCTTCGTCGATCTCCCGGTGTAGCGCCGCCAGCACGTAGTCCTCGTGCCGGTCCGACGCCGTGTCCCGCTCCTCTATCGTGCCGTTCGGGATGAACGTCTCGGTGCCGTCGCCGTCGGGACGGTGCTCTATCAGGATCGACCCGTCGTCGTGGAAGAGGAAGATCACGCCCTCCTTGTACCCGTCTCGGTAGGAGTCCGTCACGACGACGGTTGTCGAACCGGGCCGACTAATACTTTCGCGAGAGGGCCTTAGCGAGCGAGAAAACTGAGTCTCCGCCTCCGCGGGCCGCTCAGGGCGTCAGGACGACCTTCCCCGTCGACCCGCGGTCCTCGATGAACTGGTGGGCCTCGGCGGCGTCCTCCAGCGCGAACGACTCGCCGACGATCACTTCCAGTTCGCCGGACTGCAGGCCCTCCTGCAGGTCCGGGACGGCCTTGAGTACCCGGTTGGGGTCCTCCACCATGGCGCGGCCGAGGTGGTAGCCGATGACCGACTTGTTGCCGAACAGGAGCGTCCCCGTGTCGACCTCGCCGGGTCGGCCGCTCGCCGCGCCGTAGGCGACGATGCGCCCGAACTGCGGGATCGCGTCGAGGCTGTCCGAGAACGTCTCGCCGCCGACGCCGTCGAGCACGAGGTCGACGCCCTCGCCGTCGGTTATCTCGTGCACCTCGTCGACGAAGTCCTCCTCGGTGTACTGGATGGGGTGGTCGCAGCCGAGTCGCTCCGCGAGGTCGAGCTTCTCCTCGGTGCTCGCGGTGCCGAACACTTCCGCGCCTGCGCGCGAGGCGAGCTGGACGGCCGCGGTGCCGACGCCGCCCGCGGCGGCCTGAATCAGCACGCGCTCGCCCTCCTCCAGCCCGCCCCACTCGAACAGGCAGCCGTGGGCGGTGAGGAACTGGACGGGGAAGCCGGCGGCCTCCTCGAACGACATCCCGTCGGGGATGGGAAACAGCGACTGCGGGTCGGCGATGGCGTACTCGGCGTACGCGCCGCCGTTCGTCATCGCGACCACGCGGTCGCCCTCGTCGAGGCCGACGCCCTCGCCGACGGCGTCAATAGTCCCCGCAGCCTCCATGCCGGGGACGTAGGTCGGCTCGGGGCCGCCCTCGTAGTGACCGCGGCGCTGCATGATGTCGGCGAAGTTGATCCCCGCGGCCTCCACCTCGACGCGGACCTCGCCCTCGCCAGGTTCGGGCGTCTCCCGCTCGACGACCGCCAGTTCGTCGCTCGTTCCGAACGCCTGAACCTCGATGGCCTTCATGAAACCTGGATACGGGCGGCACGTGGAAAAAAGTCCGTAAACCTCGTGGAACTCCTCTAGGGTTCTTTCAGGCGGTGAATTCGCCGCTCACGCCGTCGAGGTGGTCGATCCCGACCACGGCGACGACGTTTCCGTCGGCGCTCAGCTCCCGCAGGCGGGCGGCCATGCACTCCTCTCGGGTGGCGTCACGGAGGTGCATCGGCTCCGGCGTCTCAAACGCGCGAAGCAGCGAGAGGCTCTGGCTCGCCTGCTTCCGCTCGTCTTCGGCCTGTGCGGTCGGGGCGTCCCGGAGGGTGCACTCGTGGTCGACCGGGCGGTCGAGTTCGACGGTCCGGCCCGTCCACCGGGCGATACTCGCGCCGATCCGACACGTCAGCGCGTGCTTCGTGACGCTGGCGACGCCGCGCAGGACGCGTGCCACGGTATCCCGTTCGGGGCGTTCCTCCCGGATCCGGCCGAAGAGGCGGCGCAGGAACGAGAGGCTCGGCGCGTCGATACCGACGACGTCGCAGTCGGCGGCCTGGATCGCGGCGCTCATCTCGCCGCCGAGCTCGGGGGGCGTCTTCTCGTCCTCCGCGTACGCCTCGAACAGCGGGAGCGCGAGGGGGGAGAGTTCGAGCGCCACGGCGTCGGGCGCTCGCGTCTCGACGAGCGTCCGGACGCGGTGGACGCTCGCGGGGTGGTCGTGGACGACGCCGACGAGGGTCACGTCGCCGTTCTCGGTGGGGAGGGTCCGAACGTAGTCGTCGTTGATGCGGGGGTCGTCGGTGGAGGGTGCCATTCGCTACCAGCCTCTACGGTCGGAGGTTGATAATCCTTTCTTTCTCCCGGACCTTATCGTCTTTCGACACATATGGAATTGTGGAAATAAGCGAACTCGCCGTCGAACCGCCGGTAATCCCCCGTTACCGGCCGCCACGGTCCGTTCGGAGAGCGCCGCAGGAGCGGTAACGGACTGCTTCGTCGGCGAATGATCGGAAACGATTCTCGCCCCTTATTGGGTCACCCGTCGGCCTTCCGACCGTCATGCGAACGAACATCACCGACGACGACGAGGGGAAAAGCGTCGTGAACGCGGACGGCGACACGGTTGGGATGGTCACGGAAGTGAGCGGCGGCACCGCCCACGTCGACCCCGACCCCGGGATCACGGACAAGATCAAGTCCAAGCTGGGCTGGGGAGACACGACCGAAGACACGTACCCGCTTCAGGAGGCGAACGTCGACGCAGTGACGGACGACGAGATCCGCCTGAAGCGCGACCTGTAGGCGACCGCTGGCGACGACCGCCGCGATCTTTTCAGGGAGCGAGCGCGTCGAGCGTCTCGCGAGCCTCGTCGACGCTCGCGCCGCGCGGGAACCCGACGGCGATGGCGTCGACGCCGTCGATGTCGGCGAACGTCCGGAACCGCTCGCGCGCCTCCTCGGGCGTACCGACAGCGGCGAGGTCGTCGAGCAGTTCCTCGTCGACGAGTTCGTTCGCCCGCTCGCGGTCGCCGCTGGCCCACGCGGACGCCACCTCGTTGGCGACCTCCTCGTGGCCCTGCCGGGCCAGCGAGTCGCGGTAGTAGGTGCCCATGCCGCCGATGTAGAACGAGGAGTGCTGCGCGCCGAGTTCGCGGGCGCGCTCGCCGTCCTCCAGCGCACAGCAGGTCAGCGACAGCGTCACCCGGACGTCGTCGGGGTCGCGGTCGCCGAGGTCCGCCCCGCGGCGGAGGTCTTCGAGGCGGTCGCGCATGCCGTCCGGCGTGAACACGGTCGCGTGCCAGCCGTCGGCGAATCGCCCCGACAGCTCCACGGCTTTCGGTCCCATCGCCGCGACGTCGATCGGCGGCGTCGGCTCCGGTGCTTCGGACCGCAGACGGAAGCCGGCGAGGTTGAAGATGTCCCCGTCGTAGTTCAATTCCTCGCCAGCGAGCACCGTCCGCAGGATGTCGATGTACTCGCGGGTACGCCGGAGCGGCCGGTCGAAGTCGATCCCGTGCCACCCCTCGATGACGGCGGGGCCGCTCGGGCCGATGCCCATGCGGAGGCGGCCGTCGGAGATCTCCTGCAGCGTCGCCGCGGACTGGCCCATGAGCGCGGGGGAGCGCGAGTAGACGTTGAAGATGCTCGGCCCGATACCGATCTCCTCAGTCCCGTGGGCGATGCTCGTGAGCGCGGCGACGCCGTCGCGCCCCCACGTCTCGGGGAGCCAGGCTCGCTCGTAGCCCAGGTCCTCGGCCCGCCGCGAGAGGTCGACCAGCGTCTCGACGCTCGGCTGGGCGGCCACCGGCAGGTGGACGGTCCTGTCGGTCATCGGTTCCACCCGTCAGACATCGGGGTTCTCCATGATGTCGGGGACCCCGGCGGGGGTGATCGTCTGCCCGACGACGTACGACGAGGCCGGGCTGGCGAGGAACTGCGCCACGTCCGCGATCTCCTCGGACATCCCGATGCGGCGCTCGACCTCCGAGCGGTCGATCCCGTCGGCGGAGACGCCCATCTGGCTCTCGACGCCCGGCGTCGCGACGAACCCGGGCGAGATGCAGTTGACGCGGACGCCCTCGTCTGCCCACTCGTGGGAGAGCGTCTTCGTGAGGTTGACCACGCCGGCCTTCGCGGCGGCGTAGTGGCTCATGTACGGCGCGCCCTTCTCGCCGGCGACGCTCGCGAGGTTGACCACCGCGCCGCCGCCGTCCTTCAGGTGCTCCGCGGCGGCGTGGGTGCAGTGGTAGGTGCCCGTGAGGTTGATGTCGACGATGGTCTCCCAGCCGTTCGGGGAGATGTCGTCGAAGTTCGCCATGAACGACGCGCCGGCGTTGTTCACCAGCACGTCCAGGCCGCCGAACTCCTCGACCGTGGCGTCGACGAGCGCCTCGACGGCGTCGCGGTCAGTCACGTCGCACTCCACCGCGAGCGCCTCGCCGGGCCGTTCGCTCTCCTGGATACCGTCGGCGACCGGCTCGACGTTGTCGATGTCCCGCGAGCAGACAACGACGTCGACGCCGTCGTCCGCGAACCGCTCCGCGATCACCTTTCCGATGCCGCTCGACGCGCCCGTTACGATCGCCGTCTCGCCGTCGACGTGGAACTGCTCGACCGTCACGCCGATCCCTCCGGTTCTTTCGTGTGCATTGTTCGCACGGCATCGTACACAGTCAACTCACATAAAGTTGGACGATAGCGTGAAACGATAACCGTCCCGGAAGTTTATTCGGGATGCGCGCCTACCGGAGGGTATGGCGGACGACTACTACGAGCGCCTCGTCGACGAGGACGCGCTCCGGGCGTACCTGGAGTCGCAACTCGGCCCGGCGGACGAGTTCGAGGTGGAGCGCCACCGGGAAGGACACTCCAACGAGACGCTGTTCGTCCGGTGGGGCGACCGGGACTTCGTCGTCCGGCGGCCGCCGCCGGGCGAGACGGCCGACAAGGCCCACGACGTCCTCCGCGAGTACCGCGTCGTCGACGCGCTGCAGGACGGCCCCGTACCGCTCCCGACGACGGTGCTCGCCTGCGACGACCACGACGTGATCGGGAGCGACTTCTACGTGATGGAGCGGCTGGACGGCGACGTCATCCGCGACGAGGAGCCCGACCGGTTCGCCGCCCCGGACAAGCGCCGGCGCGTCGGCGAGGAACTCGTCGACGGCCTGGCGAAGATCCACGGGGTCGACGTCGAGGCGGTCGGCCTGGCGGAGTTCGGCTACCCCGAGGGGTTCACCGAGCGACAGGTGAAACGCTGGTCCGAGCAGTTCACGTGGGCGTTCTCGAAGACGGCCGACGAGCGCGAGGTGCCGGTCATCTACGACGTGATGGAGTGGCTGACCGAGAACGCGCCGGAGGACCACCCCCATACGCTCGTCCACGGCGACTACAAGCTCGACAACGTAATGTACGGCCCCGGCGACGAGCCGGAGCTGGACGGCGTCTTCGACTGGGAGATGAGCACGCTCGGCGACCCGCTCACGGACCTCGGCTGGCTGCTCTCGTTCTGGCGCGACCCGAAGGATCCGGCCCCCGCCGCGCCCGGCATGGGCACGCAGGTGATGGAGCGCGAGGGCTACCCGACGCGGCGCGACCTCGTGGAGCGCTACGAGGCGCACACGGGGATCGAGTACGAGAACGACCGCTTCTACCGGGCGCTCGCGGTGTACAAGCTCGCCGCGCTCGGCGAGATGTTCTTCGCGCGGTACCTGCAGGGCGACGGCGACGACCCGCTGTACCCGAAGATGGAGGAGGCGGTGCCGGCGCTCGGCGAGCGCGCGATGCGAATCATCGAGGGCGACGAACCGCTGTAGCGTCCGCTGCCCGTCCCCGCGACCGGCGCTGCGGACAGTCACCGGGCGTCGGCCGCGCCGACTGAACCCCGGCAGCCGCACCGATCACCGAACGTCCGCCGTCGCGGTCAGCGCGAGGTGCGGTTCGACCGCCGCCACCGCGTCGGTGGCGGAGACGACCCTGTCAGAGACCGTGACCAGCCCCGCGTCCTCAAGCTTCGGCAGGTCCACGTGGCGCAGTCCCGTCAGGAGGCGCTCGCGGCGCTCCCGGACCTCGGCCCCGTCAGACGCCGTTCCGGCGACGCCCGCCGCGAGCTCCTCGACGCGGAGAGCGTCGCCGACCCGCAGGAGGTGGCGGAGCGCCAGGCGGCGACGGCGCGTCGAGAGGACGTCGAACAGCTCGTCGGCCGAGGGGCCGCCCGGGTACTCGGCCGGCCGGGAGCGATCGGCGTCGAGTTCCAGCACCGCGTCGAACGCCTCGGCGACGGGGCGGAGGGTGCGCTCGTCGCGCCCCTCCGTCTCGAACGCCGCACAGGCGACGGCGTCGGCCGCCGCCAGCGTCGAGCGGAGGCGACCGAGAAACGCCGTGACGGACGGAAGCGGGACGCTGTCGAGGAGCGCCCCGCCCGCGTCGAGGTAGACGACCGTCGGCGTCGCGGCGTCCCAGGCGTCGAGGTACGCCGTTATCGCCTGGCGGACCGCGGGGAGGTCGGCGGCGTCGGGGACCGCTCGGATCCGGTCGAGCGCGGAGGGTTCGGACGCGGAGAGGTCGCCGTGCGCGGTGGGACGTTCGGCCGGCTCGCTGCCGACGTCGATCACGCCGCACCGGGCCGGCGCGGCGTCGGCGTGGGCGCGCCACCGGTCGACGAACTCGGGGGCGGAGAGGTCCCAGGTGACGGCGAGGACGTTGCGTTCACCCGGGGAGCAGCCGGCGACCACGTCGAAGCACGCCTCCCTGCTCCTCGGCTCCAACTTCCGAGTCAGGACGGCGGCGTGACGGCCCGTGGCGGAGAGCATCTGGTGGGTTACGGACATTGCTTCGATCGGCGTTATATTCTCCCCTATATGTCATAAAACTATCTGTACGAGGGGCGTATCGGATCTGTCGAAAGGGGCGTCCCGGGCCCAGCGCCGTCAGCGTCGCAGAGATCCGGACCGCGCGGTGGTCCGGTCGAGCGCTCGAGGCCACGGACCTTTTTGAACGGTCCGTCCTCAGCGGGCGTATGCGAGTTCACTGGCACCGGCGCGACCTCCGGACGGCGGACAACCGAGCGCTGTCTCGCGCGGCGGAGGAGGGACCGGTCGTCCCCGTCTTCGTGTTCGACCCGGACGTGCTGGCGTACGGGTCGTCGCCCCGGGTCGCCTTCATGCTCGACGCGCTGGCGTCGCTCAGGGAGCGCTACCGCGAGCGGGGGAGCGACCTGATCGTTCGCCGCGGCGACCCGCGCGAACTCCTGCCCGCGCTCGCGGCGGAGCACGACGCCGACGGCGTGACGTGGGCGAGGGATTACTCCGGACTGGCCCGGGAGCGCGACGCCGCGGTCAGGCGCGCGCTGGACGACGCCGGCGTCGCCCGCGAAGCGGTTCGCGATACCCTCCACCACGACCCGGGATCGATCACCACGGCCGACGGCGACTCCTACCAGACGTTCACCTACTTCGGACGGAAGTGGCTCGACCGCGAGAAGGAGTCGCCCTACGAGCCGCCGTCTCCGGGCGATCTGGCCGACGTGAGCGGCGACCCCCTGCCGACACTCGACGAACTGGGGTTCGACTCGCCCGAAGCCGACGTTCCGCCGGCGGACCCGGACCGCGCCCGCGAGCGCCTCGACGCGTTCACCGACGACGCTATCTACCGGTACGACGAGCGACGGGACTACCCCGCCGACGCGGCCACCTCGCGGCTGTCGCCGCACCTCAAGTGGGGGACGATAGGGGTGCGAGCGGTGTACGCCGCCACCGAGGCCGCGATGGCCGACGCCGAGAGCGAGGCGGACCGGGAGTCGGTCGAAGAGTTCCGGCGACAGCTCGCCTGGCGGGAGTTCTACGCGCACGTCCTCTTCTACGACCCCCAGACGGTGACGGAGAACTACAAGACCTACGAGAACCCGATCGAGTGGCGGGCGGACTCGACGGCCCTGCGGGCGTGGAAGGACGGCGAGACGGGCTACCCTATCGTCGACGCCGGGATGCGCCAGCTTCGCGAAGAGGGGTGGATGCACAACCGCGTGCGGATGATCGTCGCCTCGTTCCTCACGAAGGACCTCCTGATCGACTGGCGCGAGGGGTACGACTGGTTCCGCGAGCGACTCGTCGACCACGACCCGGCGAACGACGCCGGCGGGTGGCAGTGGGCCGCCTCCACCGGCACCGACGCGCAGCCGTACTTCCGGATCTTCAACCCGACGACACAGGGCGAGCGCTTCGACCCCGACGGCGAGTACGTGCGGGAGTACGTCCCGGAACTCGCCGACGCGACCGCCGAGGCGATCCACGACTGGCCCGAGCTCTCGCCGGCGGAGCGCGAGCGGGTCGCGGCGGACTACCCCGCGCCGATCGTCGACCACGCGGAGCGCCGCGAGGCGGCGCTCGCGACGTTCGAGGCGGCAAGGGGGGAGTGACCGAGGCCGTCGCTGCGCCTTTCCCGAAACCGCTGACAGGCTGGCCAAGCGTTAGGGTCTCGGAACCCCACGAAACCCCATGGGGGAAGGCGTTACCGACTCCACCGACCAGCGAAGCGTAGCATCGATCAACAGGCGGACGTTTCTCGCAGGCGTCGGAGCGACGGCAGGGGGTATCGGGCTGACGGCGGCAACGGCGGGGGCACAGGAATCACAGGGCCAGCGGGAAATGGTGATCGAGGAGCAGGGGGAACCCTGGGAGGGGAACTACCGGGACCAGTTCGTGGTCGTGACTTTCAAACCGGGCAACCAGACGAACGCTCCCGACTCGATCGCGAACTGCGACGTGGAGTGGGCCGACCGAGCGGTCCAGTACCACGGGATCCTGGTCGACCGCGTCAGCGATGACCCGCAGAAGACGAACGTGACGGTCTTCACCGACGGCGAAGCGCCGTCGATAGAGCGGGGGACCCCGTTCCGCGTTACCGCCGTGGGCGACTGCGGGGACACCTGGGTCCGTCTCACCGGAGAGCCGGTGCCGGAGGCGGAAAGCAGAGGAACCGAGACGACGACCGAGGGCGAGACTACGACGGCGACCGAGACGACCACGGACGAGTCGGAGGGCGAAGGGGGATCGCTTCGGACGCGGGAGCTGCTGATCGAGGAACAGGGCGGCCCCTGGGAGGGCAACTACGCCGGCCAGTTCGTGGTCGTCACGTACAGGCCGAACGACCAGCCCGACCCGCCGCAGTCGATATCGAACTGCACGGTGGACTGGTCCGTCGAGGAGTCGGTCATGTACAACGGACTGCTGATCGACAACCTCCGGGACGATCCCCAGCAGACCGAGGTGAACGTCTTCACCGACAGCGGTGCGGACGATATCGAGCGGGGAACGCCGTTCATCGTCTCGAAAACGGGTCCCTGCGAGAGCAGCATGATCCGGCTGACCGGGGAGGCGGTCCCGAACGCCCCGAGCGTCGAGGGGACCGCCGGTCCGGCCGTCGAGAACCCGAACGAGACCGACGACACCGACACGGGAACCGGTATGCCGGGGTTCGGCGCGCTCGTCGGACTAGGCGGGCTCGCGGGCGGCACGTTGCTCCGCGCGATGCGAGGCGACGGCGGTACCGACGACTGAGCGCAGGAGCACCGGAGGGGTTCGACCACTTGTAAAGTTATTTACTGAAATATATTTTCGGATAGGGTGACCGGTTCATGTAGTTTTAACAAGCGATGCGGAGAAGAGACTCGTGGAGGAATTTACTATGTCCGACCACGAACTACCACCACTGCCGTACGATTACGACGCTCTGGAACCGGCGCTCAGCGAGCAGGTACTCACCTGGCATCACGACACCCACCATCAGGGGTACGTCAACGGGCTCAACAGCGCCGAGGAGGAGCTCGAACAGAACCGTCAGGAGGGCGACTTCGAGTCGACGCCCGCCGCGATGGAGAACGTCACCCACAACGGCTGTGGCCACTATCTCCACACGCTGTTCTGGGAGAACATGAGCCCGGACGGCGGCGGCGAGCCCGAGGGCGAACTCGCCGACCGCATCGAGGAGGACTTCGGCTCCTACGAGGCCTGGAAGGGCGAGTTCGAGGCCGCAGCGGGCGCCGCGGGCGGCTGGGCGCTGCTCGTCTACGACCCCGTCGCCAAGCAGCTGCGCAACCTGAAGGTCGACCGCCACGACCTGCACGCGCTGTGGGGCGCGCACCCGATCATGGCGCTCGACGTCTGGGAACACTCCTACTACTACGACTACGGTCCGGACCGCGGTAGCTTCATCGACGGCTTCTTCGACGTGGTCGACTGGGACGAGGTCGCGAGCAACTACCAGGACGTCGCCCAGCTGTTCGAGTAAGCGACGAGTCGGTAACCTACGCTTTTTTTCGCGCCGGAGCGGTCGGTCGTCGATAGTCGGTTCGAGCGCGATCCGTGCTACCGGTAGGCATACTTTCATGACCGTGGACGGCGTGCCGCGACTATGGCCGCCGACGACCGCGCTCCAAGCTTCGCCGGTCCCGACGTCGACGAGTTCGCCGCGCTCGCTGAGGACCTGCGGGCGGCGGTGGACGGCGAGGTCCGCTTCGACGAGTACTCGCAGGTCCTGTACGCGACCGACGGCAGCGTCTATCAGGCCCGCCCCGCCGGCGTGGCGTTCCCGCGGGACGCCGACGACGTGGCGGCCGCCGTCCGGGTGGCCGGCGACCACGAGGTTCCCGTCCTCCCGCGGGGCGCCGGCTCCTCGCTGGCCGGGCAGGCGGTCGGTCCGGGCTGTCTCGTCCTCGACCTCTCCCGGCACATGGACGCCGTCGTGGACGTGGACCCCGAGGCGATGGAGGCGACGGTGCAGCCGGGGGTCGTCCAGGACGACCTCGACGCCCACCTCGCGCAGTACGGACTGAAGTTCGCGCCCGACCCGGCCTCGTCGAACCGGGCGACGGTCGGGGGCGGCATCGGCAACAACTCGACCGGCGCGCACTCCGTCCGGTACGGCATCACCGACGCGTACGTGGACGAACTCCGGGTCGTCCTTGCGGACGGGACCGCGATCCGGACCCGCGACGTCGCCCTCGACAGCGACGAGTGGGACGCGATCGTGGGAAAGGACGACCGCGAGGCGGCGATCTACCGGACCGTCCGCGCCGTCGTCGAGGACAACGCCGACGAGATCGCGGACCGCTACCCCGACCTGAAGCGGACGGTCAGCGGCTACAACCTCCAGAAGGTGATCCGCGAGGAGGACGGGGATCGGGTGATCAACCTCTCGAAGCTGCTGGTCGGCGCGGAGGGGACGCTGGGCGTCGTCGTGGAGGCGACGCTGTCGCTCGTCTCGAAGCCCGACGAGACGGCGCTGGCGCTGTACTGCTACGACGACCTCGTCGACGCGATGCGCGCCGTGCCCGAGGCGCTCGATCTCGACCCCAGCGCGGTCGAGTTGATGGACGACGAGGTGTTCCGCCTCGCCGGCGAGTCGGCGGAATACGCGGAGTACGCCGACCCGATCCCCGACCGCGCCGCCGCGGCGCTGATGGTCGAGTTCGACGACGAACTGCACGACGACCTCCCCGCGGCGGTCGACGCGGCCGACGAGCGACTCCTCGCGGGCGGCCCCGCGTTCGACGCGCTGGCCGCGTTCGAGCCCGACGAGCAGGAGAAGATCTGGAAGCTCCGGAAGGCGGCCATCCCGCTGCTGATGAGCCTCGACGGCGACCCGAAACCGTACCCGTTCGTCGAGGACGCCTCCGTGCCGCCCGACGACCTCGCGGAGTACGTCGAGGGGTTCCGGGAGATACTCGACGACCACGGAACCTCGGCGGCGTACTTCGCCCACGCCGGCGTCGGAACGCTCCACATCCGGCCGATCCTGAACCTGAAAGAGGAGGAGGGCGTCGAGACTATGCGCGCCATCGCCGAGGACGTCACCTCGCTCGTCGCCGAGTACGACGGCTCCTTCTCCGGCGAGCACGGCGACGGCCTCGCCCGGACGCAGTTCAACCCGAAGCTGTACGGGCCGCAGCTGTGGAACGCGTTCAAGGCGGTGAAGTCCGCGTTCGACCCGGACTGGCGGCTGAACCCCGGCAAGGTCGTGTTCCGCGACGACGACCCCACCGACATCCGCGAGCACCTCCGCTACGGCCCGGCGTACTCGACGATCGAACCGAAGACGGTGCAAGACTTCTCCGAGGAGGGCGGCTACGGCGAACTCGTCGAACTCTGCAACGGCTGCGGCACGTGCCGGCAGACGGAGTCCGACACGATGTGTCCCACCTACCGCGCCACCGACGAGGAGATCGCCACCACGCGCGGCCGGGCGAACCTCCTCCGGGCGGGCATCAGCGGCGAACTCCCCCGCGACGAGCTGTACAGCGACCGGTTCCAGGAGACGGTGCTCGACCTCTGTGTCGGCTGCAAGGCCTGCAAGAGCGACTGCCCGACCGGCGTCGACATGGCGAAGCTGAAGGCCGAACTGAAACACGAGCACCACGAGCGCGAGGGGACGAGCCTCCGCGAGCGCCTGTTCGCCAACGTCGACCGCCTCGCGGCGCTGGGGAGCAAGACCGCGCCGCTGTCCAACTGGCTCCAGAAGGCCCCCGGTGCGGACGCACTCGCGGAACGGGTCGGGCTGGCGAGCGAGCGTCCGTTCCCCCGGTTCCGCCGGAAGAGCCTCGAAGACTGGTACGAGGCGCGGGGCGGTCCGCGCGTCGACCCCGGCGACGCCGTCGACACCGTCGTCCTGTTCCCGGACACGTACACGAACTACAGCTATCCGGCGCCCGGGAAAGCGGCGGTGCGGGTCCTCGAAGCGGCGGACGTCAGGGTCGAGCTGACCACCGTCGGGCCGACCGGGCGGGCGGCCTACTCGCAGGGGGTGCTGGACGTCGCGGCCGACCGCGCCGGTGCGCTCGTCGACGCCGTCGCGCCGCGGGTCGAGTCCGGGCGGTCGCTCCTGTTCGTCGAACCGTCCGACGCCGCGATGGTACAGGACGAAGCCCCCGACCTGGTCGGCGACCGGCGGCGCGAGGCGGCGGAGGCGGTCGCCGCGAGCGCGCGCGGCGTCTGCGAGTACCTCGACCGGGCGCGGGTCGACGAACGGGTGGTGTTCGACGCGCCCGACGAGTCGCTCGCGTACCACGGCCACTGCCACCAGAAGGCGCTGGGGACGGACCACCACGCCGTCGGCGTCCTCCGCCGCGCGGGGTACGCCGTCGACCCGCTCGACAGCGGCTGTTGCGGCATGGCCGGGAGCTTCGGCTACGAGGCCGAGCACTACGACCTCTCGAAGGACGTCGGCCGGATCCTCTTCGACCAGGTCGCCGAGAGCGACGCCGACACAGTCGTCGCGCCCGGCGCGTCGTGTCGGACGCAACTCGGCGACCGCGAGGGCGAGTCTCGCCCGCCGCACCCCGTCGAGAAGCTCGACGACGCGCTGTGACTCCCGAGCGGATCCCCCCACTCCGTTGTCCTATATGGATTCTGACCGATATACTTATGCCGTCGAAACCGACTGGATCCGTGTGCGGACGCGGCGCACAACCGTCCGCCGGTGGTCGAGGTCGTCCGCCGACGTTCGGTCCCGCTCGCTACTGTCAGCCGCTCCGGGGCTGTCCGCCCCGGCTCCTGCCCTCGACATCGCACGATTTACCCGGACACCGCGCGTAGCCGGGTGCATGCCCGTTTCGAAAGACGAGTTCGACCAGCTCCACCCCTGTGACTTCTACACCGCCGAGGAACTGCTGGAGCCGGACCGGATGTACACCGTCTACGAGATCGCCCGCATGCTCCAGGAGCTCGACCCCGACGCCGAGATCGACGTCGAGACCGAGGACGTCCTGCTGGACTGGGCCATCCCGTGGATCATGCGCAACGCCGACGACCTCGTCGTCGGGGAGCCCCGCGACGAGGAGGAGCCGGGGTACTACGGCCTGAAGGAATGAGGGTCCTCGTCGTCGGAGGCGACCGCGTCGACGCCGGCAAGACGACGTTCTCGACCGCCCTCTTGGAGCGGATCGGCGGCGTCGGCTTCAAGCCCCGCGCCGGCAACGACTACTGGTTCGACCACGACGACGTCCGCCGAGCGGTCGCGGACGGCCGGCTCTACGGGAAGGACGCGAAGCGCCTCGCGGCCGCGAGCGCGGCCCCGGTCGCGCCGGAGGAGATAAATCCCGTCCACCGCCTGTGGCGGCCGTCACCGGGACCGGGAACCGGCCTCGTCGGGCGGGCCCGCAGGCGGTTCGTGCTCGACCGGGTTCGCCCGTCGTCAGCTGAGGGAGACCGGACGGACGGCGCGCGGGCCGACGAGTTCGTCGTCAACGCCGCCGCGGACGTCCCCGACCCCGTCGCAGCGGGACTTCCGGTGGGGGACGCCGCGGCGGTCGACTCGGTGGAGGCACTCGACGCCGTCACGCGCGAGCGATACCTGCCGTCGTTCGAGCGCCTCGCGGACCGCGTCCGCGACCGGGACCGCGCCGTCGTCGAGTCCTACGCCGACGTTGCCCGGCCCCTTACCGGCGTCCCCTTCGACGCCGTCGCGGCCGTCGAGCCCGCTCGGGTCCGGGTGTACGACGGCGACCGCTACCTGACGGCCTGCGATGTCGCCGGCGGCAGCGCGCGCGAGGGGTCTCTGGAAGAGACCGTCCCTGACGTGGTCGATCACCTCTCCCCCGCGGCGACCGTCTCGCTCCCTGCGCTCCCGGACGCCGAACGGTCGGATCCGGCGGCCGCCGCCGACGCCTACGAGGTCGCGCTCGATGCGGTGATCGCCGCCGCGCTGGAGTGAGGTTCCATCCTGACCTCGGAAAACAGTCAAATATCGGATATCGACGGAGGGAACCGCGCTCGGCGGCCCCGAAAACGCCGTTCAAGCACTGATTGTAGGTGGTCAGAAACCGGGAACGTTCAACTCATTTTAAACCCATAACCGTCGGTGTTGCTCGTAATGACGTCACGAAGCGACGCAGTCGCGCCGACCTCTCAGTCGCCGTCGAACATCACGGTAAGGCACGATTTCGAGAGCGCCCACTCAATCAGCACGACCGTCGTCACCGCGGTTTCCGATGCGGTGGACGTATCGGCGCTGGATCTACCGCCGCTCTCCGAGACGATCGACGCGGACGCCCTGAACGCCCTGTTCCGGACCGAACTGGACCGCACCCCGGACCGGGTATCGTTCACCTACGTCGGCTGCCGGGTCACCGTCCGCGGCGACGGGACGGTCGCCGTGACCGAAGCGTCGGAGTAATCAGGCACCCCTCGCCATCTTCGCCGCGAGTTCCACGTGGTTGTACGGGTCGTCGACGACGCTCGGCCCGTGTCCGGTGTGCATCTCGCGGAGGTCCTCGTCGACCGCCTCGACCACGCGGTCGATGCTCTCGATCAGCGCCGCGCGGTCCCCTTCTTCCAGATCCGTCCGGCCGAAGCTCCCGTTCTGGAAGATCAGGTCCCCGGCGAGCAGGACGCTCGCGTCCGCCGAGTAGAAACAGAGGTGGTCGTCCTTGTGGCCGGGCGTGTGCATCGCGTCGTACTCGTGGTCGCCGAGCGTTACCGCGTCACCGTCGGCGATGACGCGGTCCACGTCGTCGCGGTCGCCGTCGAACCCCCACACCTCCACATCGAACGCGTCGACGACGTCCGGAAGGTTGCCGACGTGGTCCGGGTGGGTATGAGTCAGGACGACGGCGTCCAGCCCGTCGACGCGCTCTCGCACCGTCGAGACGACGTCGAAATTCGCGCCGGGGTCGACCAGCACGGTCCGGTCGCCGACGACGAGAAACGCGTTGCTCGTGAACGCCTGTACGCCCTGAGCCAGGTTGTGGATCATGCGCCGAGCTACGGCCGTCGATCGCTTCGGTCTTCTGTTCGACGGCATACGGAAGCCTTCTTATCGAGAGAGTGCGACTCAGGAGGCAGTGATAGCATGGAAGTCGAACTCCTAGAGGCGACCGACGACCCCGAGCGCGTCATCTGCTCCGCGGCGCGCAACGACTACATGGGCGAGTTCGTGGGCGACCAGTCCTTCGAGGAGACGATGTCGACCATCGAGGGCGACGACGTGGAGGAGAAAAA
The DNA here is from genome assembly GCF_003675875.1 of Halostella limicola. Classification (NCBI taxonomy): domain Archaea; kingdom Methanobacteriati; phylum Methanobacteriota; class Halobacteria; order Halobacteriales; family Natronoarchaeaceae; genus Halostella; species Halostella limicola. Next base: position 135,762 of record NZ_RCDI01000003.1, on the reverse strand, counting down.
GCGGACCCTCATCGGCCACCTGCTCGACCACGGCCACTTCGGCCCGTTCGAGCACCCGCAGGCCACGTTCGCGGTGAAGGGGATCAGCCGGTCCTGTATGGCCCAGATCACTCGGCACCGCCACGTCAGCTTCGACGTGCAGTCGATGCGGTACGTCGCCTTCGACGACGTCGACCCGGCCGACGTCGAGGAGGGAGCGATGGTGGTCACGCCGCCCTCCGCGTCGGACCCGGACTGGGTGGGTCGCAATCAGCAGTCCGGTCCCGTCGACGAGGAGACGGTGGAGCAGCGCGAGGAACTGTTCCGACGTTCGGTCCGCCGATCCGTCGAGGATTACCAGGAACTGCTGGAGATGGGGATGCCCCCGGAAGACGCCCGCTTCGTCCTCCCCATCGGGACGGAGGTGAACATGGTGATGTCGATGAACGCCCGGATGCTAATGCACGTGGCCGACATGCGGGCGGCCGCGGACGCCCAGTGGGAGATCCGCGAGATGACCGAATGCGTCCTCGACCTCGCCAGTGAGTGGTGCCCCATCACCTTCGACTACTACGAGGAGAACATGAAAAATCGGAAGAATCGGCTTGCACCGTAATTCCGACAGATTCCGGCCGGTCGGATCGAAAGTGACGGTTAACGTTTCGAGAAATTGAACCGACCGCGGTCGCAAGGCATTTGACAGCGCCCCGTTTGCACTTACACGAATGAAACGGGCGTTCGGTGTCGCTCTCGCGTTCGCGGTCTGCGTCGCGGTACTCGCCGGCGCGGGCGCGTTCGACCCCTCCCCCGCCGCTGATCGAACCCCCGTGAGCGCCGACACTAACACCGGCGCGGAGACCGCTTCGATCGGCGCGCAGCAGTTCGACTACACGGAGTTCCGAATCGAGGTGCACGCGAACGGCTCCGCGCGCTGGACGTTCCACTACGAACGCCGCCTGACGAACGACTCCGAAACCGAGCAGTTCCGGACGTTCGCCGACCGGTTCGAGGAGAACGAGACGCAGCTGTACGACGACTTCCGGCGGCAGGCGAACGCGCTCGCCGCCGCCGGCGAGAACGAGACGAACCGGACGATGGACGCCGTCGCCTTCTCGCGGACCGCCGCGGTCGAGGAGGAGCTCGGGACCAGCACGAGCTCCGGCGTCGTGGAGATGTCGTTCACCTGGACCGGGTTCGCCAGCGTGGACGGCGACCGCGTCGTCGTCGGCGACGTGTTCGAGGACGGCCTCTACGTCGGCCCCGACCAGGCGCTCGTCGTCGACGCGGGCGACGGCCTCGCGTTCGACGAAGTGACTCCCTCGGGGGAGCCGTCCGCCGGATCGCTCGAATCGAGCGACACCGTCACCTGGACCGGCGAGCGACGCTTCACCGACAACCGCCCGCGAGTCGTCCTCGCGCCGCCGGACGCGGTGACGACGACCGAGACTCCCGACGAGAACACGACCGCGGCGACCGGATCGGACGACGCGAACGACGGATCCGGCTCGGACACGCTGGCGAGCGACGCGCTCCCCGTTCTGGCGCTCGTCGCCGCGCTCGCGCTCGGCGCGGTCGCCGTCGTCGCGCTGCGGCGCAACGGCGCGATCCTCGGCGACGACGACTCCGCGTCGGCGGGCGCCGGCGGGACCGACTCGCCCGGCGCCGGCGGAGCGGCGGCGGCCGAACCGGCCGTCGAGGACGAGGAGATGCTGTCCGACGAGGACCGGGTCGTCAAGCTGCTGAACGAGAACGGCGGCCGGATGAAACAGGTCAACATCGTCGACGAGACGGGCTGGTCGAAGTCCAAGGTCAGTATGCTCCTCTCGGACATGGAGGACGAGGGGACGATCAGCAAGCTCCGGGTCGGTCGGGAGAACATCATCAGCCTCGACGGCGACGAGCCGGCCGCGGCGGGGTCGCCGTTCGACGAGGACGAGTGACGACAGTTGCGTAGGCGGGTTTTCGGGTGTTCTGCGGCGTGTTCTACCGCTTCCGATGGCGAGACGCATCGCCGTTTTCCGCGCGTCGTTCGGCCGAGTTCGGTCTCGCCGACCCTGTCCCGATAGAGAGTCGCTCTCGAACGGCAAACTGCCCCACGGCGTCTTCGAAACGCAACCGTTAAATTACCATACCTTCTTACAATCGAATGCGCTCTGGTGGTGTAGTCCGGCCAATCATCTTGCCCTCTCACGGCAAGGACCAGGGTTCAAATCCCTGCCGGAGCATTTCTGTCGACGCAACGCTCCGAAGCGACGCGTAGCGTCGCGAGCGTCGGTCACTGTCTCCTCCACCCGATCCGGACGGTAGCCGCTCGGCAAAGATGTAGGACCTCAGGTCCGAACGATCGAGTATGGCGGATGGAGGCTCAGAGACGGAGACTGAACCGGATCTCGTTCGGGAGTTTCGAAAAAACACGTCGGACACCGCTTCTCTAGTCGGCGACCCGTACCGCGGAGAGGTTGATCGGACTACCGCTTGACGAGCGCGGCTTGATCAGACGACTAACTGGGCGGTGGTCGTCGTCGCAGCGATCCTGACGTGGGCGTTCTCCAGCCCGGACAACCCCCACTATGTCTTGCTGGTCGCGATGATCGCGGTGACGGCGTTTCTCCTGACCGAAGCCCACCGGTTCCGTGAGTACAACATCTGGCGGTCGCGGGTGAGAACGCTGCAGCGGAATCTCTTCGTCGGCATTCTGACCCAGTCCGGAGCATCCGACGACGGCTGGCAGGCGGAGTTGAGCGACAGTCTGGTCACCCCGACGGTGACGATGCCGTTCTGGAAAGCGGTAGGGCATCGCCTCCGTCGCATGTACTTGGGGTTACTACTTCTCCTTCTGCTCGCGTGGACCGCCCGGATTACCCTCTTCGAACCGACGGATCACTGGCGGCAGACGGCCGCGATACCCGGAGTGGACGGGGAGACTGTGGTGATCGCTGTCGCTATCGTCTACGCGGCGTTCGTCGTCCTCGCCGCGTGGTCGGCTCGCGGCGCGGTGATTGGGGAGTCGCAAACCTGATCGGCGGTTACACCGGTCCAGACGAGTCGTCCTCCGGATCAGCGGACGCGCCCGTAAGGCGCAGTGCGAGCGGGAACAACAGTCCCTGCCCGACGATGCTGAGAAGGGCCACGCCGAAGACGAGGACGACGAGGTCCTCTCGGAACGGTAGTTCCCGCGGAACGCTCAACAGGAGAGCGATCGGAATGACCGTGTGCATTCCACCCCAGACGAGCACGTGCTGGAAGCGGAAGGGAATCGGATCGATTCCCGAAAAGGCCACCGAGTTCGTGATCCCGTAGATGATAATCGCCCGGACGAGGAGAACGAGGACGGTTGCGAGGACGATGGTCTGTGCGTTCCAGAGGAGCCGTCGCCAGGGGGCCTGGATCCCGATGAGGACGAACACGAGCGTGAAGACGAAAAACGCCGCCGTGTCCCACGTCTGTTCGATGAACTCCACGTTCTCGGCGGCGATCGCGTCATCCTTCCCGAACAACCCGATGACGAGTCCCGCGGCCACAGTCGCCAGGACACCGCTCACGTGGAGGTAGTGTTCGGCCAAGAGGAAGCTCCCGTATGCGAGGATGACGGTCGCGAGGAGTTCAGCCATCCGGTCCTCTATCACGTGGAGGGCCCCGTACGCTACCGCACCAGCGAGGAGACCGACGATAACACCGCCGAAGCTCACGACCGTGATCTCGACGGCGATGTCTACCAGATCCGCTAGTGACAACAGTTCTTCCAGGTCTTGGCCAGTGGTGAACCGATCCGAGACGACCGCGAGCATCACGCCGAACGTGACGACTGCGAACCCGTCGCTGAAGTGGCTCTCGATCTCCGCGATGACGGCGAGTCGTTCCGGGGCATCAGCCTCTCGAAAGAAAGCGACGATCGCGACCGGGTCCACCGGATAGATCATGACTGCGAACAGCAGTGTGACCACCAGGGGCAAGCCGAAGACTTCTGACCCCAGGAGACCCAGCAACCCGACCGCTATCGGCAGCCCGGCGATCGGAATCAGCAGCGATAGTGGTAGAACTTTGATAAACGTGTCAGACTTCGTTCTCTGTGCGCCCTGGAAGAGAACCGTAGGGACGAGGACTATCAAGATGAGCTCCGAGGAAAGCCGAAACTGGGGGTCCACCCCGCTTACTGTGGCGACGATGCCGATGAGAACTAACAACACCGGATAGGCGACTCCGCTGATCCGCGTAGCGATTACTCGTACGACGACTGCGGCAAACAGTATCAGGAGGACGCCGCCCAGCGTAACGATTATCTTGGCCATGGAACACGATGTACGTTTCCCTCACGAGGTTCGGTTCTCCCGCAGAGCTGTACCGACTGTACGGCAGGTCGATATCCTACGAACGATCACACCGTGATCCCACATAAGCCTCCAGAGCTTTCTCTCAAGAGACAGGAGACCGTAGTACCTCGTCGAACGCTGACGGTTAACGGGCCGCTGAACGGCGGAAACGCGGTCGTAGGGGGCATTCGCACCGTCTGGGAAGTTCTCTGCGCGTTACAGAACCCGGCTCACTCCGTGAACTGCCGCAGGCAGTGCTCGACGGCGGCGGGGTTGAGTGAGCACTCGATCGCACCCGTCGAGACGCCGAACGCGGAGAGGCGGCTGGTGACCGTCGCATCCCTCCCGACCTGCCGGCGGAACGCCCACTCGTAGGTCGCGAGCTGGAGCTGGTAGCGGGCCTCGGCGGCGTCGTCGTCCGCGAGCGCGACCTTGGCGTCCTCGATGGCCCACGAGCCGTCGGCGAACCGGAGGAGGAAGTCCGCCTGCCCGTGGACCTCCACTTCGACGCCGCCGACGGTCGCCAGCCCCTCCAGCGGCTCTTCGCGGTAGACGGCCTCGGCGCGTTCGAGGCGGTCGCGCAGCCCAGAGTCGGCGAACTGCGGGACGAGGGTACGTTCGAGGTACTCCCGGACGGCTCGGCGTTCCGCCGGCGCGGCGTCGTCGGCGTGGTAGTCGAGCTCGCGGTCGAGGACGTCGTCGACCGGGTCCGCTCCGGGCCGAAGCTCCGCGTCCGCGAGGTCGGTCCCGGCGAACGCCCCGATCACGTCGTGCGCGAGCCGACCGACGGCGTCGGGGCCGAGCGCGTCGAACGGCAGGTCCACGGTCGGGGCGTCCGTCTCGGTGTGGAGCGCGCGGCCCATGAAGTGGTCGACGGCGTGCTCGGCCGGGTTCCTGACGAGCGGGCGGAACGTGCTCGGTCGGACGAACCGCGGGGTCCACGACTCCTCGGGGCCGACGATCCGCGCTGTCGGCGGAACGGCGCGGTCGCGGGCGCCGGTGTCGACGCGCTCGGCGAACGCCACGTCGTTGACGGCGACGGAAAACGAGCGGTCCGGTGCCTCGCCGTCGGACGCCGCCGCGTCGGCGACGGCGTCCTCGTCGAGCGTCGCGGTGTGGGTCGCCCCCGGCGCGCCCCGGTCGAGGTCGAACGCGTCGTAGAGGACGGCGGCCCAGTTGTCCCGGGCGGACCACCGGGGACGCGAGGCCGGAAGCGGAACGACGAGGTGGTGCTGCGCGCGGCTCAGGGCGACGAACAGGAGCCGCCACTCCTCCGCGCGGCGCTCGGCCGCGGCGTCGCGGAGCACGGGGTCGTTGACGAGGTCGTTCCCGCCCCCCGGCCAGTGCTCGGCCGTCCAGCGCAGACCGGCGTCGCCGCCCTCGTCTGCGTCGGGGTCGTAGAGGCCGTTGTCGAAGCCGGGGACCGACGGCGGGTCGCCGGCGTCGACGTTCGTCGGCGGGGCCAGCCCGACCCCGTCGCCCGCCGTCACGAGGCGGTCGCTCCCTCTGGAGTGCGCGCCGACCGACGACGCCGGGTCGGCGAGGACGACGACCTCGTCCTGGTCCCCCTTCATCTGGTGGATCGTCTTGAGCACCACGTCGGCGTCGTCGTCGACGAGCGGGCGGACCGGGCCCTCGCTCGGCGACTCCAGGAACGGGGAAAGCAGCGAGACGAGTCGGTCGAGCGAGACGCGGTCGTCCCCCTCCCACTCCGCGACGGTCGCGACGAACGCGTCGAGCGTCGCCGTTCGCTGGGCGCGGTCCGTCCCGGAGTCGAGGCCGAGCGGGTCCCGCTCCAGCGCCAGCGCGTCGACGACCCGGCGGGCGACGACCGCGGCCGGTTCGGCGCGTCGCCGCGGCAGGTCGCTCGCCAGTTCGCGCAGACCGAAGAGGACGCGCGCCGCGCCGGACGCGGCGTCGTCGGAATCCTCGGCCGACGCGCCGTCGTCGTCGAGTTCCGCCGCGACGGCCGCGACGTCCCAGTCGGCTCCCCGGAACCGGTCGGCGTCGAGGCCGGCGGCGAGCGGCGAGTCGGTGACGAGGTCACGGGTCCGTTCGGGGTCGGTCGGGTTGACGAGCCAGTCGAGGACGGCGGCGGCCGCGCGGACGCTCGGCGTGTCGAACAGCGGGACGCGGGCGTTGCCGACGCTGATGTCACGGGCCTCGAGCGCCGCGCGGTAGTCGTCCATGTGCTTCGTCCGGCGGAACAGGAGCGTGACGCCGGGCGGGTCCGGTCCCGGCGTCTCGAAGGTCCCGTCCGCGAAGCCCCCCGCGAGGAGGGCGGCGACCGCATCGGCCTCGCCGCCGTCGTCGGTCACCCACGGCTCGCTGCCGGGGGTGCCGCCGTGGCGGAACTGCGCGACGTGGACGTTCGCCCCGTCGTCGGCCGAGAGCGTCGGCCGGAGCGGCGGGTACTCCACGTCCAGAGCGCCGACGCTCCCGCGCGCCGGGTCCGGGAGCGTCTCGGTCGCGACGGCGTTGATCGCGCCGACGACGTCCGGCCGGGAGCGGTAGTTCCGCGTCGCCCGCTCGGCGACGTGGTCGTCCCAGTCGACCCCGAAGTAGTCGCCGTCGCGGACCGCGGCCTCGAACAGCTGCGGGCGGGCGTTCCGCCACGCGTAGACGCACTGCTTCCGGTCGCCGACGAGCAGGACACGCATCTCCGGCGTGACGAGGTGAGAGAGCGCGGCGTGCTGGACCGTCGAGACGTCCTGCGCCTCGTCGACGACGACGCTCCGGACGGCGGTGTGGAACCGCTCCCTGACGCGCTCGCGGGCCGGGTCGTCGCCCCCGCGGGAGAAGTACCGGTCGACCCAGTGCGCGCAGTCGGTGTGGGAGATCACGCCGCGGTCCCGGCAGCGCTCGTCGTAGCGCTCGCGGTACGCCCCGAGGAGTTCGCAGAAGTCGTCGACGCACCGCACCCACGAGTCGTGGAGATCGCGGTCGGTTGCGGTCAGTTCGTCCAGTTCCGCGGTCGACAGCTCGTCCAGCCGGTCCGCCGCGTCCCGGTCGCGGAAGCGCCGCACCGAGTCCCGTATCGCCTCGACGGAACCGGGGTCGCCGCCCCGGTAGGCCTCCGCCACCGCAGTGCGGAGACGGTCGCGGAACTCGTCGACCGAGAGCCGCCGCTGTCGGCAGGTTTCGAGCGCGTCCCGGAGAAGTTCGCGGAGTCCGGCGTCGTACCGTCCCGCAGGATAGGCCGCTTCGAGCGCGCTGACGGCGGGACCGTGCTCGGGGTCGTCGGCGAGGTCGTCGTAGCAGTCGCGGCGGAGCCGCGCGAGCAGCGCCTCGTTCCCGACGGTCGGCATGCCGTCGAACCCGGCCGCGCCGGCGATCTCGCCGAACACCGACCGGAGCACGCCGTCGATGGTGCCGACGGTCCCGTCCCGCCGGAGGCGGCGTTCGAGCGTCCGCACGTCCTCGGGCGTCGCGGACTCGTCGGTCGGCGTCTCGCCGCGGTGGTACAGTTCCCGCAGCCAGTCGACGACGTCCGGGACGAGGACCGCGGCGTCGTCCCTGCCGAACGAGGTGACGAGGAGCCGGCGCTCGGGCGTCGGGTCGCCGCCGAGGTAGCGCTCCCACAGCAGGCGCGCGGCCGCCTTCCCGGTCGCGGTCGACTTCCCGGCGCCGGGGTGGCTGTCCATCGCGAACAGGCCGGCGTCCGCGGTGCAGAACCCGTCGACGACGCGGCGCTGCGTCTCGTCGAGCCGCGGGAGGTCGGGGGTCGGGACGGCGTCGTCGGCCTCTCGGCCGGGATCGAAGCTCATCGCGACGCCCCCTCCGCGGTCGCCGCCAGTCGCGGGGGAAGGCGACAGTCGGCGATCAGTTCGCCGACCGCCGGCCGGTCGACTGGCGTCGGATCGAGCGCCCGCAGGTACGGCGACGGGCGGCGCTCGACGCCGTCCGCGTCGTACTCGTGGCGGGTGACGACGAGGGCCTCGCTCGCCGCGGCGACCGCGTCCGCGAACTGGTCGAACTCGCGGCCCTCGGTCCAGCCCGACCGCGGGCGGACGTTCCTCGCCGCCCCGTCGGCGCCGCGCAGTCGCTCCCTGAAGGGCGCCGGGAACGCGCTCTCGGGCGGCCGCGGCCACTCCCCGTCGACCAGCCCCCCGGCGACGACGTACGGGAGGTCGAGCCCCCAGACGTCGTTGGCCTCCATCACGTCGACCGACCGCGCGGCCGGGTACTCGCGGCGCCCGGGGACGGTCGTCGCGAGCGCGTCGCAGAGGTCCCGGACCGTCGCCCACGACCGCTCGCCGTAGTCGGCGTCGAGCCACGACCCGTACTTGCTCGCGAGTTCGGGGACGAGACCCTCGTCGCCGTCGTGCAGGCGCGCGAGCGCCCTCGCCGTCCGCGCCGTCTCCGAGTACGTCGCGTCGTCCGCCGCCCGCCGCGCCGGCAGCACGCGCTCCCGGTAGGCGTCGAGCAGTGGGACGACCGCCACCGGGACGTCGTCCGGGTCCGGCCGCGCCGGAAGCCCGTCGAGCCAGTCGAGGTAGGTGCCCAACCGTGCGCCAGCGTCGCTGACCGCCGCGACGCGGTCACGCCAGGCGTCGATACCGCGACGCTCGCCGTCGACGCTGCGGGCCAGCGCCGCGACCGTCGCGGCCGGCAGCGGCCACCCTGCGTCCGGGTCGGAATCACCGGGGCCGGTGGTCCAGCCCGTCCCTCCACGCTCGACGGGCGGCACCCACTCGAAGCGAAGCGGGTCGAGGAGCGCGTCGGCCGGCACCGTACCGGATTCGCGGGCGACAAGGAGGTCGAGGACGGCGACCAGCAGCCGGTAGGGCAGCGTCCGCTTGAGCCGGAGCTGGATCCAGAAGTTCGGCCTGACGCCGTACCGGTCCGCGGCCCGCGACAGGGGCTCCTCGTACGGGTCGAGGTCCCGGACGACCACGGTCACGTCGCTCGGCGAGACGCCGCGGTCGACGAGCCCGGCCACTACGGCCATCGCCGCACGGGCCTCCGCGGCCCTGGTGCGCGTCGACAGCGCGAACGTCGGGACGCCGGGGGTTATCGCCGCCGCGCCGCCTGTCACGACACGTCCACCCCCGGATCGAACGCGGCGTCCGCCCGCCGGAGCTGGTCGGCGATGGCCGGCCCGGATCCGGCCCTGAGGTAGAGGGAGACGTCGACGGCCGTCCGGACGCTCACCGTCCGGAGGAAGTCCTCGACCGTCGCGGTGAGCATGCTCACGCCCGCGACAGACAGCGTCTCTATCTCGGGATACGCCGCCTCCCAGACGGCCGGCGTCGCGGCCAGATGTCGGGTCGCGACCCGCAGGAGTTCGGTCTCGGAGACCGCCGCGTCGGCGCGCTCGCCGAGCGCGGCCTGCAGGGCGACCAGCCCCTCCAGCAGGTCGCGGGCGTCGTCGCCCGCCGCGCCGCCGGTCTCCTCGGCGACGGCGCGCAGCGCGTCCAGTCGATCGGGGTGGTACCCGGTCACCATCCCGAGACTGGTTCGGGCCCGCTCGATCCGCTCCGCGTGGTCGGCGGCCGGTGCGCCGACGACCCTCGCCAGCGGCTCGCTCGGGAACGCCTCGTCGCGGAGGACCCGGCGGGTGAGCGCGAGCCGGTCGATGCGGTCGAGCGTCTCCGTCGTCGGCTCCGCGTCGGTCTCCTTTCGCGCGGCCCCCGCGAGGTCGCGGGCGACGTCGACGAGCCGGGCGAACGCGAACTCGCTCCGGGGGCGGGCGGCCTCCCTGAGCCGCCGCTTCACGTTCCGACGGTGGAGCCGGACCGGCGTGACCAGGAGGTGCCGCGGCGTCCGCGCACGGCTCGCGGTCTCCCACAGTGCGTCGGTCTCGCCGACGCGGACGGCGAACGGGAGGTCGTCCGACGGGCGAGGACGGGGGTCTTTCCGTGTCACGAGAGATCCGCGTTCGGAGTCCGCCGCCCGGCGGTCGACGGTCGCGACTGACGGCGGCGGCCGAACTGTTTCCGTGACTGACTCGCCTCCTCGCAGTTCAAGGTATCGGAAAACCTACCGAAACGAGGGCGACGGGGCGGTCCGCCGGTCGCCCGCCGTTCCCCGCGTGGCGGCCCGTCCTCAGCCCTGCTCGTTCCCGCAGTCAGTGCAAGTGAGCGCGAACTGCCCCTCGACCATGTCCACGTCCTGAGTCGTCTCCTCGTCGCACTCCGGGCAGTAGGCCCGCGACTGCAGTTCGTCCCAGTCGTGGCTCGCGCCGGGCGCGCCCAGCGCCCACCCGACGACGCCGTCGTCGCCGCCGTTGTACCCCTTCTGGAACTCGCCGGGCGGGAACCGGATCAACTCGCCGGCGTCGACCTCGACCTCCTCGCGGTCGACGCCCACCTCGAACGTCGCCGTCCCCTCCTCGACGTAGAACACCTCCTCCTGGTCGTGGTGCGCGTGGAGGCCGCCGGAGAACGACTCGCCCGGCTCGAGTTCGAAGTAGTTCATCGCGAACTCCTCGGTCCCGAGCTCGCGCGACACCGGCCGCCGGACGCTGTGGACCTTCATCGGGTTCACCTGGTTCTCGACCTCGTCGATGGCCACTTTCTCCATGTGCTGTGCCACGACCGCGGGGACGTAAACTTTTGCGTCGGTGAGAGTTTCCGGCCGGCCGTCGCTCGCCACGTCTCCCGTCGTCGTCGGTACCGCGGCGCTTAAGACCCGCGCCGGGACAGTACATCGCGAGAACCCCATGGCTGACGAGTACGGGTACGACCGGACGCGGCGGATCGTCGAGGGCGGCGTGATCGGGATCATGCGCGGCGTCGACCGAGAGAAGGCGGTCGACGTGGCGGCGGCGCTGCGGGACGGCGGCGTCACCGCGATCGAGGTGACCGCGGACACCCCGGGCGCGCTGGACATGATCGAGGACGTCGCCGGCGCGATGGGCGACGACGTGCTCGTCGGGGCGGGCACCGTCCTCGACAGCGAGACCGCCCGGGCGGCCCTCCTCGCGGGCGCGGAGTTCGTCGTCACGCCGTCGCTGAACGAGGGCGTCGTCGAGACGTGCAACCGCTACGGAGCGCCCGTCGCGCCGGGCGTCGCGACGCCGACGGAGGCCGTCCGGGCGTTCGAGGCCGGGGCGGACCTCGCGAAGGTGTTCCCGGCGGCGAGTCTCGGCCCCGACCACGTCGCGAGCATCGGCGGACCGCTCGGACAGATCCCGCTCGTCCCGACCGGGGGCGTCTCGCTCGACAACGTCGAGGCGTTCGTCGAAGCGGGTGCCGTCGCCGTCGGCGTCGGCAGTTCGCTGGTCGACGACGAGGCCGTCGCCGCGGAGGACTACGACGCGCTCCGGGAACGCGCGTCCGCGTTCGCCGACGCCGTCGCAGACGCGAAGTAGCGCCGAACGCCGGCGGCCGCGCCGCCCCGAACCGACCACTCTAAGAGGGTGCCCCCGCGAAGCGCCGGTATGGAGATCACCGACTACGAGCTGTTCGAGGTGCCGCCGCGCTGGCTGTTTCTGAAGGTGACGACGAGCGACGGGACGGTCGGCTGGGGCGAACCGGTCGTCGAGGGGCGCGCCAGAACCGTGCGGACCGGGGTCGAGGAGCTGATGGACAACTACCTGCTCGGCGAGGACCCCGCCGCCATCGAGGACCACTGGCAGACGATGTACCGCGGCGGGTTCTACCGCGGCGGCCCCGTCCTCATGAGCGCCATCGCCGGCATCGATCAGGCCCTCTGGGACATCAAGGGCAAGCGCTTCGGCGCGCCCGTCTACGAGCTGCTCGGCGGCAAGGCCCGCGACCGCATCCGCGTCTACCAGTGGGTCGGCGGCGACCGCCCCGCCGACGTCGGCGAGGCCGCCCGCGAGAAGGTCGACGCCGGCTTCACCGCCCTGAAGATGAACGCCACCCCCGAGATGGAGCGCGTCGACTCCCCCGCCGCCGTGCAGGCGGCCGTCAACCGCATCGCCGAGGTCCGCGAGGCGGTGGGCGACGACGTGGACATCGGCGTCGACTTCCACGGCCGCGTCGCGAAGTCGATGGCCAAGCGCCTCGCCGAGGCGCTGGACCCGTACGACCCGATGTTCGTCGAGGAGCCGGTCCTCCCTCAGAACAACGAGGCGCTGCCGAACATCGCTCAGCACACCTCGACGCCGATCGCGACCGGCGAGCGCATGTACTCGCGGTGGGACTTCAAGGAGATCTTCGAACAGGGCGTCGTCGACGTGATCCAGCCCGACCTCTCGCACGCGGGCGGCATCACCGAGGTGAAGAAGATCGCCTCGATGGCCGAGGCCTACGACGTGGCGATGGCCCCGCACTGCCCGCTCGGCCCCATCGCGCTCGCCTCCTGCGTCCAGGTCGACGCCTGCTCGCCGAACGCCTTCATCCAGGAGCAGAGCCTCGACATCCACTACAACGAGACCAGCGACGTGCTCGACTACCTCGCCGACCCCAGCGTCTTCGAGTACGACGAGGGGTACGTCGACCTCCCGGACGGCCCCGGACTGGGCGTCGAGATCGACGAAGCGGTCGTCCGCGAGCGCGCCGGCGACGTGAACTGGCACAACCCCGTCTGGCGCCACGAGGACGGCAGCGTCGCGGAGTGGTGAACCGCCGGAGAAAGGTTCGGGACCTCAGTCCATCACGACGAGCACGTCGCCCATGTCGACGCTGTCGCCCTCGCCGATGGCGACCTGCGTGACGGTGCCGCCCTGCTCGGCGACGACGTCGTTCTCCATCTTCATCGCCTCCAGTACGCAGATGACGTCGCCGGCGGCGACCTCGTCGCCCTCCTCGACGTTCACTTCGAGGATGGTCCCCTGCATCTCGGCGGTGACCTGCTCGCCCTCGCCGGTGATCTCGGTGCCGCCGCCCGAGTCCCCGCTCGACCCCGCGGACTCGGGGCGCTGCGCGGTTGCGCCGCCACCGCCGCCGCCCGACGCGGCCGTGATCGGCGCCGCGCCGCGCTCCTCGAGGTTGACCTCGAAGCGCTTGCCGTTGACCTCGACGGTGAACTCGCGCTCAACGACCTCCTCGTCCTCGTCGCCGCCACCGCCGACGTCCTCGGGGCCCCACTGCTTCTGGGCCTCCTCGATCCGGCTCTTGTCGATCTGCTCATCGAGGTACTTCGTCGTGTGCGTCCCGTTGGTGAACCGCTCGTCGGTGAGCATCAGGCGGTGGAACGGGATGATCGTGACGACGCCGTCGATGTCGTACTCACGAAGCGCCCGGAGGCTGCGGGAGATGCACTCCTCTCGGTCCGAGCCGTGGACGATCAGCTTCGCGATCATCGAGTCGTAGTCGGTGACGACCTCGTCGCCCTGCCGGAGCGCGTCGTCCATCCGAACGCCGATGCCGCCCGGCGGGTCGTACGTCTCCAGGTCGCCGCCCTGCGCGGGGGCGAACTCGTTGGCCGCGTTCTCCGCGTTGATGCGGAACTCCATCGCGTGGCCGTCGAACGTCACGTCGTCCTGGGAGAACTCCAGTTTCTCGCCCGCGGCGACGCGGATCTGCTCCTTGACGATGTCGATGCCCGTGATCTCCTCGGTGACGGTGTGCTCGACCTGGATGCGCGTGTTGACTTCGAGGAAGTAGAAGTTTGCGTCCGGGCCTAGGAGCTCGTCGCCGCTCCGGTCCTCCTCCTCGACGAGGAACTCGAACGTCCCGGCGTTGTAGTAGCCGGCCGCGTCCGCGCCGCGGCGGGCCGCCTCGCCGATCTTCTCGCGGAGTTCGTCCGACAGCGCGGGGCTCGGCCCCTCCTCGATGACCTTCTGGTGGCGGCGCTGGAGCGAGCAGTCGCGCTCGCCGAGGTGACGGACGTTACCCTGTTTGTCGGCGATGATCTGCACCTCGATGTGGCGGGGGTTCTCCAGGTAGCGCTCCAGGTACACCGAGTCGTTGGAGAAGTACGCTTCGCCCTCGCGGCGCGCGCTCTCCAGTTGCTCCTCGGCCTCGTCGGCGCTCTGGACGACCTTCATCCCGCGGCCGCCGCCGCCGCCCTCAGCCTTGATGGCGATCGGGTAGCCGTGTTCGTCGCCGAAGTCGGTGACTTCCTCGACGTCCGTGACGGGGTCGGTCGTCCCGGGGACGATAGGCACGTCCGCCTCCTGCATCACCTTCCGGGCCTTCGTCTTCTCGCCCATCTGCTCCATCGCGTCGCTGGCCGGGCCGATCCACGTGACCTCGCTCTCCTCGACGCGCTCGGCGAACTCGGCGTTCTCCGCCAGGAACCCGTAGCCGGGGTGGATGGCGTCCGCGTCGGCCTTCCGCGCGGCCTCCATGATCGCCTCCTGATCGAGGTAGGACTCGCTGGCCTTCGCGGGTCCGACGTTGTACGCCTCGTCCGCGTACCGCACGTGCCCCCCGTTCTTGTCGGCGTCGCTGTAGATGGCGACCGTGCCGATGTTCAGTTCCTCGCACGCCCGCATGACCCGAACCGCGATCTCACCGCGGTTCGCGACCAGAACCTTCCTGAACATTCCTACACGAAGCCTCAATAGGCGGGTACCTTACTTTTTCGCAACTCCCCCGCCCGTGGCGACGACGCGTCCGATGCGCGGGCGATCGACGTAGGCCCGTCACCAACCGACCGCCGCGTCGACGAGCGACGCCTGGGCCTTGCGCAGCAACGCGGACGCGGTGCTCTCCGAGCAGTCGAGGGCGGCCGCGACCTCGGCGAGCGACGCCTCGCGCGGCACCTCGTAGTAGCCCAGTTCGCGGGCGACCGACAGCGCCTCGAACTGGCGGCCGGTGAGCCGACCGGCGAGCGACCCGGCGAGGCCGCGGTGCGTTCCGACGCGCTCTATCTCGACGTCGACCCCGTCGGGCAGGCTCGCGACGACCTCGCGGAGCTCCCCGGGCTCGCCGAGGACGGTCATCGCCACCTCGCCGCCGGGGCCGAACACGACCGGCGGGACGACCACGACGCGTCGCCCGTCGAGCGTCTCGAACAGCGCGCGGTCGGCCGGCCTGAGGGCCATCTCGACGTAGGCGTAGAACGCGTCTCCGTCCACCGGCGCGACGTCGAACGACCGCACCGCGTCGATAGCCGCGAGCGCCTCGCGGCATGTCGCCCGCTCCCCGACGACGAGCGAGAGGAAACAGACCACGTCCCGCGACTCGTCGACGTTCCACGTCAGCAGCTCTTCGCGGACGAACGCCTCCTCGACGTCGACCCCCTCCGGCGAGGGCAACCGCATCGACTCGGGCAGGTAGACGGTGGCGTCGAGCGACTGCACGAGCGTACGGGCGACCGCCGTATATAAAAAAGCTCAGTACTTCGCGGCAACGCCGAGGGCGACGCGCCGGCAACGTCCACGTGATGGCGTCCACCGACCCACCGGCGAGCGAGGGCGAACCGCGGAGCGAGCGGCAGTCGCCGAGCGAGGCCTCCGACGACGGCGTCTCTCCCGAGAACGCGCCGCTCCCGCCGGGGCCGAACGGCCTCCCGGTCGTCGGCTCGACGTTCCGCGCGACCCGCGACGGCGTCGCGTTCGCCGAGTCGCTGGGGAAGTACGGCGACGTGGTCTCGTACGACGCGTTCGGCACCACGTTCGTCGCCGTCTCGCGACCTGACCTCCTCGAAGCGGTGCTCGTCTCGCGGAACGACGAGTTCTGGAAGGGGGAGTACGAGCGGGCGTTCGGCGAACTGATCGCCCCTGAGGGGCTGGCGTTCACGGAGGGCGAGCGGTGGCGGCGCCAGCGCACGCTCCTCCAGTCGACGTTCACCCCGGACCGCGTCCGGTCCTACGGGGACGTGATGGTCGACCTCGCCGCGGCGACCGCGGACAGGTGGGCCGACGGGGAGGTCGTGCGCGCCGACGAGGCGTTCGCGTCGCTCACGCTCCGGATCCTCACCCGAACGCTGTTCGACGTGGACCTCGGCGGGGAGCGCGGCCGGGCGGTCCGGGACTTCGCCGCGGCGCTGCGCGAGTACGTCGACGCGATGGGGGTCAACACGCTCCTCCCGGAGTGGGTGCCGACGCCGAGCAGGCGGCGACACGACCGCGCGACGGCGGCCCTCGACGACCTCGTCGAGACGCTGATCGCGGAGCGCGACGGAACGGGAGACGACCTCCTGTCGACGCTGGTCGACGCGGAGTTCCCGGACGGGACGACGATGGACCACGACACGGTCCGCGACCAGCTCGTCACCTTCCTCTTCGCCGGCCACGAGACGACGGCGACCGCGCTCACCTACGCGTGCTGGCTGCTCGCGGGTCGAGACGACGTCCGCAAGCGCCTCGACGCGGAACTGGACGCCGTCCTCGGCGACCGCGACCCGACGGTCGCGGACCTGCCGGAACTGGAGTACCTCGACAGCGTCGTCCGCGAGACCCTCCGCCTCTACCCGCCCGTCTACGCCGTCTACCGCGAACCCCGCGAGACGACAACGCTCGGGGGGTATCGGATCCCCGCTGACGCGACGCTCCAGCTATCGATCTACGGCGTCCACCGGGACGAACGCTGGTGGGACGACCCCGAGTCGTTCCGGCCCGGCCGCTGGACCGACGACGGAAGCGACGCTGACGCCGCGGGTGGCTCTGACTCCCGTCCGGAGTACGCCTTCTGCCCGTTCGGCGGCGGCCCGCGCCACTGCATCGGGATGCGCTTCGCGACGATGGAGTTAAAGCTCGCGATGGCGACGCTCGCCCGGCGTGTCGAGTTCGATCGCGTGACTGAGACCGTCGACCCGGAGATGAACGTCACGCTGGACCCCGGCGAGGTGCGGCTACGCGCGAGAAAGCGCCGCTGACCGGTGGCCGTCCACTCGTCGGTCGGCGCGGCCGAGCCGCTCAGAACCGGTCGGTCCGGCCGGTGGCCGTCCACTCGTCGGTCGGCGCGCTCGCGGGGACGCGGTCGCGCGCGCCCTGCGTCGCCTCGACGCGGCCGGCGAACCGCCAGCGCTTGCCCTCCCAGGTCGGTTCGCTGTCGGCGGCGGCGGCCGCCGCGGCGCGGTCGCGGTCGTGCAGGTGCGCGCCCACCGCGGCGACGATGGCCGCCGCCTCCTGCGTCGAGGCGTCGTTCGGGATGTCGACGGAGACGTCGTCCGGGAGCAGGTCCGGCACCTCGCCGTCGGCCTCCTCCGCGGTCGCCTCAGAGCGGGATGTTACCATGTTTCTTGTCCGGCTGGTCCTCGCGCTTCGAGCGCAGCATCTCCAGGTCCTGGATGAGCCGCGGCCGCGTCTCGGTCGGTTCGATCACGTCGTCGACGAACCCGCGGTCGGCCGCGGTGTACGGGTTGGCGAACTCGTCGCGGTACTCCTCGATGAGCTCCTGGCGGAGCGACTCGGTGTCCTCGGCGGCCTCCAGCTCGTCGTCGTACAGCAGGTTCACCGCACCCTGCGGCCCCATGACGGCGATCTCGGCGGTCGGCCAGGCGTAGTTGACGTCCGCGCCGAGGTGCTTCGACGCCATGACGCAGTACGCGCCACCGTAGGCCTTCCGCGTGATGACGGTCAGAAGCGGCACCGTCGCCTCGCTGTAGGCGTACAGCAGCTTCGCGCCGTGGCGGATGATCCCGCGGTGCTCCTGGTCCGTGCCGGGCATGTAGCCGGGCACGTCGACGAACGTGACGATCGGGATGTTGAACGAGTCGCAGAAGCGGACGAACCGCGACGCCTTCATCGACGAGTTGACCGTCAGCGTGCCCGCGTTCACGCGGGGCTGGTTGGCGACGACGCCGACGGAGTGGCCGTCGAGCCGGCCGAACCCGACGAGGATGTTCTTCGCGAAGTTGGCGTTCACCTCGAAGAAGGATCCCTCGTCCACGATCGAGTCGACGACGTTCTCCATGTCGTAGGGCTTTTGCGGGCTGTCCGGGACGATCTGCTTTAGCTCGTCGTCGCGGCGGTCGGGGTCGTCCCACGGCTCGACTCGGGGCGGGTCCTCGACGTTGTTCTGCGGGAGATACGAGAGGAGCCGCCGGATCCGGTCGAGCGCCTCCTCGTCGTCCTCGCAGGCGAACTGCGCGACGCCGGTCTCCGAGGAGTGGGTCATCGCGCCGCCGAGTTCCTCGTGAGTGACGTCCTCACCGGTGACCGTCTTCGTGACGCCGGGGCCGGTGATGTACATGTGGCTCGTGTCCTTCACCATGAAGATGAAGTCCGTGATCGAGGGGGAGTACACCGCGCCCCCCGCGCACGGCCCCATGATCCCGGAGATCTGCGGCACGACGCCGCTGGCCTTCTGGTTGCGGTGGAAGATCTCCGTGAACCCGGCGAGCGACTGGACGCCCTCCTGGATGCGCGCGCCGGCGGAGTCGTTCAGGCCGATGATCGGCGCGCCGACCTCCATCGCCATGTCCATCACCTTCGTGATCTTCTCGGCGAACACCTCGCCGAGCGACCCGCCGAACACGGTGAAGTCGTGGGCGAAGACGAACACCTTCCGGCCGTTCACCTCGCCGTAGCCGGTCACGACGCCGTCGGTGAGGATCTGCTTCTCCTCCATCCCGAAGTTGTGCGAGCGGTGCGTCCTGAACTGATCGAACTCGTTGAACGTCCCGTCGTCCAGGAAGTACTCGATCCGCTCGCGGGCGGTCATCTTCCCCTTCTCGTGCTGGGACTCGATGCGCGCCTCGCCGCCGCCTTTCTCGGCCTCCGCGCGCAGTTCGCGGAGCTCTTCGATGCGATCCTCCATCGTCATTGATAGGACCACCCGTGTGTCATCATTGACCGATCGCACTACCAGCGGAGGGAAAAGGTTTCTGTAAGCCGCAGACCGTTCCCCGCTACAGCACGGATCGAGACCGGCGCAGGGCGACGAACGCCGCGGCCGCCAGAACGGCGGTCAGGGCGACGACCACCGTCGACCCCAGCGAGACGTTCACGGCGCCGAGGATCCCGGTGACGACGGTGAAGATGAGGAAGACGGGGAGCGCGACGCCGACCACGTACAGCCACGGCGACCCGAGCGAGCGCCCGAGCGGCCCCGCGCCGTTCCGGAACTCCTCTACCGCCTCCGTCCCCAGCACCCACCCGGCGAACAGCAGGAAACAGAGCAGGCCGAGCGACAGGAGCAGGTCGACGAGCGTTGAGGCGACGAAGTCGAAGATCGCCGGGCGGAGCGCGTTGACGGTCCCGAACACGAGGAACGCGGACGACATCGCGGCGGTCGCCCGCCGCCGCCCGAACCCGTGTTCGTCCACGAGGTAGGCGACGGGCAGTTCCAGCATGCTGATCGAACTCGACAGCGCCGCGAGCGTCATCACGCCGAAGAAGACGACGGCGACGAGGCGGCCCGCCGGCAGCGTCGAGAAGGCGCTCGCGAGGCTGACGAACAGCGCGCCGGGGCCGCTCTCGCCGACGGGGAGGCCCTGCGCGAACAGCAGCGGGAAGACGACGAGGCCGGCCACGACGCCGACGCTCGTGTTGAACACGGCGATGACCGCGCTGTCGGCCGGGAGCGACCGGTCCTCGCCGATGTAGGAGGCGTAGGTGATCATCGTCCCCGCGCCGACCGAGAGGGTGAAAAGCGCTTGCCCGGTGGCAGCCCCAAGCACGTCGAAGAAGTTGTTCCGCAGGTACGCGGCGTCGAACGAGAGGAAGTAGGTCAGGCCGTCGCCCGACCCGGACAGGGTCGTCCCCCACGCCGCCAGGCCGACCAGGAGCACGACGATGGCGGGCATCATCACCTTCGTCGCCGCCTCGATGCCGCGCCGGACGCCCGCGACGACGATGGCCGCCGTCAGCAGCAGGAACACGACGTGGTAGGCGACGGCCGACGGGCCGAAGGCGACGGCGTCGAAGTACGCGCCGGGAGCGTCGAAGTACGCGCCGGTCGCGCTGGCGACGAAGTACCGGAGGATCCAGCCCCCGACGACGCTGTAGAACGAGAGCAGAAACACCGTCGTGACGACCGGGAGGAGGCCGACGATCCCCCACCGATCCGACTCCGAGAGCGTGGAGAGCGCGCCGACGGGGTTTCGTCTGGAGCGTCGACCGATGACGAACTCAGCGACCAGACCGGGGACGCCGACGAACAGGACCAGTCCGAGGTAAAGCACCAGAAAGGCGCTTCCGCCGTTCTCGGCCGTCATCCAGGGGAACCGCCAGACGTTCCCCAGGCCGACGGCGCTCCCGACGGCGGCGAGGATGAAGCCCGTCCGCGTCGTCCAGGATTCGCGTGTCACTGGTGATCAATCCCTCGGGTGCGTAAAAGAGAGTTCCGAACCGCGTTCCATCAACTACGTGATGGTATTATCCGATGTTATGCGTGTGAGTCCGGTTTCGGCGGTGCTATCGGCGAGGAATAGACATCAAAAATAGTGTGTTTACGTCAGATCGGCGGGAGGATGCCCGGGTCGTCCGCGAGCCCCTGCACGCCGAGCACGAGCGTCCCCAGCACGGCGACGAGCACGACGACGCGCACCGTCCACAGCCAGACGGGACCGAGCGTCGGGATGCCGGCCGTTCCCTTCTGGAGTTCGTCGAGCGCCTCGTCCGCCAGAACCCACCCGACGAACACGAGGACGAGGAGGACGGACAGCGGTAGCAGAGCGCCGTACGCCACCGCGTCGAACCAGGTGAACACCGCGATGTCAAGCGCCGACGGGACGCCGAGGAGGAACAGCACCAGGCCGAGACCGGTCGCCGTCACCGGCCGCGAGACGTCGTAGTTGTCGACGACGTAGGACGTGACGACCTCCAGCAGGCTGATCGCCGAGGAGAGCGCGGCGATGAGCACGACGCCGAAGAAGACGACGCCGAGGAACCGGCCGGCCGGCAACTCCGAGAACGCCTGCGCGACACTGATGAACACTGCCCCGGCGCCGCCCTCGCCGGGTTCGACCCCCTGCGCGAACAGCAGCGGGAACACGACGAGGCCCGCGAGGACGCCGACAAACGTGTTGAACACGACGATCGAGAGGCTGTCCTGTCCGAGGTTGTCGTCGGCGCCGAGGTACGAGGAGTAGGTGATCATCGCGCCCATCCCGAGCGACAGCGAGAAGAACGCCTGACCCACCGCGAACGGGACGATGTCGCGCCAGTTCTCGGCGATGTCGCTCAGGTCCGGCGAGAGGAAGAACTGGTAGCCCTCGGCGCCGCCCGGCAGCGTCGCCGCCCACGCCGCGAGGCCGAGCAGCAGGACGACGATGCTCGGTACCATCACTTTCGTCGCCTTCTCGATACCGTCCTCGATGCCGAACGCGACGATCCCGACGGTGATCGCCATGAAGGCGGCGTGGAAACCGACCGTCACCATCCCGGAGCTGATCGTCCCGAAGTACCCGGCGGGGTCGCCGAAGTACGCGCCCGTCACGCTCCCGAGGAGATAGCGGATCACCCAGCCGCCGACGACCGAGTAGTACGAGAGGATCCAGAACCCCGTCAACAGGCCGAGGACGCCAACGAACCGCCACTTCCGGTACCCTAACCCGCGGAACGCGCTCACGACGTTCAGGTTCGACCGCCGGCCGATGACGAACTCCGCGAGCATCGCCGGGAGGCCGATGGCGACCGCAGCGAGCAGGTACACGACGAGGAACGCCGCCCCGCCGAACGTTGCCGTCTTGAAGGGGAACTGCCAGATGTTGCCCAGCCCGACGGCGCTGCCGACCGCCGCCAGGATGAACCCGATCCGGGTGCCCCATACTTCTCGTTCTGCCATAGCTATACGAGAGAACCAGCGTTATCGGTGATATATCTGGCCTTCTCCGGGTGATTTGGTAATCAGGAACACACGACCACGCACCGCGCGCTCCGACGCGCCGGTAATCCGCCGGTACGGCGGCCGAGGGACAAGTTGTCGTAACGACCCCGGATTATTTTTAGTAAGGGCTGGGATCCTTCTGGGAGTGGGTATCGAACTGATCGAACTCGACGTCGGATCGCAGACGTACGAAGCGCGGCTGACAGCGCAGGAAGAGTCCGCCGACGAGGGGTCGTGATGCTCCCGGGCGCGGGTCACGGTCCGTTCGGCAACGTCTTCGACATCGTCGCGTACGAACTCGCCGGGGCCGGAAAGCGGGTCTTCCGGGTCGAGACCTGGGAGTCCCGCGAGGAACTGGAGGCGAAGTCCCTCGACGAGTTGCACGCGGAGGTCGACGCTGCCGTCGACTACCTCCGGTCGAACGGCTGTTCGACGGTCGACCTGATCGCGAAGAGCTTCGGGGGCGGCGTCGCGCTGAGCCACGACCTCGACGCGGTGGACCGGCTGCTCTTGTGGGCTCCCGCCGTCGAGGTCGGCGTCGATGCGGCCGCCGCGAACGATCCCGGAGAAGAGGTCGGCGAGAGCGAGGACGTCCTGATCGGTATCGAGGACCTCGACGTCGACGTTCTCGTCCGGATACTGGTCGGCGACGAGGACCGCGGCGTCTCGGTCGACGACTGCCGGCGGATCGCCGACGCGGTCGGGGACGGCGACATGACGGTGATCCCGGGCGAGAACCACTCGTTCAACGAGAACCGCACGGCCGTGGTCGAGCACACGCTGCGCTACCTGTCGTCGTAGGCGGCGAGACAGGACGTCGAGGCCGGACTCGACGGCCCCGGTCCTCGGGGGAACCTCGGATCCTCCCTGGGAGAACTACGCCTCTACGAAGCCTGAATCCCTCGGACTCACATTCGTTCGTCCGTGTGTCATTCAGGCTTCGCCGTACACGGGCACCGCGGCCCCGCTCGTCACGCTCGCGCCGTCGCTGCAGAGGAACGCGACGACGTCCGCGATGTCCGCGGGGTCGACCCACGACTCGTGGTCGGCGTCGGGCATCATCTCGCGGTTCATCGGCGTGTCGATGACGCTGGGCATGATAGCGTTGGCCCGCAGATCCCCCTCGTTCTCCTCGGCGACGGTCTCGGTGAGCAGGCGGATGCCCGCCTTCGAGATGCGATATGGGCCGTCGCCTTCACCGCCCTCCAGCGAGGAGCGGGCGCTGACGCTGACGATCGCGCCCTCCGACTCGCGGAGGTGGGGGATGAGGTGTTTCGACGCGAAGAACGCCGACTTCAGGTTCACGTCCAGCAGGAAGTCGAACTCGTCGGCGTCGGTCTCCTCGATCGGCGTGCCGCCGCGCCAGGTGCCGGCGATGTTGGCTAGCGCGTCGACGCGGCCGTGGTCGTCGATGACGGATTCGACGACCGACTCGACGGCGTCCTCGTCGGTCAGGTCGGCCTCGTAGAAGTGGGTGTCGTCGTCGGGGTCGAGCATCGCGTCCTCCTCGTCTGGCGCTACCACGTCGAGCGCGCAGACGGTCGCACCGGCGTCGCGGAAGCGGTCGACGACAGCGCTGCCCAGCGCGCCGCTCGCGCCGGTGACGACGGCGACGCGACCGTCGAAGTCGAAGCTCACGGACATGTCCTTCACGACGGCCGCGAGCGGAATAAAACGGTGGGCTCAGGGGGACCGTTGTAACTGTTCACCGGCATTCGCCGACATCGCGTCGGCGGAGTACCGGAACGACCTGGAACAGTCCCTCTCAGGGCTCGACGACGAGCTTGCCGAACACGCTGTCCTCGACCACGGCGCGGTGGGCCTCGCCGACCTCGTCGAGGTCGTAGATCCCGGCGATTTCGGCGGTGAGGTCGCCCCGCGCCATGAGCGTGGCGAGCCGGTCCAGCACGGCGCGGAAGTCCGGCGTGTTGAACATGCTCATCAGGTGGATCCGGAGTTCCTTCGAGCGCGCCGCGGGCGTGTTCGAGAAGCCGCTCTCGGGGCTGTTGCCGCCGATGCCGACCACGCGGGCGTGCTTCGCGGCGACGTCCGCGTCGAACTGCAGGTAGTCGTCGAGGCGGTGGTCGAGGATCGCGGCCGGTTCGCCGGCCGCCCGGACCGCGTCCGCGAGGTCGTTGCGGTCGTAGTCGAGCACGTCGTCCGCGCCGAGCGCTTCGATGCCGGAGTGGTACTCCGGCGCGGCGGTGGTCGTCACGCACGCGCCCGCCGCAGCGGCGATCTGGACGGCGACGTGGCCCACGCCGCCGCTCCCGCCGTGGACGAGGCAGCGCTCGGCCGGTTCGAGGCCGGCGTGGTCGATTAGCGCGCGCCACGCCGTCACGCCGACGAGCGCGACGCCCGCGGCCTCGCGGAAGCCGATACCGTCGGGCAGCGGGGCGACCCGGTCCGTCGGCGCGACGGCGTACTCGGCGCAGGTCCCCTGCCGGTCGTTGCCGAGGCCGGTGCCGAACACGCGGTCGCCCTCCGCGAACTCCTCGACGCCGTCTCCGACGGCCGCGACCTCGCCCGCGAAGTCCGATCCCGGTACCATCGGGAGTTCGGCGGGTTCGTACGAGCCCTCACGGAAGTAGGTGTCGACGGGGTTGACCGCCGCGGCCGACACCGCGACGAGCACTTCTCCCCGGCCCGGTTTCGGTCGCTCGACGCCCTCGTCGACCTGCAGTACGTCCCGACCGCCGTGCTCGTGATAGCGAACTGCGCGCATACCCGTGGATCTGTCGGCCATCCCGATAAGCGTGTGCGCATCGGCCGTCTCGGCCGTAGAAAAGCGACGAACGGCGCTATCGATCGACGACGTCGGCGTCGGCCGCGGTCCGCTGCACCGCGGCGATGCCTTTCTTCGCGTTCTGCTTCGACGAGTAGCCCTCGCCGCCGTCGGCGACGACGTTGCCGTTGCGGTGGCGGAGCCGCCAGCGGTACTCGCCCGCCTTATCGACGTACACCACGAAGCCGAGGGGGTCGAAGGTCAGCGTGTCGGCCTCGGGCGCGTACTCGCGGACGCGCTCGAAGCCGTTCTCCGCGCCGCGCTCGGCGGCGTACCCCTGGCTGCTGTCGGCGACGATCTCGCCGTTCCCGGCTTTCAGCCGCCAGCGGTACTCGCTCGCGGCGTCCTCGTAGAACTCGGGCTTGGCCTCGACCCGGTCCCGGACGCGGTCGACCGCCTCGGCGGCGTTGCTCCGGGAGGCGTAGCCCTCGCCGCCGTCGGCGAGGATCCGGCCGTTGCGGTGGCGGAGCCGCCAGCGCCACTCGTCGGCGTTGTCGCGGTAGATCTCGAACGCCGCGGGGTCGTGTTCGAGCGTGTCGGCGTCGGCCACGCGGCCGGTCAGGCGCTCGACCGCCGCTTCCAGCGCGCGCCGGGAGGCGTAGCCCTCGCCGCCGTCGGCGATGACGTTCCCGTTGTCGTGGCGGAGCCGCCAGCGCCAGTTGCCGCCGCGGTCCTCGTAGATCTCGACCGTCGACCCGTCGGACGGCGAGTCGTCGGGGTCCGGTAGCGCATCGGCCGGGTCCTCGGCGGCGTCGTCCTCGGTCGCGTCGCCCGTCGCGGCGTCGCCGGCGTGCGCGGCTTCACCAGCCGGCGCGTCGGTCGCGGCGCCAGCGTCGCTCGCCGCGGCGGGCGGTGACTCCAGGCGCTCGAGGTCCGCGCCCGGCGCGTTCCGTCGGACGCTCTCGATGCCCTTCTTCGCGTTTCGCTCGTCGGTGTACCCCTCGCCGCCGTCGGCGATCACGTTGCCGTTGTCGTGGCGGAGCCGCCAGCGGTACTCGCTCCTGCGGTCCTCGTACAGTTCGAACGTCGCCTTGCTCTCGGGGGGCGCCGCGGTCGTTTCGGCCGCCGTAGGGCCGGTCGCGGCCGCCGGTGCCGGTTCGTCCGAGACGGCGGGGAACAGGAAGGCGGCGACGACTTCGATGCCGATGCCGAGCGCGTACCCCGAGATGATGATCGGGCTCAGGTCCCCGGTGTCCACGTTCCAGCTGCTCGGATATGCGAAGAGGAAGCCGATCACCGAGAGGAGACTGACCGCCAGACCCAGATACGCCACTCGCGTCGCTCGCTCGCGCAGCGGGAGCACGACGATGAACCCGTACATCAGCACCGGCAGCGCGAGCGCGCCGATAGAGAAGGACAGCGACCGATACGTCCAGAACGCGCTGGTCCCTTTCGTCGCCGTCGTGGAGAGGAGGAAGAGGGCGAACCCGATCACCCCCAGCACCGACCCGACGACGAACGCCCAGTAGCCGTACGCCTCGTCGGAGGTGTGCGGCTCCGCGATGTTGTCCGTGTACCAGTCGACGAGCGCGCCGTCAGCGGGTCGATCCGTACTCATACGTACATTTATATCACCTTCGGATGGTAAGTGTTTGGGAAAAGATAACAAATCACTAATCACGGTAAGCTACAACACGCCGCCCGCCGAACGCCGAACCGATGGACCCCCGCTCGACGGCTGCGAGCGCCGCTCGCCGAGCGTTTTACCGGCTCCGACGCCTCGGATACGGGGCGTACTACGGGCTCGCCCGGCTGAACTACGAGCGGGAACTCCTCGCGACCCCGAAACGGACGGCAGCGGGCGAGATACGGACGTACGACCCGCTCAACCGCCACGGGCGCGATGCCGCGCTCGCCCGCCTCGCCGAGGCGGCCGGTCCTGACGACGTCGTCGTCGATGCCGGCGCGAACGTCGGCGCCTACGCGCTCGGCCTGGCGAGCGACCCGGGCTGTCGCGTCGCCGCGTTCGAACCCGCCCCGGAGACGTTCCGCCGGCTGGAGGCGAACGACGCGGCCACGGACCCCGTGGGGCGAGTGACTACCTACCGAGTCGGCCTCTCCGACGAGGACGGGACGGCGACGTTCTACCGCTCCACGTACCCCGAACTCTCCTCGTTCGAGCGGTTCAACGCGAGCCGCTGGGAGGCCGAAGCGCGCGACGCCGTCGAGGTGCCAGTTCGCCGCCTCGACGGACTGGTCGCCGACGGCACCGTCCCGCCGCCGGACTTCCTGAAAGTCGACGTGGAGGGCCACGCCCTCGAACTCCTCCGGGGCGCTCGCGAGACGCTGACCCGCCACCGGCCGACCGCGGTCGTCGAGGTACACCCCGTCGAGGGCGGGCCGGGGCCGCGGACGAGCGACCGCGAGGACGCGGTCCGGGCGCTGTTCCGCGATCGCGGGTACGCCGTCGACGCGGACGGCGACCTCTGGTTCTGCCGCCCCGACGCCGAAATTTAACACCGATCTCGTCGTACAGTAACGGGTGAGTGGATTCCGGAACCGCGACGCGTCACGCCGGTCCCGGCGCGCGTCGCTGTGGCTCCGCTGGACCGGAACGGCGGCCCTCGCGGCGTGCGCGCTCGGCGCGGCCGCGGTCGCCCTCGATGCCCTCTGGCCGTCGGGCCGCGTCGCGCGCTGGACCGCGGTCACGCTCGCGCTCGTCGCCGTCGAACTGGCACTGCTCGGTTACGGCCTCGGCCGGAACCGGCGCGGCCCGGGCGGGCCGTTGCTCCCCGACCTCGGCGTCGCCAACGCGGTGACGCTCGCTCGGGGGCTGCTCGTCGCCGGCGTCGGCGGCTTCCTCCTCGTCGACGCGCCCGGCGGCCTCGTCTGGGTCCCGGGGACTCTCTTCCTCGCCGCGGTCGCCCTCGACGGCGCGGACGGCGTCGCCGCCCGGCGGCTCGGCCGCGTGACGGAACTCGGCACCTTCCTCGACGTGGAGTTCGACTCGCTGGGGCTGCTCGTCGGCGTCCTCGTGGGGATCGTCTGGGGACAGCTGCCGCCGTGGTACCTTCTCGCCGGCCTCGCACGCTACGCCTTCGCCGCCGGCGCCGCGGCGCGACGCCGGCGCGGCCTGCCGGTCCACGACCTGCCCGACAGCGCCCGGCGGCGGGTCCTCGCGGTCGTTCAGATGCTCGTGGTGGGTGCCGTGCTCCTGCCCGTCGTCGGGCCGCCGGCGACGTGGGCAGTCGCGACCGCGGCGCTCGTCCCGTTCCTCTGGGGATTCTGGATCGACTGGCGCGCGCTCTGCCGGGGTGCGGACCGATGACCGACGGCGACACGGTCCGACGGTGGCTCCCGCTCCTCTTCCGCGCGGTCGTGCTCGCCGTGGTCGGCCCGGCCGCCCTCGAAAAGGCGATCGACTACGGCGGGCAGGTCGCCTTCTTCGAGAGCCTCGGCGTCCCCGCCCCGACCGCGATGGTCGCCGTCGTGGGCGCGACGGAGGCGGTGACGACGGCGCTCGTCGCCGTCGGAACGCTCGGGCGGGTCGCCGGCCTCGTCCTCGCCGTCGTCATGGTCTCGGCGGCCGCGTTCGGCGGCCCGAACGCGGCCAACCTCGCGGCGCTGGTCGCCGCCCTCGGCGTGGCCGCCCTCGGCACCGGCGCGTACTCGCTCGGCCCGTCGACCGCCGAACTGCTCGGGCGCGGGGACTAGAACAATGGTCGGCGAGGCCGTAGGACGGTGCGTGACGGGTTCGCACCGCCGCAGACGCCGCACCGGATACGACCGCCGTGCGCCGGAACGGGGCCGATGACCGGGACAGCGGCAACGAGGGGAGGGGGACCGATGACGGGAGAGAGACGACGGGAGAGGACGCGACGGGAAGAGACCGACGGCGGGGGCGTTCGATGACGGGCCGGTCGCTCCGTTTCACTGCGTCGCGGTCGGTCGAAGTGCGCGAGCGTCCGGTTCCCGACCCGGACGACGACGAAGTGCTCGTCGAGACGACCGCGTCGGCGATCAGCCCGGGCACCGAACTGCTGATCTACCGGGGCGAAGCGCCGACCGAGATGGAGGCCGACGAGACGATCGACGCGCTGGCGGGCGACCTCTCCTTCCCGCTGTCGTACGGCTACGCGGCCGTCGGTCGGGTCGCCGAGGTCGGCCGCGAGGTCGACGAGGCGTGGCGCGACCGCCGCGTGTTCGCGTTCAACCCGCACGAGAGCCACTTCGTCGCCGGCCCGGACGACCTGATCCCCGTGCCGGAGGAGCGCTCCGACGCGGAGGCGGCGATGCTGCCGAACGTCGAGACCGCGGTGAACTTCGCACTGGACGCCCGTCCGCGCGTCGGCGAGCGGGTCGCCGTCTTCGGCCAGGGCGTCGTCGGCCTGCTCACCACCGCCGTCCTCGCTTCGTTCCCGCTGGCGTCGCTTCGCACCGCCGACTGCTACGAGACGCGGCGCGCGACCTCGGAGGCGCTCGGCGCGGACGAGAGCGTCGACCCCGCCCGCGACGACGTGGTCGAGCGACTGCGCGGCGACGACGGCGAGGGGGCAGACGGCGCCGACCTCTCGGTCGAGCTGTCGGGCGACCCCGCCGCGCTGGACCGGGCGATCGACGTGACGGGGTTCGACGGGCGCGTCGTCGTCGGGTCGTGGTACGGCACCAAGCGCGCCGACCTCGATCTGGGCGGCCGGTTCCACCGCAGCCGCATCGAGCTAATGAGCAGCCAGGTGAGCACCGTCGACCCGGAGCTTCGCGGCCGCTGGACGAGCGAGCGCCGGATCGAGACGGCGTGGGACCGGCTCGACCGGATCGACGTGGACCGCCTGATCACGCACAGAGTGCCGATCGAGGACGCGTCCGAGGCGTACCGCCTGCTAGACGAACGGCCGGACGAGGCCATCGGAGTCCTCCTCACGTACTGATGTACACAGTCACCGTCTCCGAGACGTTCGTGGCACAGCACTACCTGACCGTTCCCGACCCCGGACCGGAGGGCGACCTCCACTCCCACACCTTCACCGCGGCGGTGGAGTTCGCCGGGTCGGAACTCGGCGAGTACGGCTACCTGCTCGACATCGACGACGCCGTCGAGGCCGTGGAGGCCGCCGCCGAACGCTACCGCGACGCGACGCTGAACGACCTCCCCGAGATAGAGGGGAACCCGAGCGCGGAGCGCCTCGCTGCCGCGTTCGGCGACCGCGTCGCCGACCGCGTCGACGCGCCGGCGGCTGAGACGATGACCGTCACCGTCCGCGAGGACGACGTCGCCGAAGTGAGCAATCGGCGAGCGCTCTGATGCGCGTCGGCCTCGTCGTCTACGGCGACCTCGGGGCGACCTCCGGCGGGTTTCGCTACGACCGTCGCCTCGCCGCGGCGCTCCGGGACGCGGGCCACGCAGTCGAGCCGATCGAACTCCCGTGGCGGCCCTGGAGCGCCGCGCTCGCGCACAACCTCTCGCCGCGGGTACGCCGCCGCCTCCGTGGGTACGACCTGCTGGTCGTCGACGAGCTCTGTCACCCGTCGCTCGCGGGCGTCGTCGCCCGGGTCGACGCACCGACTGTCGCCGTCGTCCACCACCTGCGCTCCCGGGAGCGACACCCGCGGCCGCTCCGGGCGGCCTACCGCGCCGTCGAGCGCCGGTTCCTCCGAGGAGTCGACGCCGCGCTCTGCGTCAGCGAGGCGACCCGGCGCGACGTGCGCGCCCTCGCGAACGTGCCGACGGCGGTCGCCCCGCCCGCGGTCGACCGGTTCGGCGACCTGCCCTCGCGCGAGCGGATCCGCGAGCGCGCCGGCGAGGACCCGTTTCGGATCGCCTTCGTCGGCAACGTCGTCCCGCGGAAGGGCCTCGACGCGCTCCTCAGGGGTGTCGCGCGCCTCCCGCGGGAGGGCTGGCGGCTCGACGCGGTCGGGGACCTGACCGTCGATCCGGCTTACGCCGAGCGCTGCCGCCGACTCGCCGCCGACCTCTCCGTCGCCGACCGGACGAGGTTCCGCGGCCGCCTGTCCGACCGCAACCTCGCCGGCGTCCTCGCGCGGAGCCACGTTCTCGCCGTCCCCTCCCAGTACGAAGGGTTCGGCATCGTCTACCTCGAAGGGATGGCGTTCGGCCTGCCGGCGCTGGCGACGACCGCCGGCGGCGCGTCGGCCATCGTCGAGCACGGCGAGACGGGGCGGCTCCTCCCGCCCGACGACCCCGCCGCGCTGGCGGCCGCACTCCGCGACCTCCGGGACGACCGCGGCCGCCTCCGCGATCGGAGCCTCGCTGCCCGCGACCGCTCCGAGGCCCATCCTTCGTGGGACGAGAGCATGGCTCGTGCCCGGGACTTCCTCCGTTGCGTCGCGAACGGGGAGGCGTCGACCGGGGAGACGACCGCGGACGCGGCCGGGGCATAGACATTTGCCGCCGCCGGTCGACGGACGCCTATGGACGACGCGCCCGCCGACGCGTCAGAGGACCGCCCGCGATACCTCGCCGCCAAGGGCCCCGTCGACGACCGGGCGCGCAACCGCCGCGTCGAGGAGCGACTGGTCGAGGAACTCGGCGACTGCGAGGACTTCACGACCCTCTCGGTCGGTGCGGGCCTCTGCAACGCGCTCGACCGCCTGCTGTCGCTCCCGCTCTCCGTCGGCGAGTACGTGGCGGTCGACGCGGACCCGGCCGTCGTCGACGCGGCCCGCGAGCGCGTCCCCCGGCGCCTCGCGGCGGCCGGGTTCGAGATCGCCGCCCGCGACCCCCTGCGGGTGCGCCGGGGGGACCGCGAGACGACCGTTCGCTTCGAGACCGCCGACGCGTTCGCGTTCGCCGCCGACAACCGGTCGCGGTTCGACCTGCTGGTCGGCCAGTCGTTCGTCGACCTCGTCGGCGCGGAGCGGGCGCTCACCGATCTGAGCGCCGCACTCGCGCCCGGCGGGTGCTGGTACTTCCCGCTCACCTTCGACGGCGGAACGATCTTTCAGCCGACCGTCGACCGCTCGCTGGACGACGCGATCGAGCGCTGCTACCACGAGCACATGGACCGGATCCGCGACGGCGAGGGGAGCAGTCGCGCCGGCCGGAACCTGCTCGACGCCGCGCGGCGGCGCGACGGCGTCACCCTGCTCGACGCCGGCGGGTCGGACTGGGTGGTCCGCCCGCGATCGACGGGCGAGCGGGCGACGTCCGGCGGCGCGTACCCCGACGACGAAGCGTACTTCCTCCGGCGCATCCTGGGGTTCGTCGACGACGCGCTCGCCGAGCACCCGGCGGTCGACGACGCCGACAGGGAGCGCTGGGGCCGCCGGCGCAGGGAGCAGGTCGCCGCGGGCGAACTGACGTACGTCGCCCACCAGATCGACGCGTTCGGGCGGGTCGAGTGACGGGACGCGCTGATTACTCCGCCGTCGCGACCGCCACCTCGCGCGTCCGCGGGCCGTCGCACTCCACCAGCAGTATCGACTGCCACGTGCCGAGTTCGAGGTCGCCGTCCGCGACGGGGACGCTCACGTCCGGGCCGAGGAGGGTCGCACGGAGGTGCGAGTCCGCATTGCCGTCCAGCCGGTCGTGGGCGTGGCCCTCGTCCGAGACGAGGTCCGACAGGAAGTCCTCGACGTCGCCGCGGAGCCGCGACTCGTCTTCCTGCACGACGAGCGCGGCGGTAGTGTGGCGCACGAACGCCGTGCACACCCCGTCGGCGTCGTCGGGCACGGCCGCGGCCACGCGGTCGGTCACGTCGACGGTCGTCAGGCGGGCGTCAGTCTCCACCGAGAAGCGGTCGGCCATGTCCGGGAGGACGCCCGGCGACGGGAAAAGGTTAGTTCAGGCCAGCCACTCGTCCGGCTTGGTGTCGTAGTCGACGTCGCTCGCGGCGATGTCCTCGACCTCCTCCCATGGGAGGTCCTCGACCGTGTGCTCCTCGCCGTCGTAGCGCAGCAGCTTCCCGGTCTCCTCGGGGTCGGGCTCCTTGTCGCGGCGCTTCGCGACCTCCACGTCGTGCTCGTCGACCTCCTTGACGATGGTCATGAGGTTGACCGGGCGACCCCACAGCTCGAAGACGCGTTCGAGCGTTCGCTTGGCCTGCTGGACGTCGAGCATGACGCCGTTGTAGTGATGCCCCAGCAGCAGCTCGTTCCGGTTGTTGTAGTTGCCGTCGTAGACGGCGATGGTCGGCTTGCCGAAGTTGGTGAACTGCAGCAGCAGCTTCTTCTTGACGTCCTCGTAGTCGGTGCTGGCGACGCGGTTCTGCCCCGCGGCCTGTGAGTACTCGTAGGTGAAGTACTCGTTCTCGTCGACGAACTCCTGGGTGAGGAACTCGTCGAGGAACGTCACGTCGTTGTGGCTCTCCCGGATCTCGCGCATCCGGTCCCAGCCCCGCGTGAAGTTCACGTCGGCGAGCGCCTCGTCGACGTCGTCGTACACCGCGTCGTCGAACATGTACCGCCCGATGTGTTCGAGGTCGCTCTGGCTGATCTGCCCGAGGAAGCCGCGGTACTGGCGCTTGACTAGCGAGTAGTGCCGCCGGGCCAGCCCTTCGTAGGTCAGCACCTTCCAGGGGTGGCGGTCGACGTCTATCTCCCCCTCGCGTGCGCGGTCGAGTGCCTCGCGGTCGACGTACTCGTCGGGCAGGTCGGCGACTTCGTCGAGCGAGTCCGAGGAGATCGAGTCCAGCGCTTCCGGCGGCTCTAAGGCCTCCAGCACGCGCCCGAAGTCGACGGTGTCGGTGAAGTTCCGCCAGGAGATGCCGTCGACGCGGAGCAGGGTCTCGACGACCTCGCGCCGGTTCGTCGTGTTCTCGATGTACTCCCACAGCTCCTTGCCGAGGCTGTACGGGTTGAGGCCGGGCGACCCGAGGACGCGGGCCTGGTGGTCGGCGTAGCTGATGAACTCGTCGGCGTCGGCGAACGCCTCCTCGCCCATCATCATCGACTCCCAGTAGGCGGCCCACCCCTCGTTCATCACCTTCGACATCTTCTGGGCGGCGAAGTAGTACGCCTCCGCCCGCAGCATGTCGAGCACGTCGCGCTGCCACGGCTCCATCTCGGCGGCCTTCCCCGCCTCCTCGTCGTACTGCTTCCCGTGGGCCCGGAGGAAGGCGAGCACGTCCTTCTCCGGCTCGTCCGGGAACGACACCGGCTCGCCGTCGTCGCTCTGGCGTTCGAGCCACTCGTCGCTGAACACCTCCTCGCGGACCTCGTCGGAGAGGTCGAGCTCCGAGAGCTGCTCGCTCAGGTCGCCGTCGGGGTCCGCGCCGGTGTCGGTCTCGGCGAGCACCTCGGGGTCGAACACCTGGTGCTGGTCGATGTTGTCCTCGAGCGTCAGCAGGTTGTCGATCCACTCCTCGACCGCCGCGCGGTCGATGTCGGGGTCCTGCATGTAGTCGCTGATGTTGCGCGCGTGGCGCTCCAGCATCGCCGCCGCGTCGAGGTCGTCGGCGAACATGCCGAACCACTCGTTGTTGGCGAAGAAGTCGGCGTGGGCCTCGACGTGGGTGATCACCGCCTTCTGGTCGGCGAGGTCGTTCGACTCCTGCAGGAACGCGTGCGAGGGGTTGTCGTTGTTGACGATCTCGAACGCCTTCCCGCCGCCGTAGCGGTCCTGCTTGCGCTGCTTGTCGTACTTCATCCCCCAGCGCCAGTGCGGGTAGCGGCGCTGGAACCCGTCGTAGGCGATGAGCTGGTTCATCTCGTCGTAGTCGACGATCCAGTAGTTCACCGGGTACGGGTCGAGGCCGAGCCGCTCGGCCAGTTCGTTGGCGTCGTCGACCGGCTGCTGGAGTTCGGCGGCGATCCGTCGCGCCTCGTAGCGGTCGAAGCTCATGGGTCCTCCGTGGTAGTCACGATTCTTCCTCCTCCGTGCTCAGGATCTCGTAGATGGCGTCGGTCACGTCGTCCGGTCCGGTGACGTACGCCACCGCGACGTCGTTGCTGTCCTCGCCGAAGTGGCGCTCGACCTCCTCGGCGTGGGTGGCGTTGATGGCGTTCCCGCTCGGCTGGGTCTCCACGTAGGCGTGGAGGTTCGCCGGGATCTGCTCCATCAGCGGGATGACGCCCTCCTCGGTGTCGTTCGAGGAGTTCTCGCTGTCGCCGGCCGCGAACACGTAGCGGTTCCAGTCGCTCCAGGGGTACTCCTCCAGGAGCTGGTCCGCCAGCTCGTAGGCCGACGATATCTTCGTCCCGCCGCCCGACCGGATGCCGAAGAAGTCGTCGCGCTCGACCTCCCAGGCCTCCGCGTCGTGGGCGATGTAGACGAACTCGGCGTTGTCGTACTTCCCCTGCAGGTACCAGTCCAGCGGCGTGAACGTCCGCTCGACCAGCTCGCGTTTCTTCTCGCGCATCGAGCCGCTCACGTCGCGGATGTTCACGACGACGACGTTCTTCTCCTTCTCCTCGATGATCTCGGGGTGGCGGTAGCGCTCGTCCTCGCGGCGGAACGGGACGTGGTCGATCCCGTCGCGGCGGATCTGCTCTTTGATGTCCTCGCGCTCGACGTTGGCCTCGACCTCCTCGATGCTCTCCCACTCGCCCCGCTCGCCCTCGGGGATGTCGGAGTAGCGCTCGTCCAGCCACGCCTTCGAGACGGGGATCGACTCGCCGCGGGCCCACTCGAACGCCCGCTGCGGGCCGACGCCTTCCACTTTTAGCACCTCGGTGATGAACTCCTCGTCGAAGTCCATCGCCAGCTTGCGCTTCAGCCCCTGTTTGAACATCCGCTCGAAGTCGAGCGTGCTGTCGGGGCCGGTCTTCGTGAGGTCCTTGTAGGGTCCCTCCTTCTCCTCGACGACGCTTTTCCCCTTGGGTTCGAGGTCGAGGCCGAGCTCCTCGTCGAGCTCCTCGGCGAACTTCTCGGGGTCCATCTCGTAGTACTCGTGTTCGCCGCCCTCTTCCCCGGGCTCTCCCTCCTCGTCGCCGTCGCCGGGCTGTGGCTGCGGCTGGCCGACGGGGTCGCCCACGTCGGCGTCGCCCTGCCCGACGCCGCCCTGGTCTCGCTGGTCGTACTGGAACTCCGGGAGGTCCACGATCTTGATCGGGACCCGGATCTCCGACGGCAGGCTCTGTCCGAGGTCGCCGTACTGGATGAAGTCCGCGAGGTCCTCGCGGCGCTCCTCCCCGACCTCGTAGAACCGTTCCAGGTCGTCTTTCAGTCCCATTTGTAGCTCACCTGTGCCATGACGTGTCTGCTCGTCAGCTCGGCCGACGCCTCGGTGTAGTCGAACATCTCGACCATGTTCTCGATCGTCTCCTCCTTGACCGCGGCCGTCTCGGTGCCGCTCGGCGGGTCGTCCCACTGCCGCGGGTCGAAGTCCTCGAAGATCCGCGCCACGTCGTCCCAGTCGTGGGACTCGAGGACGCTCCTGATGATCGGGATCTCCGTCAGGTCGACGTCGGCGACGGAGAAGTCCTCGTCGCGGTGCTCCCAGGCGTGGCGGTTCAGCGCCGTGATCACCTTGTCCGTGCGGAACTGTCGGACCGCCGGCGAGGGCTCGTTGCCGTCGTAGCTCTCCGGCGAGAACCGACCGAGGTGCTCGGTCTCGAACACCTTCATCGCCAGCGGGTCCGGGTCGACGCGCTCGCCGCGGTCGTTCTCCAGTTTCTCGTCGGTCGCCCACGCGTACACGTGCTCGACGTACTCGGCGACGGTCTCCTCGTCGACCCGCCGGTCGCGCATCATCGCGTCGACGACGTCGGTCTCCTGCTCCTGGAAGACGTGGTTCTTGACGGGCACGACCCGGTTCTCGAACTCGGTGCGCTCCCCCGGCGAGAACACCGGCGCGTCGGTCAGCCCCTCGGCCATCGCGTTCAGCACGTCGCGGGGCATGATCACGTCCTCGACGTTCAGCTCGGGGTGGTGCCGGTCGCGCACCTCGTGCAGCAGGTCGGCGATCGCGTCGCGGGTGTACGTGACCGGGATGCCGTGCTCGCCGTTCGTCGCGTCGTCCTCGAACTCGAAGTCCTCCTTCTCCAGGCGCTCGTCGCCGTCCTGGAGGTACCCGCGGTCGAACAGCATCGCCTTGTCCACGAGGTCGAGCCCGGCCGGGAGGTCCTCATCGTCGAGCCTAGTGACGACGCTGTACAGCGCAGCCGCCTCGACGGCGTGGGGCGCGAGCTCTCGCTCGCGGAGGGTCCCCTCGGCGTCTTTCACCTCGATCGTCAGTGGCTCCGCGATCTTCCGCTCGACGACGTCGTCGGCCTCGGCGTCCCAGACCTCCGTCTCGTTGGTCAGTTCGCGCCGGATCAGCTCGGTCTCCAGGCTGAGGTTCGTCAGGTACGTGAACTCGTGCTTGTCGAGGCGGCGCTTGAGCGCCTTCAGCGGGTCCATCCCGTTCTTCTCGGCGTGCTGGTTCAGCTTCGCCTCCAGGTCGGGGTTCGAGATGATGACCAGTTGCGTGTCGATGTCCATCCCGATCCCCTTGTCGAGCTTGACCGTGCGCTCGTCGGGCACGTTCAACAGCTTCTGGAGCAGGTCGGCGTGCTGAGCGGCGTCCTCGACGACCGTGAGGAGGCCGTTGCCCTGCGAGAGCACGCCGTCGTAGGAGAACGCCTGCGGGTTCTTCCGGCCGCGGGAGTCGAGTTCCTGGAGCATCCCGTGCATCCAGGTGCCGACCAGCCGCTCCTTGGGCTGGCCCTCGTCCTCCGAGTGGAGGACGCCGATCCCCTGCCCCACGTCGACGACGTAGTTCTTCACGCGCAGGTGCGACGAGTCCGCGACCGTCGAGAACAGCTCCGCGTCCCCGCGGCGGCGGTACTGCTCCTCCAGGTACTCGTACGCCTCCCGAGAGAACGGGTCGAGGCGCTGGTCGACCCGGATGTCGAGGTGATCGTCGTTGGACTCGTTGAGGTCTTCGAGCAGCTTCTCGCGGACCTCCGCCGGGAACACGGAGAGCGGGTGGGCCTGCACGGGGCTCTCGTACCAGTGGTCCTCGTCGACCGGCGAGTCGCCGCCGTAGCTCAGCCCGCGCGTGTCCTCGGCCGTGTCGACGTTCCACTCGACGGTGTAGCGCCGCCCCTCGGGCGTCTTGGAGTACTCCCGCAGGCCGTTGATCAGACACCGCTTGAGCTCGGACTTGCCGGTCGCGGTCGGCCCGTCGAACCAGACGATCTTCTCGTCTTTGGCGCGCTCGGCCGCGATGGAGCGGAGGTCGTCGACGAAGGCGTTCAGCACCTCCGTGTTGCCGAGCACGGCGTGCTCGCCGTCGTTGTGCGGGTCGTCGAAGAAGCGGTAGCGCTCCTTCTCCTCGCCCTCTTCGACGACGGTCCGGGTGCCGGCGGCCTCGATCGCTTCGAGGAGGTACTTGCTCGCGTGCGAGGCGATCCGCGGCGTCTCGAACACCGCGTCGACGTACTCGTCGAGGCTCATCGGCTCCTCGTACGTGTCCTCGAGCGCGCGGTCGGCCTCGCTGACGAACTCGTCGCCGCGACTCATCAGTCCTCCATCTCGGCTTTGGCGACCTCGGCGCCGGCGAACTCGAGCACTTCGCGAGCGCCCTCCTCGCTGTACCCCTGCTCGATGAGCGCGTCGATCCACTCGTTGCGCTCGTCGTCGTCGAACTCGTTGCTGGAGACCAGCGCCGAGAAGTTGATGTTGTGCTTCTTGTCCTCCCAGAGCTTCCGCTCCAGGGCGCGGCGCAGGCGCTCGTTGTCCTGCGGGTTGAACGCCTCGCCCTCGCGGGCGCGACGGGACACCCAGTTCGACACCTCCTGGCGGAAGTCGTCCTTGCGGTCCTCGGGCACGTCGAGCTTCTCCTCGACCGCGCGCAGGAACGTCTCGTCGGGCTCCTGCTCGCGGCCGGTGAGCTCGTCCTCGACGGTCTGGTCGTCGATGTAGGCCATCACGTGGTCCATGTACTTCTCGCCCTGGCGCTCGATCTCGTCGATGTCGTAGGCCAGCGCGTGGCGCACGTCCTCGATCGCCCGCTCCTTGTACTCCTCGCGGACGATCTCGAGGTAGCGGTAGTACGTATCGAAGTTCTCCTCGGGGATGGAGCCGTGGTGTTCGAGGTTCTCCTCGAAGAAGTTGAACACCGTCAGCGGCGAGAGGAACCCGCGCTCGCGGTGCTTCGAGTCCATGATCGCCTCGGCGATCTCGTCGCCGATGAACCGGGGCGAGACGCCCTCCATGCCCTCGCCGATCTCGGCTTTCGCCTCGGCCTCCTCGCGGAGTTTCTTCTCGTCGATGTCGTCGCCCTCGTCGACCTCGCCGTTGTACGCCTTCGCCTTCTGGAGGAGGTCGACGGTCTCGGTGTCCGGCTCCTCGATCCGGGTGAGGACGCCGAACAGGCCGGCCATCTCGTGGGTGTGGGGCTCCACGTTGATGTCGGGCACGTCCGCGTTCGACAGCATCTTCCGGTAGATCTCGGCCTCCTGCTCGTAGGAGAGGACGTACGGGAAGTCGATCCGCTTGGTGCGGTCGTTGAACGCCTCCATCTTCTCGTCGCCCTTCTTGTCCTTGTACTCGGGCATGTTCGTCCGCCCGACGATCACCTGGTCGATGTCGATCCGGGGGTTGTTCTTGGGCTTGATCGTCTGCTCCTGGGTCGCGTGCAGGAAGTCGTAGAGGAACTCCCGCTGGAGCTTCAGCAGTTCCTCGCCGGAGAAGATGCCGCGGTTGGCGTTACAGAACGCCCCCGAGTAGTCGAACGCCCGCGGGTCGGACTCGCCGTAGACGGCGATCTTCGAGTAGTTGACGTCGCCGGTCAGTTCCGTCTCGTCTTGGTTCTTCTTGTCCTTGGGCTCGAACGTCTCCAGCCCCTGGCGCTTGTTCTCGTCGGCGACGAGGCGGACGACCTCGACGTGGTTCGAGAGCACCTGCTGGAGGTCGTCCTCGTAGTGGGCCAGCAGCCGGTCCATGTAGAACTCCGACTCCGGATCGAGGCTCTGCTCGTTGCGGATGGAGTAGGGCGCGTCGAGGCGCTCGTTGAGGTCGTCGATGATCGACTCGCGCTGCTCCTGCGGGACGAGCACCAGCGGGTCCTGGTTCATCGGCGACCGGACCGTGTCGTCGGCGGGGTCCTGGTCGTCGATGACGTCGCAGAGGTTCGTCCAGCGGAACGTGTACATCCGGCCCTCGTCCCGCATCGTGTAGTCCTCGTAGTACTGGCGCACCTGCTGGTCGAACGCGGACTTGCCGGACCCGACCGGACCGAGCAGGAGTTTGATGCGGCGCTCCGGTCCGAGGCCGCGTGCCGAGGACTTCACCTTGTTGACGAACTCGTGGATCGCCTGGTGGATCACCTTCCCGTAGAAGGTGTTCTCGCCGTCGTTGACCGGGTCCTCGGACACCATCTTGTACTCGACGACGCCGGCTTCCTCGTCGTACTCGGTGCCGTAGTAGTCGAACATGTCCGCGACGCGCTGGTGTGCGTTGCGGGCGATCTTCGGGTCGTCGTACACCTCGTCGAGGTACCAGTCGAACGACTTCGTGTCGCGCAGGTCCTCCGGAACCGATTCCTGGTACTCCTCGCTCAACGCTTCGAGTGTGTCGATGTCTCCTGTCATTGTATCACGGTCGGTTGGTTGCCCACCCCGTTGCCGGCCGCCGCCGCGGTCCTCCGCGCGGTGTACCGACCCGTCGCCGTCGCCGACGAGGGGAGAGCGCGGGGCCGAACCCGCGGTGTCGGGACGCGTCCGCCCGGGTGACCACCGCTCCCCGACGCCGCAGTCGCGGCTCCCGCCAGGGGCGGACGCGGCGGGGCGACCGAACTTCGATCGGAGCGTGACATGTGTGGTCTTTTACCACACCCGTGCGCGTAACCGCTGCTTCTCCCGCGGGGAGCGACTGAGAACGTCGTCGACGACTGAACCGATGCGGGGCGCCAGGGTGGGTACGGCGGCGGACGGCCACCGATAGTATTTAATTAGTGAGTTTCCGATACACTTAAGCCTAACTCCAAAAGGTATTTGTCTGTATAAATATTCCGATATAGATCGGGTGAAACCGCAGGGCCGACGCCGGACGACGGACGGCGCCGGTCCGGAGAACTGGCCGTTTTTATATAGTCGGGGTGGATCTCGGCCACTTCGTAGCCTGCAATCGGGAGGTCCTTAATCGTCGGGGGGCAATCGGGCGCCATGACCGACGTCGACGCGCCCGAGGGCTGGGTCGTCTGGAACGAGGAGCCCGACGGGCGACTGATCCTCGCTTACCGCCCCGACGTGTTCGACTCGGACGCGTTCCCGGCCGAGTGCCTCCCCACACTGTACCTGACCCGAGGGCGGCGCAACGCGCGCCGGCCCGGGACCTCGCCCGCCGCGAACGCCGACTGGCACGTGACGCTGTACCTGGAGCCGGACGTCGACCACGGCGGCGACCGCTACGAGAGCCGCGACGCCGCGGTCGCCGGCGCGATGGACCTCGCCGAGTCCTTCGCCGACGGCGAGGTGGACTACCGCGACCTGTACCAGGTCCCCCGCGAGGACTACTTCGAGCGTCTCGACGAACTGACCGGACGAGAAACTTAACCACCGCGACCGCTTACGGGCGGCCATGAGCCAGGTCACGCTCGTCGGCACGCGCCTCGCGTCCGTCGGCGAGGAGTTCGTCTACCACGGGGAGGCCCCCGGCTGCGAGGGCTGTCCCTACCGCAGCCAGTGTCTCAACCTCGACGACGGCGTCAGGTACCGCGTCACGGGCCTCCGCGACAACGCCCAGACGCTGGAGTGCGCCGTCCACGACGGCGGCGTCCGCGCCGTCGAGGTCGAACCCGCGCCGGTCCGCGCGAACGTCCCGTCGAAGAACGCCTACGCGGGGAGCAAGGTGAGCCTCGCCGGCCCCTGCCCACACGTCGAGTGCCCGAGCCACGAGTACTGCGTCGCCGACGGTGCGAGCGACACCGAGGAGCGACAGATCGAGGAGGTCGTCGGCGACCCGCCGCACGACCGCTGCGAACTCGACCGCGACCTGACGCTCGTGGAGTTCGCGCCCGAGGAGTAGCCGACCGACGCGGCGTGACCGACGGGGTTCTCGCGTTTCATTCGATACCGTTCACCGGCCGCGCTCGGTTCGACATTGCCAAGCGGCCGCGCTGGCGTCTCGTCGCCAGCACCGTGACGCGTAGCGTCACGATCCTCGAGGCGTAGCCGCGAGACGCACGGGGAAGGGCAGGCGCTCCGAGAGCGTGTCGCCGCGACCACCGGCGTCTTCACGAGCGAAGCGAGTGAAGGCTCGTGAGGCCTTCGGTCTCACGGCGACTCGCGCAAACTTGCGGCCTGGAACGAGCTCCGGAGGCGCTCGTTGGCGTCTTCGCGAACGGAGTGTGGGACGGCTCGGAGCGGCGAAGCCGCTCCGGTGGACATTGAAACGGCGCAGCGCGCCAGCGGCGCGCAAGGTCATTCTCTTATAGGGTGTCTATCTTCTCCGCCGCGTAGCCGAAGACGTTGGTGTAGCCGTACGGCGACAGTAAGACGGGGTAGAAGTCGTCCTCGGCGGTGAGGGGGTCGCCGTCGGCCGCCGCGAACCGCTCGCCGGCGGCGACGCGCTCGAAGTTCTCCGCGAACACCTCGTACTCGTCGGCCGGCTCCTTGTTGATGGGGCGGAGCAGCTTGTACGCCGGAAGCTCGCGCCGCACCGTGTCGCCGGGGAGGACGCCGGT
This sequence comes from Halostella limicola, assembly GCF_003675875.1. Classification (NCBI taxonomy): domain Archaea; kingdom Methanobacteriati; phylum Methanobacteriota; class Halobacteria; order Halobacteriales; family Natronoarchaeaceae; genus Halostella; species Halostella limicola. The sequence goes on along the minus strand of NZ_RCDI01000003.1, from coordinate 93,605 downwards.
CGCGGTGAGGAACTCCCGGACGATCCGGAGCGCGTTCTCCTCGGACTGGTCCGACCCCTGCAGCCCGGTCTCGATCTCGATGGCGTCCGCGGCGACGAAGATGCGCCCCTGGATGTACTCGCTCGTCTCGACGACTGCCGCGACGGAGAGCTGCGGGCAGATCTCGCGGGCCATGTCGTCGATGCCGTCGACGACCGCGAACGGCTCGGCGTACGACTGCGTGGAGTGCAGCGCCAGCGTCAGACAGCCCTCGATCTCCTCCGCGATCGCCGCCGCGAGGCGGCGCTCGTGCTCGTCGGCGTCGGGGTCGCCGGGGAACGAGCGGTTCAGGTCCGCTTCGAGGTAGCGCTCGCCGGCCTCGATCGCCTCCTCGTTCGCGATGATGAACTTCACCGGCCGGTCGACGGTGAGCGGTTCGTCGAGCAGTCGTTCGACGGCGCGCACGCCGCCCAGTTCGTCGCCGTGGATGCCGGCGACGACCGCTATCTCCGGCGTCCCGTCGCCAACCTGTTCGACTCGCATTGGGTAGTGTCAGAACCCCCGGGGTAAAGTGCGTTGAGATTCAGTGCTCCATCGCCTCGACGAACGCGAAGTCCTCCTCGCGGGCGGTCGGGCGCTCGCCGTCGAGCGGGATCTTCCAGCCGTGAAGCGCTGTAGGGTCGTTCAGCGCGTTCGTCAGCGTAGTGCGCACGTCCAGCAGGTCGACGCCGTAGAAGTCGCTCGGCACGTCGTGGAAGTACTGGAGCGCGGTGTCGAACAGCGAGCGCATCCCGTCGTCGTCCTCGAAGTCGAAGTGCTTGTACGCGCCGGCGGCGACCTGCACCATCCCGTGGAGGAACGCGCTCTCCGTGGAGCCGCGGCCGTAGTTGTACCACTCGTCCTCGAAGCAGTCGTGCGACTCGTGGAACTCCCCGGCGTTGTAGAGGCGGACGCCGTGGACCGTCGCCCGGCGGAGCGTGGCGTGCTCCCACTGCCCGTCCTCGCGCCACCCCGTGGGGTCCCCCGCGGGCGGGCCGACGGAGGCGTCCCGCGTGTGGTCGTCCATGCCCCACACGACGTTCCGGACGCGTGTAACTCCGTCGGCGAGGGTCGGCGTCCCGTCAGTTCGCCTCCGCCGGCGGTCGCGGGCAACGCGCCGCCACGAGCGATCAGTACGCCTAAGTCACGGCGGGAGGACGTTGTATCAACTATCCGATGCGATACGACGCGATCCTCTTCGACCACGACGGCGTCATCACCACGCCGCCCGCGCTCGACCTGCTTCACGCCGCCGCTCGCGAGACGTTCGCCGAGGCCGGCGTCGAGTCGCCGCCGGACCAGCACGTCGAGGGCCTCGCGCTGGGCGTCACCGTCGACTGGCTGGACGGCGTCTGCGCGGAGTACGGGCTCGACCGCGACGAGTTCTGGTCGCTCCGCGACGGCACCGCCGCCGCCTTCCAGCGCGAGGCGATCCGCGACGGGGAGAAGACGCTGTACGACGACGTCCCGGTCATCGGCGCTCTCGACCACGACCTGGGCATCGTGAGCACGAACCAGCACGAGACGATCGAGTTCGTCCTGGAGCACTTCGACCTCGCCGACCGGTTCGAGACGTACTACGGGCGCGAGCCGACCGTCGAGAGCGTCCGCCGGAAGAAGCCGAACCCCCACTACGTGGAGCGGGCCATGTCGGACCTGAGCGCCGAGCGTGCGCTGTTCGTCGGCGACAGCGAGACCGACGTCGAGGCGGCCCGCAACGCCGGCATCGACTCGGCCTACCTCCACCGCCCTCACTGCGACGGCGCGCTGACGGTCGAGCCGACGTACGAACTCGACTCGCTGACGGACCTGCACGACCTCCCCGGCGTTCGGACCGCCGACGCCGAACGCTCCGAAACGGTCTCGGAGTCCTGACCTCCTTCCCCACCGTTTAGTGGCGCGGCGGCGTACTCTGGGTCATGAACGGTCTTCTCCGGCGGTGGTGCGGGTGGTAGATGTCGTCTTCTCGGCGGGGCGCGTCCTCGCCGCGCTGTTCCTGGTCGCGCTGAACGGCTTTTTCGTCGCCGCGGAGTTCGCCTACGTCCGGATCCGATCGACGGCCGTCGACCAGCTCGTCGAGGAGGGGAAGACGGGGGCGAAGCTGCTAGAGGACGCGATGAACAATCTGGACGACTACCTCGCGACGACCCAGCTCGGGATCACCATCGCCTCGCTGGGGCTGGGGTGGATCGGCGAACCGGCCGTGGCGGCGCTGATCGAGCCGGTGGTGGCGCCGTTCCTGTCGGAGAGCATGCTCCACCTCGTCGCCTTCGCCGTCGGGTTCGGCACCATCACGTTCCTCCACGTCGTCTTCGGCGAACTGGCGCCGAAGACGATCGCGATCGCGAGGGCGGAGCACGTCGCCCTGCTCGTCGCGCCGCCGATGAAGTTCTTCTACTACATCTTCATCCCCGGGATCGTCGTGTTCAACGGGACGGCCAACTTCTTCACGCGCCTTATCGGCATCCCGCCGGCCTCCGAGACGGAGGAGACGCTCACCGAGGAGGAGATCCTGACCGTCCTCACCCGCTCCGGCAGCAAGGGCCACGTCGACAAGGGAGAGGTCGAGATGGTCGAGCGCGTGTTCGCGCTCGACGACACGACGGTCCGCGAAGCGATGGTCCCGCGCCCGGACGTCGTGACCGTGGCGGCCGACCTCCCGCTGTCGGAGCTCCGGTCGCGAATAGTCGAGGCCGGCCACACGCGATACCCGGTGCTCGACGAGGACGACGACGACAGGGTCGTCGGCTTCGTCGACGCCAAGGACGTCCTCCGGGCGAACGAACCCGCCGGCGACCAGACGAAACAGGTCACAGCCGGCGACATCGCTCGCGACATGCCGGTCATCCCGGAAACTGGCAACGTCGACGACCTCCTCACCGAGTTCCAGAACGAACGCGTCCAGATGGCCGCCGTGATTGACGAGTGGGGATCGCTGGAGGGCGTCGCCACCGTGGAGGACGTCGTCGAACTGATCGTCGGCGATATCCAGGACGTGTTCGACGCCGCCGAGCCCGAGCCAGCGATCGACCGCATCGGCGCCGGCACCTACGTCGTCGACGGGAGCGTACCCCTCTCGCAGGTCAACGAGAACCTCGACGCCGAGTTCGAGGTCGAGGACTTCGGGACGATCGGCGGGCTGGTGCTCGACCGACTCGGGCGCGCGCCGGAGATCGGCGATACCGTCGACGCGGACGGCTACGCGCTGGAAGTGCAGGAGGTGGAGGGAGCGCGGATCGCGAGCGTCATCGTCCGCGAGGGGACGGCGAACGACGGGGCGGCGGACCCGGACGACCGGGAGTCCGCGACCGAGTGAGACGCCGCTTCACCCGTTCCCGTCGCGCCACTCCTCGCGGAGGAGCCCGTACTGCACCATGTCGCGGTGCGCGCCGTCGACGAACATGAACTTCCGGCGGCGCCCCTCTTCGGCGAAGCCGAGCGACTCCAGCAACCCCCGGGAGGCGTCGTTGAACCCGAACGCCCCCGCGCCCACGGCGGGCGCGTCGTACGTTCGGAACGCGTAGTCGACGAGGAGCGAGACGGCCTCCGTCCCGTAGCCCTCGCCGTGGACCTCCGGGACCAGCCAGTAGCCGAGCTCCGGGCGCTTGTAGTCGGCGTCCTGCACGGCGACCATGCCGATCCGCCGCACGGCGGCGTCTTCGGCGTGGTCGTCGGGCGACTCCCCGAACTCCACTACCTCGTCGGGCTGGCCCGGCCCTGTCTCGTCACCGTCGAGACAGACGATGAATCGGTCCGACCCGGCGTCGTCGTCCCAGATCTCGATCTCCTCCTGATTCCTGACCGGTGTGCCGAGCGGATAGCGGATCTCGGGGTCGGTACAGCCGCGCTGGAGGAAGGGGACGTCCTCCTGCTCGGCCGTCCGGAGCGTGACTCGCTCGCCGCTCGCGACGCGTGCTCCAGGCATGTGCCGGGGGTCGCGGAGACCCGAAATATGCTTTGTGTCTCGTCGCGGGCGGGAGACACTCGGGTCGCCGGCGGCCGGGTCTCGACCGGTCGGCACGGCTCCGAGACCCACCGAGCGCAAATCGGAGCCTTCAACCCCTCCAAGGGCGTCAGCCCGAGTTGCGTGCGAGGGTAGCCAAGCCTGGAAACGGCGGCGGACTCAAGATCCGCTCCTGTAGAGGTCCAAGGGTTCAAATCCCTTCCCTCGCATCGCCGGGGACCCAACCCCGAGATGCGGAGGGCGCTCTCGGAGCGCTCTTCCCTCGCAAAACTTCTCACGACGCCGCGCCGTCAGCGACGGCCTCAGTCCGGACACTCGCAGGCGAACACGTCCTCGTGGAGGCGCTCGCACACCGTCTCCATCAGCGTTTCGAGGTTGACGGCGTCCTCTCGGTTGTAGGAGACGAGCGTCTCCAGCGCCTCGTCGTCGCCCGCCTCGTACTCCCGCCAGAGGCGGACGGCGTCCTCGCCGGAGATATCGGGGCGGTCGCGTTCGAGGCCGATGTCGCGCTCGACGGCCTTCAGGCCGCCCGAGAGGCCGAGGCGCTTGCAGGGGTACATGAGGTCGACGTGGGGCACGTCGATAGAGAGGTCGAACGACTGCTCCAGGAAGGGGACGTCGAAGCGCTTGCCGTTGAACGTGGCGACGAGCGACGCGCCCTCGAACTGTTCGCGGACGCGCTCGGCGGTGAGGTCCTCGCCGCGGACGAGCGTGGTCGTCTCGCCGTCGCGGTGGAAGCTCACGGTCGTCACGTCGTTGTAGTCGGCGCTCAGGCCGGTCGTCTCGATGTCGAAGTAGCAGGTCTCGTCTCGGAAGTTCTCGTAGAGCCTCCAGTGCTCGCCGCCGGGGAACTGCTCGGCGAAGAACTCGGCGTTCCCGTCGTCCAGGTGCTCCCAGGCGTCGGCGATGAACGACTCGACGCGCTCGCCCGTCGTCGGGCCGAGGGCGTCGGGGTCGAACTCCTCCCAGCGCGTGATGCCGTCGCGCCAGAGGCGTCGCTCGGTCGTCTCGCCCACGCCGCGGACGGGGATGAAGCTGTTCTCGATTCGCACGTGTCGGTGAGGGAACCACGGCGACTAAATCCTTTCTACCGGAGGGCGGACGGGCGGCAGTATCGTTATGGTGATGGATCGTCATGGGACGGACGATGGAAAACGCACTCCTCGCCGACGAGTCGGCCGACCGGATCGTCACGCTCTGTCGCACGGCTATCGGGGACAGCCTGCGCTCGATCACGTACTTCACCCGCGACGACTTCGAGCAGCTGTACCTCCGGGACGACCTGGAGCAGGACGCGGACCTGACGGGCTTCATCGGCCACGAGTGGCAGGACTTCAAGAACACGCAGACCGCCTACGAGGGCTCCGAGCTCGGCGACTACGAGTACACCATCCGCGCGTTCGAGAACGGCTATCTGGTGCGCGTGACGACCGACCGCGAGGGCGTGTTCGCGACGACCGGCAGCCTCACGCTCCAGCAGTACGAGGAGGTCGCGGCGGCGATCTCGAAGGTCCTCCGGGAGCGGTAGCGACCGCCGGCACGCCTTTCGGGTGCGGCGTCGACAGGGGCGATATGGACGATCAGGCCAGAGCGGAACTCGCGGAGCGGGCGGCGGCCGCCGGCGCGACGGTCGCCCGTGACGCGTTCCGCACGGCGGTCGAGGTCGAGACGAAGGCGGACGCCGAGCCGGTCACGCAGATCGACAGGGACGCCCAGCGGCGCGTGGCCGAGGTGATAGGCGAGGAGCGTCCCGGCGAGACGGTCGTCGGCGAGGAGGGCGAGACGCCGAAGTCGATCCCCGAGGGCGAGCCGGCGTGGGTCGTCGACCCCATCGACGGGACGAAGAACTTCGTCCGCGGCGCGCGGACGTGGGGGACGAGCGTCGCGGCGGTCACCGCCGACGGCGTCGCCGGGGCCGCGAACGTCTTCCCGGCGCTCGAGGACGCGTACGTCGCCGGCGGCAACGACCCGATTGCCGGGAGCGCCGGGGCGACGCGCAACGGCGAACCGATCTCGGTGAGCGACGTGTCGACGCCGGAGCGCGCGCTCGTCGGCCCGCTGATGCTGTGGACCCGGGACCGTCGGGACGAGTTCGCGACGGCGCTCGGCGAGGTCGCGCGGCGGTTCGACGACGTCCGCCGCGTCGGCTCCGCGCAGGCGATGCTATCGAGGATCGCCGCCGGCGAGATCGATGGGACGTTCACTAACCTCTCGCCGCCGCCGTGGGACACGGTCGCCGGCGTCGCGCTGATCCGGGCGGCGGGCGGCCGCGTCACCGACCTCGACGGGGACCGCTGGTCGCCGGGCGACCGGGGTCTCGTCGCCTCGAACGGCGACCTCCACGACGCCCTGCTCGACGCGGCGCAGCAGCTTCCGCGGGGCGTCGACCAGGGGTAGATTCACGGGGACGGGGTCTGAAGCCGGCGTATGGACCTCGACGACACAGATCGGGAGATCCTGCGGATCCTGCAGGCCGACGCTCGGACGCCGTTCAGCGAGATCGCGAGGGAGATCGACATGTCCAGCGCGACGGTCCACGACCGCGTCTCGCGGATGGAGGAGGCCGGCGTCATCGAGGGGTACCACGCGAGCGTCGACCCGCGGACGGTCGGGCTCGGCATCTCGGCCATCGTCGGGCTGCGCGTCGAGCAGGGGCGGGAGCAGGACACCCTCGACCGCCTCGCGGCCATCGACGGCGTGCAGGAGGTCCACCTGACCACCGGCGAGTGGGACGTGATGGCGCGGGTGTACGCCGAGGACGCCGACGAACTGCGTGAGATGATGTTCGAGCGGATCGCCCGGATGGACGGCTTCGCCCGGTCCCAGACGATGGTCATCCTCGGCACGCACCACGAGGACGAGCGGCTGCCGGTCGAGTGAGAGGCGGTGCGAGAGCCGGCGGCGGTCGTCGAACATCGGAAACGTGAAACCGTCCCGCCCCGCGTGTTCCCGCTATGGACGAGGTCCTCGACAGGGTCGACCCCGAGCGAGCGTGGGCCGCGCTCGTCGCAGGCGTCGTCGCGATACTGGGCGTCGGATCGGTCCTGTTCCCCCGGCGACTGTACGCGAACTTCATCTGGCACTACTTCTGGGGACCGGTGTACGCCGACTCCGAGGGCGCGAGCTGCGTCGCCTGGGCGAACGGGGAGCGCCGCCTGCTCGGCGGCAGCGAGTGCGCGTCGCTCAAGAACGACCCCGAGCGGCTGTCGGAGCTCGGCCCGGTCGCGGAGCCCGGCTACACCGTGGTGTCCGAGATCGGGTACGTCGTCATCCTGCTGGTCATGCTCATCGGCGTCATCTTCCTGCTCCGCCGGCTCGACCTGGAACGGTACCGGTCGCTGTTCTACGCGCTGTTCCCCTTCATGCTGTTCGGCGGGGCGCTCCGCGTCGTCGAGGACGCGAACGTCGCCGCGATCCGGGCCGGCGTCGGCCAGCCGATCAGCTACCCGCTCAACACCCTGCTCATCAGCCCGCTCATCTACTTCACGATGTTTTTCATCGCGCTCGGCGCGCTCGTCGTCGCGGTGTGGCTCGAACGCGGCGACTACGTCGACCGCTACGAGTACCCGCTCGCGGGCATCGGGACGGCGGCGCTGGTCGCCTGCGTCGGCTACCTCGCCGCGCTCGCCGCGACGACCGACTACGTGTACTTCTACCCCGCCATCCCCGCCGTCGTCCTCGTCGGCGCGACGGCCGCGGCCGCCGCGACCTGGCTCGCCGTCGAGCGGTACGTCCCCGAAGTCAACCGCGGAACGGGCCTGATCGGTCTCGTCGTGATCTGGGGACACGCGATAGACGGCGTCGCGAACGTCGTCGGCCTCGACTGGGCCGCCGAACTCGGCGTCCACTACGGCGACCTCGGTCCGAAACACCCGGTCAACGCCGGCATCGTCGACCTGACTGCAGCGGTGTTGCCGGCCAGCATCACCCACTACACCGGCACGGCGTGGCCGTTCCTGCTGGTCAAGCTCGTGGCCGCGGTGCTCGTGGTCTGGGTGTTCGACGACGAGATATTCGAGGAGAGCCCGCGCTACACCACGCTCCTACTGATCACGGTGCTCGCGGTCGGCCTCGGACCCGGGACCCGCGACATGCTCCGCGCGACCTTCGGCATTTAGCCGCTCCAGCGCGCTCTCGGGGAAGTACCGGCTCCCGCAGTCCGCACACACCGCGACCTGTACCGGTTCCGTCACGTCGACGCCTGCCACCTCCGCGCCCACCGACCGCTCTCTGAGCGCGCCCCCGCACGTGGCGCACCCGAGGTCGAACTCCGTCGTCATACTCGCACCGTCGAGATAACACAGTCGTTCATGATAATTGTTGGCACACCGCTAGATTGTACGGCGCTCCGCGCTATAAAACTACGGTATCAGTGCCCACACCGGACGCGAGGCGGTTCGAATCCGTCGAGATCGACTGTCCCTTCGGCGATCAGGGGTACGGGTGGTGCTCGCGGTCCAGGCGGGGCTCGAAGCCGAGGTCCGCCGGGACCGTCCGCGCGCGCTCGCCGAAGACGGGGTCGCCCGTGAACAGCGGCTGGGCGCCCGGGACGAGAACGCGGACCGCCTCCAAGTCGACCGCCGCCACGTCCCGCGGCGTCAGGCGGGCCGCGTACGGCGTCAGGTCCGCCTCGCCGAGGCGGTCGATCAGGGCGTCGAGTTCGGCCTCGCCATCGGGAGCGTTCGCGGGCCCAACGCGCTCGCTCGGCACGGCACCGCCGGGGTCGACGAACGCCTCGGCCGCCGGCGGGTACTCCGCGTAGCGGGCGATGGCGCTCGGGTCCTCGGCGGACTCCTCGGGTCCCATCGACCGCAGTTCCATCCAGTTCTGGACGGCCTCCGCGAGCGCCGCCGTCGCCGCCCGGTCCGGGTCCAGATCCGCGTCCGACCCGACGGCGAAGCGCGGCCACTCGCCGTCGCGGTGGACCGCCACGCTCACCACCGGCACGTCCACGTCCTGCGTGACGAGCAGCGGCGTCACCGAGAGCCCCTCCGAGCGCGCCCGCCTCGCCAGCGTCTCGAAGCGCTCGTCCTCGACCCGCAGTTCGAGCGGGTCGAACGTCGAGTACCACGCGAGCATCGTCGCGTCGCGCTCGACGACCTCGTACAGGCCCGACAGCAAGGCGCCGACGCCGGAACTCCCGAGGCCGAGCCCGGTGGTGATAGACCGGAAGTGCCGCTCCTCGGGCGGCGGGAACTGGACGGCCTCGGCGGGCAACTGCGCGGCCTCGCCGGTCGCGAGATCCTCGCCCGGCACCCACGGGATCGGCTCGTCGACCGGGTCGTCGCTCCCCCGGACCAGGTCGACGGGCCGGACCGCCCCCTCGACCGCTTCCGGCCGGGCGACCTCGAACTCGCTCTCGCGGTAGACGCCCGCGGCGTAACGCTCGATCGCCTCCCCCAGCGCCTTCATGAACGCGCCGTCCCAGTCGGCGTCGACGCCCGCCGCCTTCCGCGCCGCCGTCGCGTCGCTGAACCCGCTCGTGTCGCAGTTGGTCGCGAGGTAGTACGGTGCCGGGAACGACTCGAACTCCCCGACGTTGCCGACGATCCCGAGGCGCTCGTCCAGCGCACGCTCGGCGCGGGCGAGCGCCTCGTCGAGGTCGATCGACTTGTACCCCTGCCGCAGGTCGCGGTCCCGCCCGTCGTCGCACTCGCAGTGCGGCACCGGCAGGAACTCCCGACGAGCGTGGGGCACCTCGACGACCCCGCCGAGCACGGACGAGTTCTCGCCCGAGAGCAGGGCGACCGCCTCGCGGCCCGCCACCGCGCCGGCGACCCGGACGGCGCTCCGGTCGGCCGACGGCGAGTCGGCGACCGCCGCTTCCTCGGCGTTCGCGACGACCCGCTGGGAGAGACACCGAAAACAGCCGGTCGACGCGCCGAACCCCGAAACCGCCGCGTCCACGTCGGTCAGCGGCACGCCGCCGACGCCGCCGACTTCGACGGCCAGCCACGGCGTCTCGCCCTCGCGGGCCGCGCTGTTCGCCGCCGCGAAGACCTCGTCGCCGGTGACCCCGCTGACGACGGCGAAGTCGGCGTCGACAACGTCGTCCGGGTCGCCGGCGGCCCCGTCGACTCCGACGTCAGAGAGCGCGGCCTCGACGGCGTCTATCCCGGGACCGCTCCCGACGAACGTGACGTTCATGCCCGAGAGGTTTCGGGGAGGGAGCAAAAACGCGGCGGCTTCGCGGCGGCGGTCGGGTAGCGGAGCGGCGGAGTCGCTCCGGAGGACATAAAAAGAGCGAAGAGAGTAGCGAGGCGGCTTCGCCGCCTCGGACAATCGATCGCCTCGGCCCGCAGAAGCGCCCGCCAGGCGCTCGCGAGGGCTCTTTAGTTGAGGATAGACTGCGCGACGCTCGCGACCTGGTCGTCGTCGGCGCCGGTCAGGCGCTCGTCGCCGAGTTTGAGGCGCAGGCGCGGGCGGCCGACGTCGATCGGGACCTTCTCGGTGTCGATGAGGCCCATGTCTTCGAGCTTCGTCTTGGTGCGGGAGAACGTCGCCTTGGAGGCGATGCCCACGTCCTCGCCCCACTTGCTGATGTCGTACAGGAGGGCCTCGTTCTTGGCCGCGACGAGGAGGCTGATCGTCACTTCGTCGAGCCCGTCGCCGTCGCCGCGGGCGGTTTCGAGGGTGTCGAGGATGCCCGTGAAGTCGTCTCTGGCCTCGGGGCTGATCTCCTCGGCGAGGGTCTCCCGGACCTGCGTGATCGGGGGCGTCCGGAGGTGGAAGTCGTCGGCCTCCTCCCACTGCGTGTTGTAGGTGTCGTAGGCGGCGTCGACGAACTCGTCGTCGTCGGCCGTGAGGCCGCCGACGTGGCTGCCGGCGTCGACGAGCGCGACGACCGTCTCGCCCGTGACGAGCAGGGAGTTCTGCTGGGCGTCCTCGGTCGTGCGCAGCGTCATCGTGCCGGCGTCGATGAGGTCGGCCGCGTGACTGGCGACGATGAAGTCGTCCATCACGCCCTTGAGCGTCCGCTCGTCGGCGAGCATCCGGATCTCGGGGGCGTCGCCCTCGAAGTCCGTCGCGACGCGGATCACGTCTTCGATCGCGTCCGACGACGGGTTGACGACGATGACTTCGTCGTCAGCGTCCGCCAGCACCTGTGTCAACAGATCGCCTAGTTGTTTGTCGAGTAAATTTGAGGTCATGCCTGTAAGAGAGAAAAGGCGTTCGGCGTACTTAATTTTACTGGCCGTTCCGAAAGCAAATCTTGCTTGTGTACCGCTAACGCGATATTTTAGACGAAGAATTGCTAACATATCTCCGGGAAAATAAAGTTGGTGGGCACTGTTACCGCATATCGAGATGTCGCCCAGTGCCCTCCACCCGTCAAGCGCCCGCATCGCTTCCGCCCTGGCTCCGTCGCCACCGCTTCTGCGTTCCGGTGGCGGGGGTTACACGGGGCCCTAGATCGCGCTGCAGAGTTCGCCGGACCAGTAGAGGTCGCCGTCGTAGACGACCGGCATCTCGGCCCGGCACAGGAACGACCGCGTCGTCTCCCGGTCCAGGGCGAACTCCGACTCGTTGCCACAGAGGTAGGAGTAGTCGTTGCCCTCGATGTACGGGCGGTAGAACGCGCCCAGGTTGCCGGCCGAGAACTGGTCGTAGGTGAGCAGGAAGCCGCCGTCGCCTGTCTCCCGGAGCGTCACCGTCGCGGGAAGGCGGTTGCTGCTCTGGGTCAGGACGTGGGTCCCGTCGCCGACGACGGCGTAGTCCTTCCCCATCATGATCCGCCGGCGCGCGAGCCGCATCGCCCGTTCGATGCTGAACCCGTGGACCAGCAGCCGGGCGAACATCGACCCGACCTTGACCGCGTGGTCGTTGAGCACGCCGGAGAACGTCACCGCGCCCGCGACGCTGCCCTTCTCGACGAGCTCCATCCCCTGGTGGAAGGAGCCGCAGGCGTTGAGAAAGAACGTCTCGGCGTTGCACTCGTCGAGGCTGCTCGCCGAGAGGTAGCCGTCGGGGCAGCGCAGCCCCTGCTCCTCGCAGTGCCCGATGTAGTGGACGAAGTCGGTGTGGGACTCGAACTCGCGGGCGAGTTCGGCGCGCGGGAGGTGCTCGCGCACCGTCACCTCGAGGGAGATGTCCTCGCCGCGCTCCCGGTAGATACGCTCGACGTCGGCGTGCTCCGCGGCCATCTCGTCGTCGTTGAGGACGACGGTCACCGAGGTCTCGTCGCTCTCGCGCCGGAGGTACGACAGCCGGTTCTCGTACGCCCGGCGGGAGGACTTGAACACGTCTATCGGCGTGCCCTCGGCGAGCCAGCCGTGGATCCGCCCGCCGCGCAGTTCCGGCTTGACGACGTCGACCGACGCGACCTGTCCCGCCCCGCCCGGGACCGACGGGCCGCGGTAGAAGTCGTCGAGGGAGCGCTCTATCAGTTCGCTCCCCTCCAGCTCGGAGGTGCGGGGGCGGTAGACCAGACTCATGTCGTCGAGCAGGAACGGCAGGCAGTCGACGCGGTCGGGCACGGGGTCGACGTACGTCGAGAGATGCCAGTCTGGGAGCCGGTGTTCGATCGCGCCGTAGGGAACGTCGAGATACGCCGCCAGCCGCGCGGCCGGCGAGCGGTCGTACAGCGCGTCGGCGTCGAGCCCGAGGGCGTCGAGCAGGCTGGCCTCCGCGAGGTTCGTCGCGTACGGACCGGCGTTGCGGACCAGGCAGTCGAGGAAGAACACCTTGCGGAGGAGCCAGGTCGCGTCGCGTTCGAGGTCGGGCAGGGGGTCGAGGGCCCTGGAGACCCCCTCGGACGGCGCGCGGAGGACGGGCGACTCGCGGTCCTCGGTCACGACCGACGCCTGCAGGTAGTACGCGAGCGGGGAGAGGACGAACAGCTCCTCGAACGAGGGCGGGACGGCGAGCTCGATCCCCGTGTCGGGCGTCTCGGCGGCGATGGCGTCGGGGACCGACGCCTCCTGCTCGTCGGTCTCCACGAGTGGCGGATGACCTCGGAGCGTCGGAAACGAGCGGTCGGTCCCCGTGGTCTTGTGCGACGACGGGAGGTGGGTGAGCGCCGTCGCCAGCCCCTCGGGCGTCGGCGGCACCGTGATCACGCCCACCGGCCGCTCGTGGCGGCTCCGGAACCCCGCGACGCAGCGCTGGGTCTCGGAGAACGAGACGACGATCTCGTCGAACTCGTCGGTCGTCCGGACGGTGACCGACCCCTCGAACTGGAGGTACACCTTGATCTGGGCGTCGATGTCGGCGACGTACTCGTCCTCGGGGAGCTCCAGCGGCGAGGTGGCGTCGCCGAGCTCGTAGCGCTCGTCGCCGGTCACGGAGGTGAGATAGACGATAGACACCGGAAAGCGGAGCTCGTCGGCCGCGAACTCGACCGCCGTGTCCACCGGCCGGGGGAGGTCCGCGTCGCCGGACCGGAGCTCGAAGCCCGACGTTTTCACCGAGAGTTCGGAGTTGTCGTTGCCGAACACCCGGAGGCCCGTCTCCGTCACCTCCCACTCGATCATTCGACTGAGAACATGACGTAAAGACAGGTTATTCTTTCGGAGAGACACTGGTTACCACGCTGACTCGTCCCACGGCAGTGGCCGACGCAGGAAAGGTACACTTATGGACGGCGCAGACGGCGAATGAAACATGAACTACGACCGCGTCCGCGAGGTCGATCCGGCCGTCGCCGACGCCCTCGGCGGCGAAGTAGAGCGCCAGCAGGACACGCTGGCGATGATCGCGAGCGAGAACCACGCGAGCGAGGCAGTCATGGAAGCCCAGGGGAGCGCGCTGACGAACAAGTACGCCGAGGGGTACCCCGGCTCCCGCTACTACGCGGGCTGTGAACACGCCGACGAGGTCGAGGAGCTGGCGATCGAGCGCGCGAAGGAGCTGTGGGGGGCCGAGCACGTCAACGTCCAGCCCCACAGCGGCACGCAGGCCAACATGGGCGTCTACCTCGCCATGCTCGAACCCGGCGACAAGATCCTCTCGCTGGACCTGAACCACGGCGGCCACCTCAGTCACGGCCACCGCGCCAACTTCACCGGCCAGCTCTACGAGGTCGAGCAGTACGAGGTCGACGAGGAGACCGGCTACATCGACTACGAGGGCCTCCGCGAGCAGGCCGAGGAGTTCGATCCGGACATCGTCGTCTCGGGCTACTCCGCGTACCCGCGCGAGGTCGACTTCGAGCGCATCCAGGAAGCCGCCGACGCGGCCGACGCCCTCCACCTCGCCGACATCGCCCACATCACCGGGCTGGTCGCCGCCGGCGTCCACGAGTCGCCGGTCGGCGTCGCCGACTTCGTCACCGGCAGCACGCACAAGACGATCCGCTCCGGCCGGGGCGGCATCATCATGTGCGACGAGGAGTACGCCGACGACATCGACCCCTCCGTCTTCCCCGGCGCGCAGGGCGGCCCCCTCATGCACAACATCGCGGGCAAGGCGGTCGGCTTCAAGGAGGCGCTCGAACCGGAGTTCGAGGACTACGCCGAGCAGGTCGTCGAGAACGCCGAGGTCCTCGGCGAGACGCTGAAGGACCGCGGGTTCAGCCTCGTCTCCGGCGGGACCGACACCCACCTCGTCCTCGCGGACCTGCGCGACTCCCACCCCGACGTCACGGGCAGCGACGCCGAGGAGGCCTTAGAGGAGGTCGGCATCGTCCTCAACGCGAACACGGTGCCCGGCGAGACGCGCTCGCCGTTCGTCGCCAGCGGCATCCGCGCCGGCACCCCCGCGCTCACGACGCGCGGGTTCGGCCCCGACGAGATGGAACAGGTCGGCGCCTGCATCGCTGACGTCGTCGACAACATCGGCGACGAGGACGTGATGGCCGAGGTCAGCGAGCGCGTGCAGGACCTCTGCGAGGAGCACCCCCTCTACGAGTAGGCCGGCCGACGGACTACGCCTTTTTTCGCCGTCGCCCCCGTAGCGTCCGGTGTGACCTCCAGACGCGCTCTCCTCGCCGGCGCGGCGGGGCTTCTCGCCGCGCTCGCTGGCTGTTCGACCGGCGACGGCGGTAGCGGCGGGGACGACAGCGACGGCGGCGACGATACCGACGCGACGACGGAACCGGGAAGCGGGACGGACGAGGCGTCGAACGGCGGGTCGAGTGACGAGGAGGACGACGCGGACGGCGCGACGTCCGCCGATCCGGACGACCTCGACCTCCGCGAGGCGAACGTCACCGGCGTGGCGGTCGCATCGGAAGGCGACGGCGAGTACCGCTTCGACGTGACCCTCGTTCACGATGACGACGGCGAGGACGGCTACGCGAACTGGTGGCAGGTCGAGACCTGCGGCGGCCAGCGCCTCGGCCGACGCGACCTCGCGCACGCGCACGGGACGGAGGGGTTCACCCGGTCGACCACCGTCTCGGTGCCGGACGACGTCGACCGAGTGGTCGTCCGCGGCCACGACCAGACCCACGAGTACGGCGGGCAGGCGGCCGTCGTCGCGGTCGAGAACGGCGAGACGCGGTTCGTTCGGCAGGGTGCCGACCCGGAGCGGAACGTCTGTTGACGGCTCGGCCCGTCGCGGCCGCGACAGATCCGATCCACGATCGAGTATAGAAGGTGGTTTTTGGCGTTGAATATGAGCACGAACCCGAGGGTTGAAGGGCTCCGCGCTCCCTCGTTCACCCAATGACGCACGTCATCGACGGCAACGCCGTGGCCGACGATATCCGCGACGACCTCTCTGACGCCATCGACTCGCTCGCCGACGGGGGCGTGACGCCCGGTCTCGCCACCGTCCTCATGAGCGACGACGGCTCCAGCGAGACGTACGTGAAGATGAAACAGCGCGCCTGCGAGGACGTGGGCATCAACGGCATCCACGTCGAGATCGGCGCCGACGCCCCCGCCGAGGAGCTGTACGAGACCATCGACGACCTCAACGACGACCCCGAGGTCCACGGCATCCTCGTCCAGATGCCCGTCCCCGACCACGTCGACGAGCGCGAAGTGCTCCGGCGGGTCGACCCGATGAAGGACGTGGACGGCTTCCACCCCGAGAACGTCGGCCGCCTCGTCGCGGGCGACGCCCGGTTCAAGCCCTGCACGCCCCACGGCATCCAGCGCCTCCTCGCCGCCGCCGACGTGGACCCCGAGGGGAAAGACGCCGTCGTCGTCGGCCGCTCGGAGATCGTCGGCAAGCCGATGGCGAACCTCCTCGTACAGAAGGCCGAGGGCGGCAACGCGACCGTCACGGTGTGTCACTCCCGCACCGACGACCTCGCCGAGAAGACCCGGAACGCGGACATCGTCGTCGCGGCCGCCGGCGTCCCGGAGATGATCGACGGATCGATGATCGGCGAGGGCGCGGTCGTGGTCGACGTGGGCGTCAACCGCGTGGACGCCGACAACGACAAGGGGTACGAACTCGTCGGCGACGTGGAGTTCGAGAGCGCGAAGGAGAAAGCGAGCGCCATCACGCCCGTCCCCGGCGGCGTCGGCCCGATGACTATCGCGATGCTCCTCTACAACACGGCGAAGGCGGCGGGGATGCAGGAAGGGGTCGAAGTCGAACTCCCCTGACCGCCGCCGCCCAGTCCGCGACGCCCCTGCGCCTTTTCCCCCGCAGCCCGTAGTGCGGAGTAGATGGCGCCGAAACTCGAAACCGACGACCTCACCAGAGTCGTCGACGGCGAGCGCATCGTCGACGGCGTGGACCTCCGGATCCGCGAGGGGGAGGTGGTGGCCGTCATCGGCTCGTCGGGAGCGGGCAAGTCGTCGTTTCTCCACCTGCTCAACCGCCTCGACGAGCCGACCGCGGCGGCGTGGATCTCCCGCGAGCACGGCGACGCGATCCCGGGGGCGTTCAGCGCCTCCGCCGCGGGCTATCGGCGAGTACGTCTCGCCCAGCGTCTACGCTGCCCTGATACCGGGCTCGACCGGATCAAGAGCCTCGGCATCGTGACGATCCCGGGGCTGATCATCGCGGGGGAGAACCCGGTGTACGCGGCCCAGTACCAGTTCGCGATCATGCTGCTGCTGTTCGCCGCCGGCGGCCTGACCAGCGCGGCCAGCATGCTGCTGGTGCGGCGCCGCGTGTTCACCGACGCGAAGCAACTCGACGACGCGGTCCTCGACGCCATCGACGCGTGAGGCGCCGGCGTCCCCGCCGCTCGGTCCGGACCGTCGAAGCGGCGCGACCTGTACGACAGAAAATGTAAGCCGAGGTTATTTTCTAGAAGAAGCTCAACAATATTTATTGAGGGGTACGTTGGTTCATCTTACACAGAGAGATGCGAGACGTTCGATCAGCTATATTACTGTTGGAGCGGTAACAGATAGCGCCAACACGTGGAACTATGAGCGACTCGATCGACCCCGGACGAGGCGGAGAGCGGTCGGCGGCGTCCCCCGGGCCCCGGGCGGTGATCCACAAGAAGATCCTGGAGGCCGCCGAGGCGCGACCGGACGCGTCGTACGACGAGCTCGCGGACGCCGTCAGCGGGGCGTCCGCCGACCTCGTCGAGCGGGTCATCGACGAGTACGGCGACCCAGCGGACGAGGACGGGCAGGCGGACGAGGACGGCGACCCGACGGCCGAGGGCGGACAGGACGACGCGAACGACCACCAGAACGGCTCGGCGGAGCCGCCGACGGACACCGACGAAACCATGAGCACGACAGACGCCCACACCACCGACGACGCCCACCCGGACCTCGAACAGCTGACCGACCGACAGGAGCGCGTCTTTCGCGCGGTCTACGACCGGCCGGACGCGACCCAGGAGGAGATCGCGGCGCAGTTCGACGTCAGCGCCGCGACGATCAGTCAGCGAGTCAACGCCATCGACGGGTTCGACTGGTCGCGCCGGCGGGCGTTCGTGGAGTCGCTGTTCGAAAACGGCACCGACGCGCCGCCCGAGGGCGGTTCGGCGTCCCGGTCCGCGGCCGAGTCGGAGTCCATTGAGGCCCGGCCGGGGACCGAGGCAGGGACGGAAGCCGACTCCGACCCGGCGTCGCCCGGTTCCGAACGAGAGTCAGCCGGTTCCGAAACCGCAGCCGCTGATCCCGAACCGCACTCGGACGACTCCGAAACCGCACCCGCCGGTTCCGAAGCGCAGCCCCGAGATCCCGAACCAGCGTCCGTCGATCCCGAAACGCACCCGAACGGCGACACCTCCGCGGACGCGGACGCTATCGCGGATCTGTCCGCACAGGTCGACGACCTCGCCGAGCGGGTCGCCGCGCTAGAAGGGCGGATAGCGGAGCGGTCGCCACCCGAGGGAGCCTTCTCCGACCCGGACCTGGTGAGCAAGATGGTGCACGCGTGCATGGAGTCCGAGCGCGTCACCGAGGAGGAGGAACTCCGGATACTCCGCGGCGTCATGACGACGGCGGAACCGACCGACTCCTGACCGGCGCCTCGCCGGGGGAGTCGGTCACTCCGCCAGCCGGTCGAGCCGGTCCCGCGCGTTCGTCAGGGCCAGTTCGTCGTCGTCCCGCAGGTACCGCGCGAGGTCCCGAATCGCGGCCGCGAGCGCGTCCGCCGTGCTCGGTTCGACGTCACCGCCGAGGGCGCGCAGGCGCTTCTGGTGCTCGCGAACGCCCTCCAGCGCGTCCTCCGCCGCCGGGTCCTCGCCGTCGTACCACCGGCGGAGCTCGCTCCGGTACTCCTTCACGGCGTCGGCGACGCCGAGCCCGCGCGCCTCGCGCATCGAGTCGGGCACGTCGACCGGGTCCGGCCGTTCGCCCCGGTCCGCGCTGCGGAGCAGTTCGAGGAAGTAGTACTCCTCCTCGTCGGTCGGCTGGAACGACCGCCCGAACAGGTCGGCCGCGTGCAGGAGTTCGTTCGCCGCCAGGTACGTGTCGTCGAGGTCCTGGAGGTCGCCGGCGTGGACGAACCCCCGGCTGCGCACGTACTCCCGGCACGTCTCCTTCGCCGCCGTCGCGACCCGGTGAAGCGGGTCCGCGTCCACCCGCTCGCGCGCCTCGGTCAGGTCGAGGTCGACGGGGGCCGCGGTGTGGAGGGTGCGCTCCTCGTCGACGCCGACGCTATGCATGCTCCCGCAGTCGGGACAGGTGACGCTCCCGGTGTCGTAGTACGACCACCGCGTCCCGCAGTTCTGACACTCGCGCTCGCCGCGGATCTCCATGGTCGCGGGTTCGCGTCGCTCGGTCAAAACTCCGGCGACGGCGAGTGCGGTCCGACAGGCCGACCTGCGCGACCACCGGGGTTTATGCGCCGCGACCCGCTAACTCCGGGCGCAATGTCGTCTCACACTGCGTCCGACGGGGATAGAGTAAGTCGCCACGCGGCGGCTGGTCGAGAAATTCTCGACCAACAGTGACCACTCGGTAGACGGTGACTCGTTCTCGCGCGAACGCCGCGCCGACCAGCGACCGGTGTCGGTCGCGACGGACGGCGACGCGGTCGTGCTCGACGCCGGCGGCGTCAGCCGCGAACTGACCAGGGAGCAGGCCAGAGAGTTGCGCGCGGCGCTCGGGGACGCGCTCACGGAGCGCCGCGAGTTCGTCCGCACGGTCGGTACCCGCCGGGACGACGGCGCGTACGTCGTCGAACGGCGGGGCGCGGACTCCGCGGGCCACCGGAAGGTGTTCGACGGCTTCGCGGAGTGTCGCCGCCTGTACGACCGGCTTCCCGACGAGTTCACGGCCGACGACGTGCGCCACGCGGGCGTGACGGGCGGCCGGCGACACATGCTCGTCTGGCACTTCGCAGAGCACGACGCCTTCGACTGCGCGCTCGTCTCGCGACAGCCGCTCACAGCGAGAAAGGGAGGGGAGTAGGACCGGGGTTCTTACCGCAGGGGTCCGTACCCCCGGCCATGCGATCGGAAGAGGAGATCCGGGAGCAGTACGAGTTCCTGAAGGAAGAACTGGACGACGAGGAGATGAACCACGAGGGCGTCCGGCAGATGTTCAGCTACTACCGCCGCGCCCTCGGGTGGGTGCTCGAAGAGGAGCACATGTAACCCGCCCGGAACCTACCAATCGCTCGTCCTGTGTCGTTACATTTAAGGTATCGTGGCATCTTCGTTCAGGTGACGCTTCGCTTGGAGGGCCGAAGCGTCAGCGGGGACCAATTCAGGGCGGCAAGCGACCCACGCGCGCTTTTCACTCGCGTGGGTCGCTTTCCATTTCCTATTCGAATCACTACGTCGCGAGCGACGGCCGCTCGTACTGTCGATCCATCTCACCGGAGAGCGGTCGCGCTGCGAAAAGAGCTGTCGGCTACCTCGTGGCGCGCGTCACTCGATGCGTAAGTCGCCGTCGGAGCCGTCGCCGCCGCTCTCGTTCTCGTCCCACTCCAGTTCGAACTCGATGCTCATCTCGTCGGGGCCGGACCCCGTCTCCCGCTCGGCTTTGACCTCGAACGTCGGCGAGGACGGCGGGTCGACCGTGATCGAGCGGTCGCCCTCGGAGACCGTCACCGGCTCGCCCGCTTCCAGTTTGTCCGCGACGCCACGGAGCATCGCCGCCACGTCCGATCGGCTACGCTTCCCCTCGGATTCGAAGAGTACTTCCTCTGCCATACCTCGCCTACGTCGTCCGTCGAGATAAGCGTACGTGCCCGCCCGGAGAAACGGCTCGCGCGTTGTAAACGACGTGTTACCGCTCGCTCTACGCGCTTCAGTCAGATACGTTAGGGTTGATACCCGCGCAAAACTCGGCGTAAGAAGCCCTATCGACCCGATCTCGGGGAAGAGTCGTTATACTTATTTTATTCCAATAACAACATCAGTGCGTACTTAACCAATGTACGACCTGACAGGATTCCAGCGAGACCTGTTGTTCGTCATCGCGGGGGAGGAGGAACCACACGGGCTCGCGATCAAAGAAGAACTCGAAGCGTACTACGAGAAGGAGATACACCACGGGCGCCTGTACCCGAACCTCGACACGCTCGTCGACAAGGGGCTCGTCGAGAAGGGACAGCGTGACCGGCGCACCAACTTCTACACGCTCACCCGCCGCGGGCGGCGCGAGATAGAGGCGCGTCGCGACTGGGAGAGCCAGTACGTCGACGTATAGGCCCGGTTTCCGCGGTGGCGGTCGGCGATCGCGAGAGACGGGGAGCGGCCATCCCGGCGCTCCGACGGGGGCGGCAGTCGCTCGGGACGGATCGACGCTCAATACTTAACTTTCCGAACACTGTAGGGCCAACAGTGTCGGTACTCGTCGCTCAGGTCGCGTCCGATCCGCTACAGAGCACCGTCGCTCGTATCGTGCTCGCCGGAGCGCTCGGGCTGTTCCTCGGTCTCGAACGGGAGTGGTCGCACAAGTCGGCCGGTATCCGGACGTTCTCGCTAGTCGGCCTGCTCGGCGCGGTGTTCACCGTGCTCGACCAACCGGCGCTGCTCGTGGTCGGCGGCGTCCTCGTCATCGTCCAGGGGATACTGCTCGCCTCGCAGGGGCTGCTCACCGACCCCGAGGAGGCGGGCCTCTCGCTGACAACGTCCGTCTCGATGCTCGTCGCCTACGGCGTCGGCGTGCTGGTCACCGCGGGCCACGTTCTGGAGGGCGTCACCGTCGCCGTCCTCTCCTCGCAACTGCTCGTGTTGAAGCGGGAGCTCCACCGCTTCGCGGGGAACCTCTCCCGCGAGGAGATGCAGTCCGCGACGGAGTTCGCCATCCTCGCGTTCGTCGTCTACCCGCTGCTCCCGTCCGGCGAGGTGACGGTGGGCTACGACCCCGTCACGGTGGCGTTCGAACCGCGCGTGGTGTGGCTGATGGTCGTCACCGTCGCCGCCATCGGCATCGTCAACTACGTCGTGGTGCAGACGTACGGCGGCCGCGGCATCGCCGTCACCGGCTTCTTCGGCGGCCTCGCCTCGTCGACGGCCGTCGTCGGGACGATGCTCGACCACGTGCGACAGACGCCGAGCGCCGCCTCGTACGCGGTGGCCGCCATCCTGCTCGCCGACGCGGCGATGGCGGTTCGCAACCTCGCCATCGCCGTCGCGTTCACCTTCCCCGACGTGCTCGTCGACGCGGTGTTGCCGCTCGGGGCCGTGATCGTCGGCAGCTTCGCCATCGCGGCGTACACCGCCGACTGGTCCGAGTCGGTCGAGATGGACCTGGAGGACCCGTTCTCCCTGCGGAACGCGCTCGGGTTCGGCGCGATCTTCGCGCTCGTCATCGTCGCCGGCGCCGTCGGCCAGCAGCAGTTCGGCTCGGCGGGGTTCTACGTCGCGACGTTCATCTCCGGGCTGGTCTCCAGTGCGGGCGGCACGACCTCTGCCGTCGTGCTCTACCGCGGCGGCACGGTCGACCAGACGACGGCCGTGTTCGGCATCCTGCTCGCCACCGCGTCGTCGATCATGGTCAAGGCGTTCCTCACGCTGATGGGCCCGAGCCGGTCGTTCGCCTACCGCGTCGCGCTCTGGAGCGCCGTGTTGCTCGTCGGCGCCGGGGCCGTCTCGCTCGTCGCGGTGCTGTAAGAATTGCGGGAACCGTAACGAATTATTTAAAAGATACCTCCCTGTACTGGGACCTATGGACCGCCACACCGCGGAGCCCCAGGTCACGGAGATGCCGGGCGAACGAGCCCGAGAGTGGGCAGCACACCATCGCGACGCCGCCGCGACCACGACGTACGTCTACGACTTCGTCTGGGACGTGACGGCCGACGCGGAGGGTCCCTTCTGCACGGACGTCGACGGAAACGTGCTGCTCGACTTCACGAGCCACGTCGCCGCGGCGCCGCTCGGGTACAACAACCCCAAGATCATGGACAAACTGCGAGAGTTCGACCTCGTCGACCCCCTCAAGTTCGCCGGGCAGGACTTCTACGCCAGCGGCGGGTGGCCGCCCGAGGACCCGGAGTTCCCCGGTCCCACCCAGCTGATGCACCGGCTCACCGACCTCACGGACCACTACGACATGGACACCGTGTTCCTCTCGAACTCCGGCGCCGAGGCGGTCGAGAACGCCATGAAGGTCTGCTACGACAACCGGGACGGCGCGAAGTACGCGATCACCTTCGACGGCGCGTTCCACGGCCGCACGCTCGGCGCGCTCTCGCTCAACCGCTCGAAGGGGAAGTACCGGCGCGATTTCCCCGAGGTCTCGACGGTCCACGACGTTCCCTTCTGCGGCGACGAGGACTGCGCGCCGGGTAACTGCACGTGCGGGTTCTTCCCCGGCGAGGCCGACGACCCCTCCGTCCTCCGCCGGAAGCTCGACCCCAGCACCGGCCACATCGACCCCGACGAGGTCGCCTTCCTCATCATGGAGCCGATCCAGGGCGAGGGCGGCTACCGCTTCCCCAGCGACGCGTTCATGCGGGAGGTCCAGGCGGTCTGCGACGAGCACGGCATCCCGATCGTCGCCGACGAGATCCAGGCCGGCGTCGGCCGTACCGGCGAGATGTGGGGGTCGGACCACTACCCGATCGAACCCGACGTCATCTCCAGCGCGAAGGGTCTGCGCGTCGGCGCGACCATCGCGAACGACGACATGTTCCCCGACGAGCGCGGCCGCCTCTCCTCGACGTGGGGCGCGGGCGACGTGGTCGCCGCGATGCAGGGCGTGCTCACGCTCGACGCCATCGAGGAGCACGACCTCATGGACAACGCCGTCGAGCGCGGCGATCAACTGCAATCCCGGCTCCGCGAGGCCGACGGCGAGGTCGTCACGGACGTCCGCGGCAAGGGCCTGATGGTCGCCGTCGACTTCGACAGCGAGGGGTGCCGCGACGACGTGATGGAGGCGGCGCTGAACCGCGGCCTCCTCACGCTCGGGTGCGGTCACCGCACGCTCCGCCTGCTCCCGCCGCTCGACGTGACCGAACGGGAGATCGACATCGGCGCTGACCTGCTTCACGAGGCCATTGCGGCCGCGACGCCGGCGGCGAGCGTCTGAGACCGGGGCGCCGAAGAGTCGCTCCGCGATCGCCGGCTCGGTCCGTCTCGGCGGTCACTCCGCGCCGTTCGCCGTAGCGGGCTCGTCCTCGTCGTGGTCGAACAGCCAGTACAGCGCGACCGCGAGGACCGCTTCTAGCGGGCCGATAAAGACCGCAGCGATCAGGAACGCGACGTAGGCGAGGACCCCCGCGTCCCCATCGGGATTTCGGTCAGGCATCGTCCGCCGGACAGACGCGGGACGGCTTCGCGTTTTCGGTTCGGGACGTTCGATCGCGCCCTCACCGGTCGGCCGTCTGCGAGAGCACGATCAGATTCGCCACGAACCCACCGACGGTCAGCGTGACGACGCCCGTGCCGAGCACGAGCAGCGCGAACCCGACCGTCGCGAGGGTGCCCCCGACGTACCGGTCGCCGAGGACGCCGACGAGGCCGAGCGCCATCGCCGGCGCGCCGACGATCAGGCCGGCGCGGAAGGCGGCGTCGACGCGGCCGTCGAGGCGGTTGACGCCCTTCTCGTCGTGCGCGAACACGCGGTACGCGAGCACTGCGCCGACGACCACGAGGGCCACGAGCAGCGCGAACAGCGCGAGGCCGCCCTCGACCGCGTTCAGTTCGGGAAAGTCGGGGTGGAACACGCCTAGAACTGGTAGCGCCGCTCGTCTTTCTGCTGGGGCTGGGGGAAGCTCCCGCCGGTCATCTCCTCGAACGTCATGCCGGAGAGGTACTCGTCGTACGTCACGTCGTAGGTGCTCCGCAGGTGGAAGTCGAGCTTGCCCGACTCGACCGTCGACTGGAAGAGCAGGTGGACGGCGCGGCGGACCAGGTCCTCGGGTTCTTCGGGGTCGAGGGCGGCGACGAGCATCGTGAGTTCGCGCTTGGTCTCCTCGTCGAGCGCGACGTCGAGGCCCTCGTCGATGTCGGCGTAGGCGGCTTCCACGTCGTCGTTCAGGTCGTCGAGGCTCATACCGGGGGAGTAGGGGGCGCGCGGCATACGGTTTTCGAGTCCCCGCGACCGCCGACGCTACGCGTCGAGCGAGCGCCCGCAGTGGCCGCAGGCGTCCGCGTCCGGGTCGTTCGGACTGCCGCACCCGGGGCAGTTCGTCGGGGTGACTCGGTCCGCGCCGTCCGTCTCGCTGGCTACTTCCGTCAGGATGCCCGCGACGACGAGCGCGCCGCCCAGGCCGATCCAGAGGAGCGGGCCGGCCGCGAGAAACAGCGACAGGGCGAACGGGAGGATGGCGACGACGAGGCCCAGAACGATCAGGTCGGTGCCTTCCATAGCCGTATGAGGTCAGCGACGTGAAATAAACGTTCCTCCCGGCCGCGACCGGCAGGCGTATGCCGGTCGCGTCGTAACTCGACGCCGATGAGCGAGGCCGACGAGTCCCCGTTGTCCGCGGACGTCGACGCCGTCCGGGACGCCCTGATCGAGTGGTACGAGGCCGACCATCGGGACTTCCCCTGGCGGCGGACCGAGAACCCCTACGAGATCCTCGTCTCAGAGGTGATGAGCCAGCAGACCCAGCTGAGCCGCGTCGAGACGGCGTGGGCGGAGTTCCTGGAGCGCTGGCCGACCGCGGCCGACCTCGCGGCGGCCGACCGCGCGGACGTGGTCGGGTTCTGGACCGACCACAGCCTCGGGTACAACAACCGGGCGCGCTACCTCCACGAGGCGGCCGACCAGGTGACGGAGGCGTTCGGCGGCGAGTTCCCGCAGACGCCCGAGGAGCTACAGGAGCTGCAGGGCGTCGGGCCGTACACCGCCAACGCCGTCGCGAGCTTCGCGTTCGACAACGGCGACGCCGTCGTCGACACCAACGTCAAGCGGGTGCTGTACCGCGCGTTCGACGTGCCGGACGACGACGGCGAGTTCGAGCGCGTCGCGCGGGAGCTGATGCCGGCCGGCGAGTCCCGGGTGTGGAACAACGCCGTCATGGAGCTCGGCGGCGTCGCCTGCGAGAAGACGCCCGCCTGCGACGCGGCGGGGTGTCCGTGGCGCGACTGGTGTGCGGCCTACGAGACGGGGGATTTCACCGCGCCGGACGTGCCGACCCAGCCCTCGTTCGAGGGGAGCCGCCGGCAGTTCCGCGGGAAAGTCGTCTCCCTGCTCGGCGAGTACGACGAACTCGCGCTGGACGAGCTGGGGCCGCGCGTCCGCGTGGACTACAACCCAGACGGCGAGGGCGAGGCCACGCGGGAGTGGCTCCGCGACCTCGTCCGCGATCTGGAGGACGACGGCCTCGTCGAGTTCGACGCGGAGCGCGGTGTCGCGCGGCTGCGGCGGTGACCGCTCAGAGCTCGCGGGCCATCATCACCTCGTCGACGAGGTCGCCGTCAAGCGTGTAGTGGTTCCGGCGGATCCCCTCGGTGTGCCAGTCGTGGGCCTCCAGAAACGCCATCGCCTCGTCGTTGACGGCCGGCACGCTGTTGTACACCTTGCGGTAGCCGTTGGCCCTCGCCCACTCGGCGGCACGCTCGAGGAGATGGCTGCCGATGCCCATCCCCCGATACGCCTCGCGCACGCCGACGGTCAGCTGCGCGACGTTGTCGAGTTTCTCGAGCTGGGGGAGGTCGAGGTGCGTCCAGCCGATCACGTCGCCGCCGTCGACCGCGACGAAGAACACGCGGGACTCGACGGTGTTGTGCCGGGTCACGGTGTCCTCGTAGAGGAGCTGTTCGGCGACGGTCTCCGCCACGACGTAGTCGGACGTCTCCGTCACGTCGCGGATGGCGTCCACGAGCGGCTCGAAGTCCTCGCCGTGCGCGGGGCGGATCGCGTACGTGACGTCGTCGGTCGCGTACTGCTCGGCGGTCCCCGCGTCGACCGCGATCCGGAGCGTCCCGCCCTCCTCCGCGACGTACCCGCTGTCGGTGAGCCGCTCCAGTTCCTCGCGGAACTCCTCGGCCGGGAGCGAGACCATCTCCCGCACTCGGTGTCGGGCCGCGGTGCCGTGACGCTCCACGAACTGGTAGATCTCCTTGCTTTCCTCCGTCTCGAACGAGAGGCGGTCGAGGGTCCGCATGTCCGGTGAGTACGAGCACCACCGCCTTAGCGTTGGTGCGATCCGGCGTCCGAAGCCCGGCGTCGTGACCGACCCGCTCACCGACACCGATCCGTCGGGGTCGGTGCCTCTTAGTGCGTCTCCGTCGAACTCCCGGCCATGTCCGAAGACGTACGCGTCGTCGGTATCGCCGGGAGCCTCCGCGAGGCGAGCGCGTCGCGCAGGGCGCTCGACAGCGCGCTGGACGCGGCCGACCGCGCCGGCGGGACGACGGAACTGCTCGACCTCCGGGAGTACGACCTACCGATGCTCGATCCGGACGAGGCCGACCCCGAGGACGCGAAGCGGCTGAAGGCGTCGGTGCGAGAGGCCGACTCCATCCTGCTTGCGAGCCCGATGTACCACGGCTCGTACTCGTCGCCGCTGAAGACGGCGCTCGACTACTGCGGGTTCGACGAGTTCGAGAACAAGACCGTCGGCCTGCTCGCGGTGGCGGGCGGGAGCTTCCCCATCACCGCGCTGGAGCACCTCCGGTCGGTCTGTCGCGCGCTCGACGCCTGGGTCATCCCCCATCAGGCCGCGGTGCCGAAGTCCCACAGCGCGTTCAGCGACGGCGCGTTCGTCGACGACGGGGTCGAGGAGCGTGTCCGCGAACTCGGGGAGCAGGCGGTGCAGTACGCGAACATCGAACCGGACCCCGAGTCGTTCGAGAGCGAGGAGAACGTCGGCGCGGTGAACCGGTAGGCGGTCGACGAGGGCGCTTCGGCGGCATCCTCAGCGCGGCGAGTGGTCACTGAATCGCCGTTTCCCGACCCTTTCGGCCGTCCGCGTCCTACGACGTTACGTGACCGAGCTAACGAGCGACGGCGAGCGGTCGCTCCGCGACCGCCTCACCCAGCAGGTGTTTCTCGATCTCCATCGGGAGACCCTCGCGGCAGCGCTCCTCGTCGGCGTCGTCCTGCTCACCCGCGGGCTGATATGGATCGACCTCCTCACGGTCGATCCGAAGAGCCTCGCCGGGACGGCGTTCGGCAGCGGCGCTGTCGCCGGTCTGTTCACTCTGATCACCGTCGTGCTGTCGATCAACCAGCTCATCCTCTCGCGGGTGTTCGGGTCGCCGAAGGGGCTCCGCGACGAGTTTCAGGGGACCCGCGAGGTTCGCGGGACGGTAGCGGACATCACGTCCGAGGCCGCGATCCCCACCGACCCGGGGCAGTTTCTCGCCCGGATCGGCGAGGGGCTGATGGCCCACGCCGATCGGCTCGGCGGGGACTACGCGCCCGACCTCCAGTCAGAGGTAGACGAGTACGGATTGGCGGTCGCGGAATACGGCGAGCGGATCGCCGCCGTCACGGAGAACGACAGGGCGACGAACGTCCTGACGAGCATGCTCGGGGCGCGGTACGCCGACCTCGTCGCCGAGACGGAACGACTCCAGCGGGCCCGCGGCGACGACCTCGACGACGCCGACCGTGAGACGCTTGACGAGGCGCTGCAGCTCCTGGAGGCGACCTCCATCGTCCGGCAGTACTTCAAGACGCTGACGATCCAGCAGAACCTCGCGAAGGTGTCCCGGCAGGTCGCTATCACGGGATTCGTCGCGCTTCTCGCGGCGTTTTACGTGGGGTTCGTCTATCGGACGGGGGCGGACACGTCAGTCAACCCGACCGCGCTCCCCTGGGTGGTGAGCATCGCGCTCGGGGTGGTTCTGAGCCCCCTGATAGTGCTGCTCGTCCACATCTTCCGCATCTCGACGATCATGTGGTACACCGTCTCGGTCGGTCCGTTCGTCCGCCCGGAGCGCTGAAGGGGAACGGCTTTACTCCCCGCCCCGACGTGTGTCACTATGGACGTGTTCGCCGCCGGACCGCACTCCCGCGAGGTGGTCTCGTGACCCAGTGGATCGAGAACCCGACGGGCGGCCGGGACCGCGGCCCCCGGGCGCTCGTCCGCGCCTGGGCGGAGGTGCTGACGCGCCCGAAGCGGTTCTTCCGGACCGCCGTCGCGCCGGGGGATCAGGCTCCCGGACTCGTGTTCGCGATGGCCGTCGTACTGGTCGAGGAGTTGCTTCGATACGCGCTGGTCGCGGACCCCTACCCCGTCGTCGCCGGCCAGCGGGCGCTGTCGGCGGTGCTGTGGCTCGGCGTCGCCGTGGTCCTCGTCGCCCCGGCGGCGCTCCACCTGACCGCGGCGCTGGAGACGGTACTGCTGATGCCGTTCGTCCCGGACCGGGCCGGGATCAGCCAGACGGTACAGACCATCGCCTACAGCGCCGCACCCTGCGTCTTCGCGGGCGTCCCGATCCCCGAGGTGCGGGCGCTCTGTGGCTTCTACGCCGCCACGCTGCTGGTCGTCGGGATCGCCACGGTCCACGACGCGAGCACCGACCGGGCGGCGCTCGCGAGCCTGGTTCCGGCCGCGCTCGTCTTCGGCGTCGGGTTCCGTACGTTCGACGCCGTCGAGACGCTGCTCAGGCAGTGGTACATCATCTAGCCGACACGGGTCGCCGCGGACCGCCCCGGGGGACGGCCGTTCCGTCCGTCAGAACGGTTCGTGCGTCGCCGCGTACCCCGTCTCCGTCTGCCGGACGTCCGCGGCGGAGTACAGCCGGATCTCCCGCTCCTGTTTCGTCCGTACCGGCGCGTCGTAGTGCTCGGCCTCGTAGCCCAGCGAGTCGCCGTCCGCCCGGACCTCCGCGACGAACTCGCGGTGGTCGGCGAGGCGGCGCTCGTTGATCGCGTTCGAGAGCGCGGGGACGTCGTCGACGTAGTCGTCGAACGCCTCGACGAACGACGGCGAGAGCTCGTAGCCGACGGAGTTCCGCGCGCTCGCCATCGCCGCCGCGGTCGTCGTGCCCGTGCCCCAGAAGGGATCGAGCACGGTGTCGCCGCGCACGGAGTACATGTTGACGAGGCGGTACGGGATGGCGAGCGGGTAGGCGCCGGAGCGCTCGCGCAGTTCCGGATCGACCGCGTCGTCGAGCTCCTGCGTCCGGCCGCGCACGTCGGTCCACACGTCGGAGAACCACTCGTTGCGCTCCTCCCAGAAGTAGGCGCTTTCGTAGCGCCGCGTCGCGTTCGGCTCGAACCGCCGGGAGCCGCCGTTGCGGAACACGAGGACGTACTCGTGCTCCAGGGTGACGTAGGCGTTCGGCGGCAGCATGCCGGAGCCCATGAACTTGCTCGCCTTGTTCGTCGGCTTGCGCCAGAGCACGTCCGGGAGCGCCTGAAAGCCCAGATCGCGGAACGTCTCCGTGACCTGCACGTGGTTCGGGAACTGCTGGAAGCTGTCGCCGATAGAGCGGGTGGCGTCGCCGACGTTGACGCAGGCGATGCCGCCCGGGACGAGCACGCGGGCGACCTCCGCCCACACCTCATCCAGCAGGTCGTGCATCAGGTCGAACGCCCGGTCGCCGTCGGCCGCGTCAAGCGCCTCGCCCACGGCCGGGTCGAGGCTGGCGAACGTCTCGTCCCACATCTCGATCATCGGGTACGGGGGCGAGGTCACCACCAGTTCGACGCTGTCGTCCGCAAGCTCCGCCATCGAGCGGGCGTCGCCGACGTGCACCTCGTGTGTTGTCTCCACGTCGTCACGTCCGACGCCGCGCCGCCCCGTAAAACGGTCGGTTCGCGAACCACTCGGTGCGGCCGGTATCAGAGCCGGTCGTCTAGGCCCGTCATCGCGGACATCGCGGCCTCCAGCACCTTGCGTTCGCCGCGCCGGAGGTTGGTCGAGACGGCCGTCTTCGAGACGTCGAAGTGGTCAGCGAGGTCGCCGAGCGTCGTCTCTCGGGGGGACTGGTAGTAGCCGCGTTCCGCCGCCGTCTGCAGGGTTTCGAGCTCCGTGTCGGTGAGCGACCGGCAGCCGTCGAGGAGGTTGAGCGCGCTGTCGGAGTTCTCGATCAGGTCGAACAGCGTCGTCGCGTCGAAGTGGTCCCTGGTCTCGACCCGGAAGTCGTTGTGTCGGTCGAGTTCCGCGAGGGTCTCGTCCTCGGTGGCGTCGTCGTCGAAGCCGACGTGCCAGTGCTCGCGGCCGTCCTCGATCTGGAACGGCCCGGTGATGTAGCCGCCGTTGCGCTCTATCGTCCGCATCGCGTTCGTCTCCTCGATCGCGGTCGCTATCTGGGCGACGTTCTCCCGCTTCGAGAGGATGGAGCACTGCTTCATGTTCCGGTGGTCCCGGAGGGTGTGCAGCCCCTTGTCGAGGGCGCCCCGCGAGTCGGCCTTGGCCACGAGACGGGTCTCCAGTCGCTCGGCGTCCGTGTCCAGTTGCCACTGCACGGCGGAGAACGCGATGTCCTCGTCGTCCGTCGTGTCGATGAACGGGCAGTCGTACTGCCGCATGTCGATATCGAGGTCTATCATCGCGCTATGGCCCGTGGTACCGTCTTACACTTTATAACGTTTGTCATTATTTACCGGAACTGAAACGCGGGAGGGAACGCGCCCGGCGAGGTCGAACGGCAAGCGTTAAACGGCTGAATGAACGTTTATTCAACAATGGGGACGGACCTGTTCGAGGACGCGCCCGACGACACCCGGGCGGCCATCATGCAGGCGACCTACCGAGCGCTCTGCGAGCACGGGTACGCGGGCCTGACGATCCAGCGGATCGGCGACGAGTTCTCGAAGAGCAAGTCGCTGCTGTACCACCACTACGACGGCAAGGACGACCTCCTGCTCGATTTCCTCTCGTTCATGCTCGACCGTTACCGGGAGACGGTCCCGCGGTGGGAGAGCGAGGATCCCGAACCCCGGCTCCGGTCGCTGATCGACTACGTGGTCCCGGTCGACATCGACGACGAGCGCCGCGAGTTCCGCAAGGCGATGGTCGAACTCCGGGCGCAGGCCGCTCACGACGAGGCCTACCGCGACCACTTCACCGAGAGCGACCGGTTCTTCCGGTCGGAGGTGGCGAAGGTCGTCGCCGAGGGGATAGAGCGCGGCGACTTCCGCGACGTCGACCCGGACGCCGCCGCGGCCCACCTCCAGACGACGTTCGAGGGGGCGATGGTCCGCGGGGCGACGACCGAGTTCGGCGACGAGGCGGCGGCCGTCCGCGAGGAACTGCACCGCTACGTCGATAGGCTGGTCGCGGAGGACGACGAATGAGCGGGGCCGGCGACGACCGCGCCGTCGACGTGGTGAACGGCGCGCTGGTGAAGCCGCTCGTCCTCCTCTCGCTTCCCATCGTCGTCACGAACCTGCTGCAGGTGGGGTACAACCTGGCCGACACCTTCTGGGTCGGCCGCCTCGGGCAGGCGGCGGTGAGCGCCATCTCCTTCTCGTGGGCGATCGTCTTCCTCGTCATCGCGCTCGCGGCCGGCTTCACCGTCGCGGGGACGGTGCTGGTCGCCCAGAACAAGGGCGCGGGGAACACCGACCGGATCGCGAGCGTGGCGGGCCAGACCATCACCTTCGTCGTCGTCGTGTCGGCCGTCCTGTCGGTCGTCGGATACGCCGCCGCGCCGTGGCTTCTCCAGTTGGTCGGCGCGCCTCCCGGCTCCGAGGAGTTCGCGCTGTCGCTCGCGTACACCCGGACGATGTTCCTCGGCCTGCCGTTCGTCTTCGGCTTCTTCATCTTCCAGGCGCTCCTGCAGGGGTGGGGCGACACCCGGACGCCGCTGTACCTGATGGCGTTCGGCGTCTTCCTCAACGTGGTCGCCGACCCCTTCTTCATCCTCGGGTTCGAGGGGAACGTCCTGTTCGCGTGGACCGGCCTCGAATCGCTCGAAGCGTCGCTGTACGCGGCGACCGGCTTCTCGGGGTTCGGCGTCCGCGGCGCGGCGCTGGCGACCATCATCACCCGCGGGATCGGGGCCGCGATCGGCGTCGCCCTGCTGCTGTCCGGCCGCGTCGGCATCAGCCTCTCACCGTCCGACTTCGTGCTCCGGTCCGACACCGTCCGGAAGATCGTCCGGATCGGCGCGCCCGCAAGCGTCGAGCGGAGCATGGTCGCCGTGAGCACCACCGTCGTGACCGCTCTCGTCGCGCTCGTCGGCGCGGACGCCGTCGCCGGCTACGGTATCGGCACCCGCGTCACCTCGATGGTCGTCCTGCCCGCGCTGGGACTGGCCCGCGGCGTCGAGACGGTCGTCGGGCAGAACCTCGGGGCCGACCAGCCGGACCGCGCCGAGCGCGGCGTGTACGCGGCGACGGCGATCATCGTCGTCTGTCTGCTCGCGCTGTCCGCCGGCGTCTACGCCTTCGCCGAACCGATCGTCGGCGTGTTCATCACCGGCGAGAGCGCCGCCGAGGTGATCGCCATCGGGGGCGACTACCTCCGGGTGGTCGGCGCGTCGTACGTCTTCATGGGGGTGTTCTACGTCGTCCAGGGGGGCTTCCGCGGCAGCGGGAGCACGCGCCTCGCGATGGTGTTCGCGTTCTTCGGCTTCATCGTCTTCCGGGCGTCGCTCGCGTACGCGCTCGTCGGGCCGCTCGACATGGGCGCGATGGGCGTCTGGTACGGCGTCGCCGCGGCGAACGCGCTCATGGCCGCCGCGGCCGGGCTGTACTTCCTCCGGGGCACGTGGGCCGACGGCGTCGTCGACCCGACCAGTCCGAACGCGGCGCCGAGCGACGACTGATCGGACGGCCGCTCGCGGCCGCTACCTCCCGCGGCCGATCACTCGCCGCAGCCGACTCGGCCAGCCGCTCCCCGCCCCGGTCCACTGAAACCCCTGCTTGTCCAAGGGGACGTATGGGATTTCACACGTACGACCCCGAGAACGCCGACCGACTGGAGGACGCCGCCTTCCGCTACCGCCACTGCTCCGTCGAGGAGCTGCTGGGTCCGATCCCCGACGGCGGGACGGTCGTCGACCTCGGCAGCGGCACGGGCTTCTACACCGACGACGTCGCGAAGCGCGCCGACCGCGTCCACGCCGTCGACGTGCAGGAGGCGATGCACGACCGCTACCGGGAGAAGGGCGTCCCGGAGAACGTCGACCTCGTCACCGCCGACGCCGCGGACCTGCCGTTCCCGGACGACGAGGCCGCAGCCGTCGTCTCGACGATGACGTACCACGAGTTCTACGGCGCTGCGGCGCTGTTCGAACTCCGGCGCGTCCTCCGGCCGGAGGGCCGACTGGTGCTCGCGGACTGGTCGGCCGACGGCGCCGGCGAGTCCGGCCCGCCGACCGACGAGCGCTACGGTCCCGACGAGGTTCGCGGGCACCTCGACGCGGCCGGCTTCGTCGTAGAGCGCCTCGACGAGCGGCCCGAAACGTGGTTCCTCGTGGCGGCTTCGCCGTAGCGATGCGAGCGCGGCGGCGGAGTCGCCTGCGGCGGATGGTCGGTCGCGCGGCGAGAGAAAGGGCGTGGGAGAAGAACGGCGGTTGTCGAGAGAGCTGAAGAGAGGCGTCAGCGGGGAGCGGGCGGAGCGGCGCGGTGGGGAGGGCGGAGGGAGGGGAGACGGCGTCAGCGAGGGCGGATCGGGGGGCGAAAGCGTCAGCGGTGTGGACCGGGGAGGGGACGGTCGGGGGAGCGCGGAGGGCGCAACGGCGTGGTGGAGGGCCGGAAGCGTCAGTGGGGGAGGGGAGCGGGCGTCAGCGGGCCTCGGAGGGCAGCGTCAACGGGGAGCGGTGACCGAATCTCGGTCGACGCGGGGGCGGCTCAGTCGGAGATGACCGCTCGCGCGGCGCCGGCGGTCTCCTCCGCGACCGGAACGACGTCCACGGTCCCGTCGGCGTGGACGCTCACCTCGCAGCCCGCGTACGCGAACTCGAAGCGGCCGCCGAGGCGCTCCGTCCCGTCGATCCGGTCGGCGAAGAGCTTGTCCAGCGCGTCGGGGTCGACCGTGTCGAACAGCGGGGGGAGCTCCAGCGGGTCGTCGCCGGTCGCGTCTGCGACGGCGAGGACGACGGTTTGGCTGACGGGATCGTTCTCGGCGGTGCGTTCGGTGTGGGTAGGCAGTTCGACGCTCATCGTCTACTACCTCCAACGATCCCTCTCGGTATGGGCCGAGTGGCTAGAGACATTCCCTCTCCGGGACGGGGGAGCTATGTGTATTCAGCGGCTCGGTCGTCATATCAGCGATACCGACGAGTCGCCGAACGGCCACAGAACCGCGTGGTGTGGCCGGAAGCGGCCGTTTCCGATCACGGTGCCGCTCCGCCGCCTCGATCCGCCGCGGCGATCGAACGCCGACAGCCGTCCCCGCGGCAAGCGATCGAGCGCGCGGGCGGAAAGCGGGAGGATTCGCGGTGATGGGGACGGCGCGGGCGCCGCGGAACGTCGACTCAGCTGGCGCGACCGAGAGAAAGGGAGGCGGCGAACAGTGCGGCGAGGCAATAACGAGAGAAAAAGCTCGGAGAAAAGCGGCCGGAACGGGAGCAGGAGAAACTCAGTCGGAGGTGACAGCGGGTGACGCGGCGGCGGTTGATTCCGCGCCGGGGACGACCGTGACGCGGCCGTCCGCGCGGACGCTCACGTCGCAGCCAGCGTACGCGAACTCGACGGTACCGTCTCCACGCTCGGCGCCGAACGCCGACGAGTCGAAGAGCTTGTTCAGCGCGTCGGGGTCGATCGCGTCGTAAAGCGGGGGAAGCTCGAGCGGGTCGTCGCCGATCGCTTCGGCGACGGCGAAGAGGACGGTCTGGCTGACGGGGTCGGCGTCCGCGGTTCGCTTCGTGATGAGATCGTTCATCGTATACCTCCTCTAACGATCTCTTTCGGTATGGGTCAAGTGGCTACACGCATATACTCGCCCCGTCCGCGCGGGTTATATGTATTCAGACGAGGCCTGCTATATCAGCCGTAAAACAGGTTCTCGGGTCGATTTCGGCCGGTTAGAGGTTTCGATGGCGTTTTCCGACGCGTGAGGATCCGCAGACCGAAACGAGTCGGATCTGAGATATGCGGTCCGCGTTGCCACGCGGGCGCCGACCGCTGGCGGAGTCCGACGGCTCGCGATCGGTCGTGAGAGATAGAGTGGGGGAGTGTTCCTCGGCGATCGGAGAGTGACGGGCGCGGCAAGCGGTGCGCGCAGAGACTGGATGGCTCGAATCAATCGGAGGAGATCGTCGGCGCGACGCGGGCGGACTGTTCCGCGACGGGGGAGACGGCGACGCGCTCGTCACCGCGGACCGTCACGTCACAGCCAGCGTAGGTGAACTCCACCTGTCCCTCCCGCCCGTCCGCCCCGAACGCCGACGAGTCGAAGAGCTTGTTCAGCGCGTCGGGGTCGATCGTGTCGAACAGCGGGGGAAGCTCCAGCGGGTCGTCGCCGGTGGCTTCGGCGACGGCGAGGACGACGGTCTGACTGACGGGCTGGGAGTCGGCGGCGAGTTCGGTGGTGGTGAGTGTGGAGTTCATCGTCTACTACTTCCAACGATCCCTCTCGGTATGGGTCAAGTGGCTACAGGCATATCCTCGACCGGCCGTCGCGGGTTATATGTATTCAGCGGGCGCCGTAGTGTCGACATCGCGAACGGTATCGCCGCCACTGGCCCGAACATGTGCCGGGAAACTGCCTTTATGAAGGGCTGAAAAACGGCCCCGCATGGCATCGACGTCGGTACAACTCGCTCTAACGGCGGTTACCGGACTCTTCCTGTTTCTCGTCTTTCGATGGATCGGAACGATCGAAGAGTGGCGGTCGTACAACCCTGCGCGGTCCGGCGGCGGCGGAGCGACGGAGCGCGAGCACGTCGAGAAGCCGGGCGGTCTCGTCCGGTGGCTGACGACGGTCGACCACAAGGACATCGGCCTCCTGTACGGGGCCTTCGCGCTGCTGTCGTTCGCGTGGGGCGGCATCGCCGTCATCCTGATGCGGACGGAACTGACCACGCCGGGCTCCGCGGTGCTCTCGACGGGGACCTACAACGCCCTGCTGACGAGTCACGGCATCACGATGCTGTTCCTGTTCGGGACGCCGATCCTCGCGGCGTTCTCGAACTACCTCATCCCGCTGCTCATCGGCGCGGACGACATGGCGTTCCCGCGGATCAACGCGATCGCGTTCTGGCTGCTGCCGCCCGGCGCGCTGCTCATCTGGGGCGGCATCCTCCTCGAACCGTTCACCGGGATCGAGGGCGCGCAGACGGCCTGGACCATCTACCCGCCGCTGTCGGCCGAACAGACGAACCCCGGCGTCGACCTGATGCTGCTCGGCCTGCACCTCACCGGCGTCTCGGCGACGATGGGCGCGATCAACTTCGTCGCGACCATCTTCACCGAGCGCAGCGAGGACGTCGGCTGGAGCAACCTCGACCTGTTCTCGTGGACCGTGCTCGTCCAGTCCGGACAGATCATCTTCGCGTTCCCGCTGTTGGGTAGCGCGATCGTCATGCTGCTGCTGGACCGGAACTTCGGGACGACCTTCTTCGCCGCGGAGGGCGGGGGCACCATCCTCTGGCAGCACCTGTTCTGGTTCTTCGGCCACCCCGAGGTGTACATCCTCGTCCTCCCGCCGATGGGCCTGATAAGCCTCATCCTGCCGCGCTTTTCGGGCCGGAAGCTGTTCGGGTTCAAGTTCGTCGTCTACTCGACGCTGGCGCTCGGCGTCCTCTCGTTCGGCGTGTGGGCCCACCACATGTTCGCGACGGGCATCGACCCGCGGCTCCGCGCCAGCTTCATGGCCGTCTCCATCGCCATCGCCATCCCGAGCGCCGTGAAGACGTTCAACTGGATCACGACGATGTGGAACGGGGCGCTGCGACTGACCGCGCCGATGCTGTTCTGCATCGGCTTCATCGCGAACTTCATCATCGGCGGCGTCACGGGCGTCTTCGAGGCGGCGATCCCCGTCGACCTCGTGCTCCACGACACGTACCACGTCGTCGCGCACTTCCACTACGTCATCATGGGCGCCATCGCGTTCGCCGTCTTCGCGGGGATTTACTACTGGTTCCCCCTGGTCACCGGCCGCTGGTACCAGCGGACGCTCGCGAAGTGGCACTTCTGGCTCTCGATGGTCGGCACGAACCTCACGTTCTTCCCCATGGTCCTGCTCGGCTACGGCGGGATGCCCCGCCGGTACGCGACGTACGAGCTGACGACGGGCCCGCTCGGGTACTTCGTCGACCTGCACCAGGCGGCCACGCTCGGGGCGTTCGTGCTCGCGATCGGCCAGATAATCTTCGTCTGGAACCTCGTCCAGTCCTGGCTCGAAGGCCCCCGCGTCGGCTCCGGCGACCCGTGGGACCTCGGCGAGCACGGCCTCCGCACGAAGGAGTGGGACTGGTTCGAGGAGCGCCGGGAGACGATGCTCGCGGACGGCGGCGAGCAGTCGGACTGACCGCAGTCGTTTCGCGCCGCGGTCGTTCTTATTTCGAGACGGTCCGCAGCATGCTCGTCAGTGACTTGCCGAGGAAGAAGCCGAACAGCGCACCGAAGGCGGCGTAGTCGGTCCCGCCGACCGCGCCGCCGGCGGCGAGGCCGACCGCCGCGATCGCGTACTCGGAGCGGCCGCTGACGATTCGGCGGAGCGACGAGAGATCTTCGCGAGCGGTTTCGGACCGACGGGACATGGATCCGGTGAGACGCCACGTCCCCGGGCTGCTTTCGCCGAACCGGTTCGGTCGGTCAGTCCATCCGCGACAGCACCGCGTCGAGGATGCGCACCGTCGCGGGCGAGTGCAGCGGTTCGTTGCCGTTGCCACACTGCACGTCCATCAGGCAGGCGGGACAGCCGTTGACGCCGTCGCAGTCGCAGGTGGCGACCCGCTCGCGGGTGCGGGCCATCACGGCCTCGGCGTGCTCGTAGATGCCCTTCGCGAAGCCGATGCCGCCCTCGACCGTGTCGTGGATGAACCACGTCGGCACCTCAGTCTCGGGGTGGCGATTGATGCTCAGGCCGCCCATGTCGCCCTTGTCCATCCGCAGTTCCAGCGGCGCGAGCTTGATCATGCCGTGCTCCGCGCCGTGGAGGCCGCCGAGGAACGTCCACTCCTTCGTGCCGAGCGACGCGGAGCCGGAGGGCTCGGCCAACTGCTCGTCCGGGATGTCGTCGACGACGCGCCGGAACAGGTCCCGCGGCGTCTCGATCCACATCAGTTGCGTCCGGAGGTCGATCGGCGGGAGGCCGGTCGGCTCCGGCGGGCCCTTCGTACGACCCGTCGCGATCTCGATCCGCTTGTAGTGGCTGTAGTGGATCCGCACCGTCCCGGTGCCGAAACAGAGCCGGTAGCCGTCGCCGAGGTCGCGTTCGCGCTGCACGTCGAGGTCGGAGACGGACTTCTCGGAGAGGGTCTGCGTGTACTCGTTGGTGCGGGCCTCGCGCACGGTGACGTAGGGGTGGGGAACGTCCTCCTCCAGTTCCACCACCTCGTACTCGGTGCCGTCGTGGAGCGTGATCGCGCCGGGGTGGAAGTC
The DNA here is from genome assembly GCF_003675875.1 of Halostella limicola. Lineage (NCBI taxonomy): Archaea > Methanobacteriati > Methanobacteriota > Halobacteria > Halobacteriales > Natronoarchaeaceae > Halostella > Halostella limicola. The sequence continues at coordinate 54,503 of NZ_RCDI01000003.1, read as the reverse complement.
GCGGTACGCGCGCTCGCGGTCGATCGGCTCCATGTCTATCTCGCCGTCCTCACACCGGACGTCGAACTGCTCGCCGGAGGTGGCGTACATCGAGATGTCGGCCTGCGGTCGCGGCGCGCCGTCGTACTGGACGCCGTGGTCGAGGTGGCCGACGAACCGGCCGGCGTCCTTCCACATCTCGACGGCGCGTTCGAGGCGCTCCTCGCCGCCGAACCAGCGCGAATCGTCGCGCGTGAGCGGCAGTTCCTCGGCTGCGCAGAGCAGGTGGCGGGCGTACACGACGTTGTTGTCGAGGTCGACGACCGCGTCCTCCATCGCGTCGCCGAGGAGGTAGTCGGGGTCGTCGAGGACGTACTGGTCGATGGCGTCCGCGCGGGCGACCAGCACGGAGAGCGCGTCCGCCGTCCCGCGGCCGGCGCGGCCGACCTGCTGCCAGAACGACTGGCGCGTGCCGGGGTAGCCCGCGACCACCGTCGCGTCGACGGAGCCGACGTCGATGCCCAGCTCCAGCGCGTTCGTCGAGACGACGCCGTCTACGTCGCCGGACTTGAGCCGGTACTCCGTGCTCCGCCGGCTCTCCTTGCCGTGGCCGGCGTGGTACGGCTCGACCGAGAGGTAGCCGCCGGAGGGGTGCTCGCCCGCGGCGCGCTCCGCGGACTTCGCGGCGAGTTCGGTGCCCTGGCGCGACCGCGCGAACATGAGCGTCTGGACGCCGTTCAGCCCGAGGTGCGCGAGCACGTCGCTGGCCTCGCTGTTGGCGCTGCGCTTCGCGCCGAGGAACTCCTCCATGTCGAACTCCTCGGCGAGGTCGTCGTCGAACGGCGGGTCCCAGAACACGATGCGGCGCTCGCCGCGGGGGCTGCCGTCGTCGTCGACCACCGAGAACGCCTCGCCGGTGAGCGCCTCGGCGTGCTCGGCGGGGTTGCCGATGGTCGCGGTGGTACAGACGAGGCGGGGGTCGCTCCCGTAGTAGTCGAGCACGCGGCGGAGGCGGCGGAGCGTCCACGCGACGTGCATCCCGTGGACGCCGGTGTAGGTGTGGGACTCGTCGACCGCGAGCAGCTCGCAGTTCGCGAAGGCGTCGCGCCACTTCTCGTGGTGGCCGAGGTAGACGTTGATCCCGGCGAAGTTCGAGACGATCACGTCCGCGTTCTCGCGGACCGCCCGCCGGCGGTCCCGCGGCGTGTCGCCGTCGTAGGTCGCGACCGTCACGTCGACGTTCAGGTCGTCGTAGAGGTCGTTCAGCGCCTGCTCCTGGTCTCGCGACAGGGCCTTCGTCGGGTAGCAGAAGAGCGCCCGCGCGTCGGGGTTCTCCCGCTTCAGGAGCGCGAAGTACAGCGCGTAGACGTAGGTCTTCCCGGAGGCCGTCGACGTGGCGACGGCGACGTTCTCCCCGTCCAGCAGGCGCTCGATCGCCTCGGCCTGGTGGGTGTAGAGGTCGTGACCGAGGTCCGCGGCCAGGTCGGGGCCGAGCACCGACGCCGCGTCGACGTACTCCGCGTCCTCCGCGGGTCTCGTCGCCGCGTGGACGATCTGGTCCTCGTACTCGGGGAACTGCTCGCGGAGGCGGTCGGGCGACAGGACGTCGACCTGCTCGCTCCAGCCGATGGGGTCGTTCTCGGACATGGTCAGAAGTCGGTGAGGGTGCCCTGCGAGGTGTTCCCGCCCGTCGACGGGCCGGACTCGCGGCCGGGCGCGTCCCCGCCCGCGTCGGCGAGCGCGTCGTACACGAACGCGAGCGACCGGACGTCGTCCTCGCAGTAGCGCTCGTGGCGGTCCCAGTCCGGTTCGCTCTCGGGCGTCCGCTCGCGCATCCACCGCCGGTACGCCCGGCCGACGGCGGCGCCGGTCAGGCCCGTTCCGGCGGCGTCCCACCCGAGCGCGGCCGCCACGTCGCCGAGTTTGTTCGTGCGACCCGGGAGGACGGCGTTGTCCTGCCGGGACGCCCAGTCGTACGGGTCGAAGGTGTACGCGCTCTCCCAGTCTTCCGCGTACTGCGGACAGTGGCGCTCGGCGTGTTCGGCGATGGCGGGGAAGTCGAAGTTCAGACCGTTGTACGCGACGACCGGCCGCCCCCTCGCGTTCGCGGCGTACCACGATAGGAAGGCCTCGACCGCCCGGCCGGGGTGGTCCGGGTCGCGGTTCAGGAACGACATGTACGTCTCCTCCCCCTGCCTGTCGAGGACGCCGATCAGCCAGATCACCGTCGGCGTGAGGCCGTCCGTCTCGATGTCGACGAAGACGGGCTCGCCGTTCGGGAAGTACTCGTCGCCGTAGCGGACGACCTCGCCCTCGACCAGCGCCCGCGCGTGGTCACTGATCGTCTCGGCGGTGTCCCGGCCGACGCGGGGAACGTCGAGGAGGTCGGCCGCCGTCGCGTCGGCGACGGCCGCCCGGTCGGGGTAGCCCGCCTCGCGGAGACGCTTCGCCGTCGCCTCGCCGACCCCCGAGAGCGCCCGGAGGCCGAGCCGCGACGTTCGGATGGAGGTGGTGCAGACGGTGCCGTCCGGATGGAGGTAGAGTGTCGATACCGCCGCGCCGCCGCGGTCGCCCCCGCCCGCGTCGTCGGCGTCCGGGCCGGCCCCGGCGACGGTCAGGCGGTCCCACTCGCGGTAGTAGTCCACGGGGGCCGTCGTCGAGAGGTGAGTGTAGGACCCGTCGAGCGAGTCCGGCGACAGCGCCGCGCGGTAGCCGTCCGCGCCAGAGAGCGTCGCGTCGAGACTCGTCAGGCGGACGCTCACGTCGAGCCGGTCGGTGAGGACGTACGTCTCCGTCGCGGTGTCGAGCGTCTCGTCCGCCTCCAGCGCGGCGATGGCGGCGAGGCCGTCGTCGCTCGCGGGAACGACGACGTCGACGCCGCCGGACGCCGTTCCGTCGGTCGGCGGGCGGCGCTCGCCGTCGCCGCCGAGGCGGTAGTGCTCGGGGTCCGATCCGCGCGAGTCGTCGCCCGGGACCAGGACCGGTCCGTACGCATCGACCAGATCCGGCGCGACGGCCCGGAGGCGGACCAGCGCCCCGGGGTCAGTCAGGAGGAGGGCGTCCGGGTCGGCGTAGTCGAGCGCGTCCCGCAACTGCGCGGCGCGACAGCGCTCGACGAGGCTGGGGGACAGAACCGTCACGCTGACCGGGGGCGACATGAGTGTTCAGTCAGGTTGAGGATCCGGGCGTGTAAAAAACGTCCGTCGGCGGTCTTTCGCTCAGTCCTCCACGACGGTCCCGTGGTTCGCCTCGATCAGGCCGAGGCGTCGGCTTGTCTCCCGATCTACCTTCGAAGAGATGTCGTACGGTTCGAACTCGTCGTCGAGGATCCCGTCGAACCGCACCGATTCGAGCAGCGCGTGAAGCAGCGCCGCTTTCCGCTCCGTCAGCCGCTCGTAGTTCCAGAACCCGTCGAGCGATTTGGGCGGGTCCTCGCTCCGAAGCCTGTCGATGTCCGTCTCTGTCAGTTCACCGCGCCCCATGGTGAAGTACTCGTTGACACTGATCGCCTCGAAGTCCGTCTCCTCGTAGTACGTGAGGATCTTCTCCGAGAAGGGCTTGTTGCCGAGGCTGAGGTTGTCCTCCGATTCGAGAAGGACCATGTTGCCCAGGTCGTGGATGAAGTAGTCCGCGATCTCCTGGAGTTGCGAATCGCGGTTCTCGATCGCATCGTCGGCGATCAGTCGCTCGATGATCGTCGCGACGGCCGAATCCCCGTCGTCGGTCCGGAAGAAGTGTTGGAGCCAGTCGTACCGCTCGTCTGCGGGCGCATCGCTTCGGATCGGGGACTGCGGCAACACGTGTTCGAGGTGAATGGTACCGACGTTCAGCCGGTTCTCGACGGCACCGTCTTCCGAGTAAAACGTTTCGGACGTCATCTTCCAGAGTAGGACCCGGGCGTACGTGTTGCTCCAGTCGTAGTTCTCGTTGACAGTGTCGACGAACGACTCGAAGAAAAGCTGTTGCGCCCGGTCCTTGACGTCGTCGACGATCTCCTCAAACAGGGATCGGTCGAACGGTCGCTGTCTGAACGACTGGCACGCCGCGACATACACCGGGTCCTGTTTGCTCGGGTAGACGTTGGTCAGGGAGATACGACAGCTCACGTTCTCGATCACCTTGAGGAGGTCCACGAAGAAGGCCTCGTTCTCGTCGGTCGCGCTCTCTCGGACGCGGGAGTAGACGAGAAGTACCAGCGGCCGCCACTGCTCGTACCCCAGCTTGTTCAACCGTGTTATGATCTCGTTCACCTGCTCCTCGCGGGTATCGTCGCGAAGCTGGATGCGTCGGTCCGGGTCGATGATCCGGTGGTAGTAATCGGAGTACGTCTCGACGTCGTTCAGGAACTCTCGAGTTTCCTCTTTGGTCGTCAGCAGCGGGTCGATAGTTCGGTTCCCGTTGGCGCCCTGTTCGAACGCTTCTAACAGGTTCTTCGTGACGTCGGTTTTCGACCTGATACCGTCCTCGTTCGCGGTGATGTAGTCGGTCAGGAAGTCCTCGACGTCGCCGTAGTCGTTGTCCAGGGTCTCGATCATCGCCTCGAACTTCTCCACGTCCTCCGCGTCCTCGTTCCCGTTTTCACGGAGTCGACTCACGATCCGGGCCCTGATGATGTCGACTTTCTTCAAATTCATCCCGCGGTCGTTGAGGATCTGGAACACGTTCATCATGAGCGACGACCGGTTGGACGTGATCTCGAAGTATCCGACGATAAACGAGTTGAGAACGTAGTTTACGACGTTCGTGAGCGCTCGCACCCGCTCGTCGTCGGTTTCGAACGTATCGGCCAAGGTCTCGGAGAGACGCTCGTAAAAGTACTCGTACGCCCGGAGTATTCGGTCGTTCGCGTTGTCGAAGTGTTTGTTGTCGTTTTCGTACGTCTCGTACAGTTCCGGCGGGAGGTTCAGTTTGTCGGCGTAATCGTGAACCCGGATGGCGTGTCGCTTTCGATTCCCGTGGACGCTTTCCCGTTCCTGGATGAACGAGAGCCGCGTCTCCGCGTCGCCGACGAGCGCCGCGTAGAACTCGCTGTTGTGTTCGTTCAGGTTCAGCGCCGGCCGCTGTCGTCCCGGAATACTGGAGGGGAGATACAGCACGCTCTGGATGGTGTTGCGGAGCGCGTCCGCCATCCCGCGACAGTCACCGCTCTCCGGGTCGAGCGTGTCGAGAATGTCGGTGATGACCTTGAAGAAGATAGACAGCGTCGTGAGCCGCTGTTGACCGTCTATCACCTCGACGACGTCCGTGCTACCGCCCTCGGACGTTCCGCGCTTCGCGAAGAACATCGATCCGAAGAAAACGTCGGCGGTCCGCTCTCCCTCCGTCGAGAGCGACGCGCTGAACAGTTTCTCGATCTCGATCCAGAGGTCCTCCCACTGCGGCTCCTCCCACTCGTAGTTGCGTTGGTACTCCGGGATCTGGAACTCGTACTCGTCGATGAACTTCGCTAGCTTGTACTGATTGATGTCGATCTCGTTTTGCGCAAGCAGATCTATCACCGAACCGTAGTAGATCAGCTCCTCGTTATAATTCTCCTCGTCGTAGTCGATGAGGCGGTTTCCGATAGTGTAATCGCTATCCGGCATACCGCTCCTGTTATCCCTACAGTGACATAACTCCACGTCTATCAGTGCGGCCACGTTCCGCGGACAACAGTGACCAATCCGTCGACAGATTTTATTACGACGGTTAGCTAATTAGTAGCGTTGCTCACAGAACGGCTCGTAGACGGCTACACGGTCTTCCTGGCCGGCGCGATAGCGACGCACGCGCTGGTCGGCTACGTCCTCGGCCGCTCGGCGTTCGGGGCCGGAGCCGCGGGACTGGTCGGCGGCGTCCTCGCAGACGCCGACTTCCTCTTCCCCGGCGCGTGGGGGTTCCCGCTGGTCCACCGCGGGATCACCCACTCGGCGCTGGCGCTCGGCGTCGCGGCGGCCGCCGTCGCCGTCGCGCGGGACCGGCGGGCGGGGGCGGCGCTCGCACTGGGATACGCCTCGCACCTCGCCATCGACGCGACGACGCCGAAGGGCGTCCCCTTGCTGTACCCGGTCGCGGACGCGTCGTACGCGGTGACGATCAACCTCCACTCCGCGCCCGCCACCGCGGCGCTGTGGATCTGCTGTCTGACGGCGCTCGCGGCGGGACGTCTGTGCGGGCGACCGACGCCGTCCTGATGGATCTCGCCGCTCAGCGGTACTCTTCCCGGGGCGACGTGACCGTCACGTGGACCGTTTCCCGGTCGTCGCCGCGGAGGTCGACGCGGAGGTCGCCGACTTCGAAGGACAGGGCCGTCCCCCGACGCCGCCCGCGGGCGAAGACGGCGTCGAGCGCGTCCGGGTCGACGCTCTCGTAGAGGACGAACTCCGTCTCTCTCGGGTCGTCGCGGGCGGCCGCCGCGATGGCGTCGATGACGGCGTCGCTGAGCGTCCCGTCGTCGTCCGTCCGGTACACCTTCTCGACCCTCCCCGGGCGATCCTCTCCCGATATCACGTGACCGAATTGCACGCCACGGGGGATAAACCGACTACCGGAACAGTGGGGTCCCGGTTGCGGAGGTGGGACCACTCCGAAGTAATTTGGTGGTAGATTCAAGCGGTTGATGTGAGTAATGTTACCAAGGATGGAGCCAACGGTGTGCGAACCGGGCGGCATCAGGGTGGTGAAACTGTACGAGAGCGACCGCGAGCGGGAACGGGTGGCGTCTATCGAGGCCGCTATCGAGCGCGTTCGGGAGGCGCGTTCGGAGGACGCGGTCAGCGTGAAGATCGTCGCGCGCGACGGGTCGGTCGTCTACGACTCGGCGACGACTGGCGACATCGACGCCTGGGCGGCGGAGTGGCGACTGGCGAAGCGGCGTCTGGACTCCGCGGACCCCGTCCACGAGTGTCCGCACGGGAACCCCGGCTGTACCGAGGAGGGCCTCTGCGTCGAGTGCAAGATAGACAAGGAGAAGGAACGGGCGGCCCCCGCGTAGCGGACGGCGACGGACCGGCGGATTTCTCTCCTCATCGCGATCGACCGCGTCGGGCAGCGACGCCGACGGTCGGTTCGTCGGTCTCGCGGCGTCAGTCTCAGATTCTCCCTCGGAGGTGCTTAAAATAGGTCCGCAGTTTCGCTGTCTGTAACTCCGACAGTTTTTTTTTAACCACTCCGTCCACCGGTCGTACGTGTTCGACCGACAGACGCCTTCCACCGTCCGAGCCGAGGGTTCGCCGTCCCCGCACAGGATCGCCTTCTCGCCGGACGCGACGCGGAGAAAGAGACCATGACGAGAAACCCGCTCGACGGACTGATCGAGTTCGTCACGACCCACAACCGGATCGTCATCCTCCTCGTGCTGGCGCTGACCGGCGCGGTCGCCGTCGGCGTGACGGACCTCCAGACAGGGAGCGAAGCCGCGGACGACGATACGTTCAACGATACGGAAGTCCGCCAGAAGCAACAGTACATCGAGTCGAACTACGACGCCCGCGGGTCGGAGAACGTCTCCGTCTCGTCGGTGTTCGTCAGGGAGGAGGGCGGCAACGTCCTCTCGAAGGCCTCGCTGCTCGACTCGCTGCGGTACCAGCGGTCGGTGCGAGAGAACGACTCGGTCAGCGAGGCCCTCGCCGACGACCGCGGAACCGTCGGCGTCGCCAACGCCGTCGCGAAGCGCGCCGCCGAGAACCCGAACGCGAGCCTCGGCGAACAGATCGAGACGCTCGAATCGATGGACGAGAGCGAGGTCCGCGAGGCCGTCTCGGCGACGCTCACAGAGGGCTCGCCGGCCCTGCAACTGCTGCCGAACGACTACGAACCCGGCACGGCGAGCGCGGAGAGCCGGCGGATCGTCTTCCGGTTCGACGCGCCAGCCGAGTCGACCGACGACGACGCGGTCACGGCCGCACAGTACGCCCTGCACGACGAGGCCACACAGCGCGACTCGGCCGAGTACTTCACCCTCGGTGAGGCCGCGCGGATGGACGCCAACGACCAGTACATGCGGAACACGACCGAACTGATCCTCCCGGTCGCGCTGGCGCTCATCCTCGCCGTCCTCGCCTTCTCGTACCGGGATCTGACCGACGTGATCGTCGGGTTCGCCGGCGTCCTCCTCTCGCTCGTCTGGATGTTCGGCATCCTCGGCTGGCTGCGGGTGCAGGCGGGCATGACGCTCATCATCGGGCCCGTGCTCATCGTCGGGCTGAGCATCGACTACGGTCTCCACGTGTTCATGCGCTACCGCGAGGAACGAGCGGAGGGCGAGGCCATCCGGCCGCCGATGTTCCGCTCGCTGCGTTCCGTCGCCGTCGCCCTCGCGCTGGTGACGGTCACGACCAGCATCGGGTTCCTCGCGAACGTGACGAGCGCGTGGCCCTCCATCCGGAACCTCGGCATCGGCATCACGCTCGGCGTGGCGTCGGCGTTCGTCATCTTCGTGACGATCGTTCCGGCGCTGAAGGTCAGCGTCGACGGCCTCCTCGAGCGCGTCGGGTTCGACCGGCGCAAGCGAGCACTGGGCCACGGGGACTACCTCCGACCGGTCCTCGCCAGCGGGGCCGCGGCGGCGCGGAAGGCCGCCCCCGTCGTCATCGTCCTCGCGCTGGTCGCCGGCACCGCCGGAGCCGCCGCTTGGTCCTCGCTCGACAGGCAGAGCTTCCAGCAGCAGACCGACGAGGTCGCCGAGTGGAAGCAGGACCTGCCGGAGCCGCTGGGCTGGGAGCGCACGGCGCTCAGCGAGCGCTCCGAGTACGTCGACGAGCGCTACCGCGTGGCCGACGAGGCCGACCGCCGGCAGTCCCAGGTGCTCGTCGAGGGCGACGTGACCTCGCCGGCGGCGTTACAGCGGGTGCAGGAGGGATCCGAGGTCGCCCGCGACAGCGACGTCGCCTTCGAGCAGTCCGGGTCGGTGCCGGTCGTCACGCCGCTCACCGTCATGGAGTCGGTCGCCGCGGAGAACGACGAGTTCGCGGCGACGCTCGCCGAGGCCGACACCGACGGCGACGGCGTCCCCGACCGGGACGTCGAGGCGGTGTACGACGAACTGTACGAGGTCGCGCCCGAGGAGGCCGGCCGCGTGATCGAGCGGACCGACGGCGAGTACCGCACCCTCCGGATGATCGTCCCGATCGAACAGCGCGCCACGGTCGACGCGCAGGCCGACGCGATGTACGAGGTCGAGGACGCGGTCGACGGCGGCGAGGTCTCCGCGACGGCGGTCGGCGGGGGGACCATCTCGCGGACGATCGCCTTCCGGATCGCGGACAACATCCTGGAGACGATCGTCCTCGCGCTGTCGGCGGTGCTGGTCATGCTGATGGTCGTCTACCGGTTCGCGACCGGTCACGCCTCGCTCGGCGCGGTGACGGTCGTCCCCATCGCGCTGGTGACGGCGCTGGTCGTCGGCGGGATGTACCTGCTCGACGTCCCGCTGACCCTGCTCACCGCGCTGCTGATGAGCCTGGTGATCGGGCTGGGGATCGACTACAGCATCCACGTCAGCGACCGGTTCGCGCACGAACTCGACCGCGGGCTGGAGCCGGCCGCCGCCCTCCGCACCGCCGTCACCGGCACCGGCGGGGCTCTGCTCGGGAGCACGCTCACCTCCTCCGGGGCGTTCGCAGCGCTCACGCTCCACCCGCACCCGCAGTTCCAGAGCCTCGGCACGCTGGTCGTGCTCGCGCTCGTCACGTCGTTCCTCGTGGGCGTGTTCGTCCTGCCGAGCCTGCTGTACGTCTGGGCGCGGTACGTCTACGCCGACCCGGCCGACGCCGACGCGACCGGGACGCCGGCGTCGACCGACTGAGCGGTCCGCCGCTCAGTCCCCGCCGTACCCGCCGTAACCGCCATCTGACCCGTCGTCGGAGCCGTCGTCGTCCGAGCCGCCGCCCCCGGACTCGTCCCCGTCGTCCGGCTTGACGAGGCTCCCGTCGGGGCGGAGCAGCCACCAGACGTCGTTTGCCCCCTGCCCGTTCGCGTCTCCCGGTTCCTCGTCGGCGGCGAAGTAGTACAGCGGCCAGCCGGCGGCTGCGACCTGCGTCGATCCGTCCTCGCGCTCGAACGTCGAGAGGTCGGCGATCACGTCCTCGCCGGCGGTCGGCTCGCCGTCGACGGTGAGCGGCGGCCAGTTCTCCGCGCAGCCGTCGTAACAGGCGCTCTCTCCCGTGCCCCGCGCGTCCTGATCGAAGTTGTACAGCGACATCCCGTCCGGCCCGACGAGGACGTCGCCGTGCTCGTCGTGCGCACGGACCTGCACGGTCGCGTCGCCGTCGCTTCCGTCGTCCCCCTCTGCGGCCATCTCGTCCGTCCCGTTCTCGCTCCCCGTTTCCTCCGTCGTCTCGGTCGCCGCCGTCGTCTCGTCGCCGTCCCCCTCCCCGCCGCCGAGACAGCCGGCGAGGGCGGCGACCCCCGCGCTCGCGCCGATGAGTGTGCGCCGTGTTAACTCCATACGTGGATGGTCGTCCAGTCGGTAGTTGAGGGTTTTCCGAACTGCGTCCGAAATTCGTCCGAGGTCAGCGCCAGGTGACCCGGACGAGAAAGAGCAGCGCCGCCAGTTCCAGTCCGCAGAGGAAGGTGACGCCGACCTGTACGTCCGTTCCGGAGGCGAGGAACCAGCCGACGAAGTCGTCGTGGAGCACGTAGAAGTAGAGCCACAGCGCGTTCTCGACGGCGAGGAAGCCGGCGAACACGAGCAGACCGAGCGTGTGACTGGCCCCGTGGCTGCGGTAGTTCCGGAGCCAGACCGACCCGAGCGCCAGCAGTAGCGCCAGGTTCGCCGCCGCGGCGACTCTAGCCGCCTGCAGCCAGAGCTCCATCGTGTCCCCCTTCGGAACTCGCCGTTATAGCTCCTGTCCAAACTTCGTCCATCATTCCCCCTCCGCGTCGCTCTCGACCGCGTCGAGCACCTCCTCGGCCGTCTCCCAGTTCGCCCGCACCTGGTCGGTGAGCAGGTAGACGGCGGCGTACTCGTCGCCCGACTTCTCGACGACGTTGTTCTCCATGAGGACGTCCATGTGGTGGCGGATCGTCGTGTAGTCGAAGCCGAGATCGTCCGCGAGCTGGTTCGCGTTCCGCGGCCGCTCGTCTATCGCCCGGAGGATGCGCGCCCGCGTCTCCCCACCGCGGGAACTCGCGAGCAGATACCACAGTACACCCTCCATTCACGGCGGGCTTCACCGGGCGGGATTGTAAACACTCGGTGGACGGACAGGGACTCCGACGGCGCCGGCGTCACTCGTCCCGATCTCCACCGCCGTTCGCGCTCCCGCCCTCGTTCTCGCCCGATAGCGACAACTCGCGGCCGACGCCCGCCCCCTGCGCCCGTTCGTACACCGCGGTCGCGGCCGCCAGATCGAGCACCGCGCTCCCGACGCTCTCGACGACGACCAGGTCGCCCGCTTCGCCCGTCAGCGCGGCCGCGAGCGGCACGAGGTCGTCGGGGCCGAGGTCCGTGGGAAGCACGTCCCCGGTCTCGGCCGCCTCCACCGGCACGCCCGCGAACACCGTCGCGGCGCGTTCCAGCACGGCGGCGTCGAGCTCCCGCGTGTCTGCGTCGTACGCGCCGACCGCGATGACGAGTTCGGCGGTCAGCGCGTCCGGCGGGAACACCGGTTCCGCCGCGGTCGTCGCCGTCACCACGACGGTCGCGCCGCGGACGGCGTCCGCCGCGGAGTCGGCCGCCGACGCCGGGATCCCCTCGTCGCGGAGGTCGGCGGCGCACTCGAACCGCGAGTCGCTCGGTGAGTAGACCCGCACGTCCTCTACCGTCGCCGCGGCCGCGATAGCGCGCGTCTGCCAGCGCGCCTGGGCGCCGGCGCCGATCACGGCCAGCCGAACCGGCTCCGACGCCAGCGCCCGGACCGCCAGCCCGCCGACACAGCCCGTCCGGGCGTTCGTGATTCGCGTGCCGGCCATGTACGCCGCCGGACGGCCCGTCCGCGCCTCGGTGAGCACGATCTGGGCCTGCACGGCGGGGAGACCCCGCTCCGGGTTCTCCTCGTGGACGCTCGCCAGTTTCGTCACGTAGTGCTCCTCGCCGTGCACGTAGGCCGGCATCGTGAGCGCCGTCCCGTGCGGTTCGTCCCCGTCAAGCCCCGCGCCGACCGGGAAGTGCGGGCGCTGGGGACGTTCGACCGCCCCGGCGGCCTGCTTGACGAGGGCGTCCCGCACCGGATCGAGCAGCGACCCGACGTCGAGGAGCGAGCCGATCTCGCCGTCGTCGAGGATCAGGACCATACCGATCGGTTTTCCCGGGGGAGTATGAGTGTACGTCCCGACGCATGCGGACGCACCGCCTGTGAGGGAGTCTGATAAACCCATCCCGCACGTCCGGGGAAATCGCTATGCTGCGTCCCGTCGTACGCTGATCCATGCAAGAGACCGCCGAGCACGAGCACTCCTCCGTCTCCGACGGCTCCGATCGCATCGACCGCCGGCCGATGTCGCTCGACGAGATCCGGGGGATCTACGCCGACCAGGCGAAGTGGATGGCGCGGATGGACTGGGTCAACCGCCTGTTCACCGGGCGATACCGACGCCGCCTCTTCTGGAACGCGCGCGGCCGCGTCCTGGACGTCGCCTGCGGGACCGGGACCAACCGCCGCTATCTCCCCGATGCCGTCGACTACATCGGGGTCGATCTGAGCCCGGCGATGCTCCGGGAGGCCGAAGCGCGCTTCGAGGAACTGGAGCGCGGCGAGTCGCTGTTCGAGATGGACGCCGCGGCGCTCGAGTTCCCCGACGACAGCTTCGACACGGTCGTCTCGTCGCTCTCGACCTGCACGTTCCCGGACCCCGACGCGGCGCTCGGGGAGATGGCGCGGGTCTGCAAGCCCGACGGCCGAGTCCTCCTGCTCGAACACGGCCGGAGCGACGTCGGCGCGATCGCCCGGTTCCAGGACTGGCGGGCCGACGCTCACTACGAGAAGCACGGCTGCCGGTGGAACCAGGACCCGGCCGCCGTCGTCGCGGGGACGGGACTGGAGATCCTCTCGACGCGGTCGGCTGCGCTCGGGATCGTGACGGCGATCGAGGCACGGCCCGGTCGGTGACGCCCGGACGACCGGATCGCGGTCTGGGGCGGACGCAGACCGACGATAGCTCGACGCCGGGTTTATCCTCCGTCCACGCGAATTGCTACCATGGTAGACCAGGGCGTCGATGCAGAGACGACGGGTCGGAACGTCGCCGGGGAGACGCCCGCGGAGGAGCCGGAGGCGGTGACCGACGACGTCACCATCCACGACGAGGGCGTCGAACTCGAACGGACGATCGGCCTCGTCGGCGGGTTGGCGATCGGTATCGGTACGATGATCGGCGCGGGTATCTTCGTCTTCCCCGGCCTCGCGGCCAGTAACGCCGGCCCCGCGGCGGCGCTCTCGTTCGCCATCGGCGGCGTGATCGCGTTGCTCGTCGCCCTTCCGACGTCGGAACTCGCCACGGCGATGCCGCGAAGCGGGGGCGGCTACTACTTCATCTCGCGGGGGATGGGCACGGCCTACGGCGCGGTCGTCGGCCTCGGCCTGTGGCTGGGTCTGGTGTTCGCCTCCGCGTTCTACCTCGTCGGGCTGGGCCACTACGCGACCGCCGTTCTCGACGAGGTCGGCGTCGCGATCCCGTTCGACCCGGTCGTCGGGATCGGGCTGTTGTTCGGTGCGGGACTGACGGCGTTGAGCATCGGCGGCACGGAAAACACCGCGAAACTGCAGAACGGAGTGGTGGGGATCCTCCTCCTGGTCCTGACGGCGTTTCTCTCGTACGGCGTCCTCGACGCCGTCGGGATCTTCGGCGGCGGGAGCGTCCCGGAGGCGTTCTTCTCCCGGGGGTACTTCCCGGTGCTGACGACCGCCGCGCTCGTCTTCACCTCGTATCTGGGGTTCGCCCAGGTCGCGACCGTCGCCGGGGAGATCAAGCGACCCGGCCGGAACCTCCCGCTGGCGATGGTCGGGTCGGTGCTCGTCGTCACCGGGTTCTACGTCGTGACGATCTTCGTCGCGACGAGCGCGTTCGGCGCGGAGCGGCTCGGCGACTTCGGGGAGACGGCCATGGTCGAGGTCGCCCGCGACTTCCTCGGGTTCCCCGGCGCGGTCGCGATCCTGTTCGCGGGGCTGCTGGCGACGTTCTCCAGCGCGAACGCGTCGATCCTCAGCGCCTCGCGGGCGGTGTACGCGCTGAGCCGCGACGCCTTGCTCCCGCGGAAGGCGAGCGAGATCAATCTCCGGTACGGAACGCCCCACGTCGCCCTGCTCACCGCTGGCGGCCCGATCCTCGTCCTCGTCGCGACCGGACAGGTCGAACTGCTCGCCGAGGTCGCCTCGTTCCTCCACCTGATCATGTACGGCCTGATCTGCGTCGCGATGATCGCGTTGCGCCGGTGGGACCCGGCCTGGTACGATCCCAGCTTTCGATCGCCCGGCTATCCGCTGGTACCGGCCGTCGGCGCGCTGGCCAGTTTCGGCCTGATAGCGTTCATGCGTCCCGCTTCGATCGCCATCGGGTTCGCAGTCATGATCCTCTCGTACCTGTGGTACCGGTACTACGCCGGCGACGTGACGCTCAAAGGAGACATCTGACCATGACAGACCGACCATCGATACTCGTCCCGGTTCGCGTGCTCGAAGGAGAATCGATCCCGGAGGGAGTCCCCGAACTCCTTGCGAACGCCCACGTCGTGCTGCTGGGGTATCACGTCATCCCGGACCAGACCGCTCCGGGACAGGCCCGGATGCAGTTCGAGGAACGGGCGACCCAGCGCCTCGACGAGTACGAGACGATGTTCGAGGACGCGGGGGCGACCGTCGAGCAGCGACTCGTGTTCACCCACGACGGACAGAAGACGATCGACCGGACTATCGCCCAGTACGACTGCCTGGCCGCGCTCGTCCCGAACGCGACGGGACCGCCCGACGACGTGCTCGTCGCCGTCCGCGGCGCGGTCGGGATCGACCGCCTCGTCCGCGCCGTCGCCGGCCTCTTCGCCGACACGGGGACAGCCGTGACGCTGTATCACGCCGCCGATGCGGACGAGACGGACGACGACGTCCGAACCATTCTCGACGGAGTGGTGGACCGCCTGGTCGACCTCGGGATGGACGGATCGGCGATCCGGACGCGGATCGAGCGCGACCGGGAGCCCCTCGACGCGATTGTCGACGCTGCCGAAGCGTTCGACGCCGTCGTCATGGGCGAGTCCGACCCGTCGCTGGCGACGTTCGTGTTCGGAATGCCCGCGGAACAGGTCGCCGAGCGGTTCCTCGGCCCGGTGCTCGTGGTGCAGCGCGAACCTGCTGCCGCCGACGAGGAGCAGTAAGCGACCGTCTGACTCCGCTCGTCTCGACGAACGCGGCGGCGGCGGATGTATCCGCTCGGAACGGCCGCCGCGTCGATCACCGGTGGGCGGCGTCGGACGCCGGCAACGGACGACCGGTGGTGGAGAAGCGGGAGACTCGGTGGCGACCGGTCGACCCCGGGCGAGAGCGGGGTTCGACTAACTGATCCGAGTTTCGATCACTCGGCGTCGCCGAGCGTCCCCGTGTCTTCGCAGGACTGGACGGCATCCGAGAACTCGCCCGGTCCGATCGGCTTCCTGATGTAGGCGTCGGCCTCCGGGATATCCGCTTCGAGGTCGGCGCCCTCCTTCAGCGACCCCGTGAGCAGCACTACCGGGATGTCGTCGAGTCCGTCGGTTTCCTTCACCGTTTCGACTACCTCGTCGCCGTTCATCCGGGGGAGGTGCATGTCGAGCAGGACGGTGTCCGGCCGCGGCGCGTCGGCGTATTCGCCGCGCCGGTGGAGGAAATCGAGCGCCTCCGTGCCGTCCGTCACCACGTGAAACGTGCCCCGGTATCCACCCTCTTCGAGCATCTCCTTCGTGAGACGGATATCGCCCGGGTTATCCTCTACCAAAAGTATGTCGCCCAGATGCTTTGGTATACCCATTACCGTCCGCAGGAGACGGAGAGGGATGAATGATGCGCCACCTGTACGCCGCTAGTTGAACGGAGCCTTTCATAAGGCGGTTGTACGGGCCGGGAATGTCCGATTTCGGGTTTCGCCGCGCCCGTCGGTACCAACTACCACAGAGAGATGATAGCTACGAACCGAAAGCTCTCGCTTCGCTCGTCGTTGCGAGGAATCAGAAGTGGGTTGGGGCGGATTCGAACCGCCGGCCTGCTCGCCGCCTTCGGGCGATTTCGTCGCCCTTCGGCGGCAAAATGAGGAAGGAATTCACACGTAATCGCCCAAATTCGGTGGATCGTTGCCCGCTGTCCGAACCCCCAGGGCGTGTGGTTCAGAGTAACCATGAGTCGAAGTATGCGCCCTCAGCGAGCAGTCGAACGGTATCTGAAAGAACGAAAGCCCGAAGTCTCAGAATCCACTTATCGCAATCACAAGTACGCGCTCAAACGCTTTGTGGAGTGGTGCGATGAGGCCGGCCTCGAGGATGTGACCGAACTGGACGGTTTTCACATCCACGATTTTAAGATTCACCGCCGGGAGAACGGTGGGGTCAACGAGGTTACGCTCTACAACAATCTCTGCGCACTCCGAGTTTTCATCCGATGGATGCAATCTATGGATCTTGTAGAGGTGGGGCTTGCAGAGAACATGATTCTCCCTAACCCCGATGACGACGCTCGGAATACTAAGATAGAGGCCGATACTGCCGAGGCAATCCTGGAATATCTGGAGAAATTCGAATATGCTACGCTTCGCCATTCACTATTTGCCTTATTGTGGGATACCGGCTTCCGACTCGGTACAATACGTGCCATTGATCTCCGAGACTACTATCCCAAGGAACAGTATGTGGAGATCCATCACCGGCCGAAGACCGGAACACCACTAAAGAATAAGCAAAACGCTGAACGTGAGGTGAACCTACACGAGTGGGTTTGCGAGATACTGGATGACTACATAGCGATACACCGCGAAGAAGTCAAAGACGATGAGGGACGAAAGCCACTTCTCACGACTCGATACGGTAGGCCTGCCGGAACCAATTTGAGACAAAACATCAACGCACTCACGCGACCTTGTCACTACTCCCAGGATTGTCCTCATAATCGAGACGAAATCAATTGTGAAGCTGCACAGAACCACGATTATGCACAACGATGTCCTTCCTCGGTTCCACCACACGCACTTCGCCGTAGTGCAATCACGGCATGGTTGAACAAAGGACACTCAAAAGAGTTGCTCTCAGACCGGATGAATGTTAGTACGAAAACATTGGAGAAACACTACGATGCACGGACAAAGAGCGAAAAACGCGTTTTGCGCCGTGAAGCCTTTGAGATGAGCAGAGACTAATTCGATGACGCGAAAGGAAAAATAGACATAGCAAGACAGTATTTTTTCTTCTAACACACTGAAAACAATCCTTAGGCACAGTCCTGCAACTACATCACTAATCACATTATGCGGGGAGAATCTGAGGATGATTATCGGCGTTTAGTTTTTATCCTTTTCCTCTGTTCTATCACCTATGTCGTATCCAAAGAGAGAAAATGACCTCCAAGATTACTTACAAAGTGCATATGAATTTAGGTATGATGAAATAAAGGAAGTTCATACTCGTGTCAATCTTGGATCACATGACATTAGTGGTCATATGGGTGAATGGTTTGGTAGGAATGCGTTCGTATCCAGTGAGATAGATCTACTTGTCATCTATAATGATAGGAATATTGAAGCGATAGAAACAAAATATTTCGATTCAAAGGAAAGTGGTATAGAGCCGCATTTTTACGATGGAATAGGGCAGGCTACGTCTCTCAGTTATCTCGGTGTAGACTATATCAGCCTTCAGCATTATTTCTCCCCGAATGTTGAAGAGAAATTTATAGTTGATTATGCCGGTCTTGTACGAAAATTGACTGAATATCATAACTTACCTTTCCGATACGAAGTTTTTCGACTATCAGAGGATTGTGTATCGGATAGAGGAGAGTTTGTAGATATTAGTCCAGAAATAGTTAGGGCATTAAATAAAGAGAAGGGTGAATACAAATCAGGCGGTACGGCATCATTACGGTGGAGCGATGAAGACTGGAATAGACGGGGGAAACCTAATCCCCTTCTGGAGAACGCAACATCGGGAAAGGATATTGAAAGGGTGAAAGATTTCATTCATCATAAATTCGGAGTTCCTACAGTTGACTAAACAGAGTCAACTCAATAGAGGATGCAATTTGCAACATTTTAAAAAGGATTCATTACGCACAATCTGACAATGGATCAGGACGAGATAAACGAGTATGTTCAGCGATGTAAGCAACTTATCGAATCTTCACCGCAAATGGACGAGGAAAATACGAAGGTAAAACTTGTCCAGCCGTTTCTTGAACTTCTTGGTTGGGACCTCTATTCAACTGAAGTCGCATTGGAGTACACTATCCCCATGGCATCGGGAAGTACCCATGTTGATTACGCCCTTCTTGTTGGGGACTCCCCCGTGGTGTTCGTTGAGGCAAAGCCGATCCGATCTACTCTCACCGATAGCGAAGTTCAGCAGTTGCGAAGTTACATGAGACAGGAACTCGACGTAGACTGGGGTATCCTAACCAACGGCAAATCATTTGAGGTCTTGACCAAGAATCGACACCAGAATGGCGGAGAGGAGGTATCCGTCGTACAATTCAACCTTGATGACCTCGCTGATAATCCAGGTGTACTTGAACTACTCACAAAAGAGTCAATTCGATCAGGGAAATCTGACGAGATCGCCGAGCAGGTCGCAGAAACTAACCGAGCCATTCGCCATCTAAAAGAAAAGGAAAACAATGTCACCCAGGCAGTCACTGAAGCTGTAGAAAACGAAGTTGGACACCTTACAATAGATCTCGAAGAACAAGCCCGTGAATTCGTGCAAAGTCTCATCTCAGTCCTTCGTGAACAGCGCCAATTTGTTAGCGAAAACACACCATCAGAATTCGATGAGGCCGCGGGACAAGCACGGAATGAGCAAGATACTACTGTCCATTCGTCAGATATTGTTAAAGAATCTCACGAGTGGCAAGGTTATGTCATTCGATTTTCTGACGGTAAAATAATCCCAGAAAATGGTAGTGGAGCCCACACGCTACAAAAACGGAATATGGGATCAGCAGTTGATTATTTGATAGAAGAACACGATTTAATGGATACCATAGAGATCCCGCATTTTCCACCACGTGCTCGGAAGAATTGCTCTATCAACAGTAAACCAGAACACCCCAATGGGGAGGATATGAGGAGTCCGTATGAACTGATCAACGGAAACTATCTCCACACATCACTTAACACCGAGAATAAGAAGAACCGGGTGAGAGATCTTACAGAGAAAGTAGATCTCTCGGTTGAATTCTTAGGAGAGTGGTAATATATTGGAATTGGTGAGGATATATTCTGTATTGTTGTAAACATAAAACAGAGATCAATATTGGAGGCCGTACAGGAGGCAGAGCGTTTATCGGTCACCGGCCGAGGCAAGACTCGCTACTCACCTTGGGTTGAACTTATGCTACTACTCACGGTTCCTTTCCAATATGCCAAGTAATCATGGTACTGTAACTCTGGGGATGGACTTCTTCAAATCGCTAAATTCTAACGACAAGGGCTATTTTGGCGAGAAAATTGTCGGTTTTTATCTCCGTGATCAGTTGAACGATTCCCCAGAAAAACTCTTTCCGATCTTCGCTGATATAGATCCCACCTCTATCTACCTCCCAACACCACAGCAGTACAACTACTCATTTTTAGAACACGGTGACGAGGTAATCGAGCTGGAAGCCCGCGAAGATTGGGATATCAACCAGTACCTCATTGATGAAGACGGTAATCGGGAATCTATTGGTGTGCTAAAAGAGTGGCCCGACGAAAACAAGCCTTGGATGCCAGATATTACACTGAAAATCACGAATCTCTATGGCGACGACGATATCGAACGAACAGTGCTCTGTGAGGTGAAGACGGGTCCATATGCTGAATTTCGAGATGACCAACGAGACGTGATGGAAATTCTCAATCGAAGTCCAGACCGATTGCTCCTCCGAGCGAGAGTCATCTTTGATACTGACGAAGGGGCGATCAAAATCCAATTTCAAAAACTCGAATCAACGGATCTTGATAACAAGATACATTGGACCGCCTGGTGATTCGAAATCCGAGATTCCAATTATCTGTATTCGTGCTATCGCTGGGGAGAAATATCTACATCAATTGGTTTGATCAGTTGTTACACCAGCGAACTTCCCCAGGGACAATTATTGGTAACCCGCCCCGCAATGAGTGGGCTGTTTTGACTGAATTCTTCCCTGAACCGTCGAAAACCACCTCGTGTAGATAAAGAAACGTAATGTATGGAAGAATAACTGGAACGAAACATTTATTGTCGTACGTCTTCTTTAATTGAGTGAAGGCAACTACCTGAGAGAGGAATTGCCGCTTTTCTCATAATAGAGGAGATACAGCTTCTCTGGGCCGTTCAGTGGCGAACGCTCCTTCCGCAAAGTAATTAATTGGTGAGTGGCATCTCGTTCGTCCTTCATCAGGTAGTTGTCTGATCAACTCAACCATGAGTAACTCCAATGAAGAGAACCATGCGTATAGCGACTTGCAGAATTGTGATACAAACAACGCTACACGAATAGGTTGGTATAGATGGCAGTGTGAGGATGAGTGGCCTGCTGATTTCCGTCCTCAAAATAAGCGTGCGTACTTCTGTCATCTTGACCGCCATAACTCGGGCTTACAGAACGGACATGAACGACAGAATAAATCTTACAACACCTACGTAATGAATCGGCATCTCATCTTATGTCTCGGTAATAGGCTCAAGATGGATGAATGGGAGAAAAAGAAAGCAACGAGACTATTTGACGGACTTCAGCGAAATAATATGGGCCACTCATCAGATATTGTTGGGTTCTCCACATGTGCTTACGTTGTACATCAGTACCACGACCGTCGAGAATGTCATCCTCAAACGGAGTCAGATGATCTTGACCCCTTCTTCCAAGAATTAAGACAGGATCTCGACATCACCAAGGAACAGTTTGAAAGTGTGTACGGAAAAGTAGCTCATCGCGTAAGAAATAACGATCTGAAAATGTTGAGGCATGACAAATATGAAACTGATGTTAACTCTCAGCAGACTTGGCGGTCATCAGATAATGGAACTATGGAATGGCTCTGATCGGGGGAGGGGGGTATATAAACCTCTTTCCATTTAATTGGGTAGGAACCCCGAGGAGAAACACAGTGTGATTGAAAGGAAGATCTCTACGAGTCCAATCATTCTGGGTTTAACCGCGATGACGCCAGGCAGCGAGACAGCCCGGCATCGGAACGACCGAGGAGCGTAGCGACGAGGGAGTGAGAAGCCCGGAACTCGCCCAGTACGCCCTAACAAGGTACCACAGGAGACACTTTCACACCGCGTCGTCATCGGTATTAAACGCGGCAGAGTGAAACGACCTAACTTAAGAACGAAAACGAATAAAGGACGACAAAGGAGACATAGAGTATATCACATGGAAGGAAAACAATCTCTTAGAGAATATGTTCCGGATAGTTGTCGAGATCTATTAGATAAATCGAGTATTGAACTACGATCTGAAATCCCTGAGCTTGCACGTGATAAAAAACGAATGAGAGATGTGGAAGAAGCTGTTAAATCGATCCCGTCTCACCATAATCTCTATCAAGCAGATTCTCGAGATTTGAGTATGGTTGAAGACGAGAGCGTCCACCTTGCCCTCACGAGTCCACCTTATTTTAACCTAAAGGATTACGGAAATGCATCGGATGGACAGTTAGGTGAGGTAGACGAGTACGCTCAATTCAACCAACTTGTAGATCAAGTTTGGGAAGAAGTATATAAGAAACTCATTCCCGGAGGTCGTCTCTGTATCGTTGTGGGTGATGTCCTTCGGTCACGAAGTGAACATGGACGACACCGTGTCCTCCCCCTTCACGCGACAATTCAGGAACATGCCACACAGATAGGATTCGATAACCTTGCCCCGATTATATGGTATAAGATAGGGAATGCTTCTCTTGAAGCAGGAGGAAATGCTCGGTTCCTCGGTAAGCCTTATGAACCGGGTGCAGTAATCAAGAATGATATTGAATATATTTTACTGTTCCGGAAGCCCGGTGGATATCGGTCTCCCTCCGTAGAAGAAAAAATATTGAGTGTTATTGAAGCTGATAAACATCAAATGCTCTTTAGGCAGATATGGGACGATATAAAAGGTGAATCTCGAGAACAACATCCTGCTCCTTATCCAGTGAAACTGGCCAAGCGATTGATTCGTATGTTTTCTTTTGTAGGAGATACCGTTTTAGATCCCTTTGCAGGTGTAGGGACAACAAGCATAGCAGCTTCCCGTATAGGTCGAAATTCAGTCAATGTAGAGATTGAAGAAAAGTACATCGATATTGCAAAAGAAAGACTGGAAAAAGAGCAAGGATCTATTCCCCATATTTCTTTGAATAGTGGGAAAATTATTTAAAAGACTGGTATCCTTTTATCAATCAATAGTACCCCTCTTCTTCTAACTTTTCTTTTGTCAAATGTTCTATAGCCTCTCGTTCTGTCACTCCTCTTGTTTTAGCGTATTTCTTTACCGCTTCAGCATCGTCACCGACTAAGTATACTCTCTCTTGTACATGATCTCTACTCTTTGTGACTTTCTCTTGCATTTCGTCTAATTTTTCATCGAATTCATCGGCATTAGAAGCCCGAGAAGCTGCCTGCTTTACAGCTTTGGTCGGGATCTTTTCTTCAATAATTCGAATCGCGAATTCTTCTGCACGTTCTCCTTCTGTTACCTTTCGAATAGTTCTCAAAAGCTCATCGGATAATTGTTCAGGATCAACTTCTCTCTCTCCTTCATACTCGGGGTGAAATATGGTGTTTTTCCATTCATCTCTATAGGGTTCGAGCCAATTACGAACGGTTCCGGGACTTAACCCAGTGGCATCAGCGACTTCCTTTTTTCCTCCTTGTTGTTCAACCAGCCATTGTATTGCTTTTGCCCGGTCCTCTCGAGATACCTCTTTTTTCAGTTGAGTAGTATTCTCAACTATAGATTCTATCAACGCATCCTCATCATCAAGATCCTTAATTAATACTGGTACCTTATCTATTTGCTCCGCTTGAGCAGCCAATGTGCGACGTTGACCAGCATACACCTTCAGCTCTCCATTTCCGTCTTGACGAGCTTTTATTACCTCTGTTACACCTAATTCTCGGATTGACTCGCGCAAGGAATCATTTGAATCTGGATCAGCCCCGATATCAGAACGGCGTTCATTCTGTTCATCAATCGTTAATTCATTAGGGTCAACAAGCGCAAAATCCATGGAATCCCTTTTACCCTTCCTGCACCCACTCTTCGTCGGCCTCCCAGATGAACGTCTTCGTGGACGTCATATCAGTGGAATGTAGGTTCCTCCATCGATTAATGAAGTCTGCATTATGCATGAGTCCTACGTATGATTCTTCCTCATTGAAATAGTTCATAATATAGTCCTCTAACCGGCGAGGCGTCCAATCATACTCTCGGTCTCCGTCTCGAGTTGTAAGAATAGGGTTCCGTTTATCGATAAAGCCTTGATATGAATATATTGCTTCTAAGTCAAGGGATCGGACAGTCCAACCTAATCCGTCGTGACCATCAGCAACGTGACTCTTGGGAATATAGTAAAATTCCTCGTGAGCATCACGGATGTGGTCTCTTGCGTCCGCTTCTCCGGGGTCCTTAGAATTCAATATTGCATAGAAAGGCCCCTCAATCCACTCCGTAGGGAAGGGATCATGATCTATAGCCTCTACTATTGCCTCCTCCCAATCGCTCTTAAACTCCTCTGATTCAAACCGGACAACCATTCTCCGAATGGGGACGTCGTAAACCGTGGAGGGACGATTGAGGAGATCATTTACCCCAGTCCAAGGGAACGAGGAGTGGCTCCCGCCGTGTTCAGCCCGGTCATAATCAACATCGAAAATCATGCCCTCGGTTTCTTGTGCTGTAACGACGTCAGACACGCTGGAACTTGCTACTGCGGGAATATCCTCTCTATTTGTGCGAAAGTTTCGCTCTGCCTTCAATTCCTGTATTTGTACCGGGTCGAGATACGACATAGATTTCCGTAGGCCCTGCGAGAAAGAATATCCCTTGTAACGTCGAGTACTCTTATCTGATTGGTTTCTAAAATGACTATCCGTCACGATGGTCCGTAGCACGTTCGTAGGCAGGGGATCACTCATAGGTTATCGTTATGTTTCCCTATTCACATCCCCCTTTGATAAAACCACCTACAGCGGGGTGGAAGTAATAGCCCGCCTGCTATAGATATCCTTCTCTCTTGAGATAATCCTCAATAGCCTCCCGAACTATCTGATCTTCAGAAGTTCCTCGGGTCTTTGCTGCTGATTGCAGGCCTTCTGCATAGTCCCCAGTGAACGTTACTTGTGTACTCACTCGCATATCGCCTTCTGCAGATTGTTGCGAGTGAACCTCTTCAATCGCTTTCTCGAAATCTTCACCTCGGTCTGCTCGCTTTTTTGCCTCTAATACTTCTCGCTGGCTGATGTCATCTTCTGATACTTTCTTTACTAATTTTTCTCCTTCCTCCCCTCCTCCAGTAGCACGACGGATAGCAGAAAGCTTCTTGTCGTCTACTTGATCAACCTTTGCCCGTGTTTCAGAATCAGTCTCACCATTACTGGAAACGTGAACGTCTGTTCCCTCCCATGCGTCACGGGTCCGTTCTAACCACTCTCCTACTTGAGCACTGCTGATACCTAACTGTTCAGCAGCTTCTTCTTGCGTCCAATCATTGATTTTCATCAATTTCAAGAGAGCCTCGGAACGGTCTGTTCGGGAAACAGATTTCCGAAAGGCATCTACGTTTTCCGTGATCGAGGCCTCGATCGCCTCTGCGTCATCCCAGTCTACGATCCTGACAGGAATCTCATCCAAACCTGCTGCCTGTGCTGCAAGCGTTCGTCGTTGGCCGACGATCACCTTGTAATTACCATCACCTGAGTTTCGAACAATAGGAGCTTCAATAACCCCTTGCTGACGAACACTTTCTTCAAGCGACTCTATCCCCTTATGCGGACCAACGTCTTCTTTCCGTTCGTTCAATTCATCAATTTCCAGCTCGTTTGGGTCTATTTCAGTATATTCGACCATGATTATTTGTCACCCATCAGTCGGAGAGCGATATTCTGCCAAGGCATTTCAGCAATCGTCCAGTCTTCTCCTTCAACAGATACCTCGATAAGCGAAACCTCATCGTTTTCGGGATCGAGGTTCTCCGCATTCTCCTTTAAATGATTGATTGCTGCATCTTCAGATTCGTGTAACGTCTTTTCCTCCGGTAACTGTACCAGGTAGAACGTATTGTCCTCTATCTGGAGACTCATCTCGATGTATTGTCGTCACGGACCTCTAATCAATTTTTGGCATAAGTCGGAACTCAATCCAGCACTGTATGAGCAAGACACATTAGATAGATACCGATCGAAGGGGGAAAACCATGATGTTAGCAAGGGTTAAATTCTAATATCCTTAGCACGTCCTTCTGAATGAACCCCGCGGCCTCATCGGGTTTGGACACAAACGACCGCCGAACGTGTGGGTCCAAACTAATCTAAAGCGAAAAATCGCAGGAAGGCTGCTTGCCCATCAACTTGCGAGGCAACCGCCGAGCAAGTGGGTTGGGGCGGAGTCGAACCGCCGACCTGCTCCGTGTGAAGGAGCCGTCATAACCGGGCTAGACCACCAACCCGCACGAGGACGTACCGCCGGCGCAATAAAAAGCGTTCCGAAAGGTGCTGATCAGTTGCGGAGCCGGCGTCGGGCCCCGGAGACGGCGCGCTTCGCTCGGTACTCGGCGCGGTCGCCGAGGGCGCCGAGTTCGCGGCGGACCTTCTCCGCGCGGTTCGGCTCGGGTTCGGCCTCGCGGCCGGTCAGTTCCCGGACGCGGCGTTCGACGGGATCGAGTTCCTCGCCGAGACCCTTCTTCACGTGGTAGCCGGCGCGCTTCAGGTAGTACCGTGCGTCGTCGAAGTGACGGTTCATGTATGTCTGTTGTCTCTGAGAGGTTATAACCTTTTCGCGAGGTCAGAATGAGTGATGTTTTAGGACGACCAAAATCGGTGGTTTTAACAAGTTCTTAGGCATACCTAAAACTGCGCGGGGCGCGAAGGTGAGATGCGCCAGCCGAGGTCACGCCGCCCAGTACTGCGTTCGTCCCGCCACCGTCCCGCCATCTCTGTAAGGGTACCAGACCGTGGGCATCGGTTCGGTGCCGACAACTCGTATTTTGGCGTTCCCGGTTGCACAACCGTTTAGCCGGGGCCGGTCGTACGCTGGGGTAATGTTCTCACGGCTCTCGATCCCGACGCCGTTTCAGGTCGGGCCGGTCAACGCCTACCTCGCCGGCCGGACCCTCGTCGACCCCGGTCCCGACAGCGAGGAGGCGTGGTCGCAGTTGCTCGAAGAACTGGAGAAGCGGGACCTGACGCCCGCGGACGTGGAGCAGGTGCTGGTCACGCACCCGCACCCGGACCACTTCGGCCTCGCCCGGCGGTTCCGCGACGAGGGAGCGCGCGTCCTCGCCAGTCCGGCGTCGTCCCGGATCATCGAGGACTTCGCGGCCAGACTGGAGTACGAGCAGACTTTCTTCGTCGACTGCTTCGAGCGCCACGGGATGGCGCGCTCGACCGCGAAGACCGTCACAGAACTCCCGGAGGCGTACCTCCAGTACGCGCCGGACTGCGACACCGACCGCCTGCTAGAGGCCGGCGAGGAGGTCACCGTCGACGACGAACCCATACGGATGCGGGAGGCCGAGGGCCACGCCCCGGGCGAACTCGTCTTCGAGTACGACGGGGCGGAGGGGCGCGAGGCGATCGTCGGCGACCAGGTGCTCCCCGACATCACGCCCAACCCGCTCCTCCAGCCCCCAGCGGAGGAGGGCCGCGAGCGCCCGCGCGTCCTGCCGGCGTTCAACGACTCGCTGGACGCGCTGCGCGAGGTCGGCTACGACCGGCTGCTCCCCGGACACCGCGAGATCATCGACGACCCCGGCGGCCGCATCGCCGAGATCCGGGCGTCCCACGAGGAGCGCACCGAGAACGTCCGCGACCTCGTCGACGGGAAGACGACGGCGATGGAGGTGATGGAGGAGCTGTTCGGCGACCTGCCGGCGACGGAGCTGTTCCCCGGGATGAGCGAGGCGATCGGTCACCTCGACGTGCTCGAAGCGCGCGGCGAAGTCACCCGGTCCGAGCGCGGCGGCGTCGTCGTGTACGAGCGAGCATGAACGGGATACAGGCGGTCGCGCTTGGCGCGGGAACCGCCGACCTGGTCGTGAGGAACGGCCGCGTCCTGATCGCGCACCTCGGCGAGTTCCGCGAGCGCGACGTGGCGGTCGTCGGTGACCGGATCGCCGCCCTCCCGGCCGACGCGAGCGGGGTCGTCGGCGACGACACGACCGTGATCGACGCCGACGGGCGGGCGGTCGTCCCGGGCTTCGTCGACGCGCACACGCACGCGGACTTCTTCCAGACGATCGAGACCGCGTACCACCGCCTCCTCGAGGGCGGGACGACGGCGGTCGTCACGGAGACGTCCGCGCTCGGCGGCGCGTTCGGGGCCGATGGCGTCCGCGAACTGCTCGCGGCCGCCGAGGACCTGCCGCTCGCGGTCCGGGCGACCGTCCCGGCACAGCCCTTCTTCGACACGTTCGACGAGCCCGCCGACGAGGCGACCCGGGAAGCCGTCCTCGACCTGCTCGGCGACGACCGCGTGGTCGGCGTCGGCGAGTCCGACTGGATCCACGTCGTCGGCCGGGACTCGCCCGCGGAAGAGGTCTACGAGCGCGCCCGGTCGCTCGGCAAGCGGGTCGTCGGCCACGGCGCGGGCTGTTCGGACGAGAAGCTGACCGCCTACGCCGGGGTCGTCGACAACGACCACGAGGCGATCGCCGCCGACGAGATCCTCGACCGAGTGGAGCGCGGGATTCACCCCGTCGGCCGCACCGGGTCGGTCCGCGACGACAGCGACGCCTTCGCCGAAGCGCTGCGGGAGCGCGACTTCGACGCCTCGCTCTCGACCGACGGCGTCTGGCCGGACGCCCTCGTGGAAGGGGAAGCGATGGACGGCGCGGTCCGCCGGGTGATCGACGCCGGCGTCGACCCTGCGACCGCGCTCCGCACCGCGACGCTCGGGCCGGCGCGGCACTTCGGCCTGGACGACCGCGGCGCAGTCGCGCCCGGTAACGCGGCGGACCTCGTAATCCTCGGCGACGTCGAGACGGTCGCCGTCGACGCCGTCGTGGCCGGCGGCGAGGTCGTCGTCAGCGACGGCGAGGCGACCGTCGGCCCGCGCGAACACGGCTACCCCGCCGAATACCGCGACTCGGTGTCGGTCGACGCGCCGCCGGAGCGGTTCCGCGTCCCGGCCGGCGCCGCCCGCGACGGGGCGGTGCGCGCTCTGGAGTACCGTCACGGCCTCATCACGACGGAGACCGCGGTCGAACCGGCCGTCGACGGCGACGCGCTCGCCGCCGCGCCCGACGACGACGTGGCGAAGGCCGCCCTGCTCGACCGCCGGCCGGGGGTCGACGACGGGTTCGTCGGGTTCCTCACGGGGCTGGGGATCGAGGAGGGCGCGGCCGCGACCACGCTCACCTGGGAGGCCTCGGCCGTCGCCGCGGTGGGCGTCGACGACGAGGCGATGGCGGCCGCCGTCGACCGCGTCGCCGAGATGGGCGGCGGCTGGGCGGTCGTCAGCGGCGGGGAGGCGACGCCGGAGTCCCGGAACGCGGCCGGCGCCGCGACCGGCGACGTCGTCGCGGAACTGCCGACGCCGATCGCCGGCTTCGCGACGGACGCCCCCGTCGCAGAGACGGCTACGAGACTGGACGACGTTCGAGACGCGCTCCGGTCGATCGGGGTCGGCGTCGAGCGGCCGCTGCTCGCGGTCCAGACGCTCTCGTTCGTCGGCGTCCCGTCGCTGAAACTGACCGCGCGGGGCTACGCGGACATCTTCGACCGGTCGGTCGTCGGCCTGACGCCCGACGCCGAGTGACGACGGCCCCGTCGGGATCCGGCCGGACGGGTCAGTACGACGGGTTCTCCTCGCGGACGCCCTCGCGCTTGTTGACGACCCGGCCGAGGGTGAACAGCGCGTCCGAGAGGCGGTTCAGGTACTCGACGGTCTGCCCGTTTATCTCCTCTTCTTCGGCGAGCGCCACGACGCGGCGCTCGGCGCGCCGGCAGACCGTCCGCGCGTGGTGGAGGCGCGCGCCCGGCTCCGAGCCGCCGGGGAGGACGAACTGCTCCAGCGGGTCGAGCTCGTCGTCGTAGGAGTCGATCCAGTCCTCGACCTCGTCGACGTGTTCGGCGCGGACGACGGGGTCGCCCTCGTCGGGGTCCGGGTTCGCGAGGTCCGCCTGCACCACGTGGAGGTGGTTCTGCATCCCGGAGAGCTGCTCGTCCACGTCGTCGTGGCCCGTCGGCACGACGGTCCCGATCAGGGCGTTGAGCTCGTCGACCGTCCCGTACGCCTCGATGCGGGGGCTCGTCTTGGAGACGCGGGTCATGTCTCGCAGGTCGGTCTTCCCCTCGTCGCCGCGACCGGTGTATATCTTCATGGGGTGACCGTCGTCCCCGGCCCACTTAGTCTTCAATGCGAACGCCCATCGCCGGGCCGCTGGGCGCCCCGCCGGCGGCTACTCCTCGTCGTGGTAGGCGCTCTGCGGGACGATCCGCGGCCCGTTCATGCAGTAGTTCACGGTCGCCTCCACGCGGAACACGTCCCGCAGCAGCTCCTCCGTGACGACCTCCTCCGGCGGGCCGCGGGCGAGTATCTCGCCGTCTTTCATGGCCAGCACGTGGTCGGCGTGGCGGGCCGCCTGGCTGATGTCGTGGAGGACGAGGACGACGGTGGTGTCGCTCTCGTCCCTGAGCGTCTCGACGATCTCCATCACTTCCAGCTGGTGGTGCAGGTCGAGAAACGTCGTCGGCTCGTCGAGCAGGAGGACGTCCGTCTCCTGTGCCAGCGCCATCGCGATCCACGCGAGCTGCTTCTGTCCGCCGCTGAGACTGCCCACCTCGGCGTCGCGGAGGTGGTCGATCCCGGCCAGCGAGACGGCGCGGTCGACCGCGGCCACGTCGTCCTCGTCCACCGACTCGAACGTCCCGCGGTGAGGGTAGCGCCCGTGCGCCACCAGGTCCTCCACGGTCAGGCTCCCCGGCGCGACGTTCTCCTGGGAGAGCAGCCCGACCTTCCGCGCGAGCTCCTTCGTCCCCATGTCGTGCACTTCGCGGCCGTCCACCCGGACAGTCCCGGACTCGGGGGACAACTGGTCGGCGAGCGCCTTCAGCAACGTGCTCTTCCCGCTCCCGTTCGGCCCGACGAGCGCCGTCACCTCGCCGGCCGGAACGGCGACCGACTCCCCGTCGACGACGGGGTCGTCGCCGTAGCCGACGACGAGGTCCTCGCCCTCGAACTCGCTCCCGTCGGTCGATCCGGTCGCGTCCGTCGTTTCGCGGTCGTCGCTCCCCTCCGTCCGCCGTGGTATGATTCGTTCGCTCATCTTAGAGTTCACCCAGTTTCTCTTGACTCCGCATCAGGTAGAGGAAATAGGGCCCGCCGAGCAGCCCCGTCACGATGCCGACGGGCATCTGCACGGACCCGAGCGCGAGGCGCGCGCCGACGTCCGCCGTGACCGTCAGCGCGGGGCCCGCGAAGGCGCAGCCGACGATCAGTCGCCGGTAGTCGCTCCCGACCAGCGTCCGGACGACGTGGGGGACGATCAGGCCGACGAAGCTGACGATGCCGGCGACGGCGATCGCCGCCGACGCCGCGAGGATGGCGACGCCCGAGAGCGCGAACCGCATCCTCTCGACGGGCATCCCGAGCGAGGACGCCGTCTCCTCCCCCAAGAGCAACACGTTCAGCTGTCGCGACCCGGCGAAGGCGAGAAGGACCGAGATGGCGGCCCACGGGGCTGCGAGTCGCACCTCCTCCCAGTCGGTCCCCGTCAGCGACCCCGTCGTCCACGCGATGGCCTGCCGGGCGACGCCGACGTCGTCGACGAAGAAGAACACCCCCATCTGCAGGGAGTGAAACACCATGTTGACGATGACGCCGGCGAGCACGAGGCGGACGGGGCTCGTCCCGCCCTTCCAGGCGATCGCGTAGACGACGATGAACGCCGCCGCGCCGCCGAACGCGGCGAACAGCGGGAGGTACGCCGCCAGGCTGCTGAACACGACGAGCACGAGGAGCACCGCGAACCCCGCGCCGGAACTCACCCCTAGCACGAACGGGCTGGCGAGCTCGTTCCGCGTCACGGCCTGGAAGATCGCGCCCGACACCGCGAGCGCCGCCCCGACGACGATCGCGACGAGCACCCGCGGGAGGCGCATGTTCCAGGCGATGACGCTCTCTTTTGACATCGGTGGGAGCTCCGTTCCGAACGCGAACGCCCGCCACGCGTCGGGGTTGAGGATCACCTCGCGGGCGAAGACGGCGCGCCAGGCCTCGACGACCGTCATCGAGAACGGGCCGAAACTGACCTGCACGAGGCCGGCCGCGACGATGAGAGCCGTGCTGACCGCGACGACGACCGCGAGCGAGCGGTCGAACCAGCCGAACCGCTGCTCGCGCACCGCCGCTCCGGCCCCGGTTTGCGAATCGCTAGCCATGACCCGTTAGCCCTCGCTCGCGACGATTTCGGCGCCCTCGGACGACGTCTCGACTGCCCGCGGTGTCCCGCGGCGACGCCGCGCCGTCTCCCTGATCTCACTCATGCGTTATCTTTAGGCTTGCCTAAACCGGGATAAAAGTTGCTATTCGTGGCAGTCCGAAACATCCGACGGTGGACGTAGGCTGGCGGGGCGACCGCGGACGTTACTCCGCCTCGTCGTCGACGGACACTTTCCCGGACGGCTCCTCGCCCTGCGGGTTGGAGTCCTGCGCTTCCACGAACACCGCCTGCTCGACGTACTCGACGCCGCCGCCGAGGCGGAGCTGGATCGTCTTTCCGGGGAGGTCCGGATCGTCGTCCTCCGTCGGCTCTCTCGGGACGGAGACGGCGGTGACTCCGGAGACCGTCACCTGCCGGCGCTGGATCGGATCCCCCTCGTGCTCGACGGTCTCCCAGGTGTCGCCGTCGAACTGTTCGACGTCCTCGCCGAAGTACTCTTCCGAGCCCTTGTCCAGCGAGTCCTCGGTCTGGGACTCCCCGGCGGTCCGCTCGTCGTCGAAGTCGGCCTCCTCGCGCTTGTACTGATAGAGATCAACTAACATGACTATCCGGTACGACGAGGAACGGCTAAAGCCTTGACGAGACCCCCAGCGGACCGATACGTTTATGCGAACGAGGCGTCGCTGCCCGACCGCCTAGGGGGCCTCGGAACCAAGATTGCATATATCGAAATGTGATTTACCAGGGGCGGATCGCCGTCTGAAACCAGTATGTTAAACATCGCGCCGCCTGAACGCCCGGACATGGCCCAAGAACTCGACCACTACTGTCCGTCGTGCGAGGAGGACCACACCTTCTGGCGAGCCGCGAGCACGAACCTGCACCTCGGCGAGAAGAAGAAGTGGCGCTGCCCCGAGTGCAACTACGCGTTCGTCACGATCAACGGCATCGACTCCAGCGAAGCCGACACCGAAGCGTAACCGGATCACGAGCGGATATTCTCGCGTCCGTACCGTCGATCCCCAGGCGAGGGCTTGGTTTTCACGTCCGATCAGCCTCGCCTTCTTCTTCGGTGCGACGCCGTTCGGGGACGGCACGCCTCGGATCGCAGGCCGGTTTCGGGCGGTCGAACCCCCGGGGACACGCGTTCAGAGTCCGTTCGATCGAGGGCGGGGTCGTCGTCGCGACGCGTTCCGCTCGCTTTTCGGTTGCTCCGGCAGCTGCCAGGGCCGGTGATCGTTTCGAACTGTCGGACGGCGAAGCGGTTCCGGTTCCGACGCCGGCCAGACGACGAGTTCCCCCGATCGAACCTAGAGCACGCTCCGAGAGCCGTTTTTCCCGATACACTCCGCGATCGCGCACAGCCTATCGGCATTCGCTTTCGCTGTGACCTCGATCGACGACCCACAGCCACCTGATGAATTGAATATAGCTATATCAAATTAGACCGCCACGCCGAACCCCGGAGCTCCAAACGAACACTCGGTTCAGCGTCCCTGATGGCGGTTAGCTGCAACTGGAGAGCGCTGCAGGTCGGTCCGTCGCGTCCCTAGCCTTCCGCCTCGCCCGCCCGCCGTTCGCGACCGTGTCGCTCGCAGAGTATCTCGCCGGCGTCGGCGTCGAAGAAGAACGAGTCGCCCGCCGCGACGGCCTCGTCACAGACCGCGCAGCCGTCGCCGTGGCGGAGGAAGTACTTCCCCTCTTTCTGTCCCGTCACCAGCCGGTCGGCCTCGACCGCGAATCGGACCAACCCCTCGCCGATCTGCGTTCGATCGTCGCGGTCCGCGGTCTCGAAGCGGATGATCGGCACGGCGGAATTACGTGGGGGATCGAGATAAACGATCGCGGGCGATAGCGAACAGTTCCGGAGAACGGGCGCGGCCGGCGGTTCGGCCGCGCTACTCCTCCAGCGACTGCCAGGAGAGACGCAGGTCCCGCGCCGCGGAGGTCTGATCGATGCGGCGAGCGGTGGTGCGCTCGGGCGCGGCGGCGAGCGTCCCGTCGTCCTCGACGCTGACCGCGTTGAACGCGGCGGCCAGTTGGTCGAGCGTCTCGCGGTTCTCGATCTCCGTCGGCTCGGTCATCAGCGCCTCGGGGACGATCTCCGGCCACTTCGTGGTCGGCGGGTGGACGCCGTAGTCGAGCATGCGCTTCGCCACGTCGGCGGCGTCCTGGTCGCCGGCGCTGGCGACGAACTCGTGGTGGTACGGGCCGTACGGCACGTCGTAGTCGACGCGCTCGCCGAGGTAGTTCGCGTTCAGTACGGCCTTCGCGCTCGCGTCGCGCAGGCCGGGGTCGCCGAGGCGGGCGATGTAGGCGTAGGCCTTCACGAGGACGAGCCAGTTGCCCTGGTACCCGTGGACCTTCCCGACGGTCTCCTCGGGTTCGAACAGCTCGTACCCGTCGTCGGCCTCGCGAACCCGGGGCGTCGGCAGGAACGGTTCGAGGTCCGCGACGACGCCGACCGGGCCGGCGCCGGGTCCGCCGCCGCCGTGGGGCGTGGCGAACGTCTTGTGGACGTTGTAGTGCATGATGTCGAAGCCCATGTCGCCGGGGCGGGCGCGGCCGAGCAGGGCGTTCAGGTTCGCTCCGTCGTAGTACAGCAGGCCGCCCACGTCGTGGACCATCTCGGCGATCTCCTCGATGTCGCGCTCGAAGAGCCCTAGCGTGTTCGGGTTCGTGAGCATCAGCGCGGCGGTGTCCTCGGAGAGCGCCGCTTCGAGCGCGTCGAGGTCCACCCGGCCGTCGTCGCCGCCGGGGAGTTCGACCACGTCGTAGC
Source organism: Halostella limicola (assembly GCF_003675875.1). Classification (NCBI taxonomy): domain Archaea; kingdom Methanobacteriati; phylum Methanobacteriota; class Halobacteria; order Halobacteriales; family Natronoarchaeaceae; genus Halostella; species Halostella limicola. The sequence goes on along the minus strand of NZ_RCDI01000003.1, from coordinate 20,047 downwards.
CCCCCAGCGCGGCGCTGGCGAAGTTGGTGCCGTGGGCGCTCTCGGGGACGATAACCTCGTGGCGGTGGCCCTCGTCGTTGGCCTCGTGGTACGCCTTCGCGACGAGGATTCCGGTGAACTCCCCGGCGGCCCCCGCGGGCGGCTGGAGCGTGACCGCGTCCATCCCGCCGATGCGCGCGAGGTAGTCCTGCAGGCCGTGGAGCAGTTCGAGCGTCCCCTGCACGGAGCCCTCGGAGCGGTCCGGGTGGACCGCGGCGTCGGGCAGGGCCGCCACGTCCTCGGTGAACTTGGGGTTGTACTTCATCGTGCAGGACCCCAGCGGGTAGGGGCCGCTGTCGATGCCGTAGTTCATCTCCGAGAGCCGGGTGTAGTGGCGGGCGAGCTCCGGTTCGGAGAGTTCCGGCAGTTCGAGCGAGTCGCGAGTGAGGTCGTCCGGGAGCGGCGAGTCGCCGTCGATCTCGACCTCCGTGGAGTCCTTCTCCGAGAGCAACGGCTCGTACTGGTCGTCCTCTTCATTCGTCCAGCGCGCTTGATCGAATTTGGTCATCGCGCCACCTCCTCGAGCGCCGCGACCAGTTCGTCCGCCCGCCCGGCGTTAGCGTCGGTGACACAGATCTGCAGTTCGTGGTCGCCGACCGCGTGGACCGCGTACCCCTCGGCTTCGAGGTCGCCGGCGACGGCCGGCGCGGGCTGGTCGGTGTGCGCGACGAACTCGCGGAAGTGATGGCGATCGTGAACCGGAGCCTGCACGCCGTCGACGTCGTCGACGGCCGCCGCGAGGTCCCGCGCTTCCGTCACGCAGGTCTCCGCGAGGTCGACCAGGCCGGACGGGCCGAGGTCGGCCGCGTGGATGGCGGTGCGGAGCGCGACCCACGCCTGGTTCGTGCAGATGTTGCTCGTGGCGCGCTCCTTGCGGATGTGCTGCTCTCGGGTCTGGAGGGTGAGCGTGTAGGTCCGGTTGCCGGCCCGGTCCTCGCTCGCGCCGACGAGCCGGCCGGGCACCTGCCGGACGAAGTTCTCCCGCGTCGCGAACAGGCCCAGCCCCATCCCGTAGCTCGTCGGGAGGCCGAGGACGCTCGCGTCGCCGACGACCACGTCGACCCCCACGTCCGCCGGGCGCTTGAGTAGCGAGAGCGCCACGGGGTCGGTGCCGAGCGTGAACAGCGCGTCGCGCTCGTGCGCGAGGTCGGCGATGCGACCGAGCGACTCCTCTATCGTGCCGCGGACGGTCGGGTTCTCGGCGTACACCATCACCACGTCGTCGTCGATCCGGTCCGCCAGGGCGTCGATGTCGAGGTTGCCGTCGTCGTCCGGGACGGTCTCGACGGTCATCTCGGTGCCGGCGACGTAGTTCTCCAGCACGTCGCGGCGCTCCTCGCGGAGCAGTTCCGGGACGAGCACGCGGTGGCCGTCGGTGCTGCGGACCCGGTCGGCGAGCGTCGCGGCCTCGCCCAGGGCCGTCGCGGCGTCGTACATCGAGCAGTTCGCGATCTCGAGGCCGGTCAGTTCGACCAGCAGCGACTGGTACTCGAACAGCACCTGCAGGAACCCCTGGGTGATCTCGGGCTGGTACTGGGTGTACGAGGTGAGAAACTCCGAGCGCAGGGAGAGGTGGTCCACGAGCGACGGCACGTAGTGGTCGTAGTGGCCGCGGCCGAGAAACTCCGTCAGGTCGGCGTTCTCGCCGAGCGTCTCGCGCAGTTCGCGCTTGATCGCGCGCTCGCTTCGCTGCTCGATCCCGAACTCGCCGTCGAAGCGGACGGGGTCGGGGATGTCGAACAGGTCGTCGACGTCGTCAGCGCCGACGACCGAGAGCATCTCAGCCGTCTCGTCTGGCGTATGCGGCGCGAACGGACTGCCGGTGGCTGTGTGGTGTCCGGTCATGGTTACGGTCGGGCCCCCTCTGTCGGGGGAGAATGCGGCGTCACCCGCGGCGACCCGCGGGAAGTAGTCGAAAGCACGGGTAGGCAGTAATTGCGTCCGCCCCCTTATCACATCCCCGGTTCGAGGGGTGTTCGACCCGTGGATCGGCCGAGCGGACGCCCGGGCCTTGCTTCCCAAACGCATAAGTCCGTAATCATCGTGGGGGAGCGTATGATCCGGCAACGTTCGCCTGAAGCGGATCCGAACCCGATCGTTCGCGAAGCGTACGACGAACTCGGCGAACTGCTGGCGGAGGGCGACGACGCGTTCGTCGAGGAGGGCCCCGCTCTGCTGGCGGACGCCGTCGAGCGCGACGGGTTCTTCGAGAACGTCACCACCGACCCCGCCGCGCCGGACGAGTACACCCGCGAGAAGGTCATCGGCGACCCCGGCGAGCACGTCATCCGATTCATGGAGTGGCCGCCCGAGTACACCCTGATGCCCCACGAGCACCACGGTCGCCCCTGCTTCGAGGTGCTCGTCGAGGGCCACCTCATGCTGGCGAACCTCGAACGCACCGAGGTCGGCGACGGCGAGTACACCTTCGACGTGGTCGACTCGGAGGTCACCCGCCCGGGCGAACCCGCGGTCGTCGACCCGCGGGAGAACGAGATCCACGCCGTGTACAGTCCCGTCCGGAGCAAGTCGCTCCACGTCTACCCCAGCGACAACTGGCGCGCGTTCGGCTACGTCCCGAAAGACGACAGCGCCGACAACGACGTGTACGAGCGCCGCGAGTTCCAGCTACGGGACCCGGCCGAGTGAGGTGTCGCCACACGACAGTAGTCATCACGCGACAGTAGTCGGTCATCACGCGAGCGTACAACGGCCTCGGCGCCGTTTCACCGCGGGTGAGTGGAGCGAACGAGGCCCTTTTTTCGTCGACATCTTTCGGCCGAGCGGTTCGCTCGCAGGGCGAGCGAACCCGAGGCGAGAAGAGGTCGCGCTACTCGACCTGTTTCCGGTACTGGTCGGCGGACATGAGGTCGTCGAGTTCTCCGGGGTCGCTGGCCTCGATCTCCATCATCCAGCCCTCGCCGAACGGGTCCTCGTTGACGAGTTCGGGCGCGTCGAACAGCTGCTCGTTGACGGCCGTCACCTCGCCGGAGACGGGGGCGTAGAGGTCGGAGACGGCCTTGATGCTCTCGATGACGCCGAACTCGTCGTCCTTCGCGACGTCGTCGCCGACGTCGGGGAGTTCGACGAACACGACGTCGCCGAGTTCGTCCTGGGCGAAGTCCGTGATGCCGACGCGGACGGTGCCGTCGTCGTTGCGCGCCCATTCGTGCGATTCCATGTAGCCGAGGTCGTCAGGTACGTCGAAGCTCATTGGTCGATGAAAGGTGTGGTGGTGATTTCCGCGCGCTTCGGTCGGTCCCGGACGACGACGTTGACGTCGGTGCCGGGATCGTCGTACTCGACGGGGACGTAGCCGAGGCCGATCGGCTCGTCGAGCGTGGGACTCATCGTCCCGCTGGTGACGGTGCCGATGCGGTCCCCGTCGGCGTTCGTGATGTCGTAGCCGTGCCGCGGGACGCCCCGCTCGGTGAGCCGGAAGCCGACGAACGTCTCGTCGACCCCGTCTTCCTTCGCACGGGCGAGCGCGTCGCGCCCGACGAACTCCGTGTCGAGTTTGACGGTGAAGCCGACGCCGGCCTCGTAGGGGTTCCGCGGGTTCTCCTCGGGGTCGAAGTCCTGCCCGGAGAGCAGGAACCCGGCCTCGATGCGGAGCGTGTCGCGTGCGCCGAGGCCGCAGGGCTGACAGTCGAACGCCGCCCAGACGGTCTCCGTCTCGTCCCACGGGACGATAAGTTCGAAGCCGTCCTCGCCGGTGTAGCCGGTGCGGGCGACCCAGCAGTCGACGCCGTCGACGGCGGCCCAGCGGGCCTCGAAACGCGAGAGGTCGGCGACCTCGTCGCTGGCCGCCGCCGTCACGAGCGACTCGGCCTCGGGGCCCTGCACGGCGAACATGCCGTACTCCTCGGTGCGGTTCTCGACAGTCGCGTCGAGGCCGCGCTCGTCGCGGTAGCCCGTCCAGCGGTCGTACGCCTCCTCGTCGTGGCCGGCGTTGGGCACGAAGAGGTACGACTCGCCGTCGTCCTCGGCGGTCGCATCGCTCTCGTCAGCGAGGCGGTAGACGACCGTGTCGTCGAGGACGACGCCGTCCTCGTCGGTGATCATCGCGTACTGCGAGTCGCCGACGTCGAGGGCGGTCACGTCGTTGGTGACGAGCCGCTGCATCAGCGCCGTCGCGTCGGGGCCGCTGACGGTGATCTCGCCCATGTGCGAGACGTCGAAGATGCCGGCGGACTCCCGTACCGCGACGTGTTCCGTCTTGATCGAGTCGAACTCGACGGGCATCTCCCACCCGCCGAAGTCCGTGAACGACGCGCCGCGGTCGTCGTGCGCCCCGCGCAGAGGCGGCGTCCGTAGGGGCATACGCCTACGGTCGACCGCCTGTAAGTAATGTTTTGGTATTACGGATGCGCGGCGACGGGTCGCCCGCTCCGGTCGGACGGCATGTCGTCGCCGTCGTGCGAAAAAAACGGCCGCCGTCGCGGAGATAGCCGAGTCCTGCAGACCGCGTCGGCGATGCCGGGGCGCGTTCGCCCCGGCCGGCGCTCACTGGTGACGCGACGAGGGGAACGCGGCGATCAGCTCTTCTCAGTGATCGTCAGCGTGTACTCGCCGCTGCCGCTGTAGGAGTCGACGAGGACGTGCAGGTCCGTCGACGTGTCGGGGTTGTCGACGGTGATCGACTCCTGGCTGTCGGTGGTCCACGAGCGGTAGTCGTAGTCGCTCGTGGTCGGGCACTCGGCGCGGCCGTCGTTGACGTACAGGTCGAAGTCGGCGTCGCTGGGACCGTCCAGTTCGACGACGACCTGGCTGGGGTCCGAGAACTCCCAGGGGTACGTCCAGCAGTCGGAGTCCGCGTAGCTGGAGAGCGAGTCCGTGACCGACGACGTCGTCGAGTCGCCGCCACCGCCCCCGCCGGGTTCGGTGTTGACGGCGTTGTCGGCGTCGACGCGGCCCGACCCCTGCTGGTTCTCGGGGAGGCCGACGTCGACCGCCGTGCTCTTCAGGTGGCTCCGCAGGTCGGCGGCCGAGAGGTCCCACGCCGAGAGCGCGAGGCCGGCGACGCCCGAGACGACCGGCGTCGCCATGGACGTGCCGGAGAGCCGCTCGTAGTTGCCGAACGGCACCGTCGACAGCACGTCGGTGCCGGGCGCGCAGAGTTCGATCTCGTCACCGTAGTTGGAGTAGTTCGCGAGCGACTCGTCCTGATCGAGGGCGGAGACGGCCAGGCACTCGCTGTACGCGGCCGGGTAGGAGACGGCGCTCCCGTAGTCGTTGCCCGCCGCGGCGACGGGCAGCGAGCCGTTGTCGTAAGCGTACGAGACGGCGTTTTTCATCGTGTCTGTGTAGCCACCGCCCCCGAGCGAGAGGTTGATAACCTCGGCCCCCTGGTCGGCCGACCAGGTGATCGCGTCGGCGATGTCCGAGAGCGACCCGCTGCCGCTCTCGTCGAGCGCGCGGGCGCTGAGCATCGAGACGTTGCTGATGCCGGCGTGACCCGTGCCGTTGTCGGTGCCCCCGGCGGCGATGCCGCCGACGTGGGTGCCGTGGTTCTCGTCGGCGTTGACGGGGTAGGGGTCGCCGTCGCCGTCCGCGAAGTCCCGGCCGTAGTTGGAGACGCTCCCGTCCATGTTCTCCTCCAGGTTGGCGTGGTCGTACTGCACGCCCTGGTCGACGACCGACACCGTCACGCCTGGGTCGCCGAGCGTCGAGTCCCACGCGCCCTCGCAGTTGACCTGCTGGGGGGCGTACTGGTCGCCGTACCGCGGGTCGTTCGGCGTGTACAGCGCCTCGAACGTCGCGTTCGGCTCGGCGTACTTCACCTCGTCCTTCCGCGTGACCGCCTCGATGAAGTTCTCGCGCGCGTGATCGGGCGCCTGGCTCGGGAACCGCACCGCGACGTAGCGCAGCGTCTCGTTCTTGTGAACGACGCGTGCGTTACCCGGGACGGCCGTCCGGACCGGCCGTTCGAGGTCGTCGGCGCTCGCCGCGACGCCGACTAACACCTCGTCTTCCTTCGGGCCGGGCGGCCTGCCCGGCGTCGCGGCGGTGACCCCACCGAGAGCGCCGACGGCTCCCGCGGCGCCGGTTGCTTTGATGAACGTACGTCGTGACCATGATGTAATGCCATCATCTGACATGGCAATCGGAAATTATTGACAATGAGTAATTTAAACATTTCTTTTCTGTGCTAAAAGTTATAATATTTCTAAATATTAACTCACGGTGGCGTGCAACACGGGTCCGGACCCACGATCGGCGAAAAAGAAACGGAATGACAGTTGGAGGACGTGAACGAGCCGGCGTTACCGGCCGACCTCCTCGATGGAGAGCGTGTAGCTACCGCTCCCGCTGTAGGAGTCGACGAGGATGCCGAGTTCGGTGCTGCTGTCGACGTCGTCGACGACGACGGTCTCCTGACTGTCCTGCGTTATCGACCGCTTGTCGTAGTCGCTCGTCGTCGGGGTGCGGCCATCGAGCGTGACGTACAGGTCGAAGTCGGCGCCGGACGGGCCGTCGAGCGAGACGGTGATCTGGCAGGGAGCGCTCGTCCGCGCGGCGTACGAGTAGCTGTCCGAGTCGTAGTACCCGGACAGGGTGCCGTCGGCGCTCCCGCCGTCGGTCTCGGCGCCGCAGTTCCCGCCGCCGTCGCCGACGGTCACGGCGACGGAGTCGGTGGTGGACGCGCCCTGGTCGTCGGTGACCCTCAACGAGACGGTGTACTCGCCGGTGGCGTCGTAGATCTTCGTGACGACCTCGCCGGTCGCGCTGGTGCCGTCGCCGAAGTTCCACTCGTAACTGACGACCGTGCCGTCGGGGTCGTCGGAACCGCTCCCGTCGAACGTGACCTCCTCGCCGACGGCGACGGACGCGGAACTGGCGTCGATGGACACCGTGGGCGACTCGTTGCCGCCGCCGGTACCGACGATGTTGGCGGCGTCGACCCGCCCCGCGCCCTGTCGGTCCGCGGAGAGACCCACGTCGACCGCGGTTTCCTTGAGGCGCTGGCGGAGTTCCGTCGCGGACAGCGACGAGTCGACGGCCTTGCCGAGCGCGGCGACGCCCGCCGCGGCGGGACAGGCCATCGACGTGCCGGAGATCCGGTTGTAGTCGCTCGTCGTCCAGGCGGAGAGGACGTCGACCCCCGGCGCGGCGACGTCGACCTTGTCGCCGTACTGCGAGAAGTCCGCGAGGTCCTCGTTCTGGTCCAGCGCCGAGACGGCGACCGTCTCGTCGTACGCGGCCGGGTATGAGACGCCGCGGGAGCCGTCGTTGCCCGCCGCGCAGACGACGAGCGAACCGTTGCTCGTCGCGTACGAGACGGCGTTTTTCATCGTGCTCGTGTAGCCGCCGCCGCCCAGCGACATGTTGATCACGTCGGCGCCCTGGTCGGCCGCCCACTGCACGGCGTCGGCGATGTCCGCCGTGGACCCGCCGCTCTGGGGGCTCAGCGCGCGGGCCGAGAGGAGGCGGGAGTTACTCATCCCCGCGATTCCGGTCCCGTTGTTCGTCGTCGCCGCGGCGATCCCGGCGACGTGGGTGCCGTGGTACTCGTTGCTCATGTCCGTCGGGTACGGATCGCCGTCGTCGTCGACGAAGTCCCGTCCCTTGTTCGCGCCGAACTGGTCGGCCAGGTCGGGGTGGTCGTACTTGACGCCCTGGTCGACCACGGCGACGGTGACGTTCTCGGAGCCGAGCGTCGTGTCCCAGGCCGCGGGCGCGTTGACCTGCTGGGGGGCGTACTGGTCGCCGTACCGGGGGTCGTTCGGCTGGGCCAGCGCGTGGTATGTCGCGTTGTCCTCCGCGTAGCGGACGCCGTTTCGGTTCGCCATCGCGGACTTGACGGACTCCCGCGCCTGCGTGCTGGCGCGGTCGGGCAGGCGAACCGCCATATAGCCAAGCGTCTCGTTGCGGTGGACGACCTCCGCGTCGTCCGGTATCTCGCGTTCCACCTGCGCCTGCACGTCGTCCATCGTCGACGCGGCGGAGACGCCGACGAGGATCTCGTCTTCGCGTGGACCGGGCGGTCTGCCCGGAGTCGCCGACGCGACTCCGCCGAGAGCGCCGGCCGCTCCCATCGCACCGGTGGTTTTGAGAAACGAACGTCGTGACCATGAGGGGGTGCCATCGTTTGACATGGCGTCGGCAATTTTTGCTATCTATTAATTTAAAATTTTCTAATTCATATATAAAATGATAATGGGAATAAAAATTACCTGTATGTTTACCAGAATCCCGCTCGTGTACGACGGACGTCTCCGACTGTGAACGGGGGGTGCGTTTTTAACCGCGCCAAGGTGTTCGGGGAGCGGTCGTCGGGTGCGGACGACGCGACATCGCTACGCCTATCGTGTTCAGCGGTCAACCGCGAATCATGAACGGACTACTGCGTCGGCTGGTGGGGGAGGGCGACGGCCGGACGCGCGTCGGCCTGTTCGTGGACGGGCCGAACGTGCTCAGAGACGAGTTCGACGTCGACCTGGACGACGTGCGCGACGCCGCCGCGGCGGAGGGGGACCTCGCGATCACGCGACTATACGTGGACGAACACGCGACGCCCGGCCTCATCCAGGCCGCGGAGGCGCGGGGGTACGAGGTGGTCGTCACCAGCGGCGACGTGGACGTGAAACTCGCCGTCGACGCGACCGCGGCGGTGGTCGAGGGCACCATCGACGCGCTGGCCGTCGCCTCGCGCGACACGGACTTCAAGCCGGTCGTGGAGACGGCCGGCCGGCACGGGGTGCAAACGCTCGCTATCGCGCCGGGCGAGCACGGCCGGTCGGACGCGCTCGGCAACGCCGCGGACGAGGCGGTCGTCGTCGAGGGCTGACGGGCGGCCGCCGCGGGCCGACCGAAACTGAATCTTTTCGGCGCTCGAACGCGGAGGGAGAAGCGATGACGGATCTCGACACCCCGGTGCTGGACAACCACCTCCACCTCGACCCGGACAACGCCCGCGGCGTCGAGGCGGCGAAGGACTTCGGGCGCAGCGGCGGCACCCATCTGCTCGTCGTGAACAAGCCGTCCTGGCACCTCGGCGTCGAAGCGCAGGTCGGCGAGGACTTCCGGGCGGTGTTCGAACGGACAATCGAGGTCGTCGAGCGGGCGAGCGAGGAGCTCGACGGCACCGCGTGGCCGGTGCTCGGCGTCCATCCCGGCCTGATCTCTCGCCTCGTGGACGAGCGGGACTTCTCCCCCGACGAGGCCCGCGACCTGATGCAGGCGGGTATCGACGTCGCCGCGGAGTACGTCGCGGACGGCCCCGCCGTGGCGCTGAAGTCCGGTCGCCCGCACTACGACGTCTCGGACGCGGTGTGGGAGGCCTCGAACGCGGTCATGCGCCGCGCGTTCGAACGCGGGGCGGAGGTCGGTTGCGCCGTCCAGTTGCACACCGAGGCCAGCGAGGACCTCACCGAGGTCGCGGAGTGGGCCGAGGACGCCGGCCTCGCGCGCGAACGCGTCGTGAAGCACTACGCCGCGGGACGGCTGGCCGGGCCGACGCCGAGCGTGATGAGCGAGAAGGACCGTCTGGAGGTCGCCGCCGAGTCCGGCGCCCCGTTCCTGATGGAGACGGACTACGTCGACGACCCGGACCGCCCGGGCGCGGTGATGGGGCCCCGGACCGTCCCCCGCCGGGTGCGCTGGCTGCTGGAGGAGGGGTACGACGACGCCGTCCGGCGCGCCCACGTCGAGACGCCGAAGCGCGTGTACGGAATCGACACGGAGGCGACGCTCGACGGCGACTAAGGCGGAGCGAAGCGGCGCGTGACGACGAGAAACGCCGATCGCCGAATTTTGTTGCCCGCCGTCCGACACACCGCTGAGAGAGAAAGGCATTTCAGGCGGCCAATGTACCCTCAAGTATGAGCGAGCCCCCGCAGGAGTTCTACTCCGAGGACCGCTGGCAGAACTGGGTAGACCGCATCAAAGACGAGGAGATCGACCCCGAGGACGAGGACTCCGCCCGCCTGCTGCTCAACCTGCAGGACGACGCGGCCATCGCCGTCGCGAAGGTCGTCGCCGCGTACGACGACGGCACCCTCAGCGAGGAGGAGGCCCTCGAGGAGATCGCCGACATCCGCGACATCGTCCTGAGCGAGGTCGAGTTCGATGACGAGGAGAAGCTGATGCTCATCGACGGCGTCCAGACGAGCCTCGTCTGCGTGTTCTACGCCGCGGAGGAGTTCGTCGCCGACGGTCCCGCCGAGGGGGCGAGCGTCGAGGAGTACGTCCGCGCGGCCGCGGACGCCGAGGCCGAGGAGGACGTGGACGCCGCGCTGGGCTACGTCGCCCAGGCCGGCACCCTCATCATCGACGGCGAGGAGCTCGACATCTCGATCGCCGAGGAGGTCGACTACGGACTCGTCACCGAGTGGGTGAACGGGCTCGACAGCCTCCAGAGCGCCATGAGCGACCCCGAGGTCGTCGAGGAAGAGGACGAGAGTTAACTCCTCGTACTGACCTGTCTCGGCAGCAAGGGTTTTTACAGCTCCATTGCTAGGGGCGGGTATGCAGTTCGGGGACGACGAGCGCGCCGCGGCGATGCAGGTCGGAGCGGTGCTTCTCTTCGGTATCCTCATCATCTCGATGGCGACGTATCAGGCCACCGTCGTCCCCGACCAGAACAAGGGCGTCGAGTTCAACCACAACCAGGAGGTGCAGGGCCAGATGCAGGACCTGCGAAACTCGGTCGTGTCGGTGCCCCGCGGCGGCGGAGGCTCGGTCACCGTCGACCTCGGCACGACGTACCCCTCGCGCACGCTGTTCGTCAACCCCGGGCCGCCGTACGGGTCCCTGCGAACCGTCGGGACGAACGAGGAGCGCGTGAACGTCAGCATCGAGAACGCGAACGCGACGGACGCGGAGGTACAGGACTTCTGGAACGGGTCCACTCGCGCGTTCGAGACCGGCGCGATCGTCTATCGACCCAACTACCACGAGTACGAGAACCCGCCGACGACGGTGTACGAGCACTCCCTCCTGTACAACCAGTTCCGCAACGCGAACCTGACTATCACCGACCAGAGCCTCGTCAGCGGCGACGAGATAACGCTAGTCACCATCGACGGGAACCTCTCGGAGAACGGGATGGGGGCCGCGTCGGTGACGGCCGACCCCGTGAGTGCGTCGACGAACACGGTCACGGTGCGCAACGACAGCGCACCGATCAACGTCACCGTCGCGACGCGGCTCAACAGGAGCACGTGGAACGAGACGCTATCCGACGAATTCGACGATGGGAACGTCGTCGGTATCGATTATGACCCCGACGGACCCGGCGAGTTCGCGTTGCTGACGATCTCACTTAATCAGAGCCGGACGTACGACCTCCGGATAGCGAAAGTCGGTGTCGGATCGGGGGCGAGCGACTCCACCGACGAGCTATACCTCGCCGACCCGATGCTACAAGGAACAACAGCCTCCGCGGAGGTGCGCGACCGGTACAACAACCCGGTGGGCGGAGCGAACGTCACGGTGTACGTGGACGGTACTGAAACGGCGACGAAGGAGAGCGGTTCTGATGGACGCGTCAGTTACGAAGCTAACAGCGGCGACACGGTCAAATTCTCGATCGGACACAGTGAGGCCGACAACGTGACGATAACCGTTCCCAGCGGTGGCAGCGGAAGTGCGTACAGCATCGACTGGCAGGACCCGGAACTTAACTCCTCGAACGTCGGACTGGACCTACGTAACTGTACGGACGAGCAGTGTACCTGGGACGTCGGTGCGAGCGACGACAACGTGATGGCTCTGACTGGGATCGCGAATGACCAGATTGACAACGTCGACGTCGACTTCCGGGTGAACGACAGCAATGTTGCCACGGTCGACCCGTCGAGTACGTCTGACACGGGCGACGGGCGGGTCTGGACGAACCTGACCGCGAGTGCGAACGGCACCGTCAGCGTGTACGTCCTCAGTAGCGGGAGCAGCGACCGGATCGACGTCGCGGTTGAGAACGTTAGCGGCGGGACGAATTCTCCGCCGACAGCCGACTTCACGTATTCGCCGTCGAGCCCCTCGACCGCGGACGTCGTGAACTTCACGGACCAATCGAGCGATCCCGACGGATCGATCGTCTCGTGGTCATGGAGCTTCGGCGACGGTACGAGTTCGACGGCGCAAAACCCCGACCATAGTTACGCCGACGACGGCACGTACACAGTGACGCTGACTGTCGAAGACGGCAACGGGTCCACCGACAGTTACAGCGACACCGTCACCGTTTCGAATCAAGCGCCGAACGCGACGTTCACGGCGGACTGTAACGGCGACACCTGCCAGTTCGACGCGTCGAACGCCAGTGACCCCGACGGCAACGTCCAGTCCTACGACTGGGAGTTCGGCGACGGGACCACGGCGACGGGCGAGACGGTGAACCACACCTACAGCAGCGGCGGCGATTACACGGTGAACCTCACCGTCACCGACGACGACGGCGCGACGGATACGGCGTCGAAGGTCGTCTCCGTGTCGTCCAACAGTCCGCCGACGGCCGACTTCACGTACTCGTGCACGGGTCGCGACTGCGTGTTCAACTCGACCGCGACCGACGACAGTGGCGTGACTGGATACGAGTGGGACTTCGACGGCGACGGCACCGTCGACGCCACTGGCGAGAACACCACGCACACGTACTCCACCGGCGGCACGTACGACGTGAACCACACCGTCTACGACCAACAGGGCCTGTCTGACTCGGTCGTGAAGCAGGTGAACGTCACGGGCGAAGTGGTCATCAACGCCGACGCCACCGCGTCGTCGGGGAGCAAGAACAAGAACTCCGTCGTCACCTTCAGCATCGGGAACAACCGGGGTGGAGCGGTCGACGTGACCGACGTGACCCTTAATAGCACTAGCAACGGTAAGGTCGTCGAACTGGAGGACAGCGCCTACGGCTCGAATGGCGAAGTGGAGGTCGATGTCGGCGAGACAGGCACCGTCGACGCCGTCGCTGACGCAGCGAGTTACCCGATCGGAACGGCGATGACACTCGGCAACGCGGCGACCGTCTCCAGCGGAACGAACGCTTCGATCCAACTCGCGGAATTCGACAGCGACGGTCGTGACAACAAAGTGAACGTCGAATCGATGACGGGCGAGACGATCACCGTCACAGTCCACTACACGTACGACGGTCAACGGTACACGGTGACAAAAACGCTCACCGTCTCGTAACGCTTCCTTCGACGTCCGTCGAACTCATAGACGACAATAACTTATACGGTCCCCCCGTTGGTCGGCGTATGACTTCAGTCGGCATCGACGCCATCGAGATCCGAACGGGGAGCCTGAAACTCGACCTCCCCGGCACCTTCGCGCCGGCGAAGGACGAGGACCCGGGGAAGTACACGAAGGGCCTCGGACTGAACGCGAGCTCGTTCCCGGACAGCTACGAGGACATCGTGACGATGGCGGCCAACGCCGCCCACCGCCTGATGGAGCGCAAGGGGCTGGTCCCCGAGGACGTCGGCCGCATCGACGTCGCGACCGAGAGCGCGTTCGACAACTCCAAGCCCGTTTCGACGTACGTCGCGGGCTGTCTGGAGCAGGTGTACGACGGTGACTTCCACCACGCGAACAAGGGCGAGCGGAAGTTCGCCTGCGTCGCCGCGACGCAGGCGGTCGACGACGCGTACAACTGGATCCGCGCGGGGCGCAACCGCGGCCGCGCGGCGCTGGTCATCGCGACCGACACCGCGCTGTACGCCCGCGACGACCCCGGCGAGGCGACCCAGGGGGCCGGCGCGGTCGCCATGCTCATCGACGAAGACCCGTCGGTCGTCGAGATCAGCACGGAGCAGGGGTACGGCAGCGCCGACGAGACCGACTTCCTCAAGCCACAGCAGCAGTTCCCGAGCGTCGACGGCAAGCGCTCGATGCAGGTGTACCTCGCACGCATGCGCGAGGCGCTGGAGGACTTCGAGAGCGTCGCCGGCGACACGCACCCCGACGACTACGCGTACATCCCGTTCCACACGCCGTTCCCGGGCATGGTCCGCAAGGCCGGGCTGCTGGGCTATCGCCACATGATCCGCGATACTCCCGTCGAGGACGACCTCGCCGAGGAGATCGGCCGCCAGCCCCGCCGCGAGGCGTTCGACGACGACGAGGCCTACGAGGACGCCGTCCGCGAGTACATGGACGCGCTGAAGGAGACCGACGCGTACCGCGAGTGGTACGGCAACACGATCGAGCCGACGCTCACCATCTCTCGGGAAGTCGGGAACTGGTACACCGGCTCCGTCCACGTCGCACGCGCTAGCGCGCTCCAGCACGCGCTCGAGAACGACGTCGACCTCGCCGGGCAACGCCTGCTCGTCGGCTCCTACGGGAGCGGCGCGCAGGCCGAGATCCACGCCGAGACGGTCGTCGACGGCTGGGAGGACGAGGTGCGCGCGTTCGACGTCGACGAGCAGCTCGCCGACCGCTACGACCTCGCCTTCGAGGAGTACGAGGAGATCCACGACGCCCACAACCACGAGAAAGACACCGACGTCGACCCGCTCACCGTCCCCGAGGGCGAGTTCGCCTTCACCGGCTGGGGCCGCATGGGCGAGCGCCAGTACGAGTACGTCGAGTAGCGCGGTCGCCGACGGACGCGGTTTCTCGGGTTTTTGTCGACGGTCGGCGAGCACGCGGACCCGTTCGACCGGACGGCGTGCTCGGTCCTCCGCCACGAAGGATCTCGCAATCGTTATACCGTCCGATAATGGCTTCTTACGCCATCAATGGAACGGGAATTAGGACCCCTCGCCCGAGAGCTGTCGGAGCCGTACTACGAACCCGCCCTCCCGGCACACGACCGCTTCCACGCGAAGCGGGTCCGCGATCTGGCGGTCCGGTTGGCGAACGAGTCGGACGCCCGCGTCGACGAGGGCGTTCTGTCCGCCGCAGCCTGGCTGCACGATATCGGTCGGCCGCTGGAGCGAACGGGTGCGATCGACGACCACGACAGGTGGGCTGCGACGGAAGCGGCGGACTTACTCGAAACCGAGGGCGTGGACCCCGACAGGGTCGACGCCGTGACGCGCTGCATCCGAGCCCACAGCATCCGGTCCAGCTCTCCGGAGCCCGAGGCCCCGGCGGCGAAGTTCCTCTTCGACGCGGACAAGCTGGACGCGACGGGGGCGGTCGGTATCGTTCGCATGGCCTGTATCGTCGGTGAACGGTCGGGGAGGGCAGGCGAGAGCTACGCCGTCCTCGATAACTCGGCGGAGTCCGCGGACCGTCCCGACGTCACGCTGCTCCGAGAGTGGGCGCGGGAGCGACTCGACGCGCTGTACACCGTTCCCGGCCGCCGACTCGGAGAGTCCCGGTGGGAGTTCATGGGCCGGTTCTTCTCGCAGTACGACGCCGAGATAGGGGTCGGCGCGGAGCGGTAACTCGGCGCGATCTCCGTGTCCCGCGCAGACAGACTCCGTTCGCCGGGGAGTCCACAACGGAGCGACCGGCGGGACGAACGACGGCGCTACGGGAGCTCCCGCATCGCGTCGAGCATCGCGTCGAGGTCCATGTCCGTCACGGCGAGCGAGAAGTCGTCGATGGTGGCGAGGTCGGGCGCGTGCTCCCACAGTTCCTCTTCGGTGATGCCGTGGAGGACGACGGCGTTTGGCGTCGGGTTGACGACGCGCATGGCGACCAGCGGCGACTCGCCGCGGGTGATCCCCGTGAACACGAGCGCGCGGTTCGTGCTCTGACCGTAGAGGCGGTAGAACTCCTCGCTGGAGAGAGTGGTTATCGCCCCGATGGAGTCGATGACCGTGTGTCCGCTGATGCGGTCCTGCGTGCCGCGGACGAGTTCGGTCGCCCCGACGGCGTCGTAGAAGCGCTCCATCGGGATCATCGTCGAGTACTCGCGGAGGTCCTGGACGATTTCGCTCTCGAACCCCGCGGAGAGGACCCGAGCGTACTGCCGGATGCGCCCGCCGCCGCGGCGCTCGTCGATGTCGAGCAGGCCGGTGACCACACGCTCAATGACGCCGATCCCGGGGCTCTCCCGGCGTCCGCTCTCGTAGTCGCTGATGACCGACGACGAGACGTCGAGTTCCTCCGCGAGGTCCGTCTGCGAGACGTCGAAGTCGGTGCGCCACTTCCGTAGCGTGGCCCCGGGGTCGTCGCTCAGCGTGATCTCGCCGGCGATCTTCTCCGCGAGGTCGCGTCGCGGCCCGTCCGTCCCATCCATGGTCCGCAGGTCGGAACTGCGGGTATTAGAACTACCGAAACGAGAGTTCGACGCCCGTCGAAGACACGCGAACGCTGATAGGTCCGCGGACCGTCCGTTTCGGACATGCCATCGACCGTCTTCCACGCGGCGCTGGCCGGGCTCGTCGCCGCCGCCCTCCTCGGCGACGAGTTCGACGCCCGCGCCGTCGCCGTCGCCGCGGGTGCGACGGCCCTTATCGACCTCGACGTCTTCCTGGGGTGGTACGTCATCGGCGCGCACCGCGCGGCGTTTCACACGCTCCTCCTCCCGGGCGCGGCCGCGGCGCTGCTGTACTACGACACCCGGATCCGCCGGGAGTCGCGACTCCGCTCCAAGTGGGGCACCTACGGGAGCCGCGTCGCCTGGACGGCCGTCGCGGCCGTGACGTTCGCCGGTATCGGCCCGGACCTGACGTTCAACGGCGCGAACCTGTTATACCCGCTGCACGACCAGTTCTACGCGTTCGACGGCGAACTGTACTACTCGACCGACCGGGGGATCGTTCAGACGTTCGTCGACCTCGAAGAGTCGGCGCGCGGGACGACCCGGGAGACGCAGTTCTACACCGGCGTCGACCCCCAACCGGGGAGCGCGGGCGCCGACGCCGGCGGCGAGCGATCGCCCGAACGCATCTTTCCGGTCGTCGCGAACGGCGACCAACTGATCGTCGTCGTGACGAGCCTCGTCGCGGTCGCGGGGCGGTTGCTGGGACAGCAGGGGTGACGGGTCCGACCGCCACCGAACCTGCGAATCGGGCTATGCGACGTATCTCGCGGGGATTGACAGCCCGAACTCTTCGGCCGTTTCCGCGACGATCCCTTTCGTCGTGTAGATGTCGGGTTTGTAGTACAGCTCGTGAGTTACGCCGTACTCGTTACGGAGGTGCTCTCTGACGCGGTCGACGTCCCGTTTCTCGAAGTAGTTCGGCGTGTAGACGGTCAAGACGTACTCGTCGTACATCGGCAACTCCGCGTGTCCGAACGCGGTCATCGCCTTCGCTCCCCAGACCACTCCCGCCTCCGCGTCGGCAACCAGTTCGGGCCAGAGTTCCTCGATCCGTTCCGCTGACCCCGTTACCTGCCATTTACCGATGAGCTTCCCCCGTTCAAGCGCCTCCCGATCGATCTCACGAACCGCCGCGTCGTCAGCGGGCGGGAGGTCATCCGCCGTGACCGCATTCGGTCTCGCCACGCTGTGTTCCGTGAAGTACTCGTCTCCGCCGATCATCGGCGAATCGCTGACATCTCTACTGCGTAACCAGTACTTCTCCTCGTCGGTGATTTCGACCGGTGACTGCATGATTTCGCTTCGGCGATGGCGTACTTATTGGTCCGCCACGCGGGGCGAAAGTGAAACATCCAGACGCCGGTCGACACCTCGCACTGGTGCCGAACGGTCCATCAGAATCGGCCGAGTAAACAGGGACGAGCGACGAAGAGGAGGCATGGAAATCAGATCCTACGACCCCGACACCGACGGGAGCGACCTGTGGGAACTCAAGCGCGCCTTCGAGCGCGGCCTCGGCGCGAACACCGGCGGCGAGGAGAAGGAAGCCGCCTACGAGGGCAAGCTCACCGACGACTACCGCGTGCGGTACCTCGACTGGGTCGAGCGCTGCACTGACAGCGATCCGGACTGCGTGACCGTCGCGTCGACCGACGACGGCCTCGCGGGCTACGCTTTCCTCCTGCCCGAGCGCCTGTCGATGATCTGGGACGCCGCCGTCCTCAACGAGATATACGTCGACCCCGACCACCGCGGAACGGGCGTCGCCGACGACCTCATCGAGGCGGTTCTGTCGACCGCCCGCGAGCAAGATCTGCCACTCGATCGGATCGTACTCGACGTCGACCCGAAGAACGACCGCGCGCAAGCGTTCTACGACCGTTACGGCTTCGAGCAATGGGGCGAGATGGTCGCCCGCTCGCTGTGACGGCTCCCCTCGTTCGATAGCGCGGTCGGCCGACGCGGCTGCCGCTACGTCGTCGCCTCGCGGTAGTCCTCTCTGCGGATCGTGTAGCGGCGCTGGTCGCGCGCCTCGCCCGCTTTGACGGCCCAGTTACGGAAGGTACCGTCGTAAGTTCCTCCGAACCTGTCGACGTACTTCTCGATCGCGCGCCGGGACTTCTCGTTTCCTGCCTGGTGCTCGACCGCGACCACGTCGAGGTCGAACCGGTCGAAGGCGAGTTCCACGAACGCCGCCGCGCGCTCGCCGGAGTAACCCCGCCCCCAGAAACGCTTTCGCAGCCACACGCCGAGGGTGCCCGTCTTCTGTTCCCAGTCGAACGTCATCCCGGCGCCGCCGGCGATGTCGCCGGCCCCGTCCTCCGACCCACGCGGTCGAAGCAGATAGGCGGCGCTCTCCCCGTTCTCCCACTGGCGCTCGACCATGTCGACGAACTCCTTCGTCTCGCGGACCGACTCGTGGGGGTCCCAGGAGAGGTACCGCGTCACCTCGTCTATCCCCTCGTCCGACGAGCAGATCCGGTAGTACTTCAGGAGGTCCACGGTGTCGTGACTGAGCCGCTCGATGCGCAAGCGCTCGGTCTCGATCGCCTCCGGAAACAGCGCGCTCCGGTCTGGATGGAGGAGTTCACTCATCCCCGAACACCACACGGTCGTCCGGCCGGTTCCGCTCCCACTGCTCGCGCGTGACCGTGTAGCGGTGGAGGTCGAGCACCTCGTCGCCGTGAGGCACCCAGTTTCGCAGGCGGCCCTCGTACTGACCGCCGACGCGGTCGACGTACCGCTCGATCGCCTTCCGCGAGTTCTCGTTCCCCTCGAAGTACCCCGTCGAGACGAGGTCGAGGTCAAGGTGATCGAACGCCAGCCGCATGAACGCGATCGCGCGCTCGCCGGCGTACCCTCGCCCCCAGAAGCGCTCCTTGAGGACGAGGCTGAACCGGGCGCTCCGCCGGTCCCAGTGGGGCGTGAGCGCCGCCATTCCGGCGAACTCGCCTGCGCCGTTCTCCCCCTCGCGAGGGTAGACGGCGTACCGGGCTTTCTCTCCCTCGTCCCACCGCCGTTCCGCCTCGACGAACCGGTCCCACGTCTCCTTCAGCGTGTCGTCCGGCGACTTGGTCACGTGGGCCAGCTCGCGCTCGGTCTGCTCGTCGCGGGAAAGCGCCTCGTGGACCGCGTCCAGATCGACGCGGTCGCGGCTAAACCGCACGAGGCGCAACCGTTCCGTCTCGATCGTCTCCGGAAACATCGGCTGATTTCGGGGGTTCACCGCCCGGTGTGTTAAACGTTCGGGAGGTGAAACGACAGCGAAACGATGCGAACGGGTACCCTGCCGTCCGCGGGTTTCGACGGGACCCCCGCCCAAGTGAAAACGAGGTAGACGCGTCGTTGGCGGGCTCTGCTGAGCGCTATCGTTCGACGTTCGTACACGCGCGTCGCGCCCCCGACAGGCACCGATTACCGCTCGTTCGGGCTGCAAGTATACTAATTCGTACGTGTGCGAAATCACGGGACGGGGCCGCGCCCGCGTCACGGGGTCTCTACCGAATGTCACTCGTGGTATCGCGTATCGAACGCCGTTCGATTCGACGGCCTTTTATGCACATGCCCCATTCGATGTGATGTGACGAAGATGCTGCCCGTCGAGGGCGGCAGGAAATGAGGATTCCACCCCTGCGGTCCGCCGTACACGATGGAATCTGATGTTAGCCTTGGTAGTTCGGTGACACCCGGCCGTTCAGACGGCGCGGTGGTCGCCGAATTACGGACCACGCAATAGGTGTACACTCTTACGAGTGTACCCGCCAGACCCCCCGGCCCACAGTGGCCGGGAGCATTCCGGTTGATCCTGCCGGAGGCCATTGCTATCGGGGT